>JADBJJ010000025.1 GCA_014874475.1 Chloroflexota bacterium
GGTACATCGCTGTTCCCCAGGTGGGGCCGAAAGAACGTTTGCACACTCGGCATACCCAACGCTGGCGTCCCCCTTTGTGGCCGTTTCGTACCCCGTGCGTGGCCTTACAGTGGGGGCAGGAAGGATTATCCGGAGAAGGTTTCCGTCCCATTTTCCACCTCCTGCCCTTATTATACCACAAATCACTACTAGTTGGAGTGATTACCCACCGTCTGGACCCCCGGACGAAAATCATCGGGGTCCTGCTCCTCTTCGGTATCGTGATGGTCTTCAACCATCCGCTGTATATGGCGGCGGTCGCTCTGGGGCTGGTGCTGCTGGGAGCAGCGGCGAAGGCGTTGCTCAACTTCTGGCGGATGCGCTACATTCTCGCCCTGCTGGTGGTCTTCAGCACAGTGCTGTGGCCCTTTTTCGCCAAAGGGCCGACCCCACTGTGGTCGTGGGGCCGGCTGGAGGTGAGCCGGGAGTCGCTGATGTACGCGATCGCAATGGGGCTGCGGCTGGCATCTTTCGTGGCCGCCGGGCTCATCTTCCTCTCCGTCACCACCAACGAGGAGTTCACTCAGGGGCTGATCCGCCTGGGGTTGCCCTATCCGGTGGCCTTTGCCTTCTCCACCGCTCTGCGTCTGGTGCCGACCTTCGCCGGCGCCGGTGCGACCATCGTTCAGGCCCAGATTTCCCGCGGGCTGGACGTGGAGTCGGGGAACATCTTCCAGCGCGCGGGCAAGTTTATCCCTCTGGGTGTCCCGCTATTTATCTACGCCGTCCGGCACACCAACATGCTGGCTATGGCGCTGGAATCCAAAGGCTTCAACCCCGGAGCACCGCGCACCTGGTATCTGAATCCCCAGATGCGTCGGGCGGACTACACTGCTCTGGCCGTGCTGATGCTCCTTTTCCTGGTCGCGCTCGTCCTGCGGCTGCAAGGCTACGGCCAGGTCCTGCCGCGACTGTAGGGGGGAGGCACGGGGAGTTTTGGGGCAGTACCGCCACTTATCAAACCCTTCCCTAACGGGAAGGAGGGGTAAACTGCTGCCCAACAGGACAGCGATTCCACGGGAGTTCTGAAGTATCTATGCACATCATCATTGTCGGTTGTGGACGTACGGGTTCTCTTCTGGCCCGCACACTGGCTGAACGGGGTCACCAGGTCGTCGTGGTGGACCCGAATCCAGACCAGTTTCTCCGATTGGGGCCAAATTTTCGCGGCCGTACCATCACCGGTCTGGGATTTGACCGGGATGTCCTCTTGCGAGCGGGGATAGAACAGGCCCAGGGTGTGGCAGCCGTCACCAGCGACGAAATGGCCAACCTTCTGGTTGCCTTCATCGCCCGCTCTCACTTCAATGTTCCCAACGTGGTCGCCCGTCTATTTGAGCCGGAGCGGGCCGCCCTCTACCAGGCCATTGGCGTCCCGGTCGTGACGGCGGCAAAGTGGCGGGCCCACCGCTTGGAGCAACTGCTCTGCCAGCCTGCACTGAACGTGGTGGACACCGTGGGTAACGGGGAAGTCACCATCGTGGAACTGCGGGTCCCGCCGGCCTGGGCAGGCCAGCCGATCTCTTTCCTGTTCATCCCGGAAAAGACCATCCCTACGGCGCTGATCCGCGGGGGAACGGCCCGTATTCCGACCCCAGATATCTCGCTGGAGGCTGGGGACATTGTTCGCCTCAGCATAGCGACGGGCGCCCTGGAGGACTTGCGGGCCCGATTGGCTCAGGCAGGAGGGGTGGAATGCGCGTCGTGATCGTCGGTGGTGGGAAGGTGGGCTCCCATCTGGCCTCTCTCTTGCTGGCCGATGGGTACGAGGTCTGCGTGGTGGAGAACCGCTCCTCGGTGCTGGCCCGGCTGTACCGGGAACTCCCCACAGAGATAGTGATGGATGGGGACGGAACCCGGATGAATACGCTGGAGCAAGCGGGCGTTCGCTCCTCCGATGTTCTGGTTGCCGTCACCGGTGATGACGAGGTCAACCTGGCTGTGGCGATGATGGGCCGGTTCATCTTCAATGTACCGCGCATCATCGTCCGGGTCAACAACCCCCGCAACGCTTGGCTCTTTACCCCTGAAGCGGGCGTGGACGTCGCTCTGAACCAGTCGGACTTGCTGGCGAAACTGATCGCCGAGGAGATGTCCATGGGGGATATGATGACGCTGCTGCGGCTGCGACGGGGGGAACTGGCGATTGTGACGGAGAAACTGGAGCGGGGCGCAAAAGCGGACGGTCAGCGCATTGCCGACCTTCCTATTCCGCCCGACTGTCTGTTGATGGCGGTGGTGCGGGGGGAGGAGATTCTGGTGCCGCGCGGCGAGACAGTGCTCCAGCCGGGAGACGAGGTGCTGGCACTGGTGCGCGGGGATGCCCGTCGGGCTCTCCACACCCTGCTGACCGGTGCACCGTGAACAGGGAGAAAGTGCCGGGCACTCCCGGAAGTGCCTGGCACTTTCATTCCACATATATCTCCACCCGCTCGTTGTCTTCCTCGTCCTCTATCTCCACGATTTTCCCGATTGCGCCGCTGGTGATGGCCTCCGTCAGCCCCTGCCAGTCCACCTCGGTCTCCGGGGCGAAACGTTCCGCGATGCGCAGGCCCACCTTCACCAACTGAAGGGGGATGGTGATGTTGACTTTGTTCTTTCCCGACCCGATGTCGGTCACGCGCACATGTAAGAAGCGCCCTGCGCCGCGCGGGCTGGGGCCGACGGGCCCGGTCTTCTGACCGATCGCGCGCAGGAGCGCGGCCGCCTCCTCCGCCGTGATTTTTCCCTCTTCCAGCATCTGGAGAATCTTCAGTCGCTCTTCTGTCGTCATGCGCCACCTCCGTTGAGATTGCCAGTTCCTCTGTAGTGCGGGCTGGCAGCCGGTAGAACCCAGGCCAGGCGGCCTGCGCTACGCTACGCTTTCCGTCAGCCCTCCCGACACAGGAGCAGAAGACGCCACCTGGTCTTCCATGCCCACAATCGCCGGGACAAGGAAAGAGACCACCCCCATCAGGGCACAGACGGCGCCGCCGACCAGGAACCAGACCTGCACGCCCAGCCAGTCAGCCACGGGGCCAGCGATAGCGGTCCCCAGAGGCATCATCGCCCCGGCGATGCTCCCGATAGTCGTGAGGACGCGCCCCTGGAGTTCGGGGGCCACTCGCGCCTGCAGGATGGCGAACACCGGCCCGTTGGTGATGGGGTTCATCGCTCCGGCGAAGAACATAGCCGCCAACGCCAGGATAAAGCCTTCCGGCGGCACCAGTCCCAGGACCAGTACACTGACCCCCATCCCCACCAACCCCATCAGTGTGGTCAGGATGCGGCGGCGAAAGCCGCCCCATCCGCTCAGGGTCAGCCCACCGACGACAACGCCGATCCCCCATGCCGACTCCATCCACCCCAGTTCCAGTGCCCCCCGTCCAAAATGACGGGTGATGAGGATGGGCATCAGCGCAAATCCGGGGTTGATGGTGAAGTTAATGACCGTCGCCATAAGCAGGAGAGCCCGTGCTCCCGGCCATCGCCAGATGTAGCGCAGTCCCTCCATCACGTCCTGAACCAGGGAGGACGGGGCATTGGCCCGCCCGCGCGCCGCTGGCTGCGGGATGGGGATGAAGCAGAGGGGAAGGACCGCCAGCAACGCCGTCCCCACGTCTATCGCCAGGATGCCATAGAGGGGGAGGATGCCCCAGAGCAGGGCCCCCACTGGCGGAGCGACAATCTGTAATGCCCCGTTCAGCGCCTGGTTGAAGCCAGCGACGCGCGCCAGGTGGCGCTCCGGGATCATCAGCGAGGTGGAGGCCTGCATAGCCGCCCAGTGGAAAACGCCGCCCACCGAGCGGAGGAACATCACCAGAAAAACGTGCCACACCTGCATGATTCCCAGCGCGGACAGGGCTGCCAGGACGAGGATGGTCATGGCGATGAGACTGTCGGTCACGATCATCACCAGCCGTCGGTTCCAGCGGTCCACCAGTGCCCCGACGAAGGGGCCCAGGAAGACCTGAGGCAGGAGAGCCACCATCGTCGCCAAACCCAGCACCGTCGCCGAGCCGGTGGTCTTCGTCAGCCACCAGACCAGGGCAAATTGCACCAGTATGCTCCCGAAGAGGGAGAAGGCCTGACCGGTCCAGATGGTGAAGAACCGGGCGGCCCAGTTGGAGGGAAGATTTTGTTGGGTCATGACTTGCTGCCCACAGGAAGGGATTCTGGCCGTGCCACCGGGCGCTCTGCTCGTCCGAAGAGAGCCAGGGTCAGCAGCGCGGCGAAGAGATAAGTGGTCGCCGTCGTTATGAAGAGCGGCGCGAAGCCGAAACTGCGCTGGACGAATCCGCTGATGCCTGGGCCGATCCCCTGTCCCACCGAGAAGGCGATGCCGATCATCGCTCCTACCGTCCCCCGCTCGTTCTCCCGCACTCGCTCCATCGCGAAGGCGGTGTAGAGAGGGCCGGCCATATTCATCAGCATCGCCCGCAGCCAGAAGGCTCCGACCGCAATGGGCAGAATGGGTACAAACCCCAGCGTCAGCAGGAAGGGCAGGGAGGCCAGTTGAGTGAAGACGACGGTGCGGATTTTGCCCCACCGTTCCGCCAGGATCGGCGCCAGGAGCGTGGCGCTTCCCATCAGCAACTGGGAGACGGCGAAGGTCAGCCCCAGTACGCTATCCGGGATATGGAAGCGCTGTTTGAAGAAAATGTTCAGGTACGGGATGAGCAATCCCGCCCCCAGCGCGATCACCAGTTCGGGCACCAGCAGCGCAACGACGTCCCGACGGAAAGGGAAATCCCGCAGGGTGAAAGGCCGACGATGATCCCCTGCCGGGCGAACCCGTTCTTCCCGAATCATCAGCAGGGGAATCAGGGCGAATGCCATTATCCCCTCGGCAGTCAGCAGGGTGGCCCGGTATGCCGTCACACTCTCCGGGTGGACCCGCAGCAGAACGCCAAAGAGGGCGGGGAAAGAGCCGCCGATGGCACTCCCCAGGAAGCCCATCAGCAGGGAGAGGCCCGATTGGAGGCTGAAGAGCGTTGGGCGCTCGTCTTCGGTGGCGTTCTCGGCCATGAAGGCAGGGCCGGAGGCCATAAAGAGGGCGTTCCCCGCCCCGTAGAAGACTGCCGCTACCAGCAGGGGCCAATCCGCTGAGGGAAGGGTCAGCAGCAAGGTGGCAGCGACGGAAAGGGTGGCTCCGGTCCCCATTGCCCGCTTGCGCCCTATCCGGTCCACCAGAACCCCCATGGGCAAGCCCAGGAACAGAGCGGAGAGGCTCATGCTGGACATCAGCAGGCCCAGGAAGGCCTCATCGTTGCCCCGAGAGAGCACGAAGAGGTTCATGAAGAGCATGAAGATGCCGCTCCCCAGGGCACTGACGGACACTGTGACCAGAAATAGTTTGGCGTTGCGGCTCAATCCAGCCGCGCGGCGAAGTTGGCGGGTGAGAGGGTTCATATCCGTGCTCCGTGTTCTGTTCAGCGGCCTTCCAGCGCGGCGATGAGATCGGCCGCCTGCTCGGGGGTGAGTTTGCCTTCCTCCACCAGGCGAAGCACCCGGAGGATTTCCTCGCTGGCCACTGTTGGACGGGTGGGTTCAGGGCGACGGCCGCTGGCCCGCTGCCAGCGCCGCTCGGCCCGTTCCGCCTGCATACGGGCCCGTTCCGCTTCCCGTCGGGCCCGTTCTGCCTCCTGACGTGCCTCTCTGCGAGCCCGCTCCGCTTCCCGTCGGGCCGCCTCCCCAGCCTCCCGGGCATATCGCTCCGCTGCTTGGCGAGCCCGCTCCGCTGCCCGTTCTACCCGTCGGCGGATTTCTTCGCTGTCTACGGAACGGAGGGTCTCATCCAGACGAGCCTCCAGCATGGCTATCGCCTCCGCAACGCGGGCCTCCACAACGGCCCCGACGTCCTCCATCCCGGCTGCCCATGCATTCCACTCCGCCCCCTCGCCCGTTTCCGGTACTAAGAGAATGTGACTGCCTGCCGTGACCTCCAGCAGCGCCTCCCCGCTCCCCAGCGCGCCGGTCATCATACCTCCCGTCTCGGCGAGGGAGAGGCCCGGGATAGTGGAGCGGATTCGCCCACCCGCGCGGAGGGCGAAGCGGATGCTGGCGTCGGCGGGGACGACGATATGGGCCGTGCTGCCGACCCCGAATCGGTACGTTGCGCCGGGGACATAGGGCGGGCGCAGCCGCAGGTCGGCCCCGATGCCTTCCACTGCTGCTCCGCCCCGCAGACCGGCAGCCCGCAGGTCTCCGCGGACGGCGCGGACAGAAAGGAAGCCATCCACTTCCTGGATGCGGGCGTCCCCGAACACTTCGCGGATGCGGACCTCCCCGGAAACAGCGTGCAGGGAGAGGTCGCCGTAGATTTCGTCCAGGGTCAGGGGGCCCACTCCGCGCAATCTCCCGTCCCCAGAGACCGCGCCGACAGTCAGAGGGCCGGAGATGTCTTGGACCCGCAGGTCGCCCCGCACCGCCGCCAGGGTCGGGCGGGCCTTGCGCGGACAGACCAGATAGGCATCGGTGCGCAGGGTCAGGAAGAACGTCTCCCCTTCCCGCCGGAGGGAGAGCGCATCGGTGCCGTTGCGGAGAGAGATGGTCAGGCGCGGCTCGTCGGCTCCCTGGACCGATAGGTCGCCCAGGCATTCCTCAACAACGATAGTGGGCGAAAGAGTGGTATCTACAGCCTGGTTCCACATAATTTCTCCACCATTTATTTATGCAAGTTCGCGGTTTTAGATAGATGGGCTGCGGGACGCGCCGCCGCCCCTTCATTAATGGGCACCGAAACGTACCGGGGTAAGCACAGGCTGGGCAGACAGAGCGAACCGCGCCCTTTTGCTCTGAGACTACCCGGCAGGCTGGGGATGGGGCCCAGTCCCCTATCGGCCTCATCGTGGCGCATTAACCGGTCTGACGGACTTGCCAGGACGACGGGGACACCGGGGCCGGGTATTGCTCCTGCAATTTTTGCCCCCAATGGACCAGATGTTGCCCCAAAACCCGCAGCGCATGCCGATAGAACGGTTCACGGAGTTTCCTGACCAACAAAGGAAAACGATGTTCCTCCCTCTCTTGCAGCAAATTATGGTATCCCTTGTAATGGGCCACCATCTCCAGCCAGGTCATCATGACACACCTCCCTTCCTGAGCGAAATAACTGGCGGTTCAGAAGTTTATCAGAAACAACGATGAGAGAAACCAAACTGAACTTGTCCTGTTAAGGAAGAAAAATCCGCGTTCATCTACGCTCTACTTCCGACGGAGTTTAGAGCAGTTGCAGGGCCTCTTCAGCGGTGATTTCCCGCCGGGCCAACCGCTGGAGGACCTCCTGGCGGCGGCTCTCGGCGTCTTCTCGCTCCTCCCGCACCTCGTACCCCAGGGCGCGGATGACCTCCTCCAGCCGATTGCGGACGGTGGGGTAGGAGAGCCCCAGTTCCTCCTGGACGCGGTTCAGTTTCCCCTCGCAGCGGAGGAAGAGTTCCACGAAATCAGCCTGTTCGGGAGTGAGAGAGGCCAGGCGCCCGAGAGTGAAACGGCCCTCCAGGGCCGTACCGCAGGTCGGACAGACCATGCGGGCAATATGCAGTTCATCATGGCACACAGGACAATGGACAGGTGCCGGATACATGGGTTGCCTCCTGAAAAAAATTTTATCCAACACTTGAGAATTTTAACACAGAACTTAATTTTTGTCAAGTCCTGAAAAATAGTTCTTTTGGCGATGGGGTGAAGCAGTCTCCCTATAGAGGGTTGCTGAATCTTCACCGCCGCGCAAGAAGGCCGAGTTCCGTTTCCGGGATAAGGGCGGGCGTACCATCCAGCACATCGGCCCCACGTGAAAGAATGACTTCGGCAATCCGCTGTCCCCAACGGCCTTCGCCGGCTGGAAAGCGTCAACGCCGGTGGACACGGTGCGTAAAAGTGTCCAGAGGAGACCGATTCCCAATCGGTGCAGAGAGAGGGAGCAGTTGACATTTCCTTAACTGAAGATTACAATAAGAATATAGCCATGATTGCTTTGCTCCCTACCCGATTCGTGCATCTTTGGCGCGGGATTCTGGCCTTCTCCAACGACATTTCTTATAGAGAAGGCCAGCGCGCTACGCCATCTGAGCAGGACCTGATGCGGCGGCTGGCCCGCAGAGACCCGGATGCCGCGGCAGAGATGGTCCGGGCTTACGGGGATATGGTCTATCGGTTCATCTACAATCAGGTAGGGGGTATTGTGGAAGACGCAGAGGACATCACACAGGAAACCTTTCTGGCAGCACTCCAGAGCGCTCACCGGTTTCGCGGAGATAGTCGCCTGCGCACATGGCTGTTCCGGATCGCCGCCCATAAAATCGCCGACCACTGGCGCTCCCGCCGCAAACGGCCCCCCGAATTTTCTCTGGAAGACTGGCGCCCCACCGCTGACGAAGACGTGGCCCCTCTCACATTTCTGGAGGAAGCCGAGGTTCGGGATCGGGTGCGCACTGCCCTTCTGACTCTGCCTCCCCATTACCGGACCGCCCTAGTGCTCCGGTACGTGGAGGATATGCCGGTGGCCGAAATGGCCCAGGTGATGAACCGAAGTCTCAAAAGTGTGGAGTCCATCCTGATCCGCGCAAAACAGATGTTGGGGCAGACCCTGAGTAAAACGGATGAGTCTTGAGCAAGTCGTAGAAGAACTGCTACGGGCGCTGGCACGGGAGGACGTGCGGTTGCGGCCCGCCTTCAGGGTTCAGTTGACCGAGCGGCTCATTGCCGCGATGGCTGCGCGCCCGCGCGTCCTCTGGTGGCGCCCGGTGTTGGCTGGGGCCGTCGCACTTCTCGTCCTGGCCATCGCCGGATGGCTCCTGACCCCGCGTGTCACCCACTGGGCGACCCTCGCAGTCCAGGACGGTGTGGCTTGGGTCACCTGGCAGCGCCCCCTCTATTTTCGCTGGACCCGTTCCGGGACCGCTCAGGTCTCCGGGGGGCAGGAGTTCCTTCTGGCCGAAAAGGACCGGCTGACCCTTTCCCCGGACGGTCAGGGGAGCATCGCCTTTCCGGACGGAAGTCAGTTGCGCCTGATGGGTGCAACCGCTCTGACCCTGGCGGAGATGAACCCGGCCCAGATGACTACCCGAGCGAGGGTAGAGGCCGGTGAGGTATGGGCAGAAGTCCCTTCGCTCCCTGACCTGTTCTTTGAGATTCAAACGCCCGCGGCGACTGTGCGGGTACGTGGCACGGTTTTCCGTACCCGCGTTCTCGCCGCCGACCATACTTACAGCGCCACCGATGAAGGAACCACCCAGGTGACGCTGCTGGACCCGGCCCAGGGGTATCCATCGGTGGAAGTCCCCGCAGGCTATGAGGTGGATGCCATCATCGGTCAGCCGCTGCGGGTCCGCCCTCAGGCCCCCTCCATAGACCACTTAAGCCTGAACGGCCTCACCGTCGGGGCTCAGGCCTTCGTGACCTCTAACCGGTCGTCGCTGGAAATCTCTGGAAGGACGATCGCCAGGCATTGTGATGCCCTTCTGCTCGTCAGGGGGAGCGTAGTGGACCGGGCACCAGTCACACCAGAGGGGGAGTTCACTCTCCGCTTCCGGGCTCCGGCGGAGGGAGAGTATCCTATCTGCATCGCAGTAGAGGCTCCCAATGGCCCACTGAGCCCCTGTCTCTTTTTGACTTACCATTACGACGCGACGCCCCCCGGCGTCCTACGCCTGCTGGCGCCCACCATGCCCGAGGTCTCTGAGGAGATCGTCACCATCCAGGGGGAGACGGAGGCCGGTGCAATGGTCCGGCTGAACGGGGAGATGGTCTCTGTGGACCAGGCGGGGGTATTTACGGTCCGCTGGAGACTGCAGCCGGGGGAGAACCCGATCACTCTGGAATCCTGCGACGAAGCGGGTAACTGTGCCCGTCTGGAGTTTGTCCTGATCCGGCGGTAGGACAACCGTTGGATTTGTCTGGCCTGCCCTGACGTTGGAGGCGAAAGATGCGAAAAGGATGGCTGGTGGGTTGGGTCCTCATCGGCGGCCTGCTACTCTGGGGGGCGAGCGTCCGGGATTCCGCCGTCGCTGGCTTCACTCCCACCTTCACGCCCACCGAGACGCCGACCAGTACGCCAACCGCGACCCCCACAGAGACGCCCACTCCCACGGCGACATCCATTCCGCCCTCACCGCCGCCACCTCCTCCGCCGCCACCGCCACCCCCTCCACCGCCCGCGGAGACGCCGACCGCTTCTCCCACCGCCACCCAACGGCCCACGCGGACCCCCACCCGGGGCCCGTCGCCCACTCCCTGGTGCTTCACCGCCACGCCGGAAGTGCCCGGCATCGTGGTGGAGAAAGAGGTCAACCCTCCCACCGTCTCCCTGGGGCAGAATGTCCGGATCACCATCCGGGTCCGAAATACGAGCACTCGACCGATATCCGGGCTGGTTGTGGAAGATACCCTTCCCGCCTTTCTGCAAATTCTCTCCGTCCGTTCCACGCGGGGCATCCCTGCCATCTCTGGCCAGACGGTGCGGGTCGCCGTGGGGACACTGGAAGCGGGTGGCCAGGTCATCGTTGCAATAGAGGCACAGGCCCGCGCCGATGCGCTTGCCGGTACGGTGGTGGAGAACATCGCTGTGGCCTCATATGACGGAGGCCGAAGCACCGGCCCGTTCCCTCTCCCGACCCCAGACCGTCCAATGTGTCCGCTGATCCCTGAGGCAGGCAAGATTTCCCAACCCCCGTCCTCTGCCGGTCCATTGCTCCTTCTGGGGCTGGCGCTACTGGCCCTCAGCCTGGCCATTCGGCGAAAAACAGCGTAGAAGCCGCGCGGGAAATCGTGCCCTGCTGACGACTATCGTTATAGAACAATGTAACTCCACATCGCGGAGGTCAAAAGTGAGCGCGGCGCGACTGCTGGTTGTGGACGACAGCCCGGACCTCCTGGCCCTGCTCAAAGGTTTGCTGGAGCAGGTCAATGGCTTCCAGGTGTTTACAGCCGAAGATGGTCCATCGGCTCTCCGTAAGTTTCTGGAGGTCCAGCCCGATCTGGTCATCCTGGACGTTTGGATGCCGGAGATGAGTGGAATAGAAGTGGCGCGCCGCATTCGCCAGAGTTCTTCCGTCCCTATCCTCTTCCTCAGCGCGGTAGGCACACCCGAGGTGGTTGCCAGAGGATTGGAAGCGGGGGCCGAAGTATTCCTGACCAAGCCTTTCTCGCCTCGGGTCCTTCTGTCTAAAGTTTTTGAATTGCTTCACTGGTCAACCCATAAGGCAATTGCTGCATCCTATAATTCTAACTGCGATAAGGGAGGCATCCTTGAGCATGGTTCATATCCTGGTTGTGGCGGAAGATGCAGAAATCCTCTCCGCCGTTCGTCATACACTCCAGATGGATGAGGGCATAAATGTCCTTGCGGTTGGCGATAGCCAGGCAGCGCTCCGCCTTCTGACGGAGGTCCAGCCCGACCTGATCCTGCTGGATAGGG
Source organism: Chloroflexota bacterium (assembly GCA_014874475.1). Lineage (GTDB taxonomy): Bacteria > Chloroflexota > Anaerolineae > B4-G1 > DUEL01 > SpSt-77. Next base: position 11,435 of record JADBJJ010000025.1, read on the forward strand.
AGATGACCTTCAGAGAGGGGCTCCATTTACCTGCGAGAATGCGACAGATCTCTTGCGCGCCGATCCTTTTCTTTACGCGGTCGTATCAAACTCAAATTCCGACGAAAAACAGCGTCGGCGGGAATGGACTGATCTCGCGTATCCAGAAAGCGTTAGCCCGCGCTCGCATCCAGATTACCTCGCTCAACGTCATTTTATGAACGCGTTGGATTCAACGGCCACTCTTATGGATAAAGAGCGGGTTCTTATTGTAGACGATGATCCTGAAATGCTCAACCTCCTCCAGGCGCTGCTGGAGAGTCGGGGGTTTGCTGTCTATACGGCCTCCAACGGCGAGATGGCTCTCCATCTTCTTCCTCAGGTTGCTCCCGACCTGGTGATCCTGGATGTGTTGATGCCCGGGCTGAACGGGAAAGAGGTCTGTCAGCGCATCCGCCGCCATTCTTCTGTCCCTATTCTGTTTCTCACAGCGGTCGGGGAGGTAGATTCCGTGGTGGACGGGCTGAACCGGGGGGCGGACGATTATATGACCAAACCGTTCCATCCCTCCGAACTGGTCGCCCGGGTTCAGGCGATGATGCGGCGCGCTCGGCTCTCCGTGGCTCCCCGGAGGCTGATGCGGTTTCGGGGGGGCGAACTGGTCATCAACCGCGACCTGGGGCGAGTCTTTCTCCGCGAGGAGGAGGTCCCTCTCAGCCCGCTGGAGTATAATCTGCTCGTTTTTCTGGCCGAACGGGCCGGACACATCCTCCCCCCGGAGACCATTCATCGGGCTGTATGGGGGCCAAACAGCGATGGGGACCTCAGCCATGTGAAGTGGTACATCTGGCGGCTCCGGCAGAAGATAGAAGCCGACCCGCGAAACCCCCGGTTTATCTGCACTGATCGGGGCCGGGGATACTACTTTGCCCCGGACTGATCAGGCCTTTCCCTCATCCGGCGCCCCGCGGGCCGGCTATAGACGAACGGTCTTGCGTAAATTTCCCGAAAGCCCCAAAATCGGTTCCTTCCTCTGCAACGGCAGGTATGGCTATTCATTCTCCTTAGGTTGTTCCCCGGTCTCCAACCAAATTCAAACCTTGGGATGATATAATTGAAAGAAAGACCAGCCAGACTTGCCAAATGAGCCGATTTGATGTATTAAGGAAATAAGGAGCAAGGATGTTTTCCAGGTATATTTGGATTACGGGATTCGGAATCGCCATCTTCCTGCTGCTCATCGGTGGGTTTATCACCAGGCAGCCAGCCTTTGCTGGCTTTACCCCTACCCCGACGCCGACCGAAACGCCCACTCCAACCTCCACGCCCACAGTAACACCCACTCCACCTCCTCCACCACCCCCGTCTCCCTCACCGCTGGAGACCGCGACCCCGACTCCAGTGACCCCTCTCCTGCCAGAGGTCGGGGGTGGCCCTGTCATCTCTGCCTGGCCCTTCCTGGCCCTGGGCATCCTTGCTCTGCTGGCCGGGTGGCTGGCCGTAAAGCGCAAAGCATAAAGCGTTTACGTCTCACGCATCACGTTTCATTTTTCACGTCTCACCCTCCAGGAGGCTCTCATGCATCGTTCCTGGCTATCTCTCTGGACGCTTTTATCTCTATTTTTGAATTTGACTATGCCTCTGGGCGCCTCCGCCGCGCCTGCTTTTTCAGCAACGGATGCCGCCGTCCGTGAGGTGAACCTCCTTCCTGCTTGGTTCGCCTCCTCCCGAGCGCATACCGCCCAAGGCTCCACCACCCTGCCCGCCTGGTTCTCCGCACCGATACCGGCTACCAACTACCCGCCGTCGGCTAACGACTATCCGTTACCGGCTACCCATCACACCATCTATCCCTCTGCCGTCACCGTCACTGGCCCGACTGGCGCGATCAACAACTGCGATGTAGTCACCTTCACCATCGTCGCCACCAACGACGCCGTCACCACCACCGGAGTGATCATCACCAGCACGATGCCAGCGGGGTTTGAGCCCACCCAGTGGGTCTTTGACGTGGGCGAAGTGGGCCCCAACCAGGTCATCACCCGCCACGCCGTCTTCTCTGCCACCTGTAGCGCCGTCTCCGGGCAGAATGTGTTCACCCTCACCCAGGACGGTTATCCACCCATTGTCCGCTACACCGACTTTGTGGTCAACCCCGGCGCCATCACCGTGCGCAAGGAACCGGCGATCGCCCCCGCCGCCATCGGTGACGTGGTCACCTGGACGGTGTACGTGGAGAACACCGGCTACGGCACCGTCTCCAACGTGGTCGTCACCGACGTATTGGGCAGCGGGCTGGAATACGTCTCCGGCGTCACCTCCACCTCCTACGTCTCCCTCGCTGTGGGACAGGTGGTCACCTTCCCCATTGCCGCGCGGGTGGTGGGATGTTCGGGACTGGAGAACGTGGTGACCGCAACCTGGGGCTGCCCAGGGCAAACCTGCCTGACCCCGCAAACCGCCAAAGGGGCAGTAGACCTGCGCATGCAGAACCCCGACCTGAATTTTGTCCTGCCGCCCTTGGATGTGCCCTACTGCGCCGGGTCGGGCGTTTTCACCATCCCCATCACCAACGTCGGGGATGGAACGGCCTACTCTGGAACCTTAGCAGTGAATTTCTCTCCCTTGAGCGTGACCGTCGCGCCGCCTGCTTCCTACAGCGGCGGCGCCTTCCACCTGCCGCCCATCCCGCCCGGCGGGACCTACAACCTGGTCTTCACCCTCACCCTCCCCTCTGCCGTCTGCACGATGCCCCGCAGTGGGACCTTCAATTTCGACCTGGACTACACCGACCGCTGCGGCAATCCCTATACCGAGTTGCCACAGAACACCTCCTGGCAATTGACGAACGCGCCCGGGCAATTGAGCGTCAGCAAATCCATGCCCGGCGAGGTCTATCGGGGCGAGAGGGTCACGCCGACCATCACGGTGAATGCCGATGGCATCGTCGGGAACATTGTCGTTACCGACCGGGTGCCGGCAGGCTGGAGCGTGGTGAACGCCGCAGGCGGCAACGTCTTCACCATAGGCGGCGTCACCCACATCACCTGGACGCTGACCGGCTCTGCTACCCTCAACCCCGTCTTTGTCACTCCCGACGCTGCCACCGGTTGCCAGTATTGCGGCACGCTGGCCACCAACGTGGTCACCGCCACCGCCTCCGATTGCCAGAACTGCCTCCAGACCGCTACTGCCCAGGCTTCCACCTATCTCCAGTGCGAAGAGCCGGTCGCGACTACCGAGAAACAAGTTTCTGCTCCTGTAGCGGCCTGTAGCGACCCGGCCTACGTCTACACCAACACCTATGCCTTCGCCAGCACCTTCAACGTGACCCCCACCTGGCAGGGGATGGTCTTTACCGACGTCCTCCCGTACCAGACCTACATCCCCGGCAGCGCGTCGGTCTGGATGGGCAACGGCGTCCTGTCCTGCACCGCCGCCTTCTCCGAGGCCGTCGTGGGTGGGAGACTGGTCATCTCCAACATCTCCCCCACCTGCGCCATCACCGTCCCCGGCGCTACGATGTGGATTACCTACCGGACGGCCGTCACCGAACCGTCCACCTGCGCCGATGCCGAATTCTACGACTGGTCGTACCTGAATCTGGGGGTGACCGGAAACGCCGAATGCGCCGCCGACGGCGTGATTGAAGAGGGCGTCTTCGTCCAGACCCTGGCCCCGGCGATGGCGCTGGACCTCTCCGGCCTGCCCCCCTGGGTCTCCTCCTGCGGCATCTATACGGTGACCCTCACCGCGCAGCGCACCTCCGCCGTCCCCGCCTACGACGCCGTCATAGATGTGCCGACCAGCACCTACTACATCCTGGACGTGCTGGGTTTTGACGGCGCGGCGCCCGCCTACACCACGACCGACGCGCTGGGCTACCACTGGTACTACTCCGACACCTTCGCCACCGCCACCACGGGCACGGTGCAGTTGCGGGTACAGTTGCGCTGTGGCAGCGGCACTGCGCCATTCCAGGGCACCCTTTCCTATGACAACCAATGTGCCGATAACAGTACCTACCGGGAGCGGTGCAGCACCGGCGGCACCCTGGGCGCGCCGCCCATCGTCCAGCCTTTGCCCATCATGACCAAATTCCCCGAAGTCATCTATGCCCACGGGGATGTGGTCACCTGGACGCTCATCGCCTACAACTCCGGCGCCGGGCCCGCCTATAGCGTCGTCCTGACCGACGTCTTGGGCAGCGGCCTGCGCTACATGGATTCGTCCATCACTTCCACCTTGGGCTCCGTCGCCGGGGTGACCCCCGTCACCTCGTCCAACCGGGTCACCTGGACCCTGCCGGTGATCCAGCCCAAGGAGCGGGTGACCATCCGCTATGTGGCGGAAATTATCGGCTGCACCGACCTGACCAACCGCTTCGCCGGCGCGCAGGGCTGCCTGGGCCAGACCTGCCAGAGCGGCGGGCCAGTGACCTCCCGCGTGGAACTTCCGCCGACGATTCTCCTCAACACCAACCAGGCGGTCACGCCGATTGACACCTGCTACACCCGCACCGTCACCGTCACCGTGCGCAACGCCGGACTCCTCAGCGTCTACTCCGCCGCCCTCACCGAGACGCTGCCGCTGGGCCTGCGGTACATCACCAATACCACCCAGGTCAGCACCGATACCGTTACCTGGCAACTCGGTCCCAATCCCAGCATCGTCGGGCAAAACCTGTATTGGGATTCCACCAGCGGCGGGCCGCTGGACACGCTCCTTTCCCGCATCCGCCCCGGCGGGACGGTCTACCTGCGCTACGACGTCTACGCCTCCTGCCCATTCGAGGGTGGGCAACTGCGCATCCAGACCGGATACCTGGACGCCTGTCGCAACCCCTACCTCACCGAGGCCTCGTACTTTGTGATGCCGGTGCGCCAGGCCGACCTGACCCTGGTCAAAACCGGCGAGAATCTCAGCCGCACTTCCCCCTCACCCACAATGATTTACGCCGAGCCGGGGGAGCCGGTGGTCTTTACGCTCACGCTTTCCAATGCCAGCGCCGCGGCTCCGGCGCACCTGGTGGCGGTCACCGATACGCTACCGGGCAACGTGGTCTTTTGGGACGCCAGCCCCGGCTACAGCGGCCCCGCGCCCGGCTCCCTGGGCGGGGTCATCACCTGGTCCATCCCGCTGCTCAACCCCGGCGAGAGCCGCGTCCTCACCGTGACCACCGTGGTCAGCCAGCCGGAGGGGTGCACGGTGGCCGACACGTACAACACCGCCGCCGTCGCCTGGGGCTGCCCCGACGGCTGCCGCCAGAGTCTCCCGCCGACGCAGGTCACGCTGCGCACCCGGCCGGTCTACGATACACCGAGCATCCGCACCGACATCCCGCCCGCCACCCTCCACCGGTGCGGCGGCGAGATCACGGTTACCCTGAACAACCAGGGGCCGCCCGCCTACAACGTGATCCTCACCGACACCCTGCCCTCCGGCTATGTCTACAGCGCCACCGTCTACGCCAGCACCCCACCCTCCAGCACGAGGGACCTGGGCCAGACGGTGGTCTACACCTGGGGCGTGCTCCCCACCGGCCTGACCACGCTCGTCCTGGCGGTGCGCAACAGCGTCGGAGCGGGCGGGTGCGTCGTGCCTTTCGGCCCCAACGTCATCACCATGACCTATGACGACGACATCGCTGATTGTTACACCACGGGTCTGTACAGCACCACTGCATCGGCGAACATCAACGTGGTGAGTCCTACCCTGGCAGTGGACAAGTCCCCCGCCAGCCTCACCGCCCAGGTGGGCCAACAGGTCACCTGGACGCTGACGGTGACCAACACCGGCAATGGCACGGCCTACAACGTGGTGGTGACCGACGTGGTCGGTTCATCCTTCGTCAGTGTGACGGCGACCGGCGGTGGGGTCGTCGCCGGGAACGTGGTCACCTGGACGCCGGCGCCGATTCCCGCCGATGGGGTCTGGACGGCGCAGGTGAGCGCAGTGCTCATCAACACCGGCGATAACCGCAACGTCGTCACCGCCACCGCCTCCTGCGATACGGGGTGTCTGGCCACCACCGCCTCCGATGTGGCCTACGTCACCCTGATGCAGGGGTTTGACAAGGGGCCAGCGATCCAGACCGGCACCATCGGCAGCCTGGTCGTCTTTACCTTCACCGCCTTTCTGCCCGATATTGAGAACATCTACGAGCAATTAACCTTCACGGATTCGCTCTTTGCCGGTCTGGGCTACGTGGCCTCTGCTCTCACTGTCACCTGGGATGTTGACGGCAATCAGGGCGGACCGGTGACTACTGTAATCACTACCCCGAGTTCCACACCCGGCTATCTGAATAGCGGCGATATCGTCTGGCGGCTGGGGAATATGACCGGCACCGTGCAAGTGAACGGCGTGATCACGGCTGTGATCCAGAATGCCGCCGTTGCCTACGACGGTGCCCGGCTGACCAACTGGCTGGCGATGACCTACTGGGACGACGGCCAGCCCTACCGCTACGATGACTTTGCTCAGGTGGACGTGCTAGAGCCGCTCCTGCACATCGGCAAGTCCTACGGGACGCCGTATGGATGCAACGCCACGCTGTTGCAGGATGATTTCAACGACGGGAATGCTACCGGCTGGGTGGCCGGCAGCGGCACGTGGAATGTGGTTCAGGGAGAATACCGCGCAACCGGTAGCGGTGCTACACGCCTCAATGGCAGCACTGCATGGACTGACTACAGTTTCAGCGCAATGCTGCGCGGGGATAGCACGACGAACAGGCCTGGAATATATTTGCGCCATGCTGATGATAATAACTTCGTGCGACTGTTTTGGCCTACCACTTCTACCTTGCGCTTACAGCAGCGAGTTGGTGGAACTTTTACCACTCTCCGGGATTACTCGTACGCGTTTACCCCTGATACCTGGTATCACTTTGAGGTGCAAGTAACAGGCAACACCGTTTATATCTGGGTGAACGGTAGATTGCTGACACCGGTGACGTCATTCTCCCCCACTTTATCAGCCGGACGAATAGGGCTTTACAACTCGGGTACCAGCACAGCCGTCTCCCGCTTTGATGACATCCTGGTCACCCGCCTGGGCGATATGGCCTGCACCGTCGGCGCGGGCGACCTGGTCACCTACACCCTCACCATCTCCAACCAGGCCCGCATCCCCGGCTACGACCTGGTCATCACCGATGTGATCCCCGCCGGGACCAGCCTGGTCACCTACACGATGACCTCGGATGACCCCACCGCTCAGGTAGTGGCCGCGCCTGCTCCCATCCCCGGCGCCACGGGCGTGCTCACCTGGGGCATCAACCACCTGACCCCCACCGTCCCCTACACCTGGGGCCAGCATACCGCCATCACCCTCAACGTGGTGCTTCAGATCGCCGATGGGATTACTGCCAACACGGTGCTTTCCAACCAGGCCTCGCTGGCCTACAGTTCCCAGCCCGGCAGCGGCCCCGTGGGCGTGGAGCGCCCCTACAGCGGCGGCTCCCACTCCACCGCCGTGCGCACCGTCAACGGCGGCATCCTCAAGACGGTCACCTTCTCCCCGCCGCCCACGGCCACGCTGGGCACGCTGGTCACCTACACGCTGATCGTGCCCGCCAGCCCCATCAGCGCCACGCTGTACACCGTGCGGGTGACCGATACGGTGGACAGCCGTCTGCGGATAGAGGGGGTGACCACCGGCGGTGGGACGGGCGGGCTCTCCGGTTGGGCCGGCCAGTTGGTCACGGCCACCTTTGCCAGCATCCCCCACAGCACGCAGGCTTTCATTACCATCACCGCGCGCATCTCCCACGAGTGGCCCAGCGCGGCGGGCGACGCCAACGCCGGCGACGTCATCACCGACGTGGCGCAGATGAGCCACGCCACCGCCCCGGTGACCAGCAGCAACACGGTCAGCACGACGGTGGGCGAGCCGAACCTGCTCCTGGATAAATCTGCCGAATCCAGCACCGGGAGCCTCACCGACCTGGACGGCACGGCCCTGCTGACGTACACCATCCGCCTGACCAACACCGGTACCAGCCCTGCCTACAGCGTCTACATCACCGACGCGGTTCCGGCGGGCATCTCCGTCACCGCCCAGTACGGCGGCGATAGCCGCAGCGGTCCGGTCGTGGGGCCAGGGGTACTCACCTGGATAGTGGGGTATATCAGCAACACCGCCCCGGCCAACGTCGTCGTCCTCACCTATACCGCGCGCGTCTCCCAGGCGCTGGTCAACGCCTGGATGACCAACACCGTGGACATCCTCTACCACTCCCTCACCGACACCATCCCCGGCGTGCGGCCCTACACAAACACCGACCAGTTGCCATTGGAGACGGCCCAACCGGCGGTGGACAAACTCACCGAACCCTTTATCCTTGAAGTCGGCGATGTGGTGACCTACCATGTGGTCTTCACGGTCCCGGCCGGGACGGTCTGGTCAGGTCACACGTTGGTGGATAGCCTCAGCCCCGGTCTCTGGTATATCACCAACAGCGAGACCCTGACCTGGACGCCGCCCACGGTCAACGTGACCATCACCAGCCGGGTGAGCAATACGACCGAGGTCCCCGGTTCCCAGATCATCCGCTGGTACTTTGAACCCATCACCAGCGAGCAGGAGAACCCAACGGTGGTCACGATGACCTTCCAGGCGCAGGCCGTCGGGCTGCGTATAGACACGCTGGAGCCGGTCTGGCTCACCCAGACCGAGCGCTTCTGGCCGAGCAACTATGTGCAATTGGAGTTCCCGTGGCCGAACGTGGTGACCGATGTCGTCGTCAATATGCTCCTCCAGCCCTACCTGGAGATCGCCAAAGAGAGCACCCCGCCGCCTGGTGCATTCGTAGGTGCGGGCGACCGCATCACCTATACGCTGGTGGTCACCAACTCCGGCCACGGCCAGGCCTACGACATCGTCATTAGCGACGTCCTGCCGGCGGAACTGTTCTACGTGACGTCCACCGTCGCCAGCGATAGCCCGCCGTATATCACCTTCCTCGCTGAGCCGCCGATGGGCGCCACGGGGGTGCTGACCTGGCGGGTGAACGAACTCTGGGGGCTGGAGTGGGGTTCCTATGGGCCGAAGGTGGCGACGGTCACCGTCGTGGCGCAGGTGACCGACACCGTTGGCGCCAACCTCATCCTGACCAACACCGCCGCCATCCCATACTACGACTCCCAGCCCGGCGACGGCCCCGGCCCCTACATCCCCGACGAGCGGGAGTACACCGACGGCTCCGACAGCGTCTATCACCGCACGGTGGACGCGGGAATCCTCAAGACCGTCACCCCGCCCACGGCCACGTTGGGGAGTGTGGTCACCTACGTCATCGTCGTCCCGGCGACGCCCATCACCGCCACCCTCTACGACGTGACCGTCACCGACCGACTGGATTCCCGCCTGCAACTGCACACGGTGACGGACGGGCCGGACGGCGATGTGACCGTCGGCGGCAACACGTTCACCGTCACCTATCCGGCCATCCCGCACGGCCAGCAGCGCTTGATCACGGTGACGGCGATCCTCTCCGACCCGCTGGGGGCGGTGGCGGGCAACGTCATCACCAACCTGGCGGTCCTGCAGCACCGGGACGGCGGCCCGACGAACTCCAATCAGCCGGTCTTTACCGTCACCGAGCCGTCGCTGGCGCTGGTCAAATCCAGCGACCCGCCCACCAGCAGCACCGTCCGCGCCGGCGAGCGGGTGACCTACACCGTCGCTATCACCAACCGTTCGGGGGTCACCATCAGCCTCGCCTACGACGTCCTCTTCACCGACACGCTGCCAGTCGGGATGCGTGCGGCTCCCCCCGTGCTTCTCGCCGTTACGCTGAACGGCGCACCCGCTTCGGCCAGCGATTACATCACCGGCTATAACCCGGCCACCGGCGCCTTCACCGTCGCCTTCACCCCCGCCTTCAGCATCCCCCTGGGCGGCGAACTGGTCATCCAGTACGTGGCGACGGTGGATTCCGATGCCCCGGCCGCCACCGACCTGACGAACCGGGCTGAGGCCACCTGGTCCAGCCTGCCCGGAGACGTGCCCGGCGACCGGGATTACGGCCCGATCACCGACACGACCACTGTGCACACACCGCTGGCGACTGGTCTGGTCAAGAACGTCTCACCGCCCACGGTGACGGTCGGCTCGCGGGTGGTCTTTACAGTCGCCGTACCCACCCCGCCCGTCGGGGCCGTGCTGCACAACGTCATCGTCACCGATGTGGTGGACGGCCGCCTGCGGATTGACGGGGTCAGTCCCAACGCCACCTTCAGCGGCCAGGTGGTCACCGCCTTCTTCACGACCATCCCCACCTACACGCAGCAGCACATCATCATCACGGCCACCGTGCGCGACCTGGTCACCGTCACCGCCGGCACGCAGATCACGAATGGGGCCCTCTTTGACTATCGGGACAACCCGTCCGGCCCCATCCCGTCCAATGTGGTGACGGTCACCGTGGCCGAGCCGCAGGTCACACTGGACAAATCCGTCCAGGTGCCGCGCGACCCGCTGGGCGCAGGCGACATCGTCACCTACACCCTGGCTCTCTCCAACACCGGCACCTGGCCGGCCTACGACCTGGTCATCACCGATAGCCTCCCGGCCGGCCTCTCCTTCGTCGCCACCGTCGGCTTCACCGTCACCGACCCGGCCACCGCCGCGCTGGGCGGGACTTATCCGGCCTGGACGGTCTCGCAACTGAACGTGGGCGGCTTTGTCTACATCACCTTCACCGCGCAGGTGGCCTGGGACATCGGTGCGGGGCGGGTTCTGACCAACGCCGCCTGGGGCCGGTACGACGGCCAACCCGGCCCGAACCCCGACCAGCGGACGTATCCCATCCCGACGGACACCGTGCCGGTGAACACCGGCTACCCGGCGCTGGACCTGGAGAAATCGGCCGCGCCGAGCCCGGTGGAGGCGGGTGGCCTTTTGACCTATACCCTTACTGTGACCAACACCGGTATTGTTTCGGCGACGGGCGTGGTCATCACCGATGCGGTCCCGGCCAACACCACCTACCTGTCCTGCGGTCCGGCCCCGTGCAGTGAGGGGGGCGGCGTCGTCTCCTGGACGCTGGGCGTGCTGGATATCGGCGTCCCGCGCCTGGTGACCATGGTCGTGCAGGTGGCCTCGCCGCTGCCCAACGGGACAATCATCACCAACACCGCCTGGGTCACCTCCACCGAGGGCCTGACCGACACCGACACCATCACCACGCCGGTGGGGAGCGCCCCCATTCTGCATCTGGCCAAGTCCAGCACCGACGGGAACGGGCTGCCCTTGCGCCCCGGCGACCTCCTGACCTACACCCTCGTCGTCTCCAATACCGGCAACGAGACGGCCACCAACGTGACCGTCTCCGACACCATCCCGGCCCACACCACCTACGTCCCCGGCTCCATCGCTGGCGGGGATAGCCGCAGCGACGCCGGTCTGCCGGTGCTGGTCTGGACGATCAACACTCTACCGCCGAACGTGCCGGTTTATTTGACCTTTGCCGTCACGGTCAACATCCCGCTGACGGACGGGCTGCCGATTGTTAACACCGGCGCGGTCACCGCCACCCAGGTGCCGACACCGACCACCGATACGGTCACCGATACCGTCACGTCTGCCCATATATTGGCCGTGACCAAGAGCGCCTGGCCCAGCCCGGTGCAGGCCGGAGACCTGCTGACCTACACCATCGCCTACACCGTCACGGGCGACGAGCCGGTCTACGGCGTGACCGTCAGCGACACGGTGCCGGTCAACACCACCTTCGTCACCGCGACACTTCCTCACATCCTGATAGGCGACACAGTGGTCTGGCCGTTGGGCGACTTTTTGCCGCCCGCAAGCGGAATCACCCAGGCCACCGGCATCCTGACCCTGGTGGTGCAGGTGGACAGCCCGCTGGTCAGCGGCACGGTCATTTATAACGCCGTCGCCATCACCGACACGTCGGGCCTCACAGACACCGACGACATCACCACGCCGGTCCAGAGCAGCCACACGCTGAGCGTGACCAAGAGCGCGTCGCCTTCGCCGGTGCAGGCCGGGGGGTTGCTGACCTACACCATCGCCTGGGGCATCTCCGGCAACGAGCCGGCCTTCGGGGTGACGGTCTCGGACACAGTGCCGCTGAGCACGACTTTTGTTTCCTGCACCGGCGGCCTCTCCTGCGATGAGTCGGGCGGCCTGGTGACCTGGGACCTCGGCGACCAGTACCCGCCCGCCTCGGGCGTGTTGACCCTGGTGGTTCTTGTGGACAGCCCGCTGGTGAGCGGCACGCTTATCTACAACGGTGTCGCCATCACCGACACGTCCGGCCTCACGGATACGGACGACATCACCACGCCGGTCCAGAGCAGCCACGCGCTGAGCGTGGCCAAGAGCGCGTCGCCTTCGCCGGTGCAGGCCGGGGGGTTGCTGACCTACACCATCGCCTGGAGCGTCTCCGGCAACGAGCCGGCCTTTGGGGTGACGGTCTCGGACACGGTGCCGCTGAGCACGACCTATGTGGCCTGCGCTGGCGGCCTATCCTGCGATGAGTCGGGCGGTCTGGTCACCTGGAGTTTGGGCGACCAGTACCCGCCCGCATCGGGTGTGGTCACCCTCATCGTTCGGGTGGATAGCACCGTACCTACCGGGACGGTGCTCTACAACGCCGTTGCCATCACCGATACCTCCGGCATCACCGACACCGACGAGATCACTACACCGGTGGAAGCCCGCGCCGACCTGGCGGTTGTCAAGGCCGACGACCCCGACCCGGTCATCGTGGGCACACTGCTCACCTATACGCTGTCGGTGACCAACTACGGCCCGTCCGACGCCCAGAACGTAGTGGCGACCGACATTTTGCCGCCGGAGGTGGCCTTCGTCTCCGCCGATCCCGCGCAGAGCGCCGGCCCCAACCCGCTGGTCTGGAATCTCGGCGACCTGGCCGTGGGCGAATCCCTGCGGCTGACGGTCACCGTACGGGTGCTGGTGACGACGACCGGCGTCTTTACCAACGCGGTCACCGTCGGCTCCGACACGCCCGACGACAATCCCGCCAACAACACCGACGACGAACCCACCACGCCGCTGGTGCCGGGTCTGGAACTGACCAAAGACGTGGCGCCGGGCCAGGCGGTGCGGAGTATGCCCTTCACCTACACCATCCGCATCACCAACACCGGCCAGGTGACCTTTGACCCGCTGGTGCTGACGGACACGCTGCCCGCCGATTTCCACTACGTCGTCGGTTCCGGCAACCCATCCGACCCGGACATCATCGCCGAGCCGACGCTGGTCTGGCAGAACCTGGGACCGCTGGCGCCGGGCGCGAGCCTCACCGTCACCTTCGCCGTCACCGCCACGCCGGGCATCACCGGCACCTACTGGAACGTGGCGCTGGTCGGTGGCGAGTATCCGGGCGGCGTCCTGACCGACACCGACGACGCGCCGGTGGCGATTGAGGACCCCACGGTCGCCATAGATAAGCAGTTGGTGGCCTTTGACAACGACGACCTGCTTCCCAACTTTGTCACCTTCACCATCGTCATCACCAACGTCGGCATCAGCACGATAGATACCCTGCCGCTGCTGGACCAGTACGACCCGTACTACCTGAGTTTCGTCACGGCGGAGCCCTATCCTGAGGATGATGCCGACGACGGGATGATCACCTGGCTGGACCTGACCGGCCCGGCTCCCCACGGCTTTGACCGAAACCTGGTTCCCGGTGAATCGTTCCGCATCACCACCGTCTTCCGTGTGGTCCACGACATCACCACGACGGTGAACACGGCCATCATCAGCGATCCGGTAGATATTTACCAGAATCCGGCCAACGAGCCGCGCGACGACGAGCCGATCGTCAACATCCCGACGGCGGTGGAACTCCTGTACTTCCGGGTGGGCAGGGTCTCGGGCCAGAGCGTCCGGCTGGAGTGGGCCACGGCAGTAGAGATAGACAACTTTGGCTTCAACCTCTACCGGGCGCCGGGGGACGATTTCTCGCGGGCCACAACCATCGCCTTCGTGCCCTCCGAGGCGCGAGGCGGCGGGGCGACCTACGTCTACAACGACACGGCGCCCTACGAGGCCGTCTGGTGGTACTGGCTGGCGGATGTGGACACTTCGGGCCGGGAGACCCTGCACGGGCCGGTGAGCGTGCAGGTGGGAGCGGCAGCCCTACGGTATCGGGTCTATCTGCCGCTGGTGCTGCGGTGAGGGGAGCGGAGGGTTGGGCGGCTGAGCCAATGATTCCGGCCATCGCCCGCGAGGGGATTTGACCCCTCCCTACGCTGCGAAGCGGCGGCGGAGAGAAGGGCGGGGGGCGAGACGGAAATTTCGGCGGCGGATTGCCGGGGTCATTTCCCAAGTTACAATATCTTGCGCTGGGACTGGGGGCGAAGAAGGCAGAGGTCTGCCTGCTTCGCCCCTTTTTGCTATCGTCCTACTTGACAACCCGGCATTTTGGGCTATTCTATAAGCAGGAAACCTCTGCCCCGCATCTCTACGAAAGGCGCGGCTATGGAGCCCTGGACTGGGTGGATTCGCCTGACGGACGGGCGGCGACAGACAGGAGGGCATCCGGGCACGACCTGGCTTGCCCCGCCCCTGCATCCGGCCCCGGGGCGAGAAGGCGAACGGTTCGCAATGGTGCTGGACCTGACCGGGCCGGCCCCTTCTCGCCTCTACCGGGAAATTCGGGACGCAGCAGCGCAGGCATTCTGGTCTGCTCCCGGAAGCCCGATTGCTGCCCTGCGGCGGGCCGTCGTCGCGGCGAACCGGGTCCTGTTCCGCTTCAGCCAGCAACTCCCCTCGGGGAGCCGTTGCGTGGGGAACATCGCCTGCGCCGCGTCGCAGGCCGATGAGGTGTTCCTGGCCCACGCGGGTCTGGCCTGGTCATACGTCCTCTCTGCGGATGGCGACGAACAACACCCCGACCGTCCCCTCCCCTACCTGGGAAGCCGACCCTATGCCGAGGTGGCCATTTCCTACGTTCCCGTCCGGCCCGGTATGATTCTACTCTTAAGTACCCAGAATCTCCTCCGCCTGGTCACCCCAGACGCCCTGGGACAGGTGCTCCGCCGGGAAGGAGAGGAGATACTGGATGGCCTGGAGCAACTGGCCGGAGAGGAGTCGCTGACGGCTATGGTGCTGTGCTGGCCTGAGGAGCAGATATCCCCACCCTTGGCCCCGCTCCCCCGGCGCCGTTACGAGGCGCCCTCTCCACCGGCAGTGCCCCCTGCACCGCCTCCACCGATGGAAGAGGAACGAATGCCCGGAGAAACGCTTCTCCCGGAGGAGATGCCGCTGCGAGAGGGCGTTGCGGGAGAAGAGTTGGCAGAACCGGGCGTCTGGACCCGAGGGGGGGAATCCCCTCCTACCCGGCCCTCACCAAGGTTATCCCTTCTGGGGGAGAGGGTGAGGGCAAGATGTGCAGCCATCGGCAGAGGGCTGGCCAAAGGCACAGTAGCCGTTGTCGGAGGACTGGCCCGGGGAGCATCCGCATTGGGGATGGGCCTGAGGGGAGCGGCCCGATCCGCCTATCGCGGAGCGCAGGTTCTCGTCCGTCGTGCCCTTCCCGGCGCAGATCGTCGCCGGAGAGTCAGCATGCCTGTGCCCCGACCCGTCCCCCAGGAGAATCCCCGCCGAATGGCCGCTCTGGCCATCGTCATCCTGATTCTGGTTATTCTGACCACCCTGTTCGTCTGGTTCCGGTACAGTGGGGACCTCCGACGGAGCGAGGTCCTCTCCCGGGCTCAGGAGCAGGTTCTGGCAGCCCAACAGGCTCCCCATCCGGAACTGGCCCGTCCCCACTGGGAGGCGGTCCTGGCTCTGACAGCGAACGACGAGGCCCCGGAGGTGAGAGCGCTCCACTCTATGGCCCAGGACGCACTGGATCAGATGGATGGCGTCATTCGGGTGGCGCCGAGTTTGCTGGCCGATCTGGGCACTCAAGTCTCCCGGAACCGTCTGGTGTCGTGGGAGCAGAGCATAGCCGTTCTGGAGGGTCCCGGTCAGATACGCCGGGTCCTGATCGGTGGCGGGAGCGAATTCATCACTATCCCGGAAGCGCCCTCTCTGATAGATATCACCTACTATCACGCGGAGACCAGTCAACTATCCCAAGGGCTTCTCATCCTGGGAGCCGGGGGACGTCTCTGGGCGTACGATACCCACTGGTCAGAAGCCCAATCAGTGGCGTTATCTCCCACTCCTGGGGGGTATGACCCAGTGGCGATGGCTACGTATTATGGACGGCTGTACCTGCTGGACCCGGCGGCGGGACAAATCTGGCGGTACGTCCCGCAGAACGGGGAGTTTAAAGGAGAACCAGAGCCCTACTTTTCAGCAGCGGCCCCGCCTCTGACAGGAGCCCGGGATATGGCCGTGAACTACAATATCTACGTCCTTTTTGAGGACGGGGGAGTGGCCCGCTATAAGGAGGGGAAGGCCGCACCTTTTGCCGTCGGCGGCGTCCCGGCCCCGGCACCTCGCTTTGTCGCGCTGGCAGTGGATCCTGAACAGGAAAACGGCCCAGTCTATCTGGCTGATGGGGCGGCAGAACGCATCGTTGTCCTTCGGGAGGACGGGACATTTTGCGCCCAGTTGCGCCCTGCGGGGGGAGAGTTTCAGAGTCTCCAGGCGTTGACGGTCAGCCAGGCCGGCGATTCCCTCTTTGTCCTGGCGCAGGGGAAGATATATCGGGTGATCATTCCCTCGCTGCCCTGCTGGTAAATAGCGGACGGCGGCAATCTTGCCGCCGCCCATTTCATCTCTTTGCTCTAATCCTGGGCCTGCAGGACCGGATCGGGCATCCGAAACGTGGATTTCTCTTCGCCCGCCTCTACTCGGGTGAAGGTCAGGCCGGAATCTCCGACATCCACCCGCACCCGGTCGCCGCAGCGAAACTCCCCGCGCAGAAGACGCACGCTGAGAGGGCTTTCCACGTGCCGCTGGAGAGCCCGCCGCAGCGGTCGGGCGCCGAACTGAGGATCGTACCCCTCCCGGGCCAGCCATCGGCGGGCTGCATCGGTCAACTCCACCTCCAGCCCTTGCTCCGCCAGTCGCTCGGCAATCTCCCGCATCTGCAGGTCCACAATCTGCTCCATATGCTCCAGAGTCAGCCGGTTGAAGATGATGATTTCGTCCACCCGGTTGATGAACTCTGGACGGAACGTCTCCTTCAGGGCCCGCTCAATGCGTTGACGGCTTTCTTCCTGCTCCCGCCGATCCGTTCCTTCCCGCAGGAACCCCAGCGCTCCGCCTTTGCCCGCAAACTCCGTCCCCACGTTGGAGGTCATAATGATGACGGTGTTCCGAAAGTCCACCGTCCGGCCCTGGCCGTCAGTCAGGCGACCGTCATCCAGAACCTGGAGCAGGGCGTGGAGGACTTCGGGGTGGGCCTTCTCTATCTCGTCAAAAAGGACGACCTGGTAGGGACGACGACGGACGGCCTCGGTGAGTTGGCCGCCCTCCTCGTAGCCAATGTAGCCGGGCGGAGCGCCGAAGAGACGGCTGACGGTATGCCGCTCGTGATACTCGCTCATGTCAATGCGCAGGAGGGCGTCCTCATCGTCAAAGAGGAACCAGGCCAGCGCCTTTGCCATTTCTGTCTTGCCCACGCCGGAGGCCCCCAGGAAGATAAAGGAGCCGATGGGCCGCCGGGGGTCCTTCAGGCCGGAACGCCCGCGCCGGATGGCGTCGGCGACAGCAGCAATGGCCTCGTCCTGCCCGACGATGCGCTGGCGGAGCGCTTCCTCCATCCGCAGCAGTTTCTCCGCCTCTGTCTCTAACATCTGGGCTATCGGAATGCCGGTCCACAAGGCCACCACCTGGGCGATGTCCTCCGCGTCCACCGTCTCATCCAACTGGTGCTCTCGCTGCCAGGCCTCGCGCTGCTGGCGGAACTGGTCCTCTAGGCGAAGCCGCCGGACCTTGATCTCGGCGGCCCGTTCGTAATCCCGCGCGTTACTGGCAGCCTCTTCTTCCATCTGGAGACGGCTGATCTCGGCCTCTATCTGCTTCAGTTCAGGGGGAAGGGTATAGAGGGCCACCCGCACCTTGGCCGCCGCCTCGTCCATCAGGTCTATCGCCTTATCAGGCAGACGTCGATCGGTGACGTAGCGGTGGGAGAGGCGCGCGGCGGCGATGATGGCCTCGTCGGTGATACGGACGCGGTGATGGGCCTCGTAGCGGTCCCGCAGGCCGCGCAGCATCTCTATGGTCTCCTCCATCGTCGGCTCGTCCACAAAGACGGGAGCGAACCGGCGTTCCAGCGCGCCGTCCTTCTCTATGTACTGGCGGTACTCGTCCAGCGTCGTGGCGCCGATGCACTGCAACTCGCCCCGGGCCAGATACGGCTTCATAATGCTGGACGCGTCCAGCGCGCCGCTTCCCGCCCCCGCCCCGACGACGGTATGCAGTTCATCAATGAAGAGGATGACTTCCCCCTGTGCCCGCTGGATTTCCTCCACGGTGGCCTTCAGCCGCTCTTCAAACTCGCCCCGGAAGCGGGTGCCGGCGACCATCGCGGCCAGGTCCAGTTGCATCACCCGCCGGCCCTTGAGGATTTCGGGGACGTTGTCAGAGGCGATCTTCTGGGCCAGCCCCTCCACGATAGCGGTCTTGCCGACCCCAGGCTCGCCGATGAGGACAGGGTTATTTTTGGTGCGACGGCAGAGAATCTGGATGACGCGCAGGATTTCCGCATCCCGCCCGATAACCGGGTCCAGTTTCCCTTCTTTCGCCAGCCGGGTCAGATCGCGGCTGAACTTCTCCAGAGTGCGATAGCGGGATTCGGGGCGGCTATCGGCAAACGACTGCCCGCTGCGGATGGCCCGGATGGCTGCATAGACTCGCTCCCGGGTAATCCCGGCCTCTGCCATCACGCGGGCCACCTGGGTACCCCGCTCGGTGATGATGGCCAGGAAGAGATGTTCCGTGGAAATGGAGTCATCGCTGAGACGGTTGGCTTCAGTACTGGCCTCATCCAGCACTCGTCTGACCCGGGGGGTGATGAAAATCTGCCCCATATTGCCCCGCCCATAGATGCCGGCCTTGGGGCTGCGGCGGAGAATCTCGTCCACCTGATTGGCGATCCAATCTGGGTCCACACCCAGTTGGGCCAGAATCTGTGAGACCATGCCGTCCGGCTGCTCCAGCAGGGCCAGCAGGACATGTTCCGTGTCCACCTGAGTATGCCCGTAGCGGGTCATAATTTCCACTGCCCGCTGGGCGGCATCCTGCGCCCGCTCGTCGAATCGGTCCATTCGCATCATGGGAATTCTCCTTACAAAAACAACAGCCCAGATTGACGGGATGGTTGGGAGGTGAGGGCCACAGCCCTATGGGCCTTGCCCCGTAGGGCAACAAGGGGCGATGTTGACGCCCGCAAAAGCCTTACCCGGCCCATCCCGGATTGATGGTTACCTTATTCTACCTGCAATATGTTGGATTCCCGATAAAGGAGTATTAACATTGTGTTAGAACACCCCCATCTCCCTGCAATCATTATACCACACTTGGGCAAAGAGGGCAGATACCACTTCTACGGAGTGTCCCGAATCGTTGGGCTTCCTTCGCCTGGTGCGATTGACAACCCCCCTGGTTCATGCTATCATATAGTCCGTATGGACGTCGAGCCACGGAACAAGTGGGGTTTAACCCCTCTGCAGATGACCCTTCTGGGGATTATCCTGCTGACCATCCCCTGCTATTGTCTGGGGTTTGTGCTTCTCTACCTGTATTCTACCCCTGCTCGCTCCACGCCGGTGCCGACCGTCGTGACGGATACCCCTACACAGACGTTCACGCCCGCTCCGCCGACGCCGACGCTGGAGGCAACGCCGACCCAGTGGTGGCCGCCGACTTACACTCCCACCGCCACGCCCACGCCGACGCCCACGCCCACTCCCACTCCCACGCCGACGACGACACCGACGCCTACTCCCACGCCGACGACGACACCGACGCCCACCCCCACGCCGGAGCCGCCGACGCCTACTCCCACGCCGACGCCGCCGACGCCTACTCCCACGCCGCCGACGCCGACGCCCACCCCCACGCCGGAGCCGCCGACGTCTACTCCCACGCCAACGCCGACGCCGACGGCCACGCCGACGAATACTCCTACCCTCGCGTCAGTAGCGACGGATACCCCTACACCGACGGCGATACCCACCGCAACGCCGACGGAGACACCGGTATCCCCCACACCTCCGCCGCCCGCTGCCTCGCTGGTGCCTACCGACACAGTCTCGCCTACGGCCATCCCGACCTGGGCGCCCGTTCCTGCTTCAACACATGCGGGGTATGCACCAGCGCCGCCTGTCCTCTGCGTGGGCTGAAAGACGATCCTGGAAACGGGCGAACTGCCGCCCGCAATACGGTTACCCGGTTTTAAGGAGTCCTCACGCCTTATGGAAACGCTCCAACTGCTGAAACAACTTTCGGAAGCCCCGGGCCTGCCCGGTCACGAAGAGCCGGTGCGGGCTCTGGTGCGCACTCTTTGGACCCCCCTGGTAGATGAGATTCATATAGATGGCCTGGGGAGCCTCCTCGGCCGCCGGCGCGGCTCCGGCCCCGAACCTCGCCCCACCCTGATGTTTGCCGCCCATATGGACGAGATCGGCCTGCGGGTGGTGGCCATAGAGCGAGGCTTCCTGCGCGTCGCCCGCGTTGGCGGGACCGATCGGCGCATCCTGCCGGGGACGGAAGTCCTCGTCCACGGAGAGCGAGACCTCCCCGGCGTTGTGGGTATGCGCCCGCCCCATGTTGTCCCCCCCGACCGGCGGGATAAGACTCTCCCCTGGGAGGAACTGTTCGTGGACGTAGGATTGCCGGAGGAGGAACTAAAAGCCGTCGTCCGGGTAGGCGACCCCATCTCCTTCCGGCGGGAGGCTGTAGAATTGAAAAACGGCCTGCTGGCGGGCAAAGCGCTGGATAATCGGGTTTCTGTGGCGGTTCTGACGCTGGCCCTGGAGCACCTCTCCCGCACATCTCCCACCTGGGATGTGGTTGCCGTAGCGACGGTCCAGGAAGAGGTGGGGCTCTACGGCGCCACCACTGCCGCCTACGGCGTCGCCCCCGATATAGCCGTTGCGGTGGACGTCACCTTCGGACGACAGGCCGGAGTCCCCAACCATCGGGCTTTTCCACTGGGGGAGGGAATCGCCATTGGCGTGGGGCCCAATTTCCATCCGGCGATGGTGGAGCGGCTGAAGAGGACGGCTGAGGCCAACGAAATCCCCTACCACATAGACCCCATTCCCGGCCGCAGCGGCACCGACGCCTGGGCCATCCAGGTGAGCCGCGAGGGCGTGCCCACCGGCCTGGTCTCAGTCCCTCTCCGTTATATGCACCAGCCAGTGGAGACGGTGTCGCTGAAGGACGTGGAGCGGGCCGGACGGCTGCTAGCCCTCTTCGCAGCCGGGCTGGAGGCGGATTTCCGGCCACGATGGGAAGACGAGTAAGGGAAACTGCTCTCGTTCGCTCGCCGCGCGAACGGGAACTCCGGGAATACGCTCTGAAGAGGTGGCAAACCGATCACCTTCGGTTGACCTCTGGGCCGTTTCTCTATCCCGGATTGAGTCCAGCAAATCTCAGGTAGGCGAACCGTGGAACTTTTAAAGGAATTATCCGAAGCCTTTGGCCCTTCGGGCCACGAAAAAGAAATCCGGCAAGTGCTGCGCCGGGCCCTGGAGGGGCACGCGGACCGGATTTGGGTGGACGCATTGGGCAATCTTCATGCCTTCCGGGAGGGAACCGGGGCGGACCGCCTGCGCGTCCTGCTGGCTGCCCATATGGACGAGGTCGGGCTGATGGTCGTGGGGCACGACGATTCCGGCGGCCTGCGCGTGCGCGCCATCGGCGGCATAGATGACCGGGTCTTCCCCGGCGCTCAGGTCTGGGTGGGGCCGGACCGCATTCCCGGCGTCATCGGCCTGAAGCCTGTCCATCTCCTGGAAAGGGGAGAGGATGAGAAAGTCATCCCGATAGACCAGTTGCTGGTGGACATCGGGGCAAAAGGAAAAGAAGAAGCCCAGCGGTGGGCCCCTTTGGGCACCCCGATGGTCTTCGCCACCCGCTTTGAAGAGGTGGGCGCGCTGGTCAAGGGAAAGTCCTTTGACGACCGGGCTGGCTGCACGGTCCTGGCGGAACTGGTGCGCGGCGAACGGCTTCCCCACGACCTCTATGCCGTCTTCACCGTCCAGGAGGAAGTCGGGCTGCGGGGCGCGCGCGTTGCCGCCTACGCCAACCGCCCCGATTGCGCCTTTGCCCTGGAGGGCACTATCGCCGATGACCTGCCCAAAAAGAAGGATGTTAGCCCCACATCCGAGTTGGGCAAAGGACCAGCGATTACAGTGATGGACCACACGTTCATCGCTCACCGGGGCCTGTTGCGGCTGCTGGTGGAGACAGCAGAAGCGCTGGGTATCCCTTATCAGTTCAAACAGCCGGGCATCGGCGGCACCGATTCTGGCGCCATCCATCTGGCCCGCGAGGGGGTTCCCTGCGGCACCGTCGCTGTCCCCTGTCGCTACATCCATAGCCCCGTTAGCCTGCTCTCGCCGGCGGACCTGGAGAACACCGTCCGGCTGATGCGGGAAAGCCTGCGCCGTCTCACTCCCGCTGTCCTGGAAAGGGCGTGAACGATGCTCCCTTGCCCGGTGGGAGAAGGGCAGGGAGTGGGGCCAATATGACCGAAAACTGTCACCGGCAGGATTTCGGCCTGGATACCCTGCGCGGACAACGTTGCTGGGAGGAACAGAAACGCTCCGAAGGAGGAAACTGTGAATGACTTGATCTGTCAATTGACTGAAGCCTACGGGCCGTCCGGTTTTGAAGATGCCGTTCGTTCCCTTCTGCGCTCCGTGGTCACCCCTCTGGCCGACGAAGTCCGGGTTACCCCACTGGGCAGTCTGGTCGCCGTCCGCCGGGGGACCGGCAACGGGCGCCGCATCGTGCTGGCAGCCCATATGGACGAAATCGGCGTCATGGTCACCTACGTAGACGAGAAGGGCTTCCTTCGGTTCACCCCGATTGGCGGTGTCTCACCCCTCACCTGCCTGGGCGCGCGCGTCCGCTTTGAGAACGGCACCCTGGGCGTCATCGGGTCGGAGAAACGGGAGGACCCCGGTAAGGCTCCGACGTTTGAGCAACTCTACATAGACGTGGGCGCTACCGGTCGGGATGACTGCCCCGTGCGGGTGGGGGACGCGGCTGTCTTTGAGCGGCCCTTCGCTGTCCAGGGCCGGCGGCTGGTCGCCAAAGCGATGGACGACCGCATCGGTTGCGCCGTTCTGGTGGAAACGCTGCGGCGGCTCGGACCGACGCCCCACGAGGTCCATTTCGTCTTCAGCGTTCAGGAGGAGACGACGCTCTCCGGCGCCCGAACGGCGGCCTACGGGATTGAGCCGGATATGGCGATCGCAGTGGATGTAACCGGGACGGGAGATACACCGGAGAGCCGGCCGATGGCGGTGGAACTGGGGAAAGGACCGGCGATCAAGGTCCAGGATGCCGGGATGATCGCCCACCCAACCGTGCGGGAATGGCTGGTACGCGCAGCGGAGGCAGCGGGAATCCCCTATCAGATGGAGGTCCTGGAATGGGGGACAACCGACGCCGCAGCGATGCAACTGGTCCGTTCCGGTGTCCCCTCTGGCTGTCTCTCTATCCCCTGCCGCTACATCCACACCCCCAGTGAGATGGTGGATCAGGAAGATGTGGAGGGAGCCGTTCGGCTCCTGCTTCATGCCCTTCAGACGGCGTAACCCGGCCCCATCCAAACCGTTTCTCCGACGGAGGGAGGGAGATTCTGCGGCGGCTGACCGCCGCAGAATCTGTTTCTCGGGCGTGTTCCCGATTGGCGGGCTTCTTGTGCCCAGCGGTGAACCCGCAGGGCTCAATGCCCAATCTCTCTTCCAGGGCTGAGGACGCCTGACCTTTCTCCCATCCCCCATCCACGCACGACGTAACCGTGGGGACAGGGGACAGGAGGGCGACATACTGGGTACGCCCGCCCGTATCCAGGAAACGGAATCCGGCATTCTTGCGCGGCGGTGAAGATTCAACAACACTCTATAGGGAGACTACCCAAAAGGCTATTCCCGACGAAATCGGGACACCCTCCGTTTTCCTGCCTGCTTGCCAAACCCTAAAATTGTGTTACACTCTCCTTACTGGAATCTCCTAAGGAGTCAATGATGAAAGACCCACGCGCAGAACGACTCGCTGCTGTATTGGTACAGTACTCCACTGCTATTCAGCCCGGCGACCTGGTCGCCATTCAGGGGATGCCGGAGGCGGCCCCGTTACTGCTGGCCATCTACGAAGAGGTCCTGAAAGCCGGTGGCCACCCCCACCTGCTGGCCAGTCTGCCCGGCGCTGAAGAGGCCTTCTTTCGTCTGGCCTCCGATGCCCAACTGGATTTCGTCTCCCCTCTCAACCGGCTGGTCATAGAGCAGTTTGACGCCATCATCAACATCCGCTCCGACCGCAACACCCGCGAACTGACCGCGATAGACCCGGCCCGTCAGCGGCGCCGCAGCCAGGCTATGGCCCCCCTCATCAAGACCTATTTGCAGCGGGGCGCTACGGGGGAACTGAAGTGGACCGCCACCCAGTACCCCACCGCCGCCTACGCGCAGGAAGCGGATATGAGTCTGCGGGACTACGAGGACTTTGTCTACGGCGCGTGCTTCTGCAACGACGATGACGCCGTCGCCCGCTGGCAGGAGGTCCGCCAGCGCCAGCAGCGGCTGATAGAGTGGCTGAAGGGGAAACGAGAGGTCCGCATCACCGGCCCCAATGCCGACCTGACCCTCTCCATTGAGGGGCGCGCGTTCATCAACTGTGACGGTCGCTATAATATGCCCGACGGCGAAATCTTCACCGGCCCCGTGGAGGATAGCGCCCGGGGCTGGGTGCGCTTCACCTATCCCGCCGTCACCGGCGGGCGGGAAGTAGAGGGAGTGGAACTCTGGTTTGAGGACGGGCGCGTCGTGCGGGCGACGGCCCGCAAAAACGAGGAGTACCTCCTCCAGATGCTGGAGGCCGACCCGGGCGCCCGCTACCTGGGCGAGTTCGCCTTCGGTACCAACTCCGGCATCCAGCGGTTCACCAAAAATATCCTCTTTGATGAGAAAATCGGCGGCTCTTTCCACCTGGCCCTGGGCGCCGGGTACCCGGAGACCGGCAGCCGCAACGAATCGGCCATCCACTGGGATATGATTTGCGATATGCGAGAGGGCGGCGAAGTCTGGGTAGATGGGGAACTCTTCTACCACGATGGGGAATTTGTTGTGTAGCCGGATTAGAAAGATGCCGGGCACCTTCAAAGTGCTCGGCACCTTCTTGTTCGCTTTCGCGCTGCTTCTCCTGACGGCCTGCGGGTCGGCGTCGCCCCGAACCTTCAGCGGCGAACAGGCCTACGCTCACGTCTTGGAACAGTGCGCCCTGGGCCCCCGGCCTACCGGCTCCCCTGCCATCCGCGCGGCCGGAGATGCTATCATTGCCCATCTGGAGGGATGGGGCTGGGCTGTGGAGACCCAGTCGTTCACCTACCGGGATACGCCTGTCCGCAACATCATCGGGCGGGCCGGAGAGGGGCCGGTGGTCATCGTTGGCGCGCACTACGACACCCGCCGCTCCGCCGACCAGGAGGATCCCACTCAGCCCGTCCTGGGGGCCAACGACGGCGCCTCCGGCACTGCCGTCCTGATGGAACTGGCGCGCGTCCTGGACAAGGAGCGACTGCGCCACCAGGTCTGGCTCGTCTTCTTTGACGCGGAGGACAACGGCGGCCTGGACGGCTGGGAGTGGTGCGTGGGCTCCTCCTATATGGCGGCCCACTTGACCATCCGCCCCGAGGCTATGGTCCTGGTGGACATGGTCGGCGACGCTGACCAACAGTTATACTTTGAGCGCAATTCCGACCCAAACCTCATGCGGGAACTTTGGGACATCGCAGCCACGCTGGGCTACACCGCCACCTTCATCCCGGAGTATCGCTGGGCAGTGTACGATGACCACATCCCCTTTGCCCAGCGGGGCATCCCAGCGGTAGACATCATTGATTTTGACTATCCGTATTGGCACACGACTCGCGACACGCCCGACAAAGTCAGCCCGGAAAGCCTGGAGCGGGTGGGCCGGGTACTGGAGGTCTGGCTGGAGGGACAATAAACCACCGAACAAGGAGAGATGATGCGCATCCTGATCACCGGCGGAGCCGGATTCATCGGCTCTCACCTTTGTGACCGCCTGCTGGCGGAAGGGCACGAAGTGATCGCAATGGACAACTTGAGCACCGGCAGCGTGGAGAACATCGCCCACCTGGCCGGTCATGAGCGATTTCACTTTATCAAGCACGACGTTACTCACTATATCTACATTCCCGGGCCGCTGGACGCGGTTCTCCACCTGGCCAGTCTCCCCAGCCCGGTAGACTACCTGAACTACCCCATCCAGACCCTGAAAGTGGGCGCGCTGGGGACTCACAACGCGCTGGGGGTGGCGCTGGCCAAGGGGGCCCTCTTCCTCCTGGCTTCTACCTCCGAGGTCTACGGCGACCCGCTGGTTCATCCCCAATCCGAGGACTACTGGGGGAACGTCAACCCGATCGGCCCGCGCGGCGTCTATGACGAGAGCAAGCGGTTCGCCGAGGCGCTCACGATGGCCTACCATCGCTACCACGGGGTGGATACTCGCATCGCCCGCATCTTCAACTGCTACGGTCCCCGGATGCGGCTGGACGACGGGCGGGTGGTGCCCAACTTCATCGGCCAGGCGCTGCGGGGCGAGCCCCTCACCGTCTACGACGACGGCACTCGTACCCGCTCCTTCTGCTACGTCTCGGATATGGTGGATGGGTTGGTGCGCCTGCTGTTTTCCAGTGAGACCCGCCCGGTGAACCTGGGCAACCCTCAAGAGATGACCATCCTGGAATTTGCGCAGAAGATTCTGGAGATTACAGGGAGTAAATCCGAAATCGCTTTTGTCCGCCCCACCGACGACCGCACCCGCGATGACCCCCAACGGCGCTGCCCAGATATCACCCGCGCCCGCCAGGTGCTGGGCTGGGAGCCGAAAGTCTCCCTGGAGGAGGGCCTGCGGGAGACGGTGGCGTATTTTCGGAGCAAGATTGTGGCGCAAGGTTAACCTTGCGCTACGGAGCCAGGAGTCGGCATGCTTACCCAGTCCGCAGCCCGGTTCGTTGAAGCCTTTTTCCTCCACCTCGATCAATTCCCAGGAGTGGTCAGCCAGGCCAGCGCCGAGGAACTGGCGGAGGCTCTTGCAGAGAAGGGAAAGTTAGATGTTGGAGTTGAACACGTTCATCGTTGGAGATGCCCTGGAGATTCTACGGACTCTGCCAGATGACCTTCTTGATGTTACGGTCACTTCACCTCCATACAACAAGGGAGAGCGGGATAAAGGCTGGCTGGTAGACCGGGTTGTGTACGATGTGGCCACCGACCGGAAAGACGAAGAGGCGTACCAGGAAGAGCAAATTGCGGTGCTGAACGAGATATATCGGGTTACCCGACCGGGAGGCTCGTTCTTTTACAATCATAAAATTCGGTGGTCCAGAGGTCGGCTGATCCATCCTTATGAGTGGGTCAGCCGTTCCCGGTGGATTTTGAGGCAGGAAATCATCTGGTATCGGAAGATTGCCGCCAATCTGCGAGGCTGGCGATTCTGGCAGGTGGATGAGCGGATTTACTGGCTCTGCAAGCCCCGTTTTCCCGGAGATGCCATCGGCGCAGAATTGGGTTCTCGCCACGCCCTGCTGACTTCGGTATGGGAAATCCGGCCTGAACGGGACCCTCGTCACCCGAACCCCTTTCCCATTGAACTCCCGGTCCGCTGTATTTACTCCGTTCTGGACGACCGCAAGGGAATTGTGCTGGACCCTTATGCCGGTATCGGAACGACACTGGTTGCGGCCCAACTCTTAGGGCATGATTTCCTCGGGATAGATATCAGCGAGACTTACGCAGCCATCGCCAAGGAGCGAATAGAGAGCGCCGAGCGGGAACGGGCCCGGGTTCTGGCGGAACTGGAATTCCACAAAGTACGGAAGACCTTCCAGGAGCGGAAAGCCCTGGGAGAATGGATAGGGCGGTTTCGCCCATCCAGAACTTCTGCTCGGCAGGGTCTGCTTCTGCCCGAGAGAGAAATAGAAAACACGTAGCGCAGGCTGTCGGTCTGCATTATGGAGAAAGAGGATGAAACGCGACATAGACACCTTAATGGAAGCCCGAGGGCTGGATGCTTTCGTCGTCTCTGGCCGCACGTACGGAAATCCATCCCTTGTCTACCTCCTCAACGGGGCCAACGTGACCCAGGGGATTGTGGTCAAAAAACGGGGCGAGTCCCCCATCTTCATTCACTCCCCGATTGAACGGGACGAGGCCGCCGCCAGCGGACTCCCGCTGGTCAACATGGCCCGCTACCGTTTCACCGAAATCCTCCGCGAGACGGGCGACCGGCTGAAGGCGACGGTGGAACTCTACCGCCGCATCTTTGCCGACCTGGGGGTGCAGGGAGATGTGGGCTTCTACGGCATGGCCGACCAGGGGTACGCGTACCTGCTTCTCTCCGCCATAGCGGAGGCGCTGCCAGAGATTCGGGTGCGGGGCGAGTACGACGAGAATCTGCTGGAAGTCGCCCGGGCAACAAAGGACGCCGATGAGGTGGCACAAATTCGGGAGGTCGCCCGCCTGACCTGCGAAGTGGTGGAAGAGACGATCGCCTTTCTGCGCCGCCACCCGGTAAAGGACGAAACCCTTGTCACCGACGACGGTGCTCCGCTGACGGTCGGTCAGGTAAAGGAATACGTCTACGGGTTGCTGGCCCAGCGGCGGCTGGAATCCCCGGAGGGGTTCATTTTCGCCATCGGACGGGACGCAGGGGTTCCCCACAGCCAGGGCCGTCCGGATGACCCCATCCGGCTGGGGCAAACGATTGTCTACGATATTTTCCCCCGGCGGGCCGGTGGCTACTATTTTGACCTGACCCGTACTTTCTGCCTGGGATACGCGCCGCCGGAAGTGGAGAACGTTTACCGGGACGTGGCGGATTGCCTGGATGCGGTGATTGCCGAGGCTCGGGTGGGGGTAGAGGCCCGGCGCCTCCAGCAAGTGGCCTGTGCCTTCTTCGCCCAGCGGGGTTATCCGACAGTCGCGGAGAATCCGGAGACCGAGGTAGGCTTCAATCATCTCATCGGGCATGGGCTGGGGTTGGCAATTCATGAAGAGCCGGTCTTTACCGATGTCCCCAGCAACATCCGCACCCTGCAGCCGGGCCACGTCTTCACCGTGGAGCCAGGCCTCTACGACCCCGATAGGGGCTACGGCGTCCGCCTGGAGGACGTCCTGTGGATAGATGAGGAGGGGCGGGTCCACAACTTGACCCCGCTGCCGAAGGAACTGGTGGTGACTCTGTAGGAGAACTCCCCAGGAGTTGTCCTGATTATCGCACGGACTGAACGGCGCGGGCAGCGGCCTCTGCCGGGCTCTGGTGGCCCCGGAGCACGGCCTCCAGGGCCATCTGCAGCGGCGGCCCCAGCCGTTCCCGCACTGGGTGGGGTAGAGGTTCCCGGGCCCCCGCCAGGATAGCGCCGATCACCTCCCGCCGCTCCACGGAGACTTCCCACCCCGCCAGACCGCTCCGGGTCACCGGCAGGTAGCCGGTGCTCTGCGTCCACATCCCGTACCAACCGGGGTCCAGCAGCCAGGCCACCAACGCCATCGCCTGTCGCTGTCGCTCCGGATCGGCCGTCACCAGCGCCAGGACCCACCCCTCTGCCAGCGCGACCGGGCGGCCATCCCGGGTGGGAATCGGACCCGGCTCAGCCGTGCGTTCCCCCTCCGTCCAGAACCAGCGGGAATCCACTACCGCCATCCCCTCCTCCTCCTGGAAGCGAGCCCAGCATTCTTCGGTACTTCCCAGGGAGAGGGCAACCAGAGGAGAAATAACCCCCGTCGCCGTCGCCTGAGCGTAGAAGTCCAGGACCGCTGTCAGCGGACCCTCCTCCAACATCGGATTTCCCCCCTCGTCCATCAGACGCCCTCCTGCTCCCAGGTACTGGATAAAGGTAAAATCGTCCGCGATATTGTTCTGCCCGACAGCAGGGAAGAAAAGGGGGAGTCCGGCGGAGAGAACATCGTTCCAGGAAACAGGCGGGGCAGAAAATGAGGTCGGGGAGTAAGCCAGATGTTGCAGTTTGGCCACCAGGGGTAAGCCGAAGCGGGTTTCGCCCATCTGGCCCAATTGGGGGGCGAAGGGAAACAGATCGGCCTCCAGATCAGGGGGGATCAGGCCATCCAGTGGCTGGAGAAGGCCATCCTGAGCCGCCACCCGCAGGTCCGCTGGGTCCAGCACCACCAGGTCGGGAAGAACGGACGGGGCGGCGATGCTCGCCGTCTTCAGAAAATTCAGCAATCCGCCGCGCCCGTGGCTCTTTTTGACGATGACCTGGACCTGAAGGTCAGGATGGACGGCGCCGAAATCGGCCAGGCGAGTGACCAAAAGATCGGCCCCGGCCTTCTCCTTGTGGGGGCTCAGTTCTTCCGGCAGCCAGATGGTCAGGGGGACCATCAACGGTCCGGGCCAGGGGGTCGCCGTCGGAGTCGGCGAAGGAGGGACAGGCGTTGGCGAGGTGAAGGGAGTTGGAGCGGGCACAGGAGGGACGCACGCGGTCACCAGAAGGAGTACCAGGCCGGAGAGAGCACCCCGCAGAACCTGGTGGATCCGCTCAGTTTGCATACCGTTGCTCCAGCCAGGGGTCACCTTCGTTGTGATAACCGGCCTGCTCCCAGAAGCCGGGGCGGTCCTCAAAGGAAAACTCAATCCCCCGTACCCACTTGGCCGACTTCCAGAAATAGAGATCGGGCACCACCAGCCGCAACGGCCAGCCGTGCTCCGGGGTCAGAGGCCGGTCGTCGTACTTCCAGGCCAGCAGGACGTTGTCAGCCAGAAGGCGACGGAGGGGCAGGTTGGTTGTAAAGCCATACTCGGCGTGGACGATAACGTATTCGGCCCCAGGGAGAGGTCGGACATAGTTCAGCAGGTCCCGGAAACGGATGCCTTCCCAGACGGTGTCAAACTTGGACCAGCGGGTGACGCAGTGGATATCGGCGACGATACGGGTGGTGGGAAGGGAGGTCAGTTGCTCATAGGTGAAACGGACTTCTTCCTCCACCGCTCCGAAGATGCGCAGGTCCCAATCGTCCAGGCTTTCGTAGCGCGGGACGGGGCCGTAGTGGAGGACCGGAAAGCGCTGGGTCAGCACCTGTCCGGGAGGGAGGCGAGGTCGGGTACTCATAATGGCTCCTCAAATGTGTCCGAAAACCTTTCGGGACACAAAGGAAACAAAGGGCGCAAAGGTGTTTGGACGTCTTTCTCAAACCCCTTTGTGCCCTTGCGTTTCCTTCGGGACCCTTGTGATTCAGAAAGGAATCTCCTCTTCAGAGATTGGCTCTTCGTACTCCGGGATTTCTTCCACCACCGGAGCGGCCGCTTCTTCCCGCCGGCCCAGGAAGCGGACGGTATTGGCGGTTACCTCGTAGGAGGCATGAACCATCCCGTCCTGCCCGACCCAGGTGCGGGGGTTGCCCCGGTCGTCAGGCCGGAGGCGTCCCTCTATCAGGACGGGTCGCCCCTTCGCCAGGAATTGATTGCAGGTCTCCGCCAGTTTGCCGAAGGCGGAGACGCGGAACCAGACGGTCTCTTCATGAGGCTGGCCGTCCTGGCCTGTCCAGCGGCGGGTGGAGGCCACAGAGAAGGTTGTCACAGGTCGCCCATCAGGCAGATACCGCATCTCCGGGTCCCGTCCCAGATGTCCCGCAATGATGATCGTGTGGAACATGGCTCCTCCTTTACTTTGTATGGTCGGCTGGTAACTGGATGGATCAGTCTGCCAGGCCCTCGCTGATGGAAAGGGCCTTCTCAGCGCCAAAGCCAGCGGGGGTCTTGTGGATTTCCAGTGGCCGAATGTAACGGGCTACCATATCGGTCGTGCCGGTCACCCCCAATTGCTCAAACAGGAAGATGAACTGGGCCTCCAGTTCCTGTCCCACCGTTGCCCGGACCTCCTCCGGCAGGTTCCAGAGTTCCCGCTTGAAGGGGCCCAGGGCTTTTTTGCGCGCCTCGTAGAGGAACTGCTCCTCGGTTTTGCCCTCTTTCCAGTCGGCGGCATGCTCTTTTCGGAGATAGGCGTATATCTCTTCCCGCAGGTCAGCGGGGAAGAGGGGATGGTCGTAGAGAAGGTTCTGGAACGCGGTCGCCAGGTGGATTTCCGCCGTGCCGACCTCAGGGAACTTGTGGAACGCCTCCGGTGGCAGGGTGGAGGCGCCGTGCTGAACCGCGCCGGCCAGGCCGTACTCCTCCCGGGCTATCCGGCTGAGCCGCTCCAGGGTGCCAAAGTCAATCTTGACCCGTGCCAGAGTGCCGTCGGGGAGGACGACACCGCCGTGAGAGGTGCCGGTCTGGATGCTCAGTTTGCTGACGCCGGGCATCCCGGACGACAGGGAACTGTTGTAGCCGTCCATGAAGGCCCGCAGTTCCTCCTCGGTGGTGTTGTGGCCCCCCACTTCGCCAATCTCGCCGCCGACGGAGACTGTCACCCCCTCCGGCTGGAGGCTGCGGATCAAGTGGGTAAAGTGGGCACAAACTTCATAGTTCGTCCGCTGTTGCTCGGGCACCGTCGGGCGGTTCAGGTCTACCAGAGTGGAGGTGTCTATGTCTATGTTGAAGAATCCGGCAGCGATGGCCTCGCGGATGAGGTCCTCCACTGCCCCCACTTCAGCGTCCCGGGCACTGGCATACTTTTTGGCGCTCACCTGGAAGTGGTCACCCTGGAGGAAGAGAGGGCCTTGATAGCCCTCGCGGATCGCCGCGCCGATAATGACAGTGGCATATTCGGCAGGACGCTGGTCGGTGTAGCCGATTTCAGAGCGGGCGATCTCAAAAATCATCGCGCCGACGTTCCGGGCCAGCGCGGCGCGAAAGACGGCTCGGGCCATATCGTACGTCAGGGTGCGCAGGTTCATTGCGGGCACAGTCCAGTTCGTGGAGGTCTCGCCGCGCCCTCGGGCCATATAGAGGTCGTGGATAGAGGCCGGGCGAATACCCAGAGCCTGTCCCAGTTCCCAGAGGAGCGCACGGGCAGCCGCCCGCTCCTCCGCATCGCCGAACACGGCAGCCTTGACCAGACTGTCCAGCGCCGGACCGCGCAGGCGGGCCTCGCTCAGTATTCGCACCCGCTCCCCTTCCGGAACAACAATCTCTTTGAGTTCATCCAGCCATTTCTTCGTCATCAGTGCCTCCGGGCGAAAATGGGTCTTCGCGTCTTTGTGGTTTTAGAAATCATTTAATCTCCGGCCAGCGGGTCCAGTCGTAGCCGATGGTGGGGTCGTCGTGGGGGATGCGGCCCTCATCGGTTCCGTCGTACTCGTTGGAGGTGATGTAGAAGATGTGGGCGGGGCCCTGAAGGACCCGGTAGCCGTGGGCCACGCCTGGGGGGATTTTCAGGACGACAGGGGGATGGCCGTCCCCCAGCAGGAATTCCTGTAGTTGCCCATAGGTAGGGGAGTCGGGTCGGGCATCGTAGAGGGCTGCCCGGACTGTCCCGCAAGCCACGTACCACCAGTCAGTCTGGCGTTGGTGGATGTGCCACGCCTTGGCGACGCCGGTGTGGCTCATCGTGTGGCTCCACTGACCGAAGCCCTCAGAGAACATAGGGTCACTGGCGCGGATGATTTCGCGGAAAAAGCCGCGCTCGTCGGTGTGGGTGACCAGGGGTTTGAGTTCTACGCCGTAGATCACGAAGAAGGCCTCCTTTGCTCCCCGCTTATTATATCCCACTCTGGAAAACGGGCAAGAGCCATTGGCGCTTGCGCCAGGAGATCGTTATGGCAGGAAGCGACCCTGGGGAAAGGCAGTGCCCTCTATGTGGCACGGGGGCGACGGCTGGAGGCCGTCGCCCCCCTTCCCCTCTCCGTTCGGGGAGCAGATGATTTTTAGACCCTGCGCGGTTTCTGCAAGGGGCTTCCTTGCAAACGTTACTGGGTAACCGTACGGGTGGCAAAATCTTCCCACTGTTGCGGGGAAGCGACGGGCTTAGCCGGGGATGATGCGGGTGCCCGTCTCGCCACGCAATGCCCGGGCGATGTTCTCCGGGTTGGTGATGATGGCCTCTTTGCCCCCCGCTTCCAGGAACCAGATAATGGCCTCAATCTTGGGCAGCATGCTCCCCTTGGCGAAGTGGCCTTCGGCGATGTACCGCTTCGCCTCAGAGACGGTCATCACGTCTATGGGCCGCTGGTCCGGCTTGTTGAAGTTCAGGTACACCTTCTCCACGGCGGTGGAGATGAGGAAGAGGTCGGCGCCGATGGAGCGGGCCAGGAGAGAAGCAGCGTAGTCTTTGTCAATGACGGCGGCGACGCCCTTCAGGTCGCCGTTCTCGTCCTCAATGACGGGAATGCCGCCCCCGCCCACGGTGATGGTGATGATGCCCGCATCCAGCAGCCGCTGCACGGCGTCCAGTTCCACGATGCGCTGGGGGAGGGGGGAAGCCACAACCCGCCGCCAGCCTCGGCCGGCGTCCTCCACCACCTTCCAGCCTTCCTCTTGTTCCCGACGTCGGGCTTCCTCTTCAGTCATGAAGCCGCCGATGGGCTTGGTGGGGTTCTGGAAGGAGGGGTCGTTCCGGTCCACGACCACCTGGGTGACCACGGTGGCGGCCTGTCTGGCAATGCCTCGCTGCCGGAATTTGTTCTGCAGGTTCTGCTGGAGAGCGTAGCCGATGGCCCCCTGGGTATCCGCCCCGCAGACGTCCAGCGGCACCTCGTGCATCCCGGCAACCTTATGGGCGATCTCGGAGCGACGGAGGATGAAGCCGACCTGCGGGCCGTTCCCGTGCCCGATTGCCACATCCCAGCCCTGCTCAATCATATCTGCGATGTAGTAACACGTCTCCTTTGCGGCCTCGTACTGGTCCTCAACTCGTACGCGGGTGTTATCTTTGATCAACGAATTTCCACCAATTGCCACAACGGCCAGTTTTCGCATGTTCGTGCTCCGGGTTTCGTGTTCCGTGATTTTATGGTCAGGACATTGTCAGGGCCATGACGGCTTTCTGGACATGGAGGCGGTTCTCCGCCTGGTCGTAGACCACCGACTGCGAGCCGTCCAGTACCCCATCGGTGACCTCTATGTTACGGTCGGCCGGGAGAGGGTGCATATAGATGGCATCCGGCTTCGCCAGACGGAGTTTCGCCTCGTCCATAATCCAGTGCCGGTACTGGTCCTGGATGCGCTTCCCTTCCTCCGGGTCGTTGGTGGTCAGGAGGGGGCCCCAGGACTTGGCGTAGATGATGTCACCACCCTGACAGGCTTCCTCCATACCGTTGGGGTCGGCGATGATATCAAAGGCAGTGCCGTAGCGGCGCGCTTCCGCCTGGGCCTGGGCAACGATATCCGGCATCAGCGCGAACTCCGGCGGGTAGGCCAGAGTGATGTCCAGGCCGAAGCGAGGCATCTGTAGGATGAGGGATTGGGGCACCGAGATGGGCTTCAGGTAGGAAGCGGCGTAGGCCCAGGAGACGACCAGCCGCTTGCCCCGCAGATCCCGGCCCTTTTTTTCTATGATGGTCATCAGATCCGCCAGGCACTGGAAGGGATGGTAGATGTCGCACTGCATATTCAGGACGGGTACCCGGCTGTAGCGGGCGACCTCGGTGATGTACCGGTTGCCCACCCCCCACTCCACGTGCCGGATGGCGATGCCGTCAAAGTAACGACCGAAGATTTCGCCGATTTCTTTGGGGGTATCGCCGTGGGCGATCTGGGTGGTCTTGCTCTCTATGAAGGCAGCGTGTCCGCCCAACTGGGCCATGCCGGCCTCAAAGGAGCCGCGCGTGCGGGTGCTGGAGAAGAAAAAGAGCATCGCCAGCACTTTATCCCGCAAGTAGGGATGGGGTTCACCCAATGCCCGCTTGCGTTTCAGGTCAAAGGCCACATCCAGGACAGTCTCTACTTCTTCTTTGGAGAAGTCCAGGTCGCCAATCAGGTCGCGGTTTCTCAGGTTGGTCTGCATATCTGCCCTCCTGCAAAATGCGGAAAGAGGACGGGTTGCGGTGGCTTGGTCGCCACAACCCGTCCCGGTCTCTTATTCCATCGCGCCCAGCACCAGCACCAGCAAGGCCATTCGCACGACCACGCCGTAGAAGGCTTCCTGCCAGTAGCGGGACCACCGGGTTATGTCCACATCGGTGGGGATTTCGTCCATACGCGGGAGGGAATGGAGGAGGATGGCATCCGGCTTGGCCTTGCGCTCCAGCAGTTCGCGGGTGATTTTGTAGTTAGCGGGGGTCAGGCCCACCTCGCCCGTGCGCTCGTCCCGGGATTTGGTGTAGTCGGGCTGAACAACGGGCTCCACCAGAATCACGTCCGCGTCGCCGATGGCTTGCTCCACGTGCTCCGCCTCCCGGAAGTTCAGGCTGTACTGGCGGAGTTCGGCCTTGAACTCCTCGGTCAGGCTCATCTCCGGCGGGGCAACGAAGGTGATGGGGCAATCAAACTGGGTCAGTGCGTAGGCCAGGGAGTGCATAGTGCGCATCCGCATATCGCCCACCGCCAGCCATTTCAGGCCGTCGATGCGGCCTTTCTCCCGCAGGACGGTGTAGAGATCGGTCAGAATCTGGGTGGGGTGCTCGCCCCAGCCGTCCCCGGCGTTGATGACAGGGATGGAGGCCCATCGGGCCGCCTCGTGGGGCGCGCCTTGCTGGAAATGGCGCATCACGATCACATCGCCGTAGAATTCCAGCATGCGGACGGTGTCTTTGAT
This sequence comes from Chloroflexota bacterium, assembly GCA_014874475.1. GTDB lineage: Bacteria > Chloroflexota > Anaerolineae > B4-G1 > DUEL01 > SpSt-77. The sequence goes on from JADBJJ010000025.1 coordinate 48,231, forward strand.
GGACTCCTGGTAGAAATCGCCGGCGCGCGTCATCTTGGGGTCGGCGAAGCCAACGACGTGCCCGCCCAAGCGGTGCATAGCCGCTTCATGCGCCAGGCGGGTGCGCGTGGACGGCTGATAGAAGGCGGTGACCATGGTCTTTTCCTTCAGCATATCCACGTTGCGGCGGGAGCGGGCGATGGGCTCCATTTTCTGAGCGACCTCAAAGACGTGGAAGAACTCGCATCGCTCAAAGTCTTTCAGGGACAGGATGTCCCGACCGGCAAAACTGCGCATTCTAACCTCCTGGATAGATGGGTTCTCTGAAATAATAGAGCAACTCCCCAAGAGTTGCTCTATAGCAGAATTATAATTTGGAACTTGAGGGTTGTCAAACCGGGGGAAGTGCTTATTGTTGCTCCATTGCAGGGAGTAGAAAAGTGAAGGTAGTGCCTTCGCCGGGCCGGCTCTCCACCCATACTCGTCCGCCGTGTTTCTCAACGATGGACTTCACAATAGAGAGCCCGAGGCCAGTGCCTTCAATGTCTTCTGTCTCCGGGCGCTGGACGCGGTAGAACCGATCAAACACATGAGGGAGATCTTCCGGTGGGATGCCGATTCCGCTATCGGCGACTCGCACAACAATGTAACCGTCCCGATACTCGGCGCTGATGGCAATCCATCCTCCCTCCCGATTGTATTTCACCGCATTGCTGAGGAGGTTCTCCATCACCCGACGCAACCGATGGGGATTCCCCCGGATGAGCGGAAGCGGGGTCAGTTCCCACCGCAAACTCAGCCCCTTCTCCGCGGCAATCTGACGGTAACCGTCCACCACCGCGTCTATGATGCTCTCCAGATGGAAGGGTTCCATCTCCATGTCGGTGCTCGCCTCAATGCGGCCCAGTTCCAGCAAATCACCCACCAGGGTTGTGATATGGGCTATACTTCGGCGAATCTTTCCCAAGAAGTCCTGCTGCTGCTCTGTAAGCGGTCCTACTTTTTCCAGAAGGTCCACGTATCCCCGAATGGCAGCCAGGGGGCTCCTCAGGTCATGAGATACGGTGGCCAGGAATTCCGCTTTGATCCGATCCAGTTCCTTAACCTGGGTGATGTCGTGCATCATCAGGACGTATCCCACGCCCTTTACCGGGGTCAACTGGGCGCTGTAGGTGCGTCCACCGGGAATCCAGACCTCGGCGTGATAACTTTTCGGAGCACGGCTGGCTTTCCAGAGCATGTCCTGCAAGGTGTTATGGGATATGACTTCCAGGGCCTTCTTCCCGATAACCTCCGGAGAGAACCGCAAAGTGGCTGTAGCCGCAGGATTGCAAAGGAGGATGCGCATCTCGGGGTCCAGGATGAGGATCAGTTCTTCAGTTGCCTGGAGAACGGCTTCCAGTTTCTGTCGTTCCTCCTCCGTCTCATCGTAGAGACAGGCGTTTTCCAGCGCGATGGCGGCGTAGTCGGCCAGGGCGCAGAGGAGACGGACGTCGTGGGGGGTGAAAGAACGGGGTTTCTCCCGATTCATAACGCCCAGGAGTCCAAAAATGCCCCGTTCCGGCGTACGGAGAGGAGCATAGATGAGGGAGTGGACCAGATATCCCGTCACCACTTTGGGCTGCCCATCGGTGATGAGCAAGGGCTCACCACTTTGGAAGACTCGCCCGGCGAGAGAGTCCTGCACGGGGATGCGGAATTCGCGCGCATGCTTCTCGTCCACGTTTTTTGCGGCCCGAAGTATCAGTTCACCCGTCTTCGGGTCCAGCAGAAGGAGCAGCCCCTCTTCGGCCCGGGTCAGAAAGACGGCAGCCTCTACAACGCGGGTCAGCACGACTTCCAGGTCCAGCCGCGAAGTGACAGAGCGTCCGATGGAATAAAGGGTGTTCAGTTCCTGTATCTGTTGTTGCAGTCGGCGGTTGGCTTCCTCCAGTTGAGCGACCAGTTGGTCCCGTTCCCGACGCAAACGGATTTCCATCAGGGCCCGCTCTATCGCCCGGGCCATCTCCTGGGGCTCAAAGGGCTTGATGACGTAATCCCGCACGCCCAGGCGGAAGGCCTGAACAGCCAGGTCCTCGGAGCCGAACGCGGTCATAAAAATCACCGGAATCTGGATATTCTGGTCCCGCATAGCCCGGAGGACCTGAATGCCGGTCATTCCCGGCATCTGCTCATCCAGGATCAATAGGTCTGGACGGCTTTCCATCAGCAGCCGGAAACCGTCCGCGCCGTTGTTGGCGGTCAGCACCCGGTAACCGGCAGGTTCCAGGATGAGGTTAGCAATGATATCGCGTACTTCGTTACTATCGTCTACAACCAGCACCCTTTCTCCGGCCAAAGGACTCCTTCCAGAAATGGTGCCAAACGGCGCAGATTTTCGTGGGGACGGTTCCTCACCATAAGCCATCCCTTTTCTGTCAGTGCGTGGCGCTTAAAGTGGTTCTTGAAACGGAAACCACCGTTGGTTCGGATAAGCGGAGGACCTGCCCGTTCCACCATAACCATAGGCCAACGTCTCCGTCCAGGTCCCCATCGCTGCGAGGGGCAAAGATCAGCGTGGTAGGGCGTCCTTCTACCCCGGCGTCCTTAAGGCGGAGGGCGACCGGCCGAGCACTGTAGCGGGTCAGTGGGTACTGGGGGCCCAGAACCGTCAGGCCAGTACGCGCCCGGGAGTCCACAGCGGCCAGAGTTGCCACCCACGGGCCTTCGGCAGGGAGCCCCATGCGGACGGCCACCGCCCGCGCGTAGTGGAACAGGGTATCTTCGGCGTACCGGCGCGGTCCTGAAAACTGAATCTGTTCCCAGCCGCCGTTATAGGCCGCTAGAGCCAGAAAAAGGTCCCCTCGGGCCTGCCGGATGACGATGGAAAGGGTGCGGGTGCCCCAGAAGATGTTCAAGGCCGGGTTCTCCAGTTCCCGGGCGGTGGGGCGCCAGGAGAAACCGGCCTCTTTGGGCATTACGCCCATCAATCCAACGGCTCCCGCTGGGCTATGGAGGTGTGGACGCCCGAGGGATTCAGTCCAGATGACTGCTGCGATGAAATCCGGATCTATCCCCCGCCGCCTGGATTCATCCAGGATGAGAGGCTCCCAGCGAGTAACGTCCGGATGCCAGTAAGGGGAGAGAAGGGATTCCTGGGCCGGCGCGAGAGGTGGTACAGGGTCAGCGAAGGCCGTTTGGGGAAGAAGGCCCAGTAGCCCCAGCAGGGCCAGGGTGCTGATTCCAGTTCGGATGAAACGGCTTTTGGTCTCAGAGGCGATGCTCATCTCTCCAGGCGGTTGTCCTTTTCCCTTAATATATCCGAAACGAAATAGATGTCAAGTCGCAGAGAGGGCATCCAGGGCCTGGGGATAAAGAGGCCCATGGGCCCGCCCGTCCCGTCGCCGGGTATCTCTACAGAACCGCGTGGGGTCGTAAAAGGTATGAGAGCCGCCGCTGGTTCCCCGACGGTAAGAGAGTGTGGGAAAAATTGACGGACGACTCTTTTCGGGACGGGATGGCCGTGAATTTCGGGAACGGGTAATCGTTAACCACGCAGCGAAGGGGCGCCGGGATGGCACTTGGCTGGGCTCCGTGCCGGGCTACGAACTGGTTTTCAGAGGATCTCTGAACCGTCGGGTTCAGTGGCGAGTCCCTCCTGCAGGGGCTGGAATCTGGCTGGCTGGACGCTTCATAAACTGAAGGGCTTCGTTTTCTGAGCCTGGGCGTCTCCGCCCGGACCTCTCAGAGCCGCCCCGACGCCGACCGTGGTTTTCCCCAGTCCTACCTAAAGATGGGGGCAAAGTTAAGGCAGTTATTCCCTCTTCAGTGCCTCCCAGAAACATCGGGGCAGGGTAAACAGGGTCTGGTGGATATGGCCATCGTAGTAGCGGAGTTTTTCCCGTTCACAGCGCTGAGAGAGGCGGGATTCCACTTCCTCCGGTGTCAGGTCGCGCGGGTCGTGGACATCCGAAGCCACAATGAATCCCCAGGGCTCTGAAAACGAGGCAATCTGGAAGGAACAAGGAGCCAATTTTCCGAAAACGGTGCCCATCATTTGGTAGGTACTGGCGAAAAGACCGATCAAGACACCGGTGCTGCCGGACTGGTTCACCAGAATCCCCCCGGGCTTGAGGCAGCGGTGCATAGCCTGAAATATCTCCCGGCTGAGCAGTGGCTCCGACGGGGTGCCTGGCTCTGGCTCCGTCAGGTCGGAGATAATAATGTCAAACCGGTCCCGGGTCTCCTGGAGGTAGCGAATCGCATCCTCTATCCGGACTTCGGCCCGGGGGTCGTCAAAGGCACCGTCGCTCCACTCCGGGAGGTAGCGACGGCTGACTTCTATGACCTGAGGGTCAATATCCACCATCACCGCCCGCTCCACGCTCCGATGGCGCAGGACTTCGCGGAGGGTGGCGCCTTCTCCGCCGCCGAGAATCAGCACCTCTCGCGGGTCGGGGTGGGTGACCATCGCCGGATGGACCAGGGCTTCGTGGTAGATGAATTCATCCGCTTCCGCCGACTGGATGCGGCCGTCCAGGATAAGACAGCGACCAAAGGCTTCCGTCTCCAGGATATCTATCTGCTGGTAAGCGGAACGGGAAGAATGGAGAACGGACTTCACCCGCAGCAGCGTCGCTGTGCTGGGGTTGACATAGTCCACAAAGAGCCAGTCCGTGGGGGGCTGAAGCCCCCAACGGGCGGGGGCGAAAGGACTCGGAGGTTCCGATCCAGGTTCGTCCATAATGGGATGTTCTCCTCTGCCCACGATCATACAGAAGACGCTCTTGGCCTGCAGCGCCTCCACGATGTAGAAGGCGGCCCGCAGTGGGTCGGTGTGGCCGCAGGTGTAGATGTCGGCTGATGCATAACCATATTCGGGCCAGGTGTGGATGGAGAGGTGGGATTCCCCCACCACCACCACGCCGCTGACTCCCTGAGGGGAGAACTGGTGGAAGCGAGCATCTAAAACGGTGGCCTTTGCCTGTTTTGCCGCTTCTATCAGAATCCGTCTGACCTCGGGGAGGTCATTAATTACTGTGGGGTCGCAACCCCGCAATTCCAGCAAGTAATGCACCCCGAGGGGTTGCACCATCTCTCACCTCCTCTTGTTAAGATTTCAGGTTGGCGTCTGGAGGATGGCTGCCATCCTCTTTTTCACCTCCCCCCTTGTTCCGGCAACTCGCGGATTTCTTCTCTGCTCCCCAACTACAACTCTATGGCCTCTTTCGCCATCTCTACGGCTTCCTTCACGGTCTCTCCCACACATCTGATGAGGGAAGGAACCGTCACCGTGTAGCCCCCTTCCGGCTCTCTCTGCCGAAGAATCCGGCCAGCGCGCGGGGTGTTTTCTGCGCTTACTCTGTCTCTAACCCCACCAAGCGAGCCCAGGGGCCGTGAATGCCATCGTCGGTGACGCCGTAGTAGATGCGCACCCGACCGTCTTCCCGCTGGGCCAGGTCGTAGCGCACCTGGCCGCCCCGTTCCCGCTTGCGGATGAGAGCGATGTCTCCCTCCCAGCGGAGTTGGTCCGGGTCTACTGGGTGGTCTTCCGCCTGGGTGATGGCATAGTGCCAGAGCCGCCGCGCCGATTGGCGGGTGACGTTGGTGACCACGTTGCCGTTACGCAGGTCGCGCATAGTGTGGTAGCGAACGCCCTGGCGTTCCTCTGTAGCGATGATTTCCACGCCTGTGCGGGGCGGCTCTATCCCCACGCGGGGAAGTTCTGCCTGCTCGGGTTGGGGCCTTTCCCCCGGCTCCGCCGCTACCGCCAGTGCCCGCCGGACCAGGCTGACGATCTCATCCCGCACCGCCAGACCGGTCTCCGACTCGCTGCGGATGTAGATTTTGCTCTCATCAATGGCATACGGGGGATCGGCCCCGCGGGGCACCAGCAGCCGCACCACTTTCTTGCCCTGGGTCTCCTGGATGTCGGCGGTGATTTCCAGCGGTGGGGTGATGCGGCGGGCCACTTCGGCCTGGATGGCCTCTATGGCCTGGCGCGGGTTGCCCACACCCACCGGGGGCTGTTTCGGGTCGGTGCTGACGCCGATATAGAGGGTGCCCCCGTTGGTATTGGCAAACGCACAAATGTCCCAGAGAATGGCGTCCAGATACCCGCCGCGCTGGCTATATCGTTCGTGGAAGTCCTGGACAATGGTCGGGCCCTCCTCCCGTGCTGCCTGGATGTAATCAAAGGGCGCCTTTGCCGCCGGACGGAAGGGCCGGGTGAGAGTGAGATCGTTTCCCAGAAAGACCGCCCGCAGGGCCTGAAAACTGACCTGCGGGAGCAGGACCTCCGTGACCCGGTCGCCGATGCCCAGGTTGCGCGAGTCGTTGGGGTCCCGGGCCAGTCGGTGGGCATCAGAGCCCTGGATGCAGCGCATGCGGCGCGGGTACTCCGGCTTGGAGCCGTCAAAGAAGCGGGCCGTCGTCCGGGGCCCTTTCTTATCCAGGTCCGTCACCTCCAGCGCGTGCAGGTTCGGGTCCTGGGTGTAGGCGATGCGGGTCTGCCCGCCAAAGTCAAAGCCGCGCATGGCCACTCCGTTAGCCGAGTTGGCGTGAGCGGCGATGACGATGCCCCCGGCCTCGGCAATGGCCCGGTACGCGGTCAGGACGTCCACCGTGGCGCCGACTTCCGCACTCCCCTGGTCCAGTTTCTCCAGTGGGATGTTCAGACGGCGCAGGAGGAACTCCAGTTCCCGCAGGTCTGTATCCGGGCTGAAGATGCCCAGGATGTGAAAGCCAAAAGTAGCAGTGAATTCAAAACCGGGCAGGACCAGAATTTGGGAAAGCAGGCGGCGATATTCGTTCAGTTGCTCTTTCTCTTCTTTTCGCAAGCGGCCCAGCCGCTCCAGCAACTCCAGGTGGTGGATTTCCTCCTGCATCCGCCGGTATCCCGCCACGGTGTTGTGGTCGGTGAAGGCGATGATGTCCAGTCCCTTACTCTCCGCCTGCCGGAGGATGTCCAGAAAAGAGACGTCCGGCTCATAGTAATCGGCGGAGGCGGGGGTGTGGAGATGGAGGTCCACCCGTCGCCACTGGGCCTGGCTTTTGGATTTTCGTTTGCGGGCCATTGGGTCGTGAACGTCAACGATTTTCCAGCAAGGTGCCGACGGTCCTGATCATTTCGTCCGGGATGAAGGGTTTCATCAGGAAGCAGTTGGCCCCTGCCTCCAGGCATTGCTTCCGATAGTCCATCCCGGAGGTCATCACCACCGGGATGTTCGTCAGTTCCGGTTCCTGGCGCATCTGGCGAACCACATCCAGCGTTTCCTTTCCCTGAACGCGCACATCCATCAGGACAGCATCCGGTTGGACCTGCCGGATGATGGGTAGGATTTCCTGGTAGCGTTGAGCAATAACGACCTCAAAGCTTTCCAGTTCAAATATAGTACGCATCAGGCGGCTCATCAGGGGATCATCGTCCACGATGACGATTTTCCTCATTCCGACTCCTCCTCAGGTGCATCGGACGGTTCAGGGGGGTCCGTTGCGGGGGCCGGGTGACGGTCGGGTTCCAGAGCCGCCTCAAAGACTTCGTCCACCCGGCTGACCAGAATGAACCGGAGCGCTTTGCGAACCTCGTCGGGGACGTCCTCCAGGTCCTGCTCGTTCTGTTTGGGCAGGATAACCGTTTTGAGGCCAGCGCGGTGGGCTGCCAACACCTTCTCCTTGATCCCACCAACAGGGAGGACCTGCCCCCGGAGGGTGATTTCGCCCGTCATCCCCACATCGGAGCGGACTTTGCGCCCGGTGAGCAGGGAGACGAGCGCGGTCGCGATGGTGACGCCCGCCGAGGGCCCGTCCTTGGGAATGGCGCCGGCTGGGACGTGGAGATGGATGTCCATTTCATCAAAGAAGTGCTCCGGAATCCCCAGGTTTCTGGCGTTAGCGCGCACGTAACTGAGGGCGGCATAGGCCGATTCTTTCATCACTTCGCCCAACTGGCCAGTAATCTGGAAGCCCTTTTGGCCAGGCATCCGGGTGGCCTCAAAGAACATCACGTCGCCGCCGGTGGGTGTCCAGCCCAGGCCTGTCGCCACGCCGGGGATTTCGGTGCGCAGTTTGGTCTCGGAGAAGAAGCGGGGCCGGCCCAGGTACTTGGGGATGCTGCGCGCGGTGATCCGCACGGGCGTCTTCCCGTTCCCCTCGGCGATGGCAGTGGCCACCTTCCGGCAGACGCGGCCGATCTGGCGCTCCAGGTTGCGGACCCCGGCCTCGCGGGTGTATTCCCGGATGATGCGGAGGATGGCCCCATCGGTGAAGGTGATTTCATCCGGTTTCAGGCCATTCTCCCGTCGCTGGCGGGGGATGAGGTACCCCTGTGCGATGCGCACCTTCTCCATCTCGGTGTAGCCGGAGAGTTCCAGAATCTCCATCCGGTCCCGCAGGGGCGCCGGGATGGGATCCAGTAGGTTGGCCGTGGCAATGAACATCACTTTGGAGAGGTCAAAGGGCACATCCAGGTAGTGGTCCCGAAACTCCCGGTTCTGCTCGGGGTCCAGCACCTCCAGCAGGGCCGCCGCCGGGTCGCCACGGAAATCCATCCCGATTTTGTCCACCTCGTCCAGCATAAAGACGGGGTTCTTGGTGCCGACGCGCCGCAGGGCCTGGATGATGCGGCCAGGGAGCGCGCCGATGTAGGTGCGGCGGTGGCCGCGAATCTCGGCCTCGTCCCGCATACCGCCCAGGGACTGGCGGACGAATTTGCGCCCCAGCGCGCGGGCGATGGATTGCCCCAGGCTGGTCTTGCCCGTCCCTGGCGGCCCGACAAAGCATAGGATGACCCCTTCCCGCTCTTTGCGAATCTGATCCGCTGGCTCTTCTTCCTCCACGCCCGCCTTCCGGCGCTCTTCCTTCAGTTTCCGGACGGCCAGGTATTCCAGGATGCGCGCTTTAATCTCCTCCAGGTCATAGTGATCCTCATCCAGCACCTGGCGGGCGTGAGCGATATCCAGATTATCCTCCGTCTCCACTTTCCAGGGGAGATTGGTGAGCCAGTCCAGGTAGGTGCGGATGACGCCGTATTCGGCAGCAGCGGTGGGGAGTTTGCTGAGCCGGTCCAGTTCCCGCCGGGCCTCCTTCTCCGCTTCTTCGGGCATCCCAGCCTCTTCTATCTTGCGGCGGAACTCCTCCACCTCCATCTGCTGTTCGCTGGCCTCGCCCAGTTCCCGCTGGATGGCCTTCAGTTGCTCCCGCAGGAAGTACTCTCGCTGGGCCTTCTCCACTTCGGACTGGGCCTCGCTCTGAATCTTGCGCCCCAGTTCCACGACCTCCAGTTCTTTGGTCAGCAGGGCCAGCAGGAAGTGGAGTTTCTCGCGGGTGGAATCCAGTTCCAGCAGCCGTTGGGCATCATCCAGGTTCATCCGGATATGGGTGGCGATGGCGTAGGCCAGTTGCAGCGGGTGTTCGGCGTTGATGGCCATCAGCATCAGTTCTTCCGGCACGGCGGGCAGGAGTTCCGCCAGGCGACGAAAGGTATCTACAATCGTCCGCTGGAGGGCCTCAATCTCTATGCCTTCCTCAACCTGTTCGGGAATCTCCCGTACCCGGGCGATGAGATACGGTTCGGTGGCGACAAATTCCTCTATCCGGATGCGCCGAAGGCCCTGCATAACGAGAGTGATGGTCTCATCGGGGGCCTTGAAAAGGCGATGGACAATCGCGACCGTGCCAACCCGGTAGACATCGTTGGGGCCGGGTTCGGGCAGTTCGGGGTCCTTGGCGGCAACCAGGCCGATGACGCGCTTGCCGACCACGGCATCATCCACCAGCCGAATGGAGCGGGGCTGACCGACGCGAATGGGGACAGCCGTCATCGGATAAACCACCAGGCCGCGCAGCGGGAGGATGGCGACCTCCTCCGGAATGGGGGGCGCATCGAGCCGGCCAAATCCGCCCAAATCCTCCCGGCCTGGCCGGGGAATGGCGGGTATATTAAACGAACGGAAAATGCTTTCCAGAGGTCCCATGGTTATCTGTTATCCTGATTATTTATCCTGAGTTATCCAGAGTCCTCACGGTTTCCCGATATCACTGCACGGACCCGACAGGTGGGGGGGCGAGGCACAGAGACCCGGAGAAAGCCATTCTCGTAGGTGGCCTCCACGCAGTTCGGGTCCACAATCCAGGGCAGATACACCTCCACATGGAATTCGCCGTAGCCAATTTCCATCTGGTAATACATCTGTTTCGGCTCCGGGTCCTGACGTACACCCTCAATGACCAGGCGACGTTCGTCCAGAGTGATGGAGAAATCCTCGGCACGCATTCCAGCAATCTCCAGACGGACCACGACGCCGTTCTCGTTTTCGTAGACGTCGGTGGGGGGCTGCCAAGGGCGCGCCGGGCGCAGGGTGGTCCACCCCACCGCTCTCCAGACCTCTGTGCGGGTTTGCAGCCAGTCCGGAGCACCGGTTCTGCTCTTCACGACCATTTCTGACTACTCCGACGGGATAAGCGGATTGCAGACTGCAAATAATTATCGTACCCGGTTTATATTGGTTTTGCGAAAGAAAAGGGTTAGATTTGTGATAGAAAGTGCGCTGGACGAGAATAATTTTACCACATTGAGGGGAAATTTCAAGATGTTTCCGGATTTGCTGCCCGTTTCCGCCATAATCGGTTCAGTTGGCGATATTTTACTGCCTCATAGTACGCCATCAGCAGGCTTAGCCGCAGGCCGTGCCAGCCATCCCGGAAGCCCTTCAGAGTGACGAACCGCCACCAGAAATGCCGCACGGCCTGAGAATACGGCGTGTAGAGACGGGGACGAACGCCTTCTCCGAACAGAACGGCCGCGTCGTAGAGGGTGTACCGTCTCTGGCGGGCGATGAAATCCGCCAGGTCATCGTAATTGTAATGGATAAGGGGGTTTTGCAGATAGCCTGTAGGGCCGTCCACCACAGCGATTTCGTGGACCGCGCGCTCCCAGCGGGCATATCCGCGCCGGACTAGGCGCATCTGATAATCGGGATACCAGCCGGCCCCCCGGGTCAGCCGTCCGAAGATGTAATTGTGACGGGGCACCCACCAGCCCACTTCCGGCCTATCCCCGGTCACCACTGCCTGAACCTCTGCTGCCAGTTCCGACGGCACCCGTTCGTCGGCGTCCACGAAAAAAATCCAATCCGCCTCCACCCACTCCAGTGCGACGTTTCGCTGACGGGCGTAGTTCTCAAAAGGGTGTTGCAGAACCTCCGCGCCCATCTCCTGTGCCAGTTCCACTGTCCGGTCGGTGCTGAAAGAGTCCAGCACCACCCGACGGTCCGCCCAGGCCAGAGTGGTCAGACAATCCACAATGTTTTGCTCTTCATTATAAGTCAACACCACACCAGCCAGTCCCATCTCACCCTTCCCTTTCCACGTTTCGCGCTTCACTTTTCACTTTTCACTCCGCAGATTCCCCCCCATCCCACCAGCAATCCCCAGAATCTCATCCAGCATCTGCGGGGTCAGGCGGCCCGTCTGAGTGTTCTGGCGGCTGGGGTGGTAGGAGATCAGCAATGTCGGCAGGGGCGACGGGAAGGGAACCACCGCGCCATGGCGAAACGGGATGGGAGGTACGGCCACACCCTGTCTTTGGAGCAGGGTCCGGTACCCCTCCAGCGCAATTTGTCCCAGGGCCAGCACCACCCGGACGTTCGGCAGCAGGGCCATCTCCTGGGCCAGGAAGGGGAGACAGTTCTCTATCTCCTGGCGGGAAGGGCGATTCTGGGGCGGCGCGCAGCGGACGACCGCCGTCTCAAAGACGCCGCGCAATTCCAGGCCGTCGTCCCGGTGCTCGGAGGTGGGCTGGCTGGCCAGGCCGGCCCGGTAGAGAGCGGCGGTCAGAGTGGCGCCGGAACCGTCGCCGGTGAACATGCGGCCGGTACGATTGGCGCCGTGAGCCGCCGGGGCCAGCCCGACGATCAGAAGCCAGGCATTCCGGTCGCCGAAGCCGGGCAGCGGGCGGCCCCAGTACACCCAGTCCCGGTATGCGCGCCTCCGGGTGCGGGCAACCTCCTCCCGGTAGGCCACCAGCCGGGGACAGGCCCGGCAGTTCACGATCTCCTGCTGAAGGATGTCCCAACTGTTCATTGACTCTCTGCTCTATGCGACCACGCCCGCAGAACCTGCCGGATGGCCTCCTGCCATTCAGGGGCGGCGCCCCGCATCCGCCGCCGCATCCCGGCGTGGACCAGCATCCGGGCCAGGCGGCGGGTTGCGGGTCCGTGATGGCGGGTATAGAGCCGCGCCCGGCTGGTCCACAGATGGACGAAAGATGAGACGGGGACCTGGCCTGTGGAGCCGCCAGCGTGATGGACAACTTGCGCCGCGGGGACGCAGAGAGCCCGCCAGCCGGCCCGCCGCATCCGCCAGCACCAGTCTATCTCTTCGCAGTAGATGCGGTATTCTTCATCCAGCAGCCCCACCTGCTCCACCGCTTCTGTGCGAACCATCATCGTCGCTCCCAGCGGATGGTCCACGAAGAAGGGAATTTTCCCATCGTAGAGGCGGCGCGGGTAGCGGCCGTTCAGACGGGTCTCATAGAGACGCGCGGGCATCGGGAAGAGGTCAAAGGCCAACTGGACCAGTCCCGGAAAGCGGAAGGCGGAATGCTGAAGGGAGCCATTGGGGTAGAGGAGTTTTGCTCCAGCGACCCCAACCTGGGAATGGGCCTCCATTGCGGCGATGAGGGCCGTCGTTGCGCCGGGGAGAACTTCGGTATCGGGGTTCAGCAGCCAGAAGTAGCGCGGCGGGGCGGCGGCGAGGGCCGCGCGCATAGCCTCGTTGTTGGCCGCGGCGAATCCGGCATTATCCTGGCGGGCGAGCAGGTGTACGGTCGGGAACTCCCGCACGACCATATCCGGCGTGCCGTCGGAGGAGCCGTTGTCCACGACCCAGACTTCGGCCTTCAGGTCCGCGCGGGTCAGGTCGCTCAGGAGGGCACGCAGGCAGGCCGCCAGCAGATCGCGCACGTTCCAACTGACGATGATGACGGTGAGCAGGGGATGGGCTGGCATAGGACTCCCGATACGCCCGGCGCAGGCCGGGCACGAAAATTCAACTTGTAAGGATACACGACTTTTTTATTTTGCACAAATGGGCAGTGGGCCGAGGAACCCTCTTTTCCCATCCGATGATGGCGGTGTTGACTCTTGAGCGAGAGGATATATACTATAACCGGGTGTGACGATGCTTCCCCTGGTTTTACACCAAGTTACCAGGAACACCGAAGGAGTTTTATGAAAGCCCACTTTCTCAGACATATGCTCCCGCTGGTCATTGGCCTGGCTATTGGCCTCCTGGTCGCCAGCCAGGTCAACGCCTTCCTGGGAATCACGTGCCTCCAGAAAGACCTCCCTACCGAGTCTCGCCCTATCGGGCCGCCTGTCGTTGGAACGCCGGAGCCCCTGATGCCGGTGGAGGCCGTCATCCTTCCAGCCAGCGCGCGGCAGGACGACCTGTACGTTCGGGCAGCCGAAGCGCTGGCCGATGCGCTGGAGGAGCGGAGCGGGGTGCGTCCGCGGGTTCTGGAGGCTCCCGCCGCGGCTCCGCCGGGGCCTACCATTATGGTCGGCACCCGAAGTGGTCTCCGTTACGAAGGTGACCTCGCCATCGTCACCCCTGACGGATTTAGTCTGATCGCGATGGCTTCGCGCAACGATGGAAACGGCCCACCGGACGCTGGAGGTGTACCGTTGCTGACTGGTGGTCCGTAGGCAGCGCGAACCTGATGCTCTGAGGGCGATGCAGAAGTAAGTATCTATGTACCGAGGGATGCCTCTCGTCCGGGCCAAACTGGTCCCACCCCGGCTGCACTCCCGGGTGCTGTCTCGGGAACGGCTGACGCGCCGATTGCTGGAAGGGCTGGAGTACCGGCTGACCGTTGTACAGGCTGGCGCGGGATACGGCAAGACCACTGCCCTGGCCACTCTGGCCGAAAGCGGGTACCCGCTTGTCTGGTATCATCTGGACCCGGAGGACGCGGACGTTTCGGTTTTTCTCCGGCATTTGGTCTATGGCTTGCAAATCCGCTTTCCGGACCTTTCCGAAGATTTACTGGCCCTTTTAGATATCCGAGAAGAGAGCGAGCGAACCTTTTGGGGCAGTCTTGTGGATATACTGGCCAACGAACTGATGCCCCACGTGCGCAGCCCCACTCTCCTGATTCTGGATGATGTCCATCATTTGAACAGTGCCCCGGAAACCCTCAACGCGCTGGACCGGTGGATAGACCGATGTCCGCCGGACCTGCATATGGTGATCTCCACCCGCTATCCCCTACAGGTGCCCTCGCTGGCCCGTCGGCGGGCGTATGGAGAGGTGCTGGAGATAGGTGAGGAGGAGTTAGCCTTTACCTCTCAAGAGATCGCTCAGTTATTTGAAAAATATGGAGTGCCTCTGGAGCCGCGGGAGGTTGCCCTCCTGGCCGATTGCACCGAGGGCTGGGCCATTGCCCTCCAGTTACTCTGGCACGAGTGGAAAGAAGGGAAAATATCAGTAGCCCAGGCATTAGAGAAAAGCATCCGTCCGGGGAAACCTCTGTTTGATTATCTGGCCCAGGAATTCCTGGCCCGTCAGCCGAAGGAAGTACGGGAGTTCCTGCTTTTCACCGCCGTCTTGCGTGACCTGACTCCCTCCATATGCGATGCTCTCCGTGAGGCGACCGATAGCGCTCGCATATTGCGCGATCTCTCAGAAGCAGGTCTTTTCCTGGTGGAGATGGGAGAGGGACATATGCGGTATCATCACCTCTTCCGCCGTTTCCTCTACCATCAACACTCGCCGGAAGTGCTTCAGGCCCTGCACCGGAAGGCCGCACTATGTTATCAACAGGTGGGGCAACTGGAGGAAAGCGTAGAGCATTTCCTGGCGGCGAGGGCATTTGAGGAGGCGGCGCACCTTCTTGGCCAGATCGGACGCGCACTGGTCTATTCGGGACGGCTGGATACGCTGATGGGATGGCTGAGCGCTTTGCCTCCGGCCATGCTGGAACAGTATCCGGTTCTTCTCACTTATCTGGGAGACATCGCCCGCCTGCGCAGCCGTTTTGATGAAGCATTGCAGTGGTATCAGCAAGCCGAACGGTGGTGCCGTAGCCGGGGAGACATCCGAGGGACCGGCCAGGCCCTGCGGGGAATGGCGCGTATCTACCTGGATACGGTGAACCCTCGCCAGGCAGAGGTGTTTCTCCAGGAAGCTCTTCGCCTGAGCGATGGCCTGGAGGATCGGGAAAGTCGGGCCCGCCTGCTGGAGTTGTTGGCGGAGAATCAACTCAACCTGGGCCGCCCCGAGGAGGCGGAGCGGCTGCGGGCTCAGGCAGTGCTGCTGCGGGCAGAAGGCCCGGGAGAAGCCGAACTCTCCGTGCGCATCCTTTTGCGTACCGGTCGGCTGGATGAGGCTCGGTATATCCTTGAAGAACGGGCCCGGGTTGAAGAGCGGGAGCCCGTTCTGCGGCCTCGCGCCCATCGGGAGACTTTCCTGTTGCTTTCCCTGATCCTGGCCTTCCAGGGGGAGGGAGAGAAAGCGGCGGAATACGCTGTCAAGGGCACCGAGCGTGGGCAGGCTTTGGGCTCCCCCTTCGTGACCGCAGTGGGGTATATGCGCCGGGGGCATGCCTGGCTCTTGAAAGATGACCCTCGCAGTTACACCGAAGCCTGCGCCTGCTATCAGAAGGCTCTTGGTCTGGGGGATGCTCTGAACGTCCCGCGCCTCCAGGTGGAAGCCTACTGGGGGCTCTGTCGGGCCCATGGATTCCACGGTGCCCTGGATATAGCCCAGCAGGCCGCCGAAGCAGGCATAGCCATCGCCCAGCAGGCCGGTGATGAATGGATTCAAGCGCTCATTCGGGTCTCTATGGGCGCCAGCCTGGCCCTCGCCGAAGAATACGACCGCGCGACGGAATGGATTTTGCAGGCACTGCGCTCTTTCCAGGAATGCGGCGATACCTATGGTCAGGCGGTGACCCACCTCTGGTTGAGCCTGATCGCCTTCTGGACCGCCCGGAATAGTTACCTGAAGTGGGAACTCTCGGAACTCTTTCGGCTGGTCAGCCTTCACGGCTATGAGTATCTGTTGACTCGTCAGACATTTCTGGGGCCACCGGACCCCCGGGCCGCCGTGCCGCTCCTTCTGGAGGCCCGCTCTATGGGAATCCACCGTTCATATGTGGAGAGAATTCTGGCGAATCTGGGGTTGACCGAACTGGAGTTTCACCCTGGCTACCAGTTACGGATTCATACGCTGGGGAACTTCCGCGTTTGGCGGGGAAGGCAGGAGATCACTCCGGCGGAGTGGCGGCGGGAAAAGGCCCGGCGCCTTTTCCAGATTCTCATCACCTACCGACGACGTCTTCTGGACCGGGATCAGATCGCCGAAATTCTGTGGCCCGAAGCGGACCCTGAGAGTGCCCAGCGGAACTTCAAGGTGACGATGAGTACCCTTTGCCGGTTACTGGAACCCAGGCGAAAGGCGGGTACCTCCTCTGCATACATCCTTCGGGATGGCACGCTCTATGGCCTTCGCCCCGGCGCGGATATCTGGCTGGATGTGGTGGAATTTGAGAAGGTGGTAGCAGAGGGGGACCGTCTTCTGGAACAAGACCCTACCGCGGCTTTACACTGGTACCAGCAGGCTATGGCCCTCTACCAAGGGGATTACCTCCCCGATGCTCTTTACGAAGACTGGTCCCTCACAGAACGGGAACGTCTACTCAGCATATATTTGCGGACAGCGACCCGTGTGGCCCAGTTGCTGATGGAGCAGGAGCGCTGGGAGGAAGTGATAGAAACCTGTCAGGCGATTCTGGCCTGCGATGAGTGCTGGGAGCAGGCCTACCAGTTCCTTCTGGTTGCCTATGCCCGGCAGGGAAACCGTCATCAGGCCCTGCGGGTCTACCGGCAGTACCTTCAAAAAATCCCGGAAGCGTTGGGTGTTCCGCCTTCTCAGGTTATTCAGGACCTCTATCACCAACTTCTGGATACCTCTTTGTGACGATAGCATCCCCACACGAACACACTCCTGAACTCTCCAGATTTTTATCCCCCGTAATCCCCCTGTAACTGCTCTGTAACCCCAACCCGTTATAATCAAAACACATCTTGGGAGGGTAGGCCGTCCAGTCACTACCTACATCCAGAGGATGCCCGATGTCTGAGACCGAGATTGTCTCCTTCGTGTTGCGCTTTACCGGTAGACGGGATGCCCTGGAATCTCCTCTCCGAGTCTCATGTGGTCTGATTCGCCACGTCCAACGGGGGGAAGAGATTCGGTTTACTCATATAAAGGATATGCTGGAATTCCTCAGCAGGTATATGGATTTGAGCCAGATGGAAAAGGAAACCCTGTCCATAGGAGGTTAGGAATGCGACTGGCCCATCGCGTCTGTCTGATCACCGGGGGGGCCGCAGGAATTGGGCGAGCCACGGCCTTCCGTTTTGCAGAGGAAGGCGCCCTTGTGGCAATCTGCGATGTGAACGAGGAACTGGGACGTCAGACCGCTATGGAAATCGGGCCGAATGCCCGTTTCGATCGGGTGGATATCACCCGGCGGAAAGAGGTAGAGGCCTGGGTGAACAGCGTAGCCGAACAATTCGGCCGAATTGACGTCCTGGTGAACAATGCCGGTGTGCTGCGCGACCACCTCTTCGTCAAATACAAAGATGGTCAGGTGGTAAGCCAAATGTCGGAAGAGGATTTTGACTTTGTGGTAACCGTCAATCTGAAAGGGGCTTTCCTCTGTGCTCAGGCCGTCGTGCCCTACATGATTCGGGGCGGCGGGGGAGTGATTCTCAATGCCTCTTCGGTCGTGGGGATAGATGGCAATTTCGGCCAGACGAATTACGTTGCGACCAAAGCCGGGGTGATCGGAATGACCAAAGTCTGGGCCCGGGAATTGGGCCGGTACAACATCCGGGTGAACGCCGTTGCTCCTGGCTTTACGCTGACGGATATGGTCCGTCAGATGCCCGAAAAAATTCTGGAACAGATGTGCGCCCGCATCCCCCTAGGGCGATTGGCAGACCCGCGAGATATCGCCAACGCGTATCTCTTTCTGGCGTCCGATGAAGCGGCTTACATCACCGGCGCCGTATTGCGGGTAGATGGGGGGATTGTCGTGGGAACATAACCCCACGCGGGAACCCGGAGGCGACGCATGATTGTGGGTGATTGGTTGGAGCGACGGGAGCGACTGACCCCCGACAAGGTGGCTTTGATAGATGCCATCAATAGAATGCGGCCGATCACGTATCGGGAATGGAGCCGGACGGTGAATCGGACGGCCCGCTTCTTCCAAGAAGGGTTGGAAATACGGAAGGGAGACCGGGTTGCTATTCTGGCTTACAACTCGGTGGAGTATCTGGACACCTGGTTCGCTTTGGGCCGAATTGGGGGCATCCTGCAAACTCTGAACTGGCGGCTCACTCCGCACGAATTGACCGGTTTGCTTTGGAACGCCGAACCGGTGGCGTTCATTTATGATCCTGCTTTCGCCTCGCAGGTCAATGCTTTGCGCGGAGAGGTGCCCAGCATTCGTCAGTGGGTCAGCCTGGGGGCTCCTTGCGCGCCAGGCGACATCCCCCTCCACCTGCGGGATTCCGTTTCCGATGCCCCGTTGCCGGAGGTGGCGCTGGATTGGGAAGACCCCTGGGTCATCTGCTACACAGGGGGAACCACCGGGTTGCCCAAAGGGGCGGTTCTGACTCACCGGGCGATCACGGCGAACGCGATCAGTACCATTGTGTCCTGGGGCATTACCCCGGACGATGTTGCCATTCTCAATGCCCCTCTCTTTCACACAGGCGGCCTGAATGTCTTCACTGCCCCTCTGGTCTACATCGGGGGGACCAGTATTGTCTGCAAAGGGTTTGATCCCAATCAGGTGTTTGACCTGATTCGGGATGCTGGGGTGACTCTGTTCTTCGGCGTGCCGACAATGTTTGTGATGCTCCAGCAGCACCCCCGCTGGACGGAGTCCGACTTCTCTCGGCTGAAGATCGTCATCAGCGGAGGGGCTCCATGCCCGATGCCCGTTTTTGAAAAATTCTGGGAACGGGGAGTGAATTTTAAGACCGGGTACGGGCTCACCGAGGCGGGCCCCAACAATTTCTGGCTCCCGCCTCAGGACGTCCGCCGCAAACCCGGGTCGGTGGGATTTCCCCTCTTCCATGTGGATATGCGTGTGGTGCGGGAAGACGGTACTGACTGCGGCCCCGATGAGGTAGGCGAACTGATCATTCGCGGCCCGCATGTCTGCGCAGGCTACTGGAATCATCCTCAGGAAACCGCCGCGACTATCCGCGACGGCTGGCTCCATACCGGTGACCTAGCCCGACGGGATGCCGAGGGTTATTATTACATCGTGGGTCGGTTAAAGGATATGATCATCTCCGGCGGGGAGAATGTCTACCCTGCTGAGGTGGAGAGCATACTGCATGCCCATCCGGATGTCGTGGAGGCCACCCTGATCGGCGTTCCCGACCCTCTCTGGGGCGAGGTCGGTTTGGCCTGCGTCGTCCGTCGCCCCGGGGCCGGGGTCACCGCAGAGGAAATCATCGCTTTTTGCCGCGAACGCCTGGCAGGGTATAAAGTTCCTAAGGCAGTGGTCTTCCTGGATGAACTTCCGAAGACCGGAGCCGGAAAGGTGGATAAACAGGCGCTTCGGGAGCGGTACAGAGAAAACAGATAGATTTTTAAAATCTGTGAAATTCGCGAAATCCGTGTCCTTCCGTGTTTCATCTGTGTTCCATTGGGAGAAGCCGGTCTCGCATAGGAGATAAGATGCCAAAGGTACAAGTGAACGACATTGAAATGGCCTATTCGGTCACTGGTGGGGGTCATCCGCTGGTGCTGATCAGCGGTGTGGGGTATGGCGGATGGTTTTGGCACAAGGTAGTGCCAGCGCTCTCTCAGCACTTCCAGGTGCTCACCTTTGATAACCGCGGCGCCGGGGAGACGGATAAACCGCCGGGCCCTTACACGACGGCGATGATGGCGGCTGATACGGCTGGGTTGCTGGATGCGCTGGGCATCCGACAAGCGTGTGTACTGGGACACTCTCTGGGGGGATTCATCGCCCAGGAACTGGCACTGGCCCGCCCGGACCTGGTGGAGCGGCTGATTCTGGCCTCCACCACCTACGGTGGTCCCAACGTCATCCCCATTACTCCGGAGGCCCTGGAAGTGCTGACCAAACGGGAGGGGGACCCGGTGGAACTGGCCCGACGTGGCATCCAGATCGCCTGCGCGCCAGGTTTTGCTGAACGGCATCCCGAAGTGGTTCAAGAACTGATTCAGTACCGCCTGACCAATCCTGTGCCCCTCGCTCAATATCAGGCTCAAGTGGTTGCCGGAGCGACTCACAATGCTGAGGCCCGCATCGGGCAAATTCAGTGCCCGGTCCTGGTACTCTTCGGGGAGCACGACCGGGTAGTCCCCCCGGGTAACGCCGACCTGCTGGCCCGGCGGCTTCCCTATGCCCGGGTCAAAATCCTTCCCGGAGTGGGGCATATCTTCCCGATAGAAGACCCCGCCGCAACGGTAGAGGCGATTCTGGACTTTCTGACCGACGGGAAATGAGGGTACGAAACCACAAACAGGGGAAGCGGAAATGACCCGGTTCGCGCAAATCATCTCTACAGGAAGCCACGTCCCCGCACGGGTAATCACCAATGCGGAGATAGATATCCTGCTGGGAGAACCAACCAGCGACTGGCTGATAGAAAACGTGGGCATCCAGGAGCGCCGATGGATGACCCCCGACCAGACCACATCGGACCTGGTAGTGGAAGCCGCGCGGGAAGCCCTGGAGCGAGCCCATGTGCGTCCGGAGGACCTGGACCTGATCATCCTGTCTACCGACACACCGGATTATCCCTCCCCGGGCACATCGGTGGCGGTTCAGCATAAACTGGGTGCAGTAAACGCTGGTTGCTGGGACGTCAACAGCGCCTGCGCAGGCTGGGTCACCGCGCTGGACCAGGGGGCCCGCTACATTATGACCGACCCGCACATCCGGTACGTCCTGGTTGCCGGTGGATACGGGATGAGCCGGTTCTTGGACCTGAAGGACAAAAAGACCGCCAACCTCTTTGCCGATGGGGCCGGCGCGGTCATCCTGGCCCCTGGTAAGGAGCCGGGTTTCCTGGCCAGCAAGTTGATGGCCCGGGGGGAGTACCACGATGCGCTAGGGATCTATACGGGCGGTGCCTTTCGCCCCTGTACGCCTGAAAATTTGCAGACGTACGGTCCGCCGCGCGTCCAGTTTGTGCGCAAGTTCCCGCGCACCTTTAACACGGAGTACTGGCCTCAACTCATCCGGGATGCTCTGGACAGAGCCGGCTTGACCCTGGATGATGTGAGCCTTTTTCTCTTCACCCAACTCAATCTGCGAACCATTGAACTGGTCATGGATATCCTCGGTCAGCCTATGTCAAAAACTCATTGGGTGATGGACAAATGGGGATACACAGGCTCCCCCTGTGTGGCTATGGCGCTGGACGACCTGGTTGATCAGGGCCGCGGCCCCCGCATAGGGGATATCATTGTCTTCTGCACCAGCGGAGGTGGAATCACTATGGCCGCATCCGTGTGGCGATGGACCCGAGAAATATAGGGGCAGAGCAATGTATGTAGGGGATTATCTGGGACGACGGACAATCTATAGCCCGGAGAGGACAGCCATTGTGGATGCTGGCAAAGAGCCTCCCTGGCGGCTCACTTATCGGCAGATGAATGAGCGGGCGAATCGCCTGGCCAATTGGATGCGCCATACCGCGGGCATACGGAAAGGGGACCGGGTTGCCATCCTGGCTCGGGATGGTGTGGAGCACCTGGATTGTTTCTTTGCTTGTGCCAAACTGGGAGCCATCCACACCGCTCTGAACTGGCGGCTCCACTGGCGGGAAATCACGGAGATTGTGGAACGAACAGAACCTCGCATCCTGATCTATTCCGACGATTTTCGCGAGAATATTGCCTTGCTGGAGCGGGCGATTCGCTCTACTCCGCATGCGATCCCTGTTTACTTGCACATAGATGGGCCGGGGATCGAGGGGAGCCTGCATTTTGAGACCGCCCTGCAGAGCGGCCCTTCGGACCCTGTGACCTGTGAGAATGTTACAGAAGAAGATACCGTGGCCCTGATTTTCACCGGTGGGACAACGGGATTCCCCAAGGCGGCCCAGGTTTCCCACCGAATGATTGCGTGGAACACGTTGAACACCGTCATCCATGACCTAACCCACAACGATATCTACCTGAACGTATTCCCAATGTTCCACACAGGGGGCCTTTTCGTCTACACCCTGCCCCAGATCATTCTCGGTGGGACGGTCATCCTCGTCCGGCAGTTTGACCCGGCGCGCGTCCTGGATCTGATAGAACGGGAGCGGGTCACTGTTTTTGCAGGCGTGCCCACTATGTACCAGATGATGACCCAGGCACCGAACTGGGCCAGGGCAGACCTCTCCTCGTTGCGATTCTGTACCAGTGGTGGGGCCCCTCTACCGGTTTCCCTGATCCTCCAGTACGTTCAGGAGAAGGGCGTTCGCTTCAAGCAGGGTTTCGGGATGACCGAATTCGGGCCGGGCATCTTCGCGCTGGCGCCCGAAGACGCGGTGCGCAAGGCTGGCTCCATCGGACGCCCCAACTTCTTTGTAGATGCTCGCGTTGTAGATGACGACAATCGTCCTGTAGGCCCTCATCAGGTGGGGGAATTGGTCCTGAAGGGCCCTTCCCTTTGCTCCGGATACTTTGGTGACCCTGAAGCCACCGCAGCAATGTTGGATGAAGAGGGATGGTTCCATACCGGAGATTTAGCCTATTACGACGAAGAATGGTACTTTTACATTGTGGACCGGCGAAAGGATATGTTCATCTCTGGGGGAGAGAACGTTTATCCTGTGGAAATTGAAAAGGCCCTCTATGAGCATCCGGCGGTTCACATGTGCGCTGTCATTGGTGTGCCGGACCCCAAATGGGGAGAAGTGGGCCTGGCCTGTGTCGTGCTGAAACCGGGGGCGACGGCCACTGAAGAGGAACTCCTGGCTTTCCTCCAGGACCGCCTGGCCCGTTACAAGATACCTAAACGGATCATATTTATGGAAAGCCTGCCCATCTCGGCAGCGGGTAAAATCTTGAAACGGGAGTTAAGAAAACAATTTGTGGGTACATAAAAGCCAATCATAACTCAGGAGGTAAGCATGGGCCGGATATCCAACTTGCCAGGAGTGACTTCCCATATGGTGCAGACGCCGCGGATCAGGATGCATGTTCTGATGGCCGGCTCTGAGAATGGTATACCCGTGCTGTTCGTCCACGGGAACGGCTCGTCGTCCACCTTCTGGGAAGAGACTATGCTGGCATTGCCGCCGGGCTTTCTCGGCATTGCCCCTGATATGCGGGGCTACGGCGATACCGAACCCCTTCCCATAGACGCCACCCTGGGGCTGCGTGATATGGCGGAGGACGTGCATTCGTTGGTCAGGACGCTCGGTCTGGGCAAATTCCACATCGTCGGCCACTCCATGGGTGGGGGAATCGTGATGAAGTACGCCATCGCCTACCCCGAGGACCTGTTGTCCATTACCCTGGTAGACACTATGTCCCCCTACGGCTACGGCGGGAGCAAGGACGTTCAGGGCACTCCCTGTTATGAGGACGGTGCACCGGCTGGCGCGGCCAGCGTAAATCCTGATTTTGTTCGCTTGCTGAACGAGAAGGACCGCAGCACGGATCACCTCGTTTCCCCGCGCAATGTCATGCGCCAGTTCTATTTCAAACCCCCGTTCATTCCGAAACGGGAGGAAGAGTTACTCAGTTCTATGCTCTCCATGCGGGTGGGGGAGGACTGGTATCCGGGCGATTCGGTCTCTTCTCCTCACTGGCCAGGAGCGGCGCCCGGGACACGTGGTGTGGTCAATGCCTTCAGTCGGAAGTATTTTGACGCCAGCGGAATTGTGGACATCCAACTGAAGCCGCCCATCCTCTGGATTCGCGGTGCGGATGACTTGGTGGTTTCCAACAGCGCAATGTGGGATATCGCCACTCTGGGGGCATTGGGGTTTGTCCCAGGTTGGCCTGGCCCTGAGGAATGCCCGCCTCAACCTATGCTGGATCAAATTCGCGCCGTCCTGGAGCGATATCAGGCATGCGGTGGCTTCTATCAGGAAGTGATAATTCCCAACTGTGGTCATACGCCTTTTATTGAAAAACCGGAGAAATTTAACGCCGCCTTTCACGCTGTTTTGAAGGGGTAGGGCAAGATGTTCACATTGGATTGGTTAGCCAAACGGGCGGAACTTACACCGAACAAACTGGCGCTGGTAGATGCTGCAACGGGGCGCCAGTTCACCTATGCCCAATTCCACGAACGGGCGAGTCGCTTTGCAGAATTTCTGCGGGACGAATGGCAAGTCGGCGCGGGGGAGCGCGTTGCCATCCTGGCCCCCAACTGTGCGGAAATCTTTGAGACGCTTTATGGTTGTGCGAAGGTGGGAGCCATCCTGGTCCCTCTAAATTGGCGGCTCGCTCTGCCGGAACTGGAATTCATTATGCGCGACGCTGCCTCATGCGCGCTCATTTATGACCTTCAATTCGCCGAAGTGGCTCGTGTCCTGATAGAGCGTACTGGGGTGAAGGCTCAGATGGCCCTGGGAGAAGATGCCCTGGAAGGGAAATGGGCTTATGAAAGGGCTCTGGAGCAGGCCAGTGGAACGCCTGTGGTCATGCCTCCGCGCCCTCTGAGCGACGTTTGGCACATCCTCTACACCGCAGGAACCACGGGGCGGCCAAAAGGGGTGATACAGACTTTCGGAATGGTCTTCTACAACGCGGTCAACATTGGTATGGCCATTGACCTGACCTCTCAGGATGTGAGCCTCAACGCGCTTCCCACTTTTCACACCGGCGGACTGAATCTATACACCAACCCGACATTTCACGTAGGGGGAACGGCGATTATTCAGCGCTCCTTTGAACCCGCTGAAACCCTCCGCCTGCTTTCGGAAAAGGCCACTATCTTTTTCGGGGTGCCGGCGATGTACCTGTTTATGAGCCAGCATCCCGATTTTGACCAATACGATCTCTCTCGTGTCCGTTCCTGGGCTTGTGGAGGGGCGCCGATGCCCGTCGCTTTGCTAGAATGGTATGCTCAGCGCGGCATTATCATTCAGCAGGGCTTCGGGATGACGGAGACCGGACCAACCGTTTTTCTCATTGACAAGGAACACGCGCTCAGCAAAGCCGGTTCGGTGGGCAAGCCTCAAATGCATGTGGCGGTGCGTATAGTAGACCCGGAAGGGCGGGACGTGCTGCCAGGGGAAAGGGGAGAATTGTTGATTAAAGGCCCTGGTGTCACCCCCGGTTACTGGCAATTGCCGGATGTAACGGCGGAGACAATCCGGGAAGGGTGGCTCCATTCCGGCGATGTGGCGTATGCCGACGAGGATGGCTACTATTACATCGTGGATCGGCTCAAGGATATGTACATCTCCGGGGGCGAGAACGTATACCCGGCCGAAGTGGAGCAGGTCCTCTTCCAAATGGAGCAAATCGCAGAGGTCGCCGTCATCGGTGTGCCGGATCCGAAGTGGGGTGAGGTCGGGAAGGCTATCGTGGTTGTGAAACCCGGCTATACCCTGACCGAGGAGGAGGTCATTCGCTTTTGCGAAGGGAAAATCGCCCGCTATAAAATCCCCAAATCGGTCGTTTTTGCAGACCGCCTGCCCCGTAATCCGGCGGGCAAGGTGCTGAAAACAGAACTGCGCAAACAATTCGGCGAGGGATAGAGTTGGATGTTCTATGTACCCATGGCGCGGATTTCAGGTAGGCGATAAAGTTACGGTCCGTCGCCGGCTGAGCCAGGACGACTTTCTGGCATTTGCTCGTCTGAGTGGTGATGAGAATCCCATTCACACCGATGCTCTCTTTTCGGCCCGCACCCGTTTTGGCCGTCCTGTGGCCCACGGCATGTTCCTCTACGGGCTCATCCTCTCAGTCCTGGGCACATACCTGCCCGGCCCGGGGACAGCGGTGCTGGAACAGGAATTGATATTTCCAACCCCAACTTACGCCGGAGAAGAGGTTGCGGTGGAAGTGGAGATAACGGCTCTCCAGCCGGATGAGGGAATCGCCGAAGTACAGACTATGATCTGTCGGCCGGACGGAAATATCGGTTGCCAGGGGCAGGCGAAGGTTTATTCGGTTGGGGCGATGGGTTGGCCCCACCACCCGGCTACCGCACCGCTATCATGGCCTCCCAGTGAAGCAGAGGCCCTGAAGGGGTTGCACCTGGGAGAACACCAAAGTATCACACGCACCTTCACAATGGATGACGTGCGGGTCTACAGCACTCTGACGGGTGACTGTAACCCTTTGTATGTGGATTCCGCTCTGAGTGAGCGATGGGGGTGGCCTTCTCTGCTTCTTCCTGCTGGGCTATTGGGCGCGCTCTTCTCTTGTTTGCTGGGGGAGCATCTTCCGGGCGCAGGGACCAATTACCTCAAACAAAAGTTTCTGTTTTTGAAGCCAGCATATCAGGGCGAGGGGATGAATGCCTCGGTGGAAGTCATTCGGCTGCGGCCGGAGAAAGAACTGGTCAACTTGCGCACTACCTGCCGTAATCAGGCTGGAGAGATGGTGTGCGATGGCGTTGCCCTGGTTCTCGTGCGGGACCTGATCGGA
Source organism: Chloroflexota bacterium (assembly GCA_014874475.1). Lineage (GTDB taxonomy): Bacteria > Chloroflexota > Anaerolineae > B4-G1 > DUEL01 > SpSt-77. The sequence goes on from JADBJJ010000025.1 coordinate 74,859, forward strand.
AGGGAATCGCTATGCCCAGGCTGATGGTAAACGGTGTAAATTTGTATTACGAACTTCACGGCCCAGAAGGGGCGGACGTGCTGGTGCTTTCCAACGGCATCCTGATGAGCACCGCCAGTTGGGTCTACCAGATTCCGGCCCTTTCCCGGTGCTACCGTCTGCTCTTGTATGACTGTCGGGGAATGTGGCAGTCGGATCACCCCGTTGGTCCGTATACGATGGAGCAGCACGCCGACGACCTGGCCAGTTTGCTGGATGCCCTGCAGGTTGAACGGGCTCATATCGGGGGCATTTCCTACGGCGGCGAAATCAGCATGGTTTTTGCGCTCCGATATCCAGAGCGCACCTGCTCGTTAATCGTTGCCGATGCCGTAAGCCATGTGGACCCCTGGTTGCGCGCTGTGGTAGAGAACTGGATAGCCGCTGCCCGCACTCGGGACCCACGCGCCGTTTTCCATGCTACTGTGCCGTGGAATTTTTCCCCTCGCTTTATCCAGGCACATCCGGACCTGATGGCCCAGGCCTTGGAACGGTACGCGCGCCTGGATTACGATGCCTTTATTCGCCTCTGTGAGTGCTTTCTGAACCTGAACATCTATGACCAACTGGGTGCCATCGCCGTTCCCTGCGCAGTGATGGTTGGCGAACTGGATATTCTCAAGGGACGAATGTACGCCGAGGAGATCGCTCATCGGATTCGTGGTGCCGAACTGTATGTCATTCCCAACGCAGGCCACGCGACATGCTGGGAGCAGCCGCATATCTTCAACGCGATGATGATAGGATTTCTATCCTCGTTATAGTTATGAGTTTGGAGTATCGTGGAAGGGTATATTTCGCATTGTAAGGAGGTGCAGATGGTGTAACGCAGATAGGCTGTTCATGAAACGACCGAATAGATTGAATCTCAATTATGAAACCCTGGAGGAGGAAAGATGAACGGAAAGCGTACTTTCGGGCTATTGGGGAGCATCCTTATGGTTATGGTCGTTCTGCTGGGGGCTTGTCGGCCAGTACCAACACCGACACCATCGCCCACTGCTCCCCCTGCTGCGGTTCCGCCGACTCCGGTTCCCACTGCGACGGTCGAACCCACCCCGGCCTACCCCTTCGCAGGCAAACCTCTCAAGATCGGTCTGTTGACCGATAACTCCGGGCCGCTGGCTATCTACGGGCCGATGCTGGAGCGTGGCTTCCAATTGGGGCTAGAATACGCTACGGACGGGACAATGGAGGTGGCCGGACGTCCCATCCAGGTCATCATAAAAGATACCGTCAGCGACCCCGAGAAGGCTGTCAGCCTGGCCCGGGAACTCATTGAGGCCGAAGGTGTGGAACTGCTCGTTGGTGCCCCTAGTTCCGGCGCCACTATGGCGGTCCAGCAGGTTGCGCTGGAGAACAAAATAATTCTGATCGCCGAACCGGCGGCGGCCACCGACATTACTGGCAAGAACTTTAACCCCTACACCTTCCGCACCAGCCGCACCAACTACCAGGATGCTGTCGTGATGGGGCAAGGATTGCTGGGATTGGGGAAAACCTTCGTGCAGATTGCTCCGGACTATGCTTTCGGATGGGGTTCGGCCTGCGGCTTCTACGCGGTGGTGAAGGCGGGCGGTGGCACATTCCCCATCAATGATGATCCCCAGAAGTGTGGAGCGGTCTTCATCCCCTTTGACACTACCGACTTCACGCCGTACCTTCAGCAGGTTCTGGATGCCAATGCAGAGGTACTGATTATCACCTGGGCGGGCGCGGGGTTCGTCCCCCTCTTCAAACAGATGCAGGAACTGGGCATCTTTGATCAGATGATTGTCGGCACTGGCATCGGGGATAATCAGACCCTGGCGGCCGGTTACGCAGACGCCCTCGGCTCCACCGGTATCGTCGTCTACCACTATACCCTGCCCAAGAACCCCGTGAACGACTGGCTGGTCAAACGACACAAAGAGGTCTATGGAACTCCACCGGACCTCTTTACCGCAGGGGGAATGGCCGCTGCCATTATGGTCGTGGAAGGGCTCAAGCGGACCAACGGTGATACTAACGCCGACGCGCTGATCCAGGTCTACGAGGACAATTTCTCCTTTGACGGGCCCAACGGCAAATACATCATCCGCCCCTACGACCATGTCTGCCTGTTCCCTCTCTATTATGTCCGTCTGTTGAGCGTTACCGATCCCGAATTCCGGTTCGTGGAACTGATCCGGGAATTTGCGCCGGAGGAAGCGGCGCCGCCGTGTCTGCTCCCAGACGCGTATAAAGACCGCTGCCCCACACCGTAGTGCTGCCAGATGGAGACCTGGGCGAGGTGGATGGAGCCGCCTCGCCCAGTCATATCCATAACCCTGCCAGACTCTGACCAGATGGCCAAAGAGATTCTTTGCCCCCTGGAGTGGGCATATGGAAGACGAAATCATTCTGCAAACTCATAACCTGCGTAAGGAATTTGACGGGCTTGTCGCCGTAGACGACGTTTCTCTACGGGTGCGCCGCGGAGTGCTCCACGCCATTATCGGCCCTAACGGGGCCGGAAAGACAACCCTTTTCAACCTGATCAGTGGTATTCTCAAACCGACTGCCGGGAGGGTTTCCTTTCTCGGGCGGGACATTACGGGCCTCTCTCCCCATCGGATCGCTATGTTGGGTATCGGGCGCTCCTTCCAGATCACTAACCTCTTTCCCAATCTAACCGTCCTGGAGAACGTGCGTCTGGCGGCCCAGGCACGCGGTAGAGAGAGCCTGCGGTTCTGGTCCCATTATCGGAACTTCCGCCAGTACGAAGAGCGCGCGCTTCAGGTGATTGCCCAGGTGGGTCTATCCGGGCGCGAGTTCCTTCCAGCCCGTGTACTCCCCCACGGGGACCAGCGGAAACTGGAAATCGCTGTCCTGCTGGCTTCTGACCCCGAACTTCTCTTGTTGGATGAACCTATGGCAGGCGTCGCGCTGGCGGAAGTTCCCCTTTTAGTGGAAACCATTCGGCGGATTCGGGAGAAGGGTGAACAGACCATCCTGCTGGTGGAGCACAAAATGGATATTGTCATGACCATTTCGGATGTCATCACGGTGATGCACCAGGGGCGTATTCTGACAGAAGGGTCCCCGGAGCAGATCAGCGCCGACGAACGGGTCCAGCATGCCTACCTGGGGGATATGGAAGGCGTCCACAAGGGAGGGGTGTAATGAGTTCCATGTTGCTGGAAGTGCAGGATATCCATACTTTTATCGGCCAGTTTAATATCCTGCAAGGGGTTTCCCTGAGCGTACCCAAGGGGGCCATTACGGCCATCCTGGGGCGCAACGGTGCGGGAAAGACCACTACTCTGAAATCTATCATCGGCCTGACCCCTCCGCGCTATGGTCGGGTCATCTTTGCCGGAGAGGAGATTCAGGGGCGTCCGGCTTATCAAATCGCCGCCCGAGGCATTGGATATGTCCCGGAGGAACGGGCCGTTTTCACGGGTTTGACGGTAGCCGAGAATCTGAAAATTGCGGAGCGGAAGCGGGGCGACCTGAACCGTCGGGCCGATTTCATTTTCAGCCTGTTCCCGGACCTGAAGCGATTGTATGGTCTACCTGGCGGGCATCTCTCTGGGGGACAACAGCAGATGCTGGCAATCGCTCGCGCCTTGGTGCCAGATAATCAACTGTTGCTGATAGATGAGCCAAGTAAGGGCCTGGCACCCATCTTGATTCAGGAACTGATGGATGCCATCCGTCAACTATCTGCCGAAGTCACTGTCCTTCTGGTGGAGCAGAATTTCTGGATGGCCAGCCATCTGGCTACGTATTACGTTATCATTGACGATGGTCGTTCCATCCGCAGCGGCATGATGGCCGAACTGCTCAACGAACCGGAGACCATTCGCCGTTATCTGGGCGTGACCGTTTAGGAGGGGGAATGAAACCTTACCGGGCTACCCTGATCTTTATTGCCATTGTCCTGCTTCTGGTCGGCCTGAGCTACGCCTGGCTGGGTCCGGCTCGGGCCACTTCGGTGGTCCTTTCCGGGCTCACACTGGCATCCTTGTATTTCCTCCTGGGAGCAGGCCTTTCCCTCATCTTTGGTTTGATGGACGTACTGAATTTCGCGCATGGCATTATCTTCATGATCGGGGCCTACATCGGCTACAGCCTCTTTGGCAACCCACGCTTGTTTCTCAATACATTGCCCCTTCTGCTGGTGCTGATGGCCGGGACCATCCTGGGGATGATACCCGGACGGCTGTTGCGGGCCTGGGAGGCCCGGCAACGGCAGGCCTCACCACATACAAAGCCCTGGCAGACGGTTTTCTCCCATCTCTCTCCTTCGCTGCTCCTGGCCTTGCTGGCGACCGGCCTGGTGGTCTGGGGAGTGCGGGAGTTTCCCCTGAACCGCCTCGTCGCTTTTGAACCTACGGCAACCGGAGGGGCTGTGCCAACCGCCCTGGCCCAAGAGCCTCTATCCCGTATGGCGCTGCGTTTGGTGATCATCGCCATCGCGGGCGTACTTCTGGGGCCGATGGGGGTGCGGGATCCGTTCCAGCGCGCGGCGAGGGCTCAAGGGGGCCGGCTGGCCCTTGCCCTGGGCCTGGTGGCGGTGGCAGTCCTGATGGTGTGGGGCCGAGACCCAGCGGAGCGGTTTATGCTGGGTCTCTCTGTGGACGTTCGGTTTATCCTGGCCCTTTTCGCCGGCGCAGCAACCGGGGCGCTGCTGGGGATATTGACAGAGGTAGTTTTTATCCGCCCATTTTATGGACGCCCGGTCACCCAACTGGTGCTGACTCTGGGGTTAATGTTCATCGGCGCCGAACTGGTCAAATCCATCTGGGGCAGAGAAGGGCGCCCCCCGATGGATGTACCTTCCCTGTTTGCCGGTCGGTGTCGTTCGGATAACTGGATTGCCTGGCTAAACGAACACTGTGCTTCCATAGACATTCTCGGGCGGGCATTCCCTACCTACCGCCTGTTTATCATTTTCGTGGGTCTGGTTATCCTGCTGAGCGTCTGGTTCCTCCTGCGGTACTCCCGGTTAGGGATGATCGTGCGGGCCGGGGTCCAGGATAGCGCTATGGTGGAAGCGCTGGGAATCAACATCCGGCGCGTCTTCACCATGGTTTTTGCTCTGGGGTCCGCCCTGGCCGCGCTGGGGGGAGTGGTGGCCGCTCCGTTCGTCGGGGTCTACCCGGAGATGGGGGGCGCCTTTCAATTACAGGCCTTTATTGCCGTCGTGATCGGAGGGATGGGAAGTTATACCGGGACAGCCGTTGGAGCGCTCATTTTGGGGCTGGCCCGCGCCTTCGGCGATATCCTGGTCACCGCAGGGATAGCGTTGCCCTGGACCGACCAGGTCGTCCGGGCATCCCCGGCAATGGCCCGGGCCTCCACCGTCCTGATTATGGCGATTGTCTTGCTGACGCGGCCTGCCGGAATCTTCGGGAAAAAGGAGTGATGGATGACTCTCACTAGACTTTCCTTAGCAACCACACTGAACCGGTGGAAATGGGAGTTGTTGATCCTGGTCCTGCTGGTCCTTTTCCCCTTTGTGGCCGGGATTTTCTTCGGGAATCCTGCCGACTTGCCCCCTGATCTTCGGGGCCTGGCGCGGCTGGTACACCTGACAGAGACCGGACCCGCCAAATTCTGGCAGGGCATGCTCATTCAAATGCTGATTCTGGCCGTGTTTGCGATCAGTTATGACCTGCTTCTGGGATATACGGGCATTCTCTCTTTCGGACATGCGATGTTTTACGGCACAGGGGGATATGTGATCGGCATTCTGCTCAAGCATTTCGGCTGGCCATGGTGGGCCGCCTTGGGGATCGCCGTTCTTGTCGCAATCCTTCAAAGCCTGGTTTTCGGAGCCCTCTCGCTGCGGGTTCGGGGAGTCTATCTGGCGATGGTCACCCTGGCTTTTTCGGAATTTTTTTATATTCTCTCCGAAGCGACCGATTTTCGGCAGTACACCGGTGCCGATGACGGCCTGCACGGCATTTATATCCATCCGGCTCTTAGCCCGACCGATCACCGCCTGCGTTTTTATTTCCTAACTCTGGCTTTCTTCATCGGGGCGTATCTGGTGGCCCGCCGTCTGGTGAATTCCCCTACAGGGCGAGTGATGATAGCGATTCGCGAAAATGAACAACGAGCGGCGATGCTGGGCTACAACGTTTTCACGTATAAGATGATCGCGCTGATTGTGGCCGGGCTGTTAGCCTCACTGGCTGGATGTTTCAACGCGGCGTACAACCTGAGCGTGACCCCCTCTGTTCTGAGTGTGGGAACCACGATAGACGTACTGGCGATGACCATTGTGGGCGGGGCGGGCACTTTAAGCGGCCCGGTATTGGGAGCCGCAGTGGTTCATCTGCTGGGATATTGGTTGAATCGGTTGTTTGGCCCGATATGGACGTTGATGTTCGGTGCGGCCTTTGTGTTTATCGTCATTTTTCTCCCGTATGGTATTGTGGGCACAGTGCGGGCCCGATCCCTCCAATGGAAGGCCGGCTGGCAAAGGTGGATGCAATGGCTGGGCCTGCGTCGTGCTCTCACCCCCCGATAGCCCTCCCTGTGTCATTTGTGGTAAGGAAAGGGGGGATGAGATCAGGCGATGGGCATTACCACGTTCTCATCACCAGGGGGAGATAGACGGAATAGCCGTTGGCGATGGTCACCGCCGAGGCGGTGAGCGTACTGATGCTGTCGGTGAGGGTCGCTGTGTTCACGATGGCGCGTGGGCCGGTCGCCGTGACGCTGACGGCGAAGGTGAAGGTCATCTGTTCGGTCGCACTCAGCACCCCATCCCATTCCACCCGATTGGCCGCGGGATTGAACGCGGCCCCGCCGGAGACGCTGTTGGGCACATACACCGTGCCGGCCGGGATGGGGTCCCGCAGGTAGAGATGGGTACCCGCTCCCCACAGCCGCAGTGTATAGGTCAGCACATCGCCCATACGGGCAGTGAAACGGCTGACCCGTTTCTCCACGTCTGGGGTGGGGTCTCCCCAGACGATCCTCAATGTGGGCTTCCCCTCGGGTTTCCAATCGCTGCTCTCGTCCGAGGAGACAAAGTACTTGCTGCTGTCGAAGTGGGTGTCGGCGGTGTAGAAGGCGACGTTCAGCGGGCGGCCCGCTGCATAGGCTTCAGCCACCGCCTGCGTAGCGTCCCACGTGTAGGGGATGCCGGGGAAATCATCGCCATCGCCGGGGGTGCGCGGGTAGACCCAGGTGGCGGCCAGGTTCTCCTTGGCCATTGGCGCGTTGTTCCAGGTGATGGTGTCTTCCCCCCAGTCCTCGGCGACGGTGAAGAGATGGATGTAGGACGGGTAGGATTGGGATGGGATGGGGCCGGCATTGCCCCACAGGTGCAGGGTGAGCGTGGCCGAGATGATGACCTTGCCCGGCGGAATCCCGTTCAGCCCGAAGCGCAAGTAGGACTTGCTCCAGCAGGGAAAGTCGCCGATCAGAGATTGACTGGCGACGAAGAGGCCCTCGTCGCCGTGGTTGATGTCACCGCCGCCCAGGTAGCCGCCGTCACAGTCGCCTCCTCCGCCCACGTAGGCGTCGGCGACCGCGCCGCCCAGGTCGCGCCGAACGACGGTCGTGCCGGTGGCGACGGCCCGGCGGGGGGAGTAGGGCGCGGGGCTGAAGGCGATTTCCCCCCACGTGCTGGGGTTATTGGCCGAGAAGGTCTCCGGCCACATCGCCGGCGGACTCACCAGTGCGGCCGGCTCCGGCGCATCCCGGTCGTAGAGGTAGACCCCCAGCCCCCAGATGGTGCCGGGCGCCGGAGCGCCGGTCAGGCCCAGGGTGGAGAAGGGGATGGTGATGACGGTGGACCAGCCGGCATCGCAGTCAAAGGGGTTGGCGGGACAGTTGCCATTGTTGTTGGGGCCGGTGTTGTACCACCCATACCCCACGCTTTCCGTCCACACTCCTGACCAGGTCTCGTTCCACCCGCTCCCCGTCCCCCGGCCATCCCGGTGGTAGGCCTCTTTGTTTTCCCCCGGCCAGGAGTGACGCCAGCCGTTGACGAAGAAATAGTCGTCCTGTTTTGGAGTGGTCGCGCGATCTCCGGCAGTGTCCAAATAGATGGCAACGCCGTCGTAAAGGCGGGGGTCTTTGTCCTCTGAGGGCATTTGCCAGAGGTAATAGTCCACCACCGTCACAAAGATGCGCAGGTGCTGGCCGGTATAGCCCACGCGCACGTCCACATAGTTATCGTTGGTGGTGGCGCGCCCGAACCAGAAGATGGAGGCGGTGTTATCGTCTATCGGGCCGGAGACGGTTTGCCAGACGTTGACACGGCGGGTGGCGGTGGCGGCCACGCTCTGGGGATGGTCGTCCACCGGGGGGACAGTTCCCAAGAGGATCAGGGCCGCAAACAGCGCGCCCGTTTTCTGCCATATCGTTTTCATATTCATAAGAGTCTCCTTGGGTGACGGCCACCCGACGGTCAGCTCTGTCTCAGAACCACGGGCAGGAAAACCTTGTATCCGTTGACGATGATGATCGCCGTGCGGGTGAGCGGGGCCAGAGGCGGCGCGGCAATGGTCACTGTATTGGAGATGGCCCGCGCTGTGCCGGCTGGCACGGTCACGGTGACCCGGTAAGTGATGGTGACGGCGCGCGTCGCGGAAAGTACCCCTGTCCAGCGCAACACCGGCGCAGCCGAGGCGTTGGGTGTGCCCAGGGTAGCGGTCAGGCTGCCGGGGACGTAGGCCAGTCCGGCCGGCACGGTATCGGTGAGGGCGACCGTTTCAGTGAATGGCCTGCCGGTGTTGCGGAGGAGGATGGTATAGGTCAGCACGTCACCGGTTTGTGGGGTCAGGGAGGACGGCCGCTTGGTGCTGGCGCTGAGGTTGGGCTGTTCCGGCTGGGCTTCTATGGTGGCGATGATCTTCTGGAGGTAATAGATGTCCCCTAATCCCCAGGGGCGGTCCAGCCAGCCCCGCAGGGTCTCCTGCGTGTCTCCGATGACGTAGGCCCTCGCCAGGAAGATAGACCAGGCCAGGTCCGGGCCGTGGAAACTGGACTCCCCGATTTCGGCCTGCAAGCCCAGGCGGGTGATGTACCAGAGAAAGACTCCGTCGGCGTCGGTGAGGTTGCTGATGTAGTTCGTCGCCGTGATGCGGTTAGTATCGGCGATGTAGCGGCCGACCTCGGGGGTCAGGCCGAAAAAGACGGGCGCCCGCCAGCCGGTCTGCTGGTCGCGGGGGTCGGGATAGCGGGCATTGGCAGTCGCGCGGAATCCGTTGAAGTTGAGACCTGCTGTCATCGCCTGCACGGCGACCTGTTCCCCTTCATTGGCCTCGGCGGTGCGGCCCAGTTGCCGGGCGATGCGCGCGTAACCGATGGCCCCGCTGATGGCGGCATAGTTGTCTATAGCGTTCTTTTTCCGGTCAAAGAGGGCGTCTATCTGCACCCAGCGGTTCTGGACGTAGGCCCAGTCGCCGGTATAGCGGGCGTAGGCCCAGAGGGCATAAAGCGTGCTGAGGGGCGGGTCCGGCGGCGGCCAGCAGTTGGGCCGGAAGGTGACCGGGTACAGTTCCCGCGCGACGCCGCTGGTCAGCCACGGGGGCGGATTATCCCAGGGCAGGGGCTGAAGGGGCGGATAGCGGTCCATCTCGGCGGTCAGGTAGGCACGCACGCGGGTCTGCAGGTCGGACGAGAGGTACGGGTAGGCGATGCTCAGCGTGTAGACCAGTTCGCCGGGATCGAACCAGTAGATGTTGCCGGGAGAACAGGCGGCCAACCCCTCTTGGGGGTAGAGGGAATCGCCGGGGAAGAGCATCGGGGTGGTGAACCCACGCTCCAGGAAGTAGGGAAGGAGGTGGTTGTTGGTATCTACAATACGGCGCACCTCGTCGTTGAGCCGCTGGACCAGGTCGGCCGGGGCAGTGCTCACCGGACGCACCGGCTCGGTCCAGACGTAGGTGGTGAGGGATGGGGTCGCGGCGATGGACCTCACCCCACCCCCCAGCCCCCTCCCCTCTCCCGCGGTGCGGGAGAGGAGAGGAGGTGGCAACGCAGCCGCCGGGGGAGAGGCGAGGGTCCCTGCCGGCCCGATGGATGCCAGACCTCCCTCCACCACCCGCCAGAAGAGCCGCCCCGAGGCGATGACCAGCGGGCGGTGGACGTACCCTTCCCCCACCTGCGGGCCGGGGAAAGGCCAGGGGACTTCAAAGAAGGGCATCGGACCGGCGTAAGCAGGGCATTGCCCCTCGGGCGGCGGGCAAGCATTCCACTCGTTGGCCACGTTGGCGATAGCAACCAGCGCGCCGGTCTGGAGGTTCAGCGCGCCCAGCCGCTCCCAGTTGTCCACAAAGAGCAGGTTCCCGCCGATGGAAATCATAGAAGGCTCGTCGGAAGTGTAGCGCATCTGGTAGTTGAACGGCTGGCTGGCGGTCAGCCCTACGATGTCCAGCGTGGCGGGGTTCATCCGTCCCAACTCGGCATCGTATAGGGTGGTCACGTGGATGGAGCCGCCGTCGGTCTGGATGCCGTGGCGGGCGCGGTAGATCAGATAGAGGGTGCCATCTTTGACGACGGGGGGGGCCGGCACATCGCCGTTGCCGTAGGTGTAGAGGACGGGGGCCGGGCCGCGCAGAGCGCCAGTGGACGCATCCAGGGCGAAAAAGGTCTGCCGGTCGGGGTTGTTGGTCAGATGGCTCACGATGCGCTGGCGGACGGCCGCCCAGTCGGTGGCCCAATCCGGGTGGACCGGGCCGGCCTGGTCCATCACGTCATCCCCTTCGTGGAGGAGAAAGTGAAAGTTGCGCAGGGGCTGAGAACGAAAGACAACCAGGTTGCCCACCACCACGGGCCAGACGTCGCCCAGGGATTGCCCTTGCAGGCGGGTCCGCCAGCGGAGTTGGCCGTCGGAGGTACGGAGGGCGTAGGCGTAGATGTTCTCGGCGCCGAAGTAGACGGTCTGGCCGTCGGCGCTGAGGGCGGCGGAGGTGAGGATGGGGGCGCCGGTGTAATAGTTCCAGCGCATCTGGCCGGTGGCGGCGTTCAGGGCGTAGAAATAGCCATCGGTGGAGCCGATGTAGACGGTGTTGGCGTCCACCACCGGGGCGGTGGCGATCCCGCCGCCGGTCAGGAATGACCAGACCAGGGCGCCGGTGGCGGCGTTCAGGGCATAGACCCGGCCGTTGTAGGCTCCAAAGTAGACGGTGTTGCTGTAGACGGCGGCGCTGTGGCGGATCGGCGCGCCCGTGTCGTAGGACCAGAGGATGGTGGGGCTCCCGCCGCCGGCGTCCTGGGTGGCGTTCAGGGCGTACATCCGCCCGTTGAGGGAACCGATGAAGAGGCGGTTGCCGGCGACGACGGGCTGGGTCCGGCTGGCGAAGGGCGCCGCGTTCCAGCGCCAGTAGTAGCGGTAGGGCGGGTTGACCTGTTGCGGGCTGTAGCCGGTGTGTTGGGGATCGCGCTGGAGTTGCGGCCAGTCGGCGTCGGGGATGGCCTGGATGCTCGAAGTCAAATCCGGGGGATGGTCGGCAGCAGAGACGGTGGGGCCTGATGAGGCAAGACGGGGCAGGTCTGACAGAAGAAAGAGAACCGCAGCCGTCAGCAAAGCGGACAGGACAAACCTTCGCATAGCGTTCATAGGTTCATCTTCACATAGTCAATGTGCGTATACCCGCTTCCCCACGGGTCTCCCCGTTCATAGACGCCCAGCCCGGCTGCGGCGGCCAGCCGCAGGTAGTCGGCGGCCTCGTCCCAGGCATACGGGCATCCCTCAGCGGCGAGCAGGTCGTACATCACACAGTCCACTGCCACCGGATCGCGGGCGAAGAAAAGGCTGTTGGGGAACTGGTTACCGAAAGTGCTCCAGCGGGTCGGCACGCTGTTGGTGTTATCGCGGCTCCCGAAGAGGCCGTCCCCCAGGACCAGCACCGTCTTGTTGCGAATGTGTGAGGTCAGGTAGATATCTACTATAGGGTTGTAACTGGATGTGTACTGGCTCTCCCAGGGACCAATATACCCGTGCAGGCTGTACGGATTGTTAATCGTACCCAGGTGGTTCTTGAAGCCCAGCGTCACACCGGTGATGGAGTGTCCTTTCATAATGGGCATATTGATGAGATAGGCGGCGTCCACCACCGCGCTGGCCAGAGACTGGGCCGGGATGCCCGGGCGGCTGAAGGAGACTGCGATCGGGAAGTCGGCGTTGTTCTCGTCGTAGAACTGGACGCCGGAGTAGAGACAGCCGTTGCGGAAGTAGGTCGGGATGGGACGGATGGCATCGTAGATGCGAATGTTCTGGGTCGCCACACCGATCTCCACCAGTCCCCGGATCGCTGCGTTCACGGGATGGATGAGCGCGTCTATGATGTTGTCGTTGCCGCTGTTGTTAAAGTTGACCTTGATGGCGACGAGGCCGCCGGAGTAGTTGGGGATGAGGGCCCGCCAGGCATCGGCGCGGGTGGAGGTGCTGGTCAGTGCCATGACTCCCTGGTCCACCATATTGTTCACCACCGACTGGTTCACATAGTTGTAGTAGTAATTGCTGCTGCCGTTCCAGGAGGTGGCGTCTGGATCGCGGACGTGAACGACGCGCGAGGAGCCTGGGGTCGGCGTCCGGGTCGGAGTGGGTGTCGGAGTAGGCGTTGGCTGTTTCACGACCAGCGGCAAGTAAACATGGGCTGTAGGAGTGATGGGCAATTGCGCCATAGACGCCATCTCGCTGGCGCATTGCTGTAGGCTGCCGCCCATGGCGATTCCTCCCGCAGTCAGGGCCACTATTTTCAGAAAATCGCGTCGTGTGTATTCTCTTTTTGTCATTTCTGCCCTACCAGCATGGAGTGCAATATCCCAGACGCCCAACCTGTGCAATGAGCCCTTGCGTTCGAGACAGCCTGTCCAAGCCTTGAACTTGCCAATAGGAGATGGGGAGAGAAGGCCGTTGGGGGTTGTGGTCCTGTGTTGAGGGAAAGTCCCTAACGCTCTCTCATTGTAGTCCAGAGCAACCCACAAGTCAATAGGACTTTGTACCCATAGCCGCAGGTAATGCTCTGCCTTCTACCAGAGGGGAATGTCTTGTGCAGGTGGACTTTTTCCCGTTCAGGCAAGCAGGGGTATCCTGAGCCTGTCGCAAGGAGCAAGTACCCTGCGATAGGCTGATGAGCGTCTCTCCAGGCCGGGCGAGGTCAATCCAACCGGCGCCGGAGACATGCTCCTCGAGGAGGCCGCCTCCGGGCTGCACGCCGTATCGGGACTATGGTGCTCCGATGCAGAGTGGCGGGTGTGACCGAGATAATGCCTTGGGTACAGAGGGCTCTCAACTGACAGGTACCAGCCTCGATTTCATGGTGAGTGCACTCTGACCACGATGGGCAAATACACTCGGAACCGGGTGAGCATTACCTCGACTGTGCTGGCTGCTTCACCAGCCCTGGCCGTGATCTGGGCCACCCCCTCGGTCGTGGGTGCCGTCAGCACTGCGACCGCCCGGCCGGCCTGGGTCGTGGTGGTGTAGGTAGACCCACTCCCCAGTGTTCCCAGTGTGGTCGTAAAGACGACTTCGGTGCCATCGGCCACCGGGTAACCGGAGAGGCTGCGCACCGTCGCGCTGATGGCGCTGGTAGAGATTCCATCGGCGACAATGGCGGGCGGGCTGGCCGTAAGCAGGATGGAAGCAGGCGGTTCATTGACGGCGAACTCCCAGGTAGTGGAAACGTTATTGCCGGCGCGGTCCTGGACCAGGAGAGTGACGGTGTGGGAGATGTTGGCCAACGGCGAGATCGGTGCGGAGACGGTGTTCATTTCATAGACGACTTCCACACGAACGCCGTCTACTGTCATCGTGATGGTCGCGGGGTCTATTCCTGCCGTTTCGTCGCGGACGGTGGCGCTGATGACCGGCATCGCTGTGGTCACCGTGCTCCCGTCCGCGGGGGACAGGTCGGCGATAACCGGCGGCGTGGCATCGTAGGTAATCTGCGCCTCTGCCCATTCGCTCTGGTTATCCACGACGTCCCGGTACTGGATACGGACGGTTTTCTCTCCGTCGTTGCCGGTCAGGGTGACCGTCACCGATGAGGTGTATGCTACCCATTGGCGTACATTTGGCGCATTCTCCAGGTCTCCATCCAGGTACATCTGGACCACGTCGTCCGAAGAGGTAAGGAGCAGATGGATTTCCCGTATTCGGGTGTACGCCCCCTCTGCAATGGAGATGATCCCGGTGGGCGGGTTACTGTCTATGGCGAAGTTGTCGCTCTCGGCGGAGGCGGCGTGCCCCACCAAGTCGGTGGCGGTGACCCGGACGCGCACCTGGTTGCTGTCCACGGGGGGCACCGTCCAGAGGTACTGGCCGGTGTTGGCGGTGGCGGAGACGATGTCGGTGTAGTTGGCGCCGCCGTCGGTGGAGTAGGCCAGGGCGATGGGGGTGGGGCCGAAGTTAGCGTCGGTGGCGGACCAGGTGATGGTGAAGGCCGAGCCGCCGCGCAGGAGAGTGCCGGTGATGGGGGCGGTCAGGGTGACGGAGGGCGGGGAGGAGTCCACGGTGAAGTTGCCGCTCTCGGCGGAGGTGGCGTGCCCCACCTCGTCCGTAGCGGTGACCCGGACGCGGACCTGGCTGCTGTCCAGGGAGGGGACGGTCCAGGCAAACGCCCCATCGTTCTCGGTGGCGGCGGTGATGACGAAGGGGAAGGTGCTGCCGCCGTCGGTGGAGTAGGCCAGGGCGATGGGGGTGGGGCCGAAGTTAGCGTCGGAGGCGGACCAGGTGATGGTGAAGGTCTGGCCGCCGCGCAGGAGTTCGCCGCCGTCGGGGGCCGTGAGGGTGACCACAGGGGCGGTGCTGTCTATAGCGAAGTCGGCGTTGCTGGCATCGGAGGCGGAATGGCCGACGCGGTCGGTGGCGGTGACGCGGACGCGCACCTGGCTGCTGTCCAGGGAGGGGACGGTCCAGGCAAACGCCCCATCGTTCGCGGTGGCGGAGACGATAGTGGTGTAGTTGCTGCCGCCGTCGATGGAGTAGGCCAGGGCGATGGGCTGTGCGCCGAAGTTAGCGTCGGTGGCGCTCCAGGTGATGGTGAAGGTCTGGCCGCCGCGCAGGAGTTCGCCGCCGTCGGGGGC
>JADBJJ010000020.1 GCA_014874475.1 Chloroflexota bacterium
GACCGACCATATTTGGACTGTTAAGGAGCTGTTAACGACGGTTGTGCTTCCCGTCAACACTGGATAGGGAGACTATCCGCTTTTGCAAAAGCGATTTCCCTTTCACCGATCGGGAGGGCCCTTTGCTCCAGGAACTGCTCATCGTGACCGATAACCCCGGCAAAAAGCGGGAATACCGGGCCCTGCTGGCTTCTCTCCCTGTCCCCATACGGTTCCCTTCCGACCTGGGATACCGGATAGACGTCCAGGAGGAAGGAACGACCTATGTGGAGAATGCGGCCCTGAAGGCCCGCGCCGGAGTCCAGGTCTCCGGTCTGCTATCTATGGCCGACGACTCGGGCTTGGAAGTGGACGCGCTGGGCGGCGCTCCGGGCGTCCACTCCGCCTACTACGTCCCCGGCTCCGACGCCGACCGCATCGCGGCCCTGCTGGCCCGTCTGGATGGCATCCCCTGGGAAGCGCGCACCGCCCGCTTCCGCTGTGTCATCGCCATCGCGACGCCGGAGGGCAAACTCTATACCGCCGAGGGGACCTGCGAGGGGGTCATCGCCACCGCGCCCGCAGGGACCGGCGGCTTCGGCTACGACCCGGTCTTCTACTTGCCTGAGTGGGGCTGTACGATGGCCCAACTTCCACCAGAGGTGAAGAACCGCATCAGCCATCGGGCGCGCGCGGTGGAGGCCGCGCTGCCCATCCTGCAAGACTTGCTGGAACACGGAACAACGCGGAGGAGCACGGAAGCGCGCGGATAGAAGAATCTGAGTTTCAACTGCCTTCATCCGTACCGATGTGTTGATCCGCGTCCTGCTATGAGAAGCCGTTGAGACGACGATCAGGACACGATAGATGATTTTCCGCAAATGGTTGCATTCCCGGACAAAGTCATCTGCCCAAACCCCTAACGAAAAACCCCATCCGCTCCAGGAGCGCATCCGATACACGTTTCGGGAGCCGGGGCTGCTCCTGCGTGCCTTGACTCACCCTTCCTATACCCACGAGCACCCAGAGGAGGGCTGGGACAACCAACGGCTGGAATTCCTGGGGGATGCCGTCCTGAGCCTGACGGTGGCGGAATGGGTCTTCCACTGCTATCCCGAGTTCCGGGAGGGAGAGATGACCCGCCTGCGGGCTGTCCTGGTCTCCGAGGAGATGCTGGCCCGCTTCGCTGCCCAACTGGGG
The DNA here is from genome assembly GCA_014874475.1 of Chloroflexota bacterium. Classification (GTDB taxonomy): domain Bacteria; phylum Chloroflexota; class Anaerolineae; order B4-G1; family DUEL01; genus SpSt-77. The sequence goes on from JADBJJ010000020.1 coordinate 1,180, forward strand.
CTGGGCGACTTCATCCGGCTGGGGCGGGGCGAGGAGGAGCGGGGCGGACGGGAGCGAGCGCCCAATCTGGCCGATGCCTTTGAGGCGGTCGTCGGCGCAATGTATCTGGACGGGGGGCTGGAGCCAGTGCGGACCATGGTGCGCTTCCTGATGGCGCCGATGGCCGAGGCCATTTTGGCCGCTGAGGCGGATAAGGACGCCAAGAGCCGTCTCCAGGAATGGGCCCAGGCCGAAATGGGCATCACCCCTCGCTACCGCATCATCGCCGAGCACGGCCCCGAACATGCCAAGACCTTCGTCGCCGAAGTGCTTCTGGGCGACGAGGTGGCCGGCCGGGGAGAGGGGCGTTCCAAGCAGGCTGCCGAACAGGCCGCCGCACGGGATGCGTGGGAACGGAGAGCGGGAAACGTGATGCGTGATGACGTGTTAAAGGAGGAGATATGAGCCAGGAGCGAGAGCGAATTGCCACCGAACGGGAACGGTGGGAACAGACCACGCTGAAAGCCACGCTGGACCGTCAACCGGAACGGTATCCGGAGTTCATCACCGCCTCCGGTGAACCGGTGGAACGGCTGTACACGCCGCTGGATTGGGAGGGAGACTATCTGGGGAAACTCGGCTTCCCCGGCGAATACCCGTTCACCCGGGGCATTCACCCCAATATGTACCGGGGGCGTCTGTGGACGATGCGCATGTTCGCCGGATTCGGCACCGCCGAGGAGACCAATGCCCGCTTCAAATACCTGCTGGCCCACGGTGAGACGGGCCTATCGGTGGCTTTTGACCTGCCCACGCTGATGGGCTACGACACCGACGCGCCGGAAGCCGAAGGGGAGTTCGGCAAATGTGGCGTCGCCGTCTCGTCCCTGAAGGACATGGAGATTCTCTTTGACGGCATCCCCCTGGATAAAGTCACCACCTCTATGACCATCAACAGTCCCGCGGCGGTCATCTGGGCTATGTACATCGCGGCAGCGGAGAAGCAGGGCGTCCGGATGGACCAACTGGGCGGCACGATCCAGAACGACATTCTCAAGGAGTACATCGCCCAGAAAGAGTACCTGTTCCCGCCAGAGCCATCTATGCGGCTGGTGACGGACACTATAGAATTCGGCAGCAAATATCTCCCCAAGTGGAACACCGTCAGCATCAGTGGCTACCACATCCGGGAGGCCGGCTCCACCGCCGCGCAGGAACTGGCCTTCACCCTGGCCGACGGCATGGAGTACGTCCGCTGGGCTCTGCGGCGCGGTCTGGATATAGACGAATTCGCTCCGCGCCTCTCCTTCTTCTTCAACTGCCACAACGACTTTCTGGAAGAGATTGCCAAATTCCGGGCCGCGCGCCGCATCTGGGCGCGCGAGATGCGCGACACCTTCGGGGCCCAAAATCCCCGCTCCTGGTGGATGCGCTTCCACACCCAGACCGCCGGATGCACCCTCACCGCTCAGCAGCCGGAGATCAACATCGTTCGTGTCGCCATCCAGGCACTGGCGGCGGTCCTGGGCGGAACTCAATCCCTGCACACCAACTCGCTGGATGAGGCGCTGGCACTGCCCAGCGAGTTCGCCGTCACCATCGCGCTGCGCACTCAGCAGATTATCGCCCACGAATCAGGTGTGGTCAACACCGTGGACCCGCTGGGCGGCTCCTACGCTATAGAAGCCCTGACCGACCGGCTGGAGCGGCAGGCCTATGAGTACTTTGTCCGCATTGAGGCCCTGGGCGGGGTCATTCCGGCGATTGAGAGCGGCTTCTTCCAGAAAGAGATTGCCGACGCCGCCTACCGTTACCAGCGGGAGATTGACGAGCGGCGGCGCATCATCGTCGGGGTCAACGAGTTTGTGGCCGACGAACCGATCAAGGTGCCGCTTCTGAAGGTGGACCCCGAAGGGTACCGGCGGCAGTGCGAGCGGCTGGCCCGGGTGCGGGCAGAACGGGATAACGGCGCGGTGGGGCAGGCGCTGGACCGGTTGCGCATCGCCGCCCAGGGGACGGAGAACGTCATGCCGCATATTCTCAACGCCGTCCGCGCCTATGCCACCCTGCAGGAAATGATGGATATTTTCCGGGAAGTCTTCGGGTTGTACCGGGAGCCGATGGTGTTATAGGGGGATGGTCGCGGCGGTCCTTCGGGCCGCCGCCCAACCCTCATACCGACGCAGAGAGGGAATATGAACCGCTGGCAGTATCGGGTGACAGTGCACAGCGCAGAAGAGGTCCTGCACTGGCTGGAGGAACCGGTGGCGCAAGTGCCGCCGATGCTCTATTGCAACACCGAGGGCATCTGCTATTTTGACGCCGGGGATCCGTTCCTGCGCGCCGTGGAGGCTGTCCTGAATGGCCCGGGCGGGCAGGGATGGGAATTGGTGCAGGTCACCTTCCGCTCCCAGCAGATGATTTGCTTCTGGAAGCGGCCTATTGGAAATTGAACGGGCCAGGTGCCTGGGAAAATGCCTGGCCCGTTTCATCCCCGCTGGCACTGAGGGCAGAAGTGGGCGCTCCGGCCTCCCACGCGGGCGCGGACGATGGAGGCGCCACAACGGGGACAGGAGGCGCCCTCCCGTCCATAGACCACCAGGTGGGCCGCGAACTCCCCGGGACGCCCGTCGGGGAGAACGTACCGCTGGTCTGCCAGAGTGGTGCCCCGGCGGGCGATGGCCCTCTCCAGCACCTCCCGGATGGCCCCGTGCAGGCGGGCCGCCTCCTCCGGCGTCAGCGTATCGGCCCGGCGAAGGGGATGCAGGCCCGCCCGCCAGAGTACCTCGTCGGCGTAGATGTTCCCCAGGCCCGCCAGAAAGCGCTGATCGGTCAGCAGCGGCTTCAGGCGCCCTCGCCGGCCCCTCAACATCCCCGCCAGCCGTTCCGGGGTCAGCGCCGGGTCCAGCGGCTCCGGCCCCAGGTCTCCCAGCCACTCTTCCGGGCGGGCCGTCAGCGCCATCCGTCCGAACTTGCGGGGATCGGAGAAGCGCAGCCGCTGCCCGTCATCCAGATAGAAGACGACCCGGGTGTGGGTATCCTCGGGGGCATCCGCGCCCTCTACCGCCAGCCGCCCGCTCATCCGCAGGTGGATCAGCAGCCACTCCTCCCCCTCCAGACCCAGGAGTAGCCACTTCCCCCGCCGCCGGATTTCGCCGATGCGGCGCCCCGCCAGCCGTCGGATAAACACCTCCGGGTCCGGCGCCGCAACCGTGCCCGGCCAGCAGACCTCTGCCCGGACGATGCTCCGCCCGACGAGGACTCCGTTCAGTTCCCGCGCGAGGGTCTCCACTTCCGGCAGTTCAGGCATAGAGAGGGCTCATCAGGGGGATGGTCGGAGGCCGTTTCCTTATCCAACCAGCCGGAGGTTCGGCTCCACATCCAGGTCCCAGCCCGCGCGGACTCCCGCCCGGTAGAGAAAGTAGCCGCAGGCTGCGACCATAGCCGCGTTGTCGGTGCAGAGGATGGGGGGAGGATAGTAGACGGGGGTTCCGGATTGCTCCCGCATCGCCGCCCGCAGGGCACGGTTGGCTGAGACGCCTCCGGAGAGCAGGATGGCCGTCGCTCCGTAGGCCTTCGCCGCAGCCACTGTCTTGGTCACCAGAACCTCCACGACGGCCTCCTGGAAAGCAGCGGCCAGGTCGGGGATAAAGCGCGGGGGGACTTCCTGTTGCTGGACCAGGCGTGCGACGGCGGTCTTCAGCCCGCTGAAACTGAAGTCGTACGTTCCCTCCAGCCAGGCGCGTGGGAGGCGGAAATGGGCCGGATTCCCCGATTGGGCCGCCCGTTCTATGCTGGGGCCGCCGGGGTAGGGAAGCCCCAGCAGCCGCCCCACTTTGTCAAACGCCTCGCCCGCCGCATCGTCCAACGTCCCGCCCAGGTACTGGTAATCACTATGGCCTCGCATCAGGATCAACTCCGTATGCCCGCCGGAGACGATGAGGACCAGGAGGGGGAAGGCGAGGTCGGGCGGAGCCGCGCCCTCCTCGGCGCTCTCCAGCCAGTTCGCGTAGAGGTGAGCCTCCAGGTGGTTGACTGGGACCAAGGGCAGCCCGCGCCCCAAGGCCAGCCCTTTGGCGACGTTCACTCCCACCAGCAGCGACCCCACCAGCCCCGGCCCCACTGTCACGGCCAGCGCGCTCAGGTCCTCCCAGCCCACCTGCGCCTGAGCCAGGGCTTCCCGGATGACCGGGACGATGGCCTCAATGTGGGCGCGCGAGGCCAGTTCGGGAAACACGCCGCCGTACTGCGAGTGCAGGTCTGTCTGCGAGGCGATGACGTTGGAGAGGATGCGGCGGCCGTCCGCCACGACGGCCGCCGCCGTTTCATCACAGGAGGTCTCAATCCCCAGAATCACCATTGCGCGTCTTCTGCTGATGGTAGGCCTGGTACCGGCTCAATGCCTTGTTCAGTTCTGATAGCACCGCAGGGACGAAGATCAGGGGCAGGAGTATCTGCCACTCCCGCCATCCCAGGGGAACTGTATCAAAAATCGGCCGGAGGAAGGGGATGTAGACCGTCGCCAGAAGAAGCACGATCGAGGCTACCACCGCGTACTGCATATAGCGGTTGGAGAATATGCCCAGCCGCAGAAGCGGGTATCGCTCGGAACGAATGGTGTAGGCAACGGGTAATTCGGCCAGGCCCAGCGTCATAAAGGCCATCGTCCGGGCCAGCGCGAAGTCCCCATCTCCCCACCTCAGTCCGATGAAAAAGGCAGCCAGGACGGAGGCGGTCAGCGAGAGGCTCAGAACGGTAATTCCCCGAAGCATCGGGCGATTGATGACGGGTTCTTTGGGCGGGCGGGGAGGCTGCTCCATAATGTCTGGGTCTCCCTTTTCCATCCCCAGAGCCAGCGCGGGTGCTCCGTCCGTCAGCAAGTTGATCCACAGCAACTGAATCGGCGTCAGCGGAGGCAGATACCCCGCCAGCGTGGCCAGGAAGATCGTCAGAATCTCCGCGATGTTGGCGGAGAGGAGGTAGTAGACAAACTTGCGGATGTTGGAGTAGATGATCCGGCCCTGCTCTATGGCGGAGACGATGGAGGCATAGTTGTCATCGGTGAGCACCATGTCCGCCACCTCTTTGGTGACGTCGGTGCCAGTGATGCCCATCGCCACGCCGATATCGGCCCGCTTCAGTGCAGGGGCATCGTTCACTCCGTCGCCGGTCATCGCCACCACATGGCCGCGAGCCTTCAACGCCTCCACAATGCGCACTTTGTGCTGGGGGCTCACCCGGGCGAAGACGTCTATCCTCTCAATCCGAGTCCGGAGTTCTTCATCGCTGACGCGGTCCAGTTCGGCGCCGGTCACCACCTCCCCGGCCGGACGCAGGAGGCCGATGTCGTGGGCGATAGCCCGGGCCGTATCGGCATAGTCGCCGGTAATCATCAGGGTGCGGATGCCGGCGGTTCGGGCCCTCGCCACCGCTGGCCGCACCTCCGGACGGGCCGGGTCCCGCATCGCCACCAGTCCGATGAAGGTCAGGTCCCGCTCTACCTGCTCCGGGTCCTGGGAAGCGATGAGGTCCTTTGCCCCTTCGGGCAACAGCCGATAGCCCACTGCCAGCACCCGCAGCGCCTCCCGGCCCAGGTCCCGGTTGACGTTCTCTATGTGGGTGCGGCGGGCCGGCGTCATCGGGACGCTATAGCCATTTTCCATAATGTGCGTACAGCGAGGCAGGATGGAATCCGGCGCCCCCTTCACGTAGACGATGTAGCCCCCTGGGCGCTCCCCCTCCGGCCCACGCATCGGGCGCCCGTCCATCTGGTGGACGGTCGTCATCCGCTTGCGGTCGGAGTCAAAGGGAATCTCGCCCACCCGGGGTAACTGGACCTCCACGTCCTCCCGCCAGAGCCCCGCCTTCGCCGCGGCGACGACCAGCGCGCCCTCGGTGGGGTCGCCCACCATCCGGTAACCGTCCCCGTCCTTCTCCAGTTGGGCATCGGAGCAGAGAAGCCCGCCCCGCAGGAGGGCCATCAGGTCGGGGTAGTCCTGAGGGTTGATGGTCCGACCGTCCACAGAGAAACTGCCGATGGGCTGGTAGCCCTCCCCGGAGATGTCTACCCGCATCTCCCCCACACAGAGGCGGACGACGGTCATCTGGTTCTGGGTAAGGGTGCCGGTCTTATCGGAGCAGATGATGGTGGCAGAGCCCAGGGTCTCCACGGCGGGGAGGCGGCGGATAAGGGCATTGCGGCGGACCATCTCCCGCATCCCCAGGGCCAGGCAGATGGTGACGACGGCGGGCAACCCTTCCGGCACCGCCGCAATCGCCAGACTGACCGCCGTCAGGAAGAGTTCCACCACCATAGAGAGGTACTGCTGGAAATAGGCCGCCGGGCCAGCCCGGAAGAGCAGCCCCAGGTCGGTGTCCTGAATTAACGTCTCCAAGAAGACGAGGGCGCAGATAATCAGCGCGCCGACGCCCAGCCAGCGGCCCAGTTGGTTCAGGCGGCGCTGGAGGGGCGTCGCCTCCTCTTCGTATGACTGAATCAGTTCGGCGATCTGGCCCAACTGGGTCTGCATGCCGGTGGCTGTCACCACTCCCTTCGCGCGCCCGTAGGTCACAATCGTACCCATAAAACCGATGTTGACCCGGTCTCCCAGCGCGATGTCTTCCGAGAGGACCGCGTCATGTCGCTTCTCCACGGCCACCGACTCTCCCGTCAGCGAAGCCTCATCCACCCGCAGGTTGACGGCGTCTATCAGCCGGAGGTCGGCCGGGACATAGTTCCCAGCCTCCATAAAGACAATGTCGCCGGGGACCAGTTCCCGCGCCGGGATGGTGATTCGGTGTCCATCTCGCAGGACGTGCGCGTCGGGGGCGGCCATCTTCTTCAGCGCGGCCAGCGCCTCTTCCGCCCGCCGCTCCTGAATCACCCCCAAAGTCGCGTTCAGGAGGACGATGGCGATGATGGCAATCGCCTCTTCCATCTCGCCCAGAACCAGGGAGATGAGCGCGGCCGCAATCAGGATGAGGACAAGGAAGTTGTTGAATTGATCCAGGAGCATCTGCCAGAAACTCGGGCGGGGACGCTCCTTCAATTCGTTGAGCCCAAATCGGGATAACCTCCGACGGGCCTCCTCGGTTGTGAGGCCATGCTGGGGATCTGTCTCTAACTCTTTAAGGGTCGCTTCCACAGATCGCGCATGCCATGCTACCTGTTGGGTCATTCCCTCCTCCAAATGGTTGTAGTGGTCGTTAGGCGCCTAACCACGCCCGAAATTATACCCTACTCCGGCGGAATGTCAATCGGATGCTGACTTGACTTACCCCCATCTCAGGGCTGAAATCCGACTGGTTGGGCACCTTGTCGCTCGGAAGGTTTGGCCCTATGGGTCCGCCTCTCCCTGTCCAGCCCTCTCATCCGCTTCAGCGCCGACCCCGGCTTTCGGCGGTCGTGGGCTTGGGTGACAAACTTGCCGATCTGAGCAAAAAGAGGCATAATTGGGGGCACGGAGGGGAAAGAGCGCAGTCGGATGCGGCTCAAAGGACCCATTGGGGGTGAGCGACTGCGCAGTTCAGTGATGACACCGGACGGAGCCGGGGCTTGTGCGCTGGCCCTGCCCTATACGGATCGCTTTGAGGACCCGGCGCACGGCATCCTGTCCGGCCTGCGGCGGCTGGGGCGGCCCCTCCTGCGGATGCGACGGGAGCAAATCTGGCATCGGGGGCCGCCGGCGGCGGTGGCCTTCCCCGCCAGGCCCGACTCTTTTCTGGAGGTGCTGGACCGATGAAAACCCAGGATTCCCCTTCAGTTCGTCTCCTGGAGGCCAATTTTCCCCTGCGCCGGGTCTCTGAGGAGTCGGTGCGGGAGAAGAACATCCGCCACGGGCACATCTCCACCCTACATATCTGGTGGGCACGGAAACCGCTGGCGGCTTCGCGCTGCACGGCGCTGGCGGCGCTCCTGCCCGATGACCCGGCCCGGCGGGAGGGGTACTTGAGCCTGATTGCGCGCCTGGCGCCCTGGGAGGCGGTCCAGGACGGCGATAACCCGGACCTGGAGAGGGCCCGCCGGCTCATCCGGGAGGCCTTTGGGGGGCGGGCGCCGCGGGTGCTGGACCCCTTTGCGGGCGGCGGGAGCATCCCGCTGGAGGCGCTGCGCTTGGGCTGCGAAGCCTATGCCCTGGACCTGAACCCGGTGGCGGTGCTCATCAACAAGGCGGTGCTGGAGTATCCCCAGCGCTTTGGCCGGCCTGGCGCGGTCCCCTTCGTGCCCATGCCGCCCGCGGCCCAGCGGCCCGAGCCGCAACCGACCCTGTTCGAAAGCGAGGCCCGGCC
>JADBJJ010000021.1:0-47788 GCA_014874475.1 Chloroflexota bacterium
TCCGACTTGAGCAGGATTTGTGCCCGTCGGATCTTGCGGGCTGGCGCTGTACCGGATGAGACAATCTGTTGGAGTTGGAAACGTTCCTCTTCAGTCAATTGCACAACGTATTTGCGATTCATCTCTTCACCTCCAACTATGGAAACACCATTGGAGGTGAAAAGCTGCGAAGTCCAGTTATCACACTTGACAGAGTAGTCCCTCTGTGTAAACCTCCCCACCCCCGGCGCATACCAGCGCGCCCGCAGGTAGAGAAGCCCCACTTGGCCATCCCACCACTCGCCGGTGTAGCCCGGCCCCGCCAGCGCATTGCCCACCTCCACGCCGTACGGCTCCCACTCCCGCACCCGCACCACCGCGCCCGCTGCATTTGCCACCTGCCGGATAGAGCCCAGCGCATCCGGCAGGTAGTAGGCCCACGCCGCACCATCCCACTCCCCCAGCGTCTCGTGGCCGAGGAGGTAGCGGGTGGATTGGGAATTGGTGGATTGGGGATTAGTGGATTGGGAGAGGAGTTCCGGCACTGCAGAAGCCCAATCCCAGGCGTAGGTTGCCAATGTGCCATTGACGTGCTGCGCCACCCGCAGCCCGTCGGCGGTGTAGGGGTAGACCACCGACGACGGACCACTGACCACCCGCACAAGACGGCCCGCCATATCGTGGGTGTAGGTGACCACTTCGCCCGTCGGGTAGACCAGGTGGGTGCGCCGCCTGTCGCAGAGGATAGCACAGCCTCAACACTGGCGGTAGAGAGGTTAGTATTCACCGTAACCCTTCCATTCTTCAAAAAGGGGCTCGCTTCTGGGATCAAAAGGGGGCACGTAAGCTATATCTACAATCGGCGTTGAGGCCTCAAGAAGATACCCTGGCCACTTCTGCCTGGGCAGGGTTAAATAGGTCTGGATCCCAGAGTAAGTAATCTGTAGGACAAGATATGGCTCTTCAGGGATTCCATCTAAGAATACAAGGATACCATCTGGCTTCCCATACTTTGCAACCGCATCTTGTACTGTAATTTTAAAGGAAGGTGTGAAAGAAATACCCTCGACAAAGTCGCCGTTGCAATTCAAATGAACGTCAAACAAAGAGCGAGGGCGAGGTGGGCATCTGATCCCTCTGACGCATCCCTCGGTCTCTCTGACATAGACCTCACAGTGGGTGAAGACTCCTCTGGCTTGCAGAATCGCTATCGCTTCGGCCTCGGTGGTTTGACCGGGAACGATCCCCCAAAAGCAGGGCGGGCCGCAGGGCTCCCCCGAAAGAAACCCCCCATCCCCAATGTCTATCACCGGCCTCTGGAGAGACAACTGCCAAAACAGTAACACCAATAAGCCCACAGCAATGCCACCCGGCACAACATAGGGCGCTATACGTTGCCATTTTGCAAACATTGTGTCCTCCATTACGGAGCAATGTCTCCCGTAATCAAGCCATTGATATACGCCCAACGAGCAGTCTCCCGATAATCTTCATAATACAACAGCCTTCTGTATTCTTTACGAATTCTCTCTTGCCCATATTGAGCCACCTGCTGTTGCGCCTCATCCGGAAAGACGTAGGCGGCCCAGGACTCGGCAAAGTCCTCTACCCGATTGAAGTTGATGTCTGAACCCTTGGGGGGAATGCCACCATAGAAGTAACCGGCCCTATTGCAACCGGGCAGGCGATATAGAGGCGGATCGCATTGGCCGCTAGGAAGCAGATCAACCCCTCCCCAAAGGTCAGTCCTCCCGCCCGTGAATCTTTCCAGCCCTCTGGACAGCCGCCAGCCCCAACGGGCATCCCAGGCATACCCTGTCTCGTGTGCAATCGTCCAGGCGTCAAAGTTCACCCAATCTTTGATGATCAAATCCCTCATTGGCGTCCCCGGGGCCGGAGGCCTCCCCTGGTCCAGCAATTCGATCCGACCCAGGGATGTACACCCCCGACCACACGTGAAGGGCGTCTTCTTGATCCGCACGAAGCCAACCAGGTCCCGAAATCGCTCTGCCCCACCCATTGCTGCGCCCATCCGCTCAGCAGTGGCCCACATCAACAGCAGTTCGGTCAACGTCCAGTAGCCGGGCTGCCATTCGGCACAAGCGGTCTTGGAGAGTTCCGGATCCACACCCGGAAGGGGCGGCATCGGAGCAGGTACGGGAAGAATCTTCCATCCCCAGTCCCGCTCTATCTGCAACAGGTAGCGGGCATAGAGGTCCTGAGCGATCCGGTCGGCTACGCTCGCTTCTTCCTCGGCAATGAGTCCGGAGGGGTCGGTATAGTTGATCGGATTGCCGGTGACATATCCATAAGGGTGAAGGGAGAGGGGATGCCAGAGGGTTCCCTCCCAAAAGTCCCTTTGCGTAAACCTCCCCACCCCCGGCGCGTACCAGCGCGCCCGCAGGTAGAGAAGCCCCACCGCCCCATCCCACCACTCGCCGGTGTAGCCCGGCCCCGCCAGCGCACTGCCCACCTCCACGCCGTACGGGTCCCACTCCCGCACCCGCACCACTGCACCGGCTGCATTTGCCGCCTGCCGGATAGACCCCAGCGCATCCGGCAGGTAGTAAGCCCACTCACCGCCGTCTTGCTGCCCCAGCGTCTCGTGGCCCACCAGGTACAGCGCGTTCCCATCGCTCAGGAGTTCAGGCACCGCAGCGGCCCAATCCCAGGCGTAGGTTGTCAAGGTGCCACCCGCGCTCTGCGCCACGCGCAGCCCATCGCCGTTGTACGTGTACACCAGCGTCAGCGTCACGCCCTGCGCGCGCACCAGCCGCCCCGCGGGGTTGTAGGTGTTAGATGAAGGTGCCGTCGCCGATGAGGTTGCCGCGGGCATCCCAGGTGTAGGTGATGGGGCGACCCGCAGCGACGGAGACCAGGAGCCGGTTCGCCGCATCGTAAGTATACGTGGTGACGGCGGTCCCGGCAAGTGGGGTGGTGGCGGTGTACACCGTCCGGTTGCCCACGGCGTCATACGCATACTCGTACCGCTCGCCGGTGGAGTACGCCGCACCCGTCAGCCGGTGCAGCGGGTCATACGTATAGGTGATGACGCGGGTGAGGTACTCCGCCGGCTCCTGCAACGGCTGTGCAGGTTCTGCCGCCGCCTCCGCCTGGACCACCGCCGCCCCCGCACCCCTGCTTCCTGTCAATCCCGCCACGATGCACACACCGGCTGCCATCAGCAACACCACCCCCACCGGCCCCGCCCACCGTAGCCGCCGCCTCCGCCCTAGCACCAAAAGCACCAGCGGCGCCGGCAACAATCGCAGCGGGTCCGGCCCCAACAGCGGCAGCCCAGGCCCCCGCCCCCCCAACGCCCCAAAGGGCCACGGCCAGAGGCTTTTCGCACACGCCGTGTTGGAAGGGCCGCTCTCGCCGGCAGCGTTCTGCGCCGTCACCACGTAGCACAGCCCCGCCCGGCCACTCCGATCCAGGTAAATCCCCACCCGCAGGCCGGAGGCAATGCGATGGGCCGCATCGGTGGGCACCGGCGCCGTCGAGCTCCGGTAGACGTTGTAGGTGACCCCGGCGTCCGGCAGGAGCGGCGACCAGGTGAGCAGCACGCCGACGATGGGGAGCGCCTGCGCCCGCAGGCCGTACGGCGCCGCCGGTGGGGTCGGCGTGGGCGGCGGTGTGGGGGTCGGCGTGAGAGTCGGTGCGTTGGTGGGCGTGGGGGTCGGCGTCGGCGTCGGAATGGCTGCAAAGCTGCCTGCCCCGACTTCCTACTTATCCTCCTCCCTGCACAGCGCAGCCGTGGGGGTAGGGGTAGGGCTGATATGTTGGATAGTGCGCCCGCCCTTATCCAGGAAACGGAACTCGGCATTCTTGCGCGGCGGTGAACACTCAGCAGCCCTCTATGGGGAAACTACCTGTTTCCGTCTAAGTCCGAAGGCCGCTCCAGCGAAATGGGGCCCCATCTACTTGCTTTTTGGCCGAAATTTGCTATCATCTTTACTTGATGAATCTCTGGCCGGGCTGGCTTCCTCCCTGGTTACAGGATTGGGTTCGCCGGTATCTGCTACCCATTCTGCAGATAGAGGTCCGCCACCTGATCTGGATTTTTATCCAGGGAGTGGCGGAGACCATTCTTCTGTTTGCTCTCCCTACCGCTGCGGTGATCGGAAGCCAGAAGGTCTGGGAGTCTCGCTACCGGCTGACTCCGGCCCAGCAGAACCAGGTCGCTCGCTGGGCTGCCGTTGCCGATGTCATTGCCCGGATGGAGGACGTTCCTCCGGTAACGCCGCTGGTCCTTTGGTACAAAGAGGGCGGTTTGCAGGCGGTCAACCCCGAGAACTGCGAGGGGATTATGGGGCTGTATTCCGCGGTCCGGTCTGGCCGTCTTCCCTGTTTTCCCCCCGGCCCGATTGACGACGCGGAGGTAGCCCGGCAACTGCGGCTCGGCGCGGCCATTTTCAAGGAACATTGTCCGGAGGTCCGCTACACCACCACCGATCCGGAGACGCTGAAGCGGTGTTATCTATATTACAACGCAGGACGCCTTACCCGCCTGAACCCGGACCAGTCGGGCTATGTGATGAACGGATACGATGCGGCCCATCAGAACATGCTCCATCGGACTGCTTCGGGGCAGGTCGTGCGACTGCAAGTGCTGGGGGCCTGGCCCGTCCATCTGGCGATTCAGGCTCAACTGGCCCACCAGCCCACCGCGGCTCTTCCATCCTTGCTTCTGCCGCTGGCCCTGACTCTGCAAGAAGTGCGAGACCGTCTCTGGGTATGGGCAACTATCCGGCAGGCACCGTCCTCCCTCCCCGCTTTGCTGCCGACATGCGCTTCGCCCGTCGTGAGGGATTGTTTTATCCTACCCCATCAGGGAGACCCGCGTCTGTACCCGGTCCTGGCCGCCGGGATGACGGTCTCCCGGGTCGGGGAGGCGACCTGCGGTTCATTCCCCGGCGCGGCGATGGAGGTGGCCCGTCCGTCTCTGTTTCCTGCGCCGATGCCTGGCCGTCTGGCCCGCTATACCGACCAGTGGGGCCATCTCATCGTCCAGATAGAGAATGACGAATGGACACTCTGGGTCGCCGGGCTCCGCTCCGTGGTGGCTGGCATCGGAGAGGTGAGCCGGGGGCAGCCGCTGGGGTCGGTCGGCGGGGGAAGAGGTGAATTTTTCTTTGTTACGGTTTATGATAAAATTAGGGGGGGATACGTAGACCCCCGAGCCTTTCTGGTGCAGAATGTCTGCCCGCCGGTAGACCCGGAATGGCAGCCCAGTCTATCATCGCAGGAGGATGCTATGAATCTAGCCCCATTGCTGACTCTCCTCCCCCTTATCCTGGGCCTGGTCTGGGCCATCTGGCTGTTTTTCAAGAAGGACCTTCTGGCAAAGGGTCCGGTCCAGGTCATCACCTATTTCATCGGCGTCATTCTGACCCTCTGGATCATCGGCTGGATCGTGGATATACTCCTACCGCAATGGGTGGCGCAGCGGTTGCTGAACGCCCGTCAGTCCCAGGACATCCGGGTGATTCAGCAGGTCAGTCGGGAGATTATCAACGAGGCGGCAGGAAGTGAACCGGCGCCCACCATCGTGGTCTACACCCCGCTGCCACCCACTCCGGTTCCGCCCGCCCCCACCCCTATCGCGCCGACGCCGGTGTCTCCGCAACCCACCCCGCCCCAGGGCGCCGGTGCCCCGACGGTTCCCGTCTTCCAGGCCCAGGCTGCACCTGGCGAGCAGGTCTACACCGTCCGCTCCGGGGATACGCTGTATAGCATTGCGCGTCGCTTCGGGGTGACCGTCCAGACCATCCAACAACGGAACAACCTGGCGAACCCCAACGACATCAAAGTCGGACAGCAGTTGATCATCCCATCGCCGTGAGCATTCGGGAGTCCCTGCAAGCCATTTTAGCCCGATGGAGGCTCCGGCGAGGCGCGCGCGGCCCGGAAAAGCCGAAGGGCAGGCCTTCCGGCGCGCCATGGAGTCCGCCATTCACGCCGCCTCCTTCGCCCATACAGCGGCTCTTCGCCCGCCTCGGCCGCTTTCGCCTTCTACGCCCCCTTCTGGAAGGCGTGCTACCACCCATTCGCCTCCTGAAGGACGAAAAGGTGGAAGTAGAGATTCGCATGGCCCCCTACAGAGTTTGGGCAGCCCGACATCTGATGGTCCTGGCCCTGATTGGGCTGTTCCTGGGGCTTCTCCTGGTCGGGGTGGTCTCGGTCCTACAAAGACCCTTTCTGGTTCAACTGCTGGCCTGGCTGATGGTGGCTCTCTCTCTGACAGCCACCTCCTGGTCTTTCCGGAACATGGTGCTGTATGAGCAGTGGCGCTTTATTGTGACCGACAAACGCATCATCATCACCGCGCCAGACCCCCGCCAAGCCTGGGTGGCCGATGTGGTCTATCTAAAGGGAGGGAAAATTCAGGTGGTGGATACCGGTTGGTCCCCCCATCCCATTTGGGGGTTCTTTCAGGCGATGACGGGCGCGCGCGATGTCATCCTGAGCCTGGCCGGCTACGAGTTCAAGCCGGAGGGCGCAGAGGTCAAGGGAGGGCTCCGTTTCCCGGACGTTATGCCCGAGGACATTGCCCGGCTGGAGGAGATCGTCTTTGGATAAAGCCGGAAGTGTGATATACTTACCTGAGGAGGTTCCTATGAAACACTTTCTCACCCTTGCCGACCTCTCTTCTCAGGAGATATGGCATCTCCTGGACCTGGCGATAGAGTTGAAAGACGAATGGCAACGGGGGGGTAACCGTCCGTTGTTGAAAGGGAAGACGCTGGGGATGATTTTCCAGAAACCATCCCTGCGGACCCGTGTCTCGTTTGATATGGCGATGCTCCACTTGGGAGGGCAGGCGCTCTACCTTTCTCCCAACGAAATCCAGTTGGGTGTTCGGGAGAGCATTCCCGATGTCGCCCGGGTCCTCTCCCGCTATGTGGATGTTATCATGGCTCGCGTCTTTGCCCACTCCGATGTGGTCACCCTGGCCGAGTACTCCCGCGTCCCCGTCATCAATGGACTCTCGGATTACTGCCATCCCTGCCAGGGACTGGCGGACTTCCTGACGATCATTGAAAAGAAGGGCCGCGACCTGAAGGGGAGGAAACTGGCCTTTGTGGGGGACGGGAACAACGTGGCGACGTCCCTCCTTTTCGGGGCGACCAAACTGGGGATGGATTTTGCCATCGCCACCCCGCCCGGCTATGAACTGCCTGCATCGGTTTGGGAACTGGGGCAGAAATTCGCCGCCGAGAGCGGAAGCGGTATCCTGGCCACCCACGACCCGGTGGAGGCCGTCCGGGATGCGAATGTCATCTACACCGATGTCTGGGCCTCTATGGGGCAGGAGGCGGAGGCAGCGGAGCGCGCGAAGGTCTTCCCGCCGTATCAGGTCAACGCCGCATTGGTGGCGAAGGCCAGGCCCGGCGTCATTGTGATGCACTGTCTGCCAGCCCATCGCGGCCAGGAAATCACCGACGACGTCGCTGATGGTCCCCACTCCGTCCTCTGGGACCAGGCGGAGAACCGAATGCATGCGCAGAAGGCGATTCTGGTGGAGTTGATCGGATGAGATAGGGACTTGCGGCGGCGGCCGGAGGTCGTCGCCGCAAAACCCCACTGGTAGAACAGGACCTTTCGCGCTTCTGGGAGTAAAAGATGGAACATCCGCGTATCTCTGTTGTCGCTCCTGTCTTCAACGAAGAGGAGACCCTCCCCGAATTCTACCGTCGGGTGCGGACGGTTATGGACGGGCTGGGGGAACCCTGGGAACTGGTGCTGGTTGACGACGGCAGCAGTGACGACAGTTTCCGGATTTGCCGGGAACTGCACGAGCAGGACCCGCGCGTGCGGGTGGTGCGCTTCGCCCGCAACTTCGGGCATCAGATCGCCATCACCGCCGGAATGGACTACGCCCGGGGCGATGCCGTCGTCACCATTGACTCCGACCTGCAGGACCCGCCGGAGGTCATCCCGGACCTGGTGGCCCGCTGGCGGGAGGGGTATCACGTTGTCTACGGTGTCCGCGCCGAGCGGGAGGGGGAGACCTGGTTTAAACTCTTCACCGCTCGCCTGTTCTACCGCCTCATCGCCGCCCTCACCGATGTTCGCATCCCGATGGAGGCAGGGGACTTCCGCCTGCTGGACCGGAAGGTCGTGGAGGACATGCGCCGTCTGCGGGAGCACCGGCGCTTCATCCGGGGGATGACTTCCTGGGTGGGGTACCGGCAGGTGGGCGTCCCTTACCACCGCCATGCCCGCTTCGCCGGACAGACCAAATACCCCTTCCGCAAGATGTTCCGGCTGGCGCTGGATGCCATCACGGGCTTCTCCGACGTGCCCCTGCGGCTGGCCTGGACCTTGGGGGCAGTTCTGCTGGTGGTGGGGGTCTTGCTGGGGCTGGTCCTTTTGGGGCTTCGGCTGGCCGGAGAGGCCCCGCTGGCCGGCCAGGGGCTGATGCTGACGGTGGCTCTTCTTCTCAGCGGCGCCCAACTCCTCTTTCTGGGCATTGTCGGCGAATACTTAGCCCGCATCTACGACGAAGTCCGCAACCGACCGCTGTATACGGTGATGGAGGTCTTAGAGGATGGTCGTGGGGAGACCCGATGAAGTTCACCAACGGCGGTGGGGCCGGTTTCACGACCCGACGATGCCGGGGAGCGAGGAGCGGGATGATGAGGATGGGTGTAGCAGCAGCGCAGGCTTCCCGCGACTTTTGGGCAGGCAGATGCGTATACAGTATGGACAAAAGCCAGATATTTCTGGAAGAGTCTGGCCATTTTGGCCGTGGGTGATTGCTGATGATAAGCCCGGTGAGCCGTGATCCCCCAGGGAATGCCGAACGGTCATCCTGGAAACCTGTGGAGGAAATATGATCCGCAAATCTCTCTCTTTGGTCCCTTGTATCCTGCTTCTTGTCTCTTTCCTTTTCCTCTTTTTGATCCCCACCCCTGCCTCGGCCCAGTCCAAGACCTTCGTTTGGGAGCGGCTGGATGTGGAGATAACTGTCCTGGAGAGCGGGGATTTTCTGGTCCAGGAGACCCAAATCATCCGGTTCACTTCCGGGACTTTCACCTACGGCTACCGGGCCATCCCGGCCAGTCGCCTGAATTCCATCCGTGATATCCAGGTCTGGGAGGACCAGCAACCCTGTCCGGTCTCCGTTACCCAAGAGGAGGGGGAGTATCGGATTCGCTGGGAGATGCCCGCCCCTCGCCGCGATTCCCGCCACACGTATATTCTGCGGTACGTGGTCAGCGGCGGTCTGCGCTACTACGAGGGAGGCGACCAGTTGTGGTGGAAGGCCGTCTTCCCCGACCGGAGTTTTCCGGTGCAGGCCTCTCGGGTGACGGTGCGGCTGCCGAAGGGGGCGGTGGTGGAGAAGGCGGCGGCCTACTCTGCCGAAGCGACCGTCTCCGGCATCGGGACGAACACGGTGGTCTTTGAGGCGCAGGAGGTGCTGGACCCGGGGCAGGAGATGGAGGTGCGAGTCCAGTTTCCCCACGGGGTGGTGGCCGGGAGCGCGCCGGCCTGGCAGATCGCAGAGGACGCAAAGCCGATTATGAACCTGGGGCTGGGGCTCCTGGGCGGCCTCTTCACCATTGGGGGGCCGTTGCTGGTGCTCCTGCTCTGGTACCTGCGGGGGCGGGACCCGGTGGTGAGATTGCCCACAGACTATTTAACAGAGCCGCCGTCGGATGCACCGCCGGGGGTCGCTGGCGCGCTGGTGGACGAGAAGGCGGATATGCAGGACGTCCTGGCGACGCTGGTGGACTTGGCCCGGCGCGGCTACCTGCAGATTGAGGAGCAGACTACGCGCGGGTGGCTGATGGCCTCGTCCGATTTCATCTTCCGCCGGACAGATAAGCCGGACGACGACCTGCTGCCATACGAGAGATTGCTTCTGGACCGCCTAGTGGGTCGGAGGGGGGAGCGTCGCCTGGCTGAATTGAAGAACCGGTTCTATACGGCCATTCCCGCCATCCAGAAGGGCATCTACCGGCAACTGGTCCAGCGGGGCTACTTCCGGACCTCACCGGAAACCATCCGCAGCCATTACACGGGCCTGGGTGTAATTGCG
This sequence comes from Chloroflexota bacterium, assembly GCA_014874475.1. Taxonomy (GTDB): domain Bacteria; phylum Chloroflexota; class Anaerolineae; order B4-G1; family DUEL01; genus SpSt-77. The sequence continues at coordinate 10,028 of JADBJJ010000021.1, forward strand.
CTGTTCCTGACGTTCATTGCAGGGGCGTGCATCGGCGGCCCGCTGATAGGGACGACGGGCGCGGCGATCTGCCCGTTCATAGGCCTGGGGGTGACCGCGGTGGCCCTGATGATTGTCGGGCGGTATATGCCGGTCAAAACCCGCAAAGGGGCCGAGGAGACTGCCCGCTGGCGGGCCTTCAAGCGCTACCTGGAGGAGATGGAAAAGTACACCGACGTCCGGGAGGCTACCGACCAGTTTGAGAAGTACCTGCCCTACGCTATTGCCTTTGGTGTTGACCGGACCTGGGTCCGACGGTTCACCCAGGTGGAAGGGACGCCCATGCCGCTCTGGTACATCCCATCTCCGGCCTATTATGGAGGTCGGCCTTATACCCCTGCAATGGGCGGGCACGGGCGGGGCCTGGCGGCTCCTGCGCCCGTGGGCGCACCGGGTGGGATGCCCTCGCTGGATAGCATGAGCCGCGGGCTGGGTGCCTCTCTGGATGCCTTCTCCAAAGGTCTGGGTTCCATGCTGGATACCGCTGGCAGTGTCTTCGTCAGCGCGCCCTCCTCCCGCAGTGGAGGCTGGAGCGGCGGCTTCGGCGGTGGCGGCGGCGGAGGCGGCGGTGGCGGCGGTGGAGGAGGCGGTGGCGGCGGGTTCGGATAGGCCGCAATGGGGGGATAGTCGTTCACAAATGATCGGCGGGACCAAAGAATCCCGGAGTGTGCTCTGGGTTCCTTTGTAAGGAGGAAATTATGACCACTGGCCGTACCCTGGGCCTGATTCTCATCATTGGAGGTGTCATCCTCTGCGTGCTGATCGCGGCGGTCAGCCTCACTTCCGCCGAGACAATCGGTGGGCGCGTGCTGGGCGCGGTCCTGGGGGCGCTGCTGGGCGCGCCGATGGCGGCCATCGGCGCTTTCATACTCATCCGAAGCCAGCACGAGGCGCGGGAACTGGCCGTCGTGGAGCAGCAGAAGAAACTCCTGGGCATGGTGCGCGCTCAGGGCCGCGTCAACATCGCCGAGGCTGCTCTGGAATTGCGGGTCAGCCGGAATACCGTCCAGGAGTGGGTCTACGACCTGGTCAACAAAGGGCTCTTTACCGGCTACATCAACTGGGACCAGGGCGACCTCATCTCGGTGGATGCCGCGCAGATGCGCACCAACAAATGTCCCCACTGCGGCGGCGAACTGGAACTGGCGGGCAAGGGCGTGGTCCGGTGCCCGTACTGCGGAACGGAGATATTCCTGTAGCCGGCGTATGTCGCAAGGAGCATTGTGTGACGCTGGATATCAAGCGGCTTGCTCCGTGAGCCTGCAACCTGATGCGACCTGAAAGGAGGAATCAGCATGAGCGACCTGTATAAAAAGGTCAGCGAGGCCCGAACCGGGTTGGAAAAACTGCTGGGGCAAATTCCCGGATACAAGGGCTACAAGGAAAAGGAGATGCGCCGGGAGTCCGATAAACTCCTGCGCCAGGCGGTGGTCACGCGCATGAGCGCTCAGCGCCGCCGAATGAAGGAACTCCAGCGACGGCTCATCAGTGCCGGCCGCATAGAGTATCTGGATGACCTGGGCGTGGCTATTACCCAACTCCAGACCTTCATTGACCGGGTCCGACGGGCCACCTACGGCTACAGCGGTCTTTTTGATGCCGTTCGCGTCCGGGAGGAGGAACTGGACCGCCTGTATGACTTTGACCACCGACTTCTGGAGTACGGGGACCGGCTCTCGGCTGCGCTGGACACCCTGGAGGTCGCCATTCCCAGCGGCGAGGGGCTGGCCGACGCGCTGCGCGCTGTCCAGAGCATCTGCGGAGAGGCCAATGACACCTTCAGTATGCGGGAGGAGGTCATCCTGGGCGTCTCCCAGACCACCGAATAAAGCGATCTGCGAAAAGGAGGCACAATGGCACGGGTTTTTGACATTATTGAACTATCCGATGAGATGGCCGGCGACATTGTCCGGCGTTTTCCGGAGCAGGGTTCCGGGGACTTCCGCATCGGCTCCCAGGTCATCGTCCGGGAGAGCCAGGCCGTCGTCTTCTTCCGGGATGGGAAGGCTCTGGACGTCTTTGGGCCAGGGCGACACACCATCACCACGGCGAACATTCCCCTGCTGGTGAATCTCATCGGCAAGGCGTTCTCCGGCCAGACCCCCTTCAAAGCGGAAGTCTACTTCGTCTCCACGCGGGAATTTCTGGACTTGAAGTGGGGGACGCCGGAGCCTATCACCATCCGGGACGCTGTCCTGCGGATGGCCCGCCTGCGGGCGTTCGGCACGTTTGCCATGCAGGTTGCCGAGCCGCAACTCTTCGTCAATCAGATTGTCGGCGTGCAGCGGCTCTATCGTACTGCGGATATTGAGCGGTTTCTGCGCAGCATCATCATCACCAAACTGACCGACCTGCTGGGCGAGTTGGGCCGCTCCATCCTGGACATCCCGGCGATGATAGAGGAACTGGCCGCGGGCGTGACGGCCAAAGCGGAGCCGGACTTCGCCGCGCGGGGGCTGCTCCTCAAGTCCGTCTACATTGAATCCATCAGTCCGACAGAGGAGACGGCCAAAGCCATCGACCAGGCGGCGGCGATGGGCGCCATCGGCGATATGGATGCCTACCTGAAGTACCAGGCGGCGCTGGGGATGAGGGAGGCTGCCCAGCAGGGCGGGGCCGGCGGCCTGACGGGCGCCGGGGTCGGCCTGGGAGCCGGCGCGGCAATGGGCATCACTATGGCCCAGATGATGGGGCAGGCTATGCAGAAGCCCGCGCAACCCGCTGAGCCCGCAGCCGCGCCAGCGGCCCCCAAGACCCCGCAGACAGCCGAGGAGGTTCAGGCGCTGCTGGATAACCTGGACGCCCAACTGGCCAGCGGGGCCATCTCGGAGGCGACCTACCAGAAACTCTACGCTAAATGGGAGGCACGGCTGAAGGAACTGCAGGGAAAGTAGGTAGGGGTATCCCGGCTCTTGCTTCCTGCTTCTTGCTTCTCCCCTCCTGCTTTCTCTGACCTGCATCCTGGGAGGGTCTCTTTGGACTCCATCCCTGCATGGGCGCTGGCCAACGCGGTTTCTGCCTACGCGATTGTCCTTTGTGGCCTGTTCCTGCTGGCCCTGACGGCGTTGATGGCTCCACAGCCCTGGCGCTGGTGGGCCGTCTACGCCGGAGTGCTCATCACCGGCATCCCCACCGTCTGGTATCACGGTTTCGGGGAGACGTTGACGGCCGGATTCTTTGATATCGGCACCAATCTGCTCCTGGTGTGGCTGATCCAGGTGGCGGTTCTGGGGGATTATTACAGTCGCCGGACTCGCCGGTGGGTCGCCGGGACAACCGGAGCCCTCATCCTGCTGTTCCTGGCCTGGAAACTGGCCGTCGGGCCGCTATCCCGGGTCAATGCGCTCTCCTTTGGGGATTTCGGCGGCTTCCACGTCGGGGAGGTCCTGCTGATTCTCAACGCGTTTCTGGGAGTGGGGTTGCTCTACGCGCGGTTGAAACGCATCCCGCCTCATGCTCGTCCCCTTCTCTACCTGATGACGGGCATCTTTCTGCTGGGGCTGGGGCTGGCGACAGCCTCTAATCAGCAGGTGGATTTCCGCATCCTGGCCTATCATGCCACCTGGCACATCGTGAGCGCGTTCGGTTTCCTGGCCCTCTGGGCCTTCAATCAAGCGCGGTTCGGGTAAGTGGATGCAGAGAGGGGCGCAAAGGCTTCGCTTTCGCTCCCCTCTCCCGTTGATAGTAAAAACGCCAGGCACTTCCGGAAATGCCTGGCATTTTGTTGTTAGTCGGGGCGCGGGGATTTGGACCCCGGACCTCAGCGTCCCGAACGCTGCGCGCTAACCGGACTGCGCTACGCCCCGAATGCGCCGGTATTATAACGGGGTTTGGCGATTTTGGCAAGCGGCTCAGATCAGCCGCGCTCGCGCCCGCGCGCTCACATAGTCCATCCCCCAGACCATCGCCACAATGGCCCAGGTGGCTGTCCCCGCTGCTGCATACTGGTTCAGCCCCACCCAGACCCGGAACTGCTGGCCGATGCCGCCTCCGCCGACAAAGCCGATGACGGTGGACATGCGGATGTTGATGTCCCACTGGTAGAGAATGTAGGCCAGAAACCGGGGCACCAGTTGCGGGAGAATCGCGTACACCAGCACCTGCAACGAGTTGGCCCCGGTCGCAGTGACCGCTTCCACCGGTCCCGGATCAATCTCCTCAATCGCCTCGGAGAAGAGTTTGGCCAGGTTCGGGATGTTGTTCAGCGCCAGAGCCAGTACTCCGGCGAAGGGGCCCAGTCCCACCCAACTGGCGCAGATGACGGCCAGAATCATCGGTTCTACGGAGCGCCAGAGGTTGAAGACGGTGCGCGCGGCGAAGTAGACGGCCCGTCCCACCGGCCCGCGCCCCATCACGTTGCTGGCCCCCAGGAAACTGAGGGGGATGGCAATGATAGACCCCAGGGTAGTCGCCAGCAGAGCCATCAGGAGGGTGACCAGGGAGAGGTTGACGGTGGTGACCAGGGCCTCGCTGGGCTGGTATCCGCCGATGACCTGTTTCCAGGAAATCTCCACTTCGCCAGCCGTGCCCTCTTTGGCTTCCATCAGCGGGTGGACCTGTGTCTCCAGGCGAAGGTTGCCGGCCCCATCTGTCCGGCAGCAGTTCTTCTTGATTCGCAGGAAACTGCCATCGGGCAGCCGCCAGCGGACGGAGACATCGGTATTGGCGGGCAATCCTTCGCCGGTGATGACCAGCGGGTCGCCGGGAGCGCCGCAGGAAAGGGAAAGGGCGACGCGCGGCCCCTCGGCAGGAGGAGCGGTGAGCGCCGGCGCGGCTCCACAGGGAACCACCAGCGGGGCTGTCACGCGGCTCTCCACTGTCGGGCGGGTCAACAGGTCGGGGAACAGGAACGCCCGGGTGATGCGCAGACCAGCGGGGGCGCCCTCCACCAGCGCCGGGAGGTCAACCTCGGCCACGCCCCAGGACCAGATGAAAAGGGTCAGGAACAGAACGGTCGCCACAGCGGGCACCCCGTACCGCCGGAGGATACCCCGCTTCGGCCCGCCGGGACTGCCCGCGATAATCCGCTCCCGCAGCGCCGCGCTGACGTAATCTAGCAGGGCCACCACCAGGACGATGGCGATGATGGCCGTTGCCATAGCATTGTAGCGGCTCAGGCGAATCCACTGGATAATCAGGAAACCCAGCCCGGTGTTGCTCACCAGCCCGATGACGGTGGACATACGCAGGTTGATGTCCCACCGGTAGAGGGTGAAGGCCAGGAAAGAGGGCATGAACTGCGGCAGGACGGCGTAGACGACCGTCTGGGTCCAGTTGGCCCCGGTGGCTCGCACCGCCTCTACAGGGCCGGGGTCAATCCCCTCTATGGCCTCGGAGTAGAGTTTCCCCAGCGCAGCGATAGAGTGCAGCAGCAGCGCCAGCATCCCGTCAAAAGGACCCAGCCCCACCCAGACGGCGAAGATGATGGCCCACATCAGCGTCTCTATGGAGCGGACGATGTTCAGAATCGTCCGCACGATGTAGTAGACGGCCCGGCCAACGGGGTGGCCGCCCATTAGGTTGCGCGCGGCCAGAAAACTGACCGGAAGGGCGAAAATGGTCGCCAGGACGGTGGCAATGAAGGCCAGCGCAATCGTCTCGCCGATTTTCTCTATGACCAGCCGGAGGGTCTCCGTGGGCTGGAGGGAGCCGTAGGGCCGGTACTGGCGGGCCTCAATGCGGTGGGTCTGGGTCTCGCCGGGGCCGGGCCGCCGGTCCAGCGGGACAGAAGTGGGGGGAACCCGGATGGTGATGCGGAAGCGGCCCTCGTCGTCCGCCGGCACCACTAGCGGCACCCCCTCCTCCAACACTCGCTGATAGTCCCCAATAGGGTTTTGCCACCAGATTTCCACGTCCAGCCCAGGGAGGAAGCCCTCGCCTTCCAGAGTGACGGTCTCCCCCAGCGCGGCACAGGGGACGTCGGTGGTCAGGCGGGGCTGCTCGCTGGCCTGGCCTTGGGGTGGGGGGAGAGGGGTTATGCAGGGGACCTGGAAGGGGAGGTGCCCGATGTGGCTCTCTTTCGGGTACTCCATCAGTTCTGGGCGCACCAGGGCCTGAACGATCGGACGGATGGACGGCCAGCCACTGACCAACCGTTCAGGGTGAATCTCCGTCGCCCGAATCCCCAGCGCATAGACGATGAACGCGGCCAGCAGGAAGGGAGCGACGGTGCCGGAGGAGCGATTCCGAGCCGATTGGATTGCGTCCCATACTCCCCAGAGCCAGAGTGCCGCCAGCGGCACGAAGAGAAGGGGCGCCTTTTGCCAAAGGACCAGTCCCCCCAGGACCGCGACCGTCGCCAGCAGCCCCAACCCCCGGCTCTGCTGACCCTGGACAATCTGGCCGAGGCCGGGAAGAAGCAGGGACAGGAGGGGAGCCAGACGTTTCTCTGCCCTCATCCGCGTTCCATTCCTCCGCCGACGGTGACCATTTCCGCCTCTTCGCCGTAGACTTCCTTGAAGCGCTCGCGGGTGAGTTCCTTCGGTTGGCCCTCAAAGACCAGCATCCCGTCCTTGAGGCCGATGACCCGGGTGGCGTAGCGGTGGACCAGGTCAAGAAAGTGGAGGCTGCAGATGACGGTGATGCCCGCCTCCCGGTTCAGTTGCTCCAGGTACTGGAGAATAGAGTGGGCCAGGACGGGGTCCAGGCTGGCGACAGGTTCGTCGGCGAGGATCAGTTGGGGCTCCTGCATCAGGGCGCGGGCGATCCCTACCCGCTGCTGCTGGCCACCGGAGAGTTGGTCGGCCCGGCTGTGGATTTTATCGGCGATGCCCACCCGTTCCAGCGCGGCCACGGCCCGCTGATGGTCCTCCGATGGAAAGTAGTGGAGCAGGCTCATCCAGGGGTTGACGTAGCCCAGCCGCCCGGAGAGGACGTTGGTTAGGACGGAGGAGCGCCGCACCAGGTTGAACTGCTGGAAAATCATCCCGATATGACGGCGGATGCGGCGCAGTTCCCGGGGGCTGGCGGCGGTGATATCCACCCCGTTCCAGATCACGCGCCCGGAGGTAGGCTCAATGAGCCGGTTGATGCAGCGCAGGAGGGTGGATTTCCCGGAGCCGGAGAGACCGATGACGGCCAGAAACTCTCCCTCGGCGACGGTGAAACTGACATCCCGGAGCGCTACCGTCCCGTTGGGGAAGATTTTGGTCAGGTGTTGGACTTCCAGCATAGCGGCTTTATGGTAACCGTTTAGCCCGGTGGAAAACGCTTTTTCCGGGCACTCTATGTCACATGAATGAGTGGGTTTTCTGTTGAACATGATTGGGGCGGGGCGACCGCCAGGGGCAACCCTTACGGTTGCCCCTGCAGACACCTCTCACGGGCATAGCATTGGGCGAAGCGTGAAAGCCGACCACTGGCCGCAGGCCCAGGAAGGGTAACTTTCAACCCGCGCGGGTCATTCATTCAGGACCGTGCCAGGCATTTTTCAAAAGAGCCTGGCACGGTCCGTTTCTGGTCTTATTTCACCAGGTCCTCAATGTTGATCCCGGCCTTGCTCAGATCAGCGCGGAAGGCGTCGTAGAAGGAGTCATCTGCGGGCTGGAGACCCTCAATGCTGTAGATGGTCTTCAGGGCTGCCTGCCCTTCTTCCGTCTGGGCGATCTCCAGCAGCGCCTGGACGATCTTCTGCCGCATATCGGCCGGGAAGTCTTTGATAAAGGAGACGTTGTCGTTGGGGATGTCGGTGGTCGTCGCCAACACGACTACCTTCTCCTTCACATCCGGGTAGTCCTTCTCCACCGAACTGCGGGCGTCGGAGTAGGTAGCGCCGGCGTCGCAGTCGCCCTTGTAGACGGCGACGACAACGTTGTTGTGGGAGCCGGCCTCCACTGTCTTGGCGAAGTCGGCATCCGGGTCAATCCCATTGGCTAACAGGTGGATACGGGGGATGATGTAGCCGGAGGTGGAGTTCGGGTCCACCCAACACATCACCTTCCCCTTCAGGTCCTGGAGGGACAGGATGCCACTATCGGCCCGGACGATAATCTGGCCTTTGTACGAAGTGGAGCCGAAGCGGACGGTCACCAGGGCGGCGTCCACACCATACTTCTCGTGGGCCAAGATGTAGTTGAAGGTGTTCAGCCAGCCGATGTGGGCCTTCCCGACACCCATCGCTTCCCGGACGGCGGCAAAGTCCGTCCCCACGTTGGCCTTCACCACCAGGCCGACCTTCTCGGAAATCATCTGGGCCAGTTGATCACCACCGACGATGATTTCCTGCGTATCCCCAGAGGGGACGAAGGACATAATGATGGGGTTCTGCTCCGTCCCCAGGGCGGGTGTCCTCTGGCAGCTGGCCGTCCCGCCCAGCACTGCGACGATAGTCAGCAACGCAAGAGTCAGAAGATTTCTTCGCGACATTTTCCTCCTCCTTAAAGTGAGGTTGGGTGAGGTTTTTTAGGAATTGGCGGATAAGCGTTCGGAAAGATAAAGAAGTTATGTTCTGGCATCCCTCCTTTTCTATATGGCGCTGCCTTTGGCCGATGGCTGATGCAAAAGGTTATGGCGCTGTGACCACCAGGTTATCAAAGCGGACTTCGGTAGGAGTATCCTCATAGGAAGTTGCAGTGAGGGCGATATCGCCGCTGGTAAATTCCGAATCCTCCACCTCTGCCAGCAGGACGCCGTTGACCGTCAGGCTCAGTTTGGAGCCGTTGCAGACGGCCCGGATGTGGTTGGACGCGCTCCCCTGCCGGATCGCATTGGACTCGGTGAAGTCCACCAGCCACTCATATCCCTCATCTGTCCCTTTGACAACGGCGTAATAGCCGTCACCGGAGATGAGCAGATAGTAGCCCATTCCGCTCTCCGGGTCCGCCGTCCGACAGATGACACCGTAGTCAGTGTTGTTGTTGGCGGGGCCGGAAACCTGGGTGGCATCCACCTCTATCACCACGTCGGTGAAAGACCGGTTGGCGACGCCCCACATCGTGCCAGCGCTCCCGTAAGAGATGACGTAGTAGTAACCATCGCCGTAGCCCACTTCGCCGGCGTCGTAATCTCCCACCTCCCAGCCGGATTGGGGATTGCTGAAGTCGTCCTGGAAAAGGAGTTTCGCCCCTTCTTCGGACCCGCCGATGGGCGGCGGCGTCCTCAGGCCGGGGAGAGAGCAGGCCATTGCGACCAACACCAGCAGCGCTCCACCGAGGAGAAGCCGATTTCGTATCATTTTGCTCCTTTTTCAAATTTACAGTGGAACCTCCTGCAGGTTTCTAACCTGCGGGAGGTTGGGTCTAAAGGCCAAAGACGGCCCGCACTTCTTCCACTTCCAGTTTCCGGAAGAGGGGCTGCGGGGGACGTAGGGGCTGACCGGCGGGCAGTTGGCTGGGCGCCCATTGCCCCACTGCACCGGTGGGATCGTAACACAAGGCGTCGTGAACCCGGTTGGGCTCCCGGAACGTGGCAACGTACTGCCGACCGAACAGAGTCCCCTCGTAGCCCAGGTACTGGTGGAGCGCTTCGGAAGAGAACGGAATGAAGGGAGCCAGCAGAATCTTCAGCGAGTCAATGGCCCGCAGGGCGACGTAGATGGTCGTCCCGGCGGCTGTCCGGTCTTCTTTAATCTGAAACCAGGGGCCTTTCTCTTCCAGATACCTGTTGACTTCTCGGGCCAGGGCCATCGCCTCGCCCAGAGCGGCGCGGAACTGGCACCCCGCCAGCATTCGCCCGATGGGGCCGAAGGCCCCGTTGATCTGGGCCAGCAGCCCCGCGTCGGCCCGATCCATCAGCCCTGGCACCGGCACCCGGCCCTCAAAGTGGCGGTGGGCAAAGGTGAGCACCCGATGGCAGAGGTTGCCCCAGGTGGCCAGAAGTTCGTCGTTGTTGCGGCGAACGAAGTCCTCCCAGAGGAAATCCGTATCGCGGGTTTCGGGCATCACGGAAGCGACGTAGTACCGCAGCGGGTCAGGCGCGAAGTGGTCCAGATAGGTCGGGAGTTCAATGACGATCCCCCGGCTCTTGGAGAATTTGTCCCGTTCCAGATTCATGAACTCGTTGGCGGGGACGTCGTAGGGGAGATTGAGACGGCGGTGGGGGTCGTCCTCGTACAGCCGTTCTATCCCGATCAACTGGGCGGGCCAGATGATGGTGTGGAAGGGGATGTTGTCTTTGCCGATAAAGTAGTATGAACGGGCGGCGGGGTCGTACCACCACTCTTTCCAGGCATCCGGTCGGCCCTGGTTACGGGCCCACTCAATACTGGCGGAGAGATAACCGATGACCGCCTCAAACCAGACGTAGAGCCGCTTGCCCTCGTAGCCGGGAAGGGGGACGGGGATGCCCCACTCAATGTCGCGGGTGATGGGCCGGCCCTGGAGTCCGGCGGCGACGTAGTTGCGAGAAAAGGCCAGGACGTTGGGCCGCCAGTGCTCTTTGTCCTCGTTCAGGTAGGCTGCAATTTTCTCCTGCAGGGCTGGCAGATTCAGGAAAAAGTGCTCCGTCTCCCGGGGGACAGGGATACTGCCATCCATCTTGCTACGGGGGTTGATGAGGTCCAGTGGGTCCAGCAGCCGCCCGCAGTTATCGCACTGGTCGCCGCGCGCCTCCGGATAGCCGCAGTGGGGGCAGGTCCCCTCCACGTACCGGTCGGGCAGGAAGACGCTGCTGGTTTCCGAGTAGAGTTGGACCTGGGTCTGGCGGTAGAGGTGTCCCCGCTCCAGAAGCCGGAGGAAGATGTCCTGGGCAACCCGGTGGTGGTTCTCCGTGTCGGTGTGGGTGAAGAGGTCATAACTGATGCCGATGCGCTGCTGGGTATCCAGGAAGCGATCGTGGTAGCGCTCAAACAGTTCGCGCGGGGAGACGCCCTCCTTCTCGGCCCGGACGGTGATAGGGGTGCCGTGGGAGTCGGAACCGGAGACCATGAGGACGTCGTTGCCGGCCAGGCGGTGGTAGCGGGCGAAGATGTCGGCGGGCAGATAGGCGCCGGCCAGGTGGCCCACATGCAGGTCTCCGTTGGCGTAGGGCCAGGCAACGCAAACAAGAATCTTTTGGGGCACTTTTTCCTCCTGATGACGCCTAACGGTATGCGCTTGGCTGGTGTTGCAGACGCGCCCGCAAGACCCCACGGCGATATCTGGAACGCCGATCGGTTATAATTGTACTACGCTTCGGTCAAATGGCAAGCCAGCAACCGGCGCGGGGCTTGGGTCAGCAAGCGGGGGCCGTCGGCCTCTATGACGACAGTATCCTCCACTTTGGCCATCATACCGTCGGCGGGGGCGTTCACTTCCACCTCCACCGCCAGAGCCATCCCCACGGCTATGGAGGTCTCCTCGCGCGGCCAGAGCACAGGGGGTTCGTCTATCTCCAGGCCCAGGCCGTGGCCGACGAAGCCCGGGAGGGTCAGCCGCCCTGGGGGGAAGTGCGGGGGCGCGCCCCGGGCCAGGGCCGCCTCTGCCGCTGCGTAGACTTCGGCGACGGGGATGCCGGGGCGGAGGGCCGAGAGAACGGCCTCCTCCACTGCCAGCGCGGCCTCAAAGAGGGCCTCCTGGGCCGCCGTTGCCTGCCCCACGGTGTAGGTCCGGGACTCGTCGGCGGTGTAGCCGTCGTATGTCGCGCCGATATCCAGCACAACCAAGTCGCCTGGGCGGACTTCCCGGCGGGAGGGGCCGTAGGGAGTGCCCGGACTCAGGCCGGAACCGGTGACCACCAGACCGTGACCGCCGCGAACGGTCAGGTTCTCCCCACTCATCAGCAGGACGCCACCCCCGCGCGCGCCGGGATAGCGAAGGGGCTGGTAGCCCTCGTGCCCGGCCCGCCGCAGCGCGGCCTCCACCTCCGCCGCCAGAGCCAGTTCGCTCAGACCGGGGCGGAGGATAGAGGGCAGGGCCGCGTGACCCGTATCGGCGACCGCCGCCGCCCGCTCTATGGCCTGGATTTCCTGCGGGTCTTTGACTATGCGCTGGGACAGGACCAGAGGGCTGATGTCCTCTATGTCCCAGCCAGGCAGCGCGTCCCGCATGCGCCGGTACAGTTGGGCCGGCATCACGTCCAGGTTGGCGCCCAGGGTCCCTCCGGTCAGCCCCTGGGATGCCAACACAGCGGCAACGGTATCCCAGCCGCCCCCCGACTCCACTGGCGCCAGGGTGACCTCCCGGCGGGCCAGGTCCAGCCCCCGACGCACCAAGAGGACAGCCCCCCGGGGCCCTACCACCAGCGTCGCCGGGCGGGCCGTCCCGGCGTAGTAGAGAACGTCCCGGGGATGGACCAGTACAGCGGCATCCAGGCCATTTTCGGCCAGATGTTTCTGCAACTCATTCAGCCGGTCGTTCAAATCTCCTCCAGAAGTCGCAATGTCAGATTGGGCCTCTTCTTACTCTGCCAGGCTGCGTTAGATATACATCTGGAGAGGGAGTTTGTCAACCTTCGGGAAACGGGGTATTTCACCTTTCCGAGAAGTTGTGAGATAATAAGGTGAGTAGAGAGGTCCGCCCGTTCAGGCTTTGACCGATGACCGATACCAATGAACCCCTTTATTTTCTTGCAGACGGGATGCTGGGGCGGCTGGCGCGCTGGCTGCGGCTCCTGGGGTACGATACAGCCTACGAGAACGATGCCGACGACCTGGAACTGGCTCGCCGCGCTCGTGCGGAAGGCCGTATTCTCCTGACCCGCGACCGCTCGCTGGCGGCCCGGCGGGGTCTACGGACGCTGCTGATAGAATCGGAGCAGGTACGGGAACAGGTCCGACAGGTGGTGGAGACGTTAGGGCCGCCCCCCAGTCCGGCCCTCTCCCGCTGTAGCCTCTGCAACGTGCCGCTGAGTCCGGCTACGCCTCAGCAAGTCGCCGACCGGGTGCCCCCCTATGTCCTGCAAACACAGAAACGATTTGGCATCTGTCCGACCTGTGGACGGATTTACTGGGCTGGCACCCACCTGCAGCACATGAAACGATACCTGGGCGAATCCCTCCCACTCCAATCGTCGGAAAACCCAGAGGACGGATAACCATCTGGCCCTCACCTTACGAGGAAGTCCAACGGTGAGACCTCCCGCCCATACCCGGGAGTTTGACATCTCCTGTTTTCCGTGATATAGTTTGGGCTGTGATTCCGAAGCAGACTCTATGTTCAGGGGGTAGGGAGTTATGCTAAGAGCACGCTCGGAGAAACTGGTGGAGCGGTTGCAAGAATTACAACGGAGCACGCCGGACGTGGAGGCGTCGGCGCTGGTCAGCGTGGATGGCCTGACCATTGCTTCGGCCCTACCCTCCGGCGTGGAGGAAGACCGGGTATCAGCCATGTCTGCCGCTATGCTCTCCCTGGGCGAGCGCATCGCCGGGGAACTGGGGCGGGGTGGGTTGGATCAGGTCTATGTCAAAGGCGCGGGCGGATATGTCCTCTTGGCTGCCGTCGGCGCCGATGCCGTCTTGACGGTTATGGCCCGCTCCACCGCCAAACTGGGTCTGGTTTTCCTGGAGATGCGCCGCGCCGCCGAGGACCTGGAACGGATGCTGTGATTGGACCACAGGCGACAGACCCCGGAAGATAGCAAACATACCGATTATGCCCAAATATATTTTCTGTACGGGTGGTGTGCTCTCCAGCGTGGGTAAAGGTGTGACGGCGGCCGCTATCGGTCGTGTCCTCAAATCCCGGGGACTGCGCGTCACCATTCAGAAACTGGACCCTTACCTCAATGTGGACCCAGGTACGATGTCCCCCTACCAGCACGGGGAGGTCTTCGTCACGGACGACGGAGCAGAGACCGACCTGGACCTGGGCCACTACGAGCGTTTCATTGATGAGAACCTCACCCGCGCCAGCAACGTCACCGCCGGACAGGTCTACGCTGAGGTCATCGCCCGGGAGCGGCGCGGCGACTATTTGGGCGGCACTATCCAGGTCATCCCCCATATCACCGATGAGATTAAACGGCGCATCCTGCTGGCAGGCCGGGCCTCCGAGGCCGATGTCGTCATTGTGGAGGTCGGGGGGACGGTGGGGGACATTGAGGGGCAGCCGTTCCTGGAAGCCCTGCGCCAGATGCGTCGGGACTTGGGGCGGGAGAATACCCTCTTTGTTCATATCACTTTCCTGCCATACATCGGCGCGACCGGGGAGTTAAAGACCAAGCCCACCCAGCACAGTGTGCGGGAACTCCGCTCTATGGGCATCCACCCGGATATGATCGTTGCCCGGGCCGACTATCCCGTGAACCCGGGATTGGTGGAGAAAATAGCTCTGTTCTGCGACGTGGAGCCCCAGGCCGTGGTTCCCCTGGTCACCACGCCCGTCCTCTACGAGGTCCCCCTGCTCCTGGAGGAGGCCGGGGTGGGAGAATTGATTGCCCGACGGTTGGACCTGGGAGTCCAATCTCCGGACCTTTCCGACTGGCATCGTCTGGTGGAGGAGGTCCGCCGGCCGAAACCTGCCCTTCCTATCGCTATTGTCGGCAAATATGTCCAGTTGCACGATGCCTACATCAGCGTCCGGGAGGCCTTGCGTCACGCCGGCCTGGCCCTGGGCTACGATGTGGATATCCACTGGATCAACTCTGAAGAACTGGAAAAAGGGCGGGGTTGGGAGTTGCTGGAAGGGGTTGCGGGCATCGTCGTCCCCGGCGGATTCGGTTATCGGGGAATTGAGGGGAAAATCCTGGCGGCGCGCTGGGCGCGGGACCGGCAGGTCCCCTACCTGGGCCTCTGTCTGGGGATGCAGGTGATGGTCATTGAGGCTGCCCGGCGCGTGGTGGGAAATGATACCCCCAACAGCACGGAATTTGACCCCCATACCCCTTACCCGGTGATTGACCTGCTGCCGGAACAGCGGGGAGTGGTGGACCTGGGTGGGACGATGCGGTTGGGGCTGTACCCCTGCCGGCTGGTCCCCGGCACCCGGGCCGCAGCCGCCTACGGCGTGGGCGAGGTCCGGGAGCGGCACCGCCATCGCTTTGAGGTCAGCAACCGTTTCCGCGACCTGCTGGAGCGCGGAGGGCTGGTATTCAGCGGCCTCTCGCCGGACGGCCAACTGGTGGAGATTGCGGAAGTGGCGGGCCACCCGTTTATGGTGGGGTGTCAGTTCCATCCGGAATTCCGCTCCCGCCCGACCCGCCCTCATCCCCTTTTCCGCGCGTTTATCGCGGCGGCCAGCCGCTGTTACTCCGAAAGCGCCGATGTCGCCCGGTCCAAAAGATAGCGGAGTGGGCCTGATATGCAGGTCCGATGAAAACCGAAGAAACACGCTTCACCGGGCTTAGTGCCGGTGAAGTGTATCCAATTTACCAGAGGAAGGGACTTATGTCAGAAATCACCGTCGCGACCGTCCAGATGTTGCCGGTTCTCGGCCAGATGGAAGAGAACCTGGCCAAAATGGGCGAATTCATCCGCCGCATCGCCACCGAACAGCCGGTGGACCTCATTGTCTTCCCGGAACTGGTGACGACGGGCTACGAGGTGGGGCCACGCTTCCCGCAGATGGCCCAGCGGATACCCGGCCCGGCGGTCAACCTGATCGGTCAGCGTGCCGCCGACTACGGCGTCCATGTCGCCTTCGGTATGGTGACCAAAGAGCGGGTGGAAAGCATTCTCTACAACTCCGCCGTGCTCATCGGGCCGGATGGCGAGGTCATCGGTCAGTACAATAAAATCCACCTGCGGGGCGAGGAGCGGATGGCCTTCCGCCCTGGCTACCGCCTGATGCCCTTTGAGACCGATTTCGGCGTCATTGGGCTGATGATCGGGTGGGACCTGGCCTTCCCGGAAGTGGCCCGCAGTCTGGTGCTGGACGGGGCTGAACTGCTGGTCGTGCTGGCGAACTGGGAGGCGCCCCGCCAGGAGGAGTGGCATACGTATCTGAAGGCGCGCGCCTATGAAAATGCGGTCTTTATGGCGGCAGCGAACCGGGTCGGAGAAGAGCCATCCTACACCTTCTTCGGCCAGAGCACTATCATCGGTCCGACCGGCGGTATCTACGGGATAGTAGACGAGCCGGTGGAGGGATACGCAGTGGCCCGTCTGGACCTGAGCGAGGTCCGGCGGCAACGGGAGGAGACGCAAATTCTCCAGTGTCGCCAGCCGATGTCGTACCGGGCTATTGTGCGCAAGTACTGATTCGGGATTGGCAGGGCGGCGCAGCCGCTGCTCCGCCCCAACTCGTTCCAGAAATGATGCGTTTCCCAAAAGGTCACCACTGGATCATCATCTTGGCCCTCACAGGCCTATTGGCTGGATGTTATTCTTCCGCTCCCACCTCGGCAGGAACGGCGGTCCCTGTCCAGACTATCGTCAACATCGGCTCCGACACGCTGGTCAATCTGGCGCTGGCCTGGGCGGAGGCCTATATGCAGGAGCATCCGGAGGTGCGTATTTCCGTCACCGGCGGAGGGTCGGGGACGGGCATCGCCGCGCTCATCAACGGCACTGCCCACATCGCCAACGCATCTCGGGCGATGAAGCCCGAGGAGATGGAGGCCGCGCGTGCCAACGGCATCAACCCGGTGGAGTTCACCGTCGCGCAAGATGCCATCGCGGTCGTCGTCCACCCCTCCAATCCGGTGGACTGCCTGACCCTCCAACAGATTTCGGATATCTACACTGGGAAAATCACCAACTGGAAGGAGGTCGGTGGCGAAGACCGGCCGATTGTTCTTCTCTCCCGAGAATCCAACTCCGGGACGTACGTCTATTTTTTGGAGCAGGTCGTCCGGCTGGGGAATCCGGAGAGTGACCTGCTCTTCTCCCCGGATACATTGCTCATGCCCTCGTCGGAGGGCATCAGTACCGAGGTGCGCCAGAACCCCAACGCGATTGGCTACGACGGCCTGGGGTACGTGACGCCGGATCAGAAAGTGATCGCTGTCGGGCAGGACCCGGATGGTCCGTTTGTCCTGCCGTCTGTAGATACGGTCAATGACGGCACCTATCTCATCTCCCGTCCGCTGTATATGTACACGGCGGGCGAACCGACCGGGGTGGTCAAGGCGTATCTGGATTGGATTCTGACGACAGGCCAGGCCATTGTCCCCACTGTGGGGTTTGTCCCGCTGAGATAAGTATTGACCGGCCGACTCTGCAAGGAGGAGCGATGACCCGCAGACAGTGGATGATTATTATCCTGCTGGGGCTTGCGGATTGCCTGGTGCTGGGTAGCATGATTGCGGTCGTGATCTGGACTCCCCGCCTGGTGGCTCAGCGCCAGGAGGCGATGGTTTCTCCCACGCCTTCACCCACTGCCACATCTATCCTGCCGCCGACTTTTACGCCGACCCCTACCTCCACTCCTGCCCCCACTCCCACTCCTCGCCCTACGCAGCCTCCGCCCACCCCCCGCCCTTCGCCCACTCCGTTCCCCACTCTCACCCCCACCCCTATCCCGCCTCCCGAACTGGTCAACGGCACTTTTGACCAGATTACCCCGCACGAAATCCAGGGCTGGGTGGTGGAGCCCTTCGTTAACTGGTATACTGGCCAACCGTATGACCCGAATAACTCCTATGCCTATCCCAAATTCAAATACGCGGATGACCCGCTCCGCTTCATCACGGGCAACACCCTCCAGATTGAATCCACTGACCAGTACGCCAAGTTCCAGTTGACCTTTTACCAGATCGTCAACGCGCCTGCTGGGACCCAGCTACAATTTGAGATTAAGGCCAAAGGCTACGCCGACGAGGGCGGTATCCAGGTGCGGGCCGGAATTGACCCCTTGGGCCGGTCATCCTGCGAGGGGGCGCGATGGAGCGAGACCCGCTCCATCAATCAGAACGATGGCCTGGTCGTGCTGCGCTCCCCGCGGGTGCAGGTCGGCACCGAAGGGCGGGTCACTGTCTGCGTCTTCGCTCGCCCGGACTGGGCCGTTCCCCACAAGGCGGCATTCTTTGACGACGCCCGATTGCTGGTGTTTCCATAACGGGACGGCCAAGCATCTCGGAGGTATCTGGCACGCTAACTATCATCTCTATCAAAAGGAGGTCTCTATGTCCAACCGGCGATTCCTGCGTTTTCCCGATGGCTTTATTTGGGGCACCGCGACCTCGGCCTACCAGATAGAGGGGGCCTGGGATGAGGACGGCAAAGGGCCGTCCATCTGGGATACGTTCTGTCACGAGCATCCGGAGAAAATCTACCACGGTCACCACGGCGACGTCGCTGCCGACCACTACCACCGGTGGGAGGAAGACGTCCAGATTATGGCCGAACTGGGCCTGAAGGCGTACCGATTCTCCATCTCGTGGCCGCGCGTCCTGCCCGAAGGGACCGGACGGGTCAACCCCGCTGGTCTGGACTTTTACAACCGGCTGGTGGACGCGCTGTTGGAGCGGGGGATTGAACCGGTCGTTACCCTTTTCCACTGGGACCTGCCCCAGGCGCTTCAGGACCGGGGTGGGTGGCCCCATCGGGACATCGTTCAATATTTCGCCGAGTACGCCGGGGTGCTGGCGAGGCACCTGGGGGATCGGGTGAACTGGTGGATCACCCACAATGAGCCTTTTGTCATGGCCCTCTTGGGCCACTTTTTCGGGGACTTCGCGCCCGGGATTCAGGACTTCTCTGCCGCGCTGCGGGCCGCTCATCACCTCCTCCTCTCCCACGGCTACGCGGTGGAAGCGATGCGCGCGGCTGCCGGACGCCCCATTCGCGTCGGTATCACCCTCAACCTCAGCCCCGTCCATCCGGCCACCGATTCAGAGGCGGACCGGCTGGCTACACAGCGGATGGATGGCATTCTGAATCGTATGTTCCTGGACCCCATCTTCTTCGGACGGTATCCAGAAGATATTCGGGCCCTTCTGGGGTCGCTGATGCCAGAGATTTCGCCGGAGGATGCCCGCTATCTGACCGCTCCGATGGACTTCCTGGGCGTCAACTACTACTCCCGCGCGGTGGCTCGCCACGACCCCTCCTTACCGGTTATGGAACTGGCCCAGGTCCAGCCGGAGGGGAGCGAGTACTCCCAGATGTGGGAAATCTATCCGTCGGGTATCTACGAACTCCTGATGCGGGTCTGGAACGACTATCGGCCTCCGGTCATCATGGTCACCGAAAACGGCATCCCGGTACCGGATGGGGTGGATTTGGATGGACGGGTGCGGGATGAACGGCGCATTCGCTACCTGCGGGACCACATCGCGCAGGTCCACCGCGCCATTACCGACGGCGCGCCCATCCAGGGCTACTTCGTCTGGTCGCTGCTGGACAATTTTGAATGGGCCCACGGCTACCGGATGCGCTTCGGCCTGGTCTACGTGGACTACGACACCCAGAAGCGGTACATCAAGGATAGCGGTCGCTGGTATGCGGAGGTGATTCGGAATAACGGGGTCTGGGTAGAGGAGTAACCGTTCGGGGACAAACGGGCCAGGCACTGCCGAAGTGCCTGGCTCGTTACTTTGTATCGGCGGCCCTCACCACCGCCAGCAGGCCCAGCATTAGCCCCACCAGCAGGTGGACGTTGTTGACGTAAAGATTGTCAAAGAGGTGATGGACGGTCAGGTGGGTCCAGGCCCCCAGGAGTCCCACCGCCACGCCCCGGGCCAGGCCGCTGGCGCGCCGGGTCACCCGCCATGTCTGCCAGAAAACCCATCCCCAGAGAAGCAGATATGCTATCAGGCCCACCAGCCCCATCTCCGCCAGTACGTTCAGGTAAATATTGTGGGCGTGTCCCAGGGCAAGCGGCCAGTTGATCAGCGCGAACTCCGGATAGGCTGGCTCATATCCCCCCAGCCCCACCCCGGTCCAGAAGTGCGCGCGCCACATCTCCACCGCGCTTTGCCAGTGGGCCAGCCGCTCTATCACTGCGTAGTTGGCGCTGTTGATGCCCACGCCCCGCACGTCCTGCAGCCGCAGGTCGGTCGCAAATTCGGTCAGGCGGGCGACGATGCGCGCAGGAAGCAATCCGGCGGCGTAGAGGAACAGAGATAGTACCACCAGCCCGACTGCCAGGATGACCCCCCAGCGGGTCCTGCGGGGAAGAGCCAGGGCCATTGCCGCCAGAGCGGCGGCAAAGCCGATCCATGCCCCCCGGCTCCATGACGCCACCAGTGCGCCGCCCATCAACGCGCTCCCGACCAGCAGGATAACCAGGCCTGCCCATTTCCGGTGTGCCAGGCAACCGGAGAAGTGCCTGGCACATTCCAGGGCCAGAACGCCCCCAATCCCGACCGTCAGTGCCAGCATCATCCCCATTGTCCCGGCGTAGGGGTTGGGTTGCTCAAAGGTGCCGTAAGCGCGATAGAAATCGGTGCCGGGGATGAGGAAGGGTTCCGGCCCCTCGCCCCGGAGAGCAGACTGGTAGAGCCCGACCCCGGCCTGGAAGACCCCCACCACCAGAATGCCCGCCAGCAAAGCGGGAATTGAGCGGGGAGTTGCCCGCTCGGCGACCAACCAGAGGACCAGCCCAATTTCCCCCCACTTGACCAGTTCCGGAATGCCAGTATCCAGGAAAGGACCTGGAGCGTCCCACAGGGAGAGGGTCGCCACCCCCAGGAAAGCCAGCACGGGCAAAAACAGATAGGAAGCCGGATGTTCCCATCCGATCGGTATGGGGAAGCGGCGAGAGAGCAGGCCGCGCGCCCAGTGGGTCGCCAACGCTAGGGCGATAAAGAGGTGGCCCACTTGGGCCAGCACCTGTGGCATCTCGGTCTGGAGATAGGCGCGCAGGAGACCGAGGAAGACACCCGCCACTGCTCCCACCAGTGGCTCGGCCATCGTCCCCGCCACCAGCGCGGCCAGGCCGACCAGGGCGACCGTCGTTGGAAGAGGTAGTCGCGCCAGAAGACCGCCGGCCGCGAGAGCCAGCAACAACCCGGTCGTTTCCAGAAGTGACGTCGGCCAGGCTGGGGAGGGCCTCATATCACCGGTAGCCGTTGGTCATTGCTATACCCGCTGCCCATTATACCATTGACCTGCAGATTTTTGAACAGCGTCATTACTTTGTCAAGTCTGAATCTTCAGAGATTCAGGTTGAATATTTTGCCTTTCTGGGATATAATGGGCGCGGCCCACCACATCCCGGCCGAACGAGAGAGAAGAGACCTTAGCGGGTGGGGGCTCCGATCCCCTGCCGGCCATAATGCGATGCTATCTGAATACGGGGATTCGGTGAAATGAACGAATTCACAAAATCGGTTCCGCCCATCGGGAAAATCTTTCTGCTGATAGGGATCGGTGGAATACTATTCGGATGCGGTCTCTTCCTGGGAGCGGCAGTTACGACCATTCTGACGCGCTCGGCCCCTCGTCTTTTCTCTTCCGGCCCCACCGGCTCAGCCCTGAACCATCCGGCCCCATTGGGCACGGCGGTTCTGGCCGGCGACCTGCAAATTCAGGTCATAGACACCGTCCGTCCGGCGGATGATGTGGTGGCAGAGGGCAATCTCTTCAACCCTCGCCCCAGTCCGGGCAATGAGATGATGCTGGTCACCATCTCCATCACCTGTCGCCCGGCCGAAGGTGATGATGTCTGCATTTTTGCTCCGGCGCTGGACTTTTTTCTGATCAGCCCCATTGGCGTGCACCGACCAGAGTGGCTGGTGAGTGGCCTGCCCGACCTGTTGATGGGCGGTGAGATGCAGAATGGGGAAACGGTTTCCGGGGATATGGTATTTGAGGTGGGGGAAAAGGAGTTCGGATTGATCCTGGTCTACGCTGAGTCGTTGGGCAGCGAAGTAGCGTATCTGGAGATTCCTTAAGCACTGCCAGCGGTTCGACCCTGGGAGGTATGATAATGAAGACAACCCGTTTACCCGCTTCTCCCGAGCGTCATCCCTTAGCATCTCCGGAGGAGGCCAACGTGTTCGTATCCTGGGCAAAAGAACTGGTCCGGCAACTCCGTCTGGCTTGGCGGTTGTTCAAGGATAGACGGGTGCCCTGGGGTCTGAAACTGATTCCTCCGGCCGCGCTCATTTACATCCTCTCCCCAGTAGACATCCTGCCCGACCTGGGCCTGGGCCTGGGACAACTGGACGATGTTGCCATCATCCTGCTGAGTATCAAACTCTTCATTGAACTGGCGCCAGTAGAGGTGGTCCGGGAGCATCTGCAGGCCCTGGGGGCGAAGATCAGCGAGTTGGCCGCAGAGGAGCCACCCGTCATTGAGGGCGAATTTGAGGTGAAGGAGAACTAAAGACGTGGTCGGCACATCGGAAGTGCCGGCCACGTCTTTTGCGTCTTTCATGCTATTTCGTTTTGACCTTAATCGTCTTGGGCCTGATCTCTTCCGCCTTGGGCAACGTGAGGGTGAGCACGCCGTTTTCAAAAGTCGCCTCCGCCTTCTCCACGTCCACCGGTACATTCAGCACCAGGGAGCGGGCAAAGGGACCGTAGGGCCGCTCCTGGAAGAGATACTCCACGTTGTCCAGTGGCGGTCGCAGTTCACCCCGGATCGTCAGCATGTCCCCCTGGATGGAGATGTCCACCTCTTCCGGCAGCAGGCCCGGTACCGAAGCGACCACCACAATCTCCTCCGGCGTAGTGTAGACATCCACAGGCAGCCGCAGCGGCTCATCCGGCGTGCCCCTCCGCCACGTGCTCCACGGACGGACAAACGATTCCTCAAACAGACGGTCCATCGCTTCCCGCAGGCTCATTATTTCCCGAAACGGAGTGAAGAATGCCATCGTGCACCTCCTGCTGAAAGGATTTGAAATGGACCGGCACTTCCGGGATGCCGGTCCATCTCGTGATTTACTTTTTGGCCTTGACCTTGATGGTCTTCGGTTTGACCTCTTCGGCCTTCGGCAGCGTCAGGGTAAGTACCCCGTTCTCAAAGACCGCCTCGGCGTCATCGGCGACGACCCGGGTGGGCAGGATCAGGGAGCGGCAGAAGGAGCCGTAGAAGCGCTCGCGCCGGACGTAGTTCTCTTCCCGGACCTCTTCCTCCCGCTTTATCTCACCCCGCAGGGTGGCCGTGTCGCCGGTGACGCTGATCTCCACATCCTCCGGCTTCACCCCCGGAAGGGTGGCTTTCACCACTACTGAGTCATCCGTCTCATACATATCCACCGCCGGACCCTCGGTCCAACGCGGGAAGACCCCCCAAGGGCGAGCCAGAGGCTCCTCAAAGAGCCGATTCATCGCCTCGCGCAGGCTGACCAATTCCCGGAACGGTTCCCATCTCACCAACATAGCTCTTTACCTCCTTTACCTTCAGAGATTGGGGAGCCACTATCGGGCTTCCGAAAATTGTGCCCCTATCATGCCATAGGTGCGTTAAAATTGCGCAAGAGGGGAGTTAGAAATGCGATAGAACGAGAGGAAGCAAGAAGCAGGAGGGGGAGTCGCGTCTGTGCGATGGGATTTTCTTTGCGCCGACGGCCTGCTGCGGATGGAGGAGGAGAGCCCGCTGAAACCGAAGCGGTGCGGCAGCAAGGCCGCCGCACCGCTTCGGTTGTTCTCTCCCTCAAACCATCCTCACCGTTCGTATACTTCCCGCTTCAGCGCAGCGATGTGGGGAAGGGTGCGGAAAAGGTCGGCGTAGTCCAGGCCGTAGCCCACCACCCAGACGTCGGGAATTTCAAAGCCCAAATAGTCTATAGGGACATCCACCCGGCGCCGCTCCGGTTTGCTCAAAAGGACACAGGTCCGCAGAGAGGCGGTCCCCCGGGCCCGGAAGTTACGAATCAGATACTCCAGGGTGTAGCCGGTATCCACGATGTCCTCCACGATGAGGACGTGCTTCCCGGTTACCGGGGCGCGGGTATCCATAATGAGTCGGACTGCCCCCGTGCTCACTGCTCCCCGGTTGTAACTGGATAGAGCGATGAAATCCACGTGATGGGGGATGGTCAGGCGACGGGCCAGGTCGGCCAGGAAGATGAACGCTCCCTTCAGTACCCCTACCAGAATCAGTCCGTTTTCGTTGGTCCCGGCATAGTCGGCACTGATCTGGGCAGCCAGTTCCGCCACCCGTCGCTGGATCGTCTCCTCGTCCAGCAACACCCGGTCTATCGCAGAAAAGTCCTGCCGCATCGTTCGGTTGCCCATTTTTCTCCTCTCTGTGGTCTGCTGTCTATCGTATGACCTGATGGCATCCCCGACATCGGGCCTGGTAGACCTCCTCGGCGCCGACCATAATGATGGGGTCGTCGTAGGCGGCGGGCTGGCCGTTGATGAGCCGCTGGGTGCGGCTGGCTGGCCCCCCGCAGACGACGCAGATCGCCTGCAGTTTGTCCACCCGCTCCGCGCGGGCCATCAATTGGGGCATCGGGCCGAAGGGCTCCCCCCGAAAGTCCATATCCAGGCCGGCAACGATGACCCGCAGGCCACGGTCGGCCAGTTCGTCACAGAGGGCTACCAGTCCCTCATCAAAAAATTGCCCCTCATCTATGGCGACGACGGTTGTCTCTGGAGCGATAAGGGCCTGCAACCGGGCGGAGTTCTCCACAGGGCTGGCCTCCAACTGCAGGCCGTTGTGAGAAGCCACCTCCCGTTCCGCGTAGCGGGCGTCCAGGCTGTGTTTGAAGACCTGGACCTGCTGGCGGGCAATCTGGGCGCGGCGCACTCGCCGGATCAATTCCTCCGTCTTGCCGGAGAACATGCTCCCGCAGATCACCTCAATCCATCCGCCAGTCGGTTTACCGTACATTGGGCATCGCTCCTCGGGAAGCACAAAGCGAGGGCAGGGGATAGGATCCGCCTGCCCTCGCCGATTCGATACGGATTATTGACCGCCTGCCCCAGTAGAGGGCTGGTCGCCGGGGAGGGTGAAACCTCGGGCCCGCAGGCGCTTCTTCAACGTCGCCAGCACAGCCAGGTCTATCCCCCGGATGTTGGTCAGCGCGTCGTCTCCCTCCGCCAATTTAGCCATGACGTCTCCGATGGTTTGGATGCCAGCATCCTGGAAGATCCGCTCCACTGCGCCGCTCAACCCCAGAACGGTGACGGGTTGCTCCAGAGACGCGGCGGCTTTCCGTCGGGCTTCGGCTTCCGCCTGTATCTGGTCTCGCCGCAGCAGGCGAGTGCGGAAGCGGTCTACCTGCCCCTCCGCGTCCACGATGCGCTGCTCACCGGTGAAGAACGGGTGACAGCGGGAACAGACATCGGTGCGGATGACGGGAACGGTCGCCCCAACGGTCCAGGTATTGCCGCAAGCGCAGATGACCTGGGCCTGGGGGTAGTATTTGGGATGGATGTCCTTCTTCACGCTACCCTCCCTTCAGGGTAGACGCTGACTCGTTTGCGCCCGCCCGGGATGGGCTCAAAGCGGACCACTCCGTCGGTCAGAGCAAAGAGGGTATAATCCTTCCCCATTCCCACGTTGAGACCTGGTTTAATCCGCATCCCGCGCTGGCGGACGATGATGTTCCCAGCCAGAACCGTTTCACCAGCAAATTTCTTCACTCCCAGCCGCTTGCTGTGGCTATCCCGGCCATTGCGGCTGCTGCCTGCACCCTTTTTATGCGCCATTCTGACCTCCTCCAGGTTCCCCTTACTCACTCAAATGATGATTTCTTCAACCCGCAGGCGGGTATAGGTCTGCCGGTGGCCCTGGCGGCGGCGATAGCGCTCCTTCGGGATGTACTTGAAGATGCGGATTTTGGGGCCTTTCTCCTGGCCCAGTACCGTCGCCCGCACACGGGCTCCTTCCACGATCGGCACGCCAACCCGCACTCCCTCCTCACCAGCAACCAGCAGAACCTCATCCAGCACAATCTGCTCTCCGGCCTGGGCGGGCAGTTTTTCCACCAGCAGTTGATCTCCCACAGAAACCCGGTATTGTTTTCCACCGGACCGAACAATTGCGTACACCGATGACCTCCTCCTAACAGGCACAATAGTGGCCGTGCTTTGCGGTCACGGCCACAGGGAGTATTATAGCGGGAATTGAGGATTTGTCAACCTGTCCATCTTTGTGGGCCGCTCGGTTTTGTGGTATACTATTTTCCAAAGATGCTTCGGGGGGAGATGGCTGTTTATGCCTGGGACACTTTAACCCGCTATGAGGAGACTACCCACTTTGTGGAGACAGAAAGGAGGGGCGGTGGATAAAATTCGGGTGCTGATCGTGGACGATCATCCCTTCTTCCGGGAAGGTTTGCGCCGGGTGATTGCGGCGGAAGGGGACCTGGAGGTCATCGGGGAGGCCTCGGATGGAGAGGAAGCGATAGAGCAAGTGGGGCGTCTTTCGCCAGACGTGGTCGTGATGGATGTTAACCTGCCACGCATGAACGGCCTGGAGGCCACCCGCCGGATCAAGGATGCTTATCCGGAGGTCAGCGTGGTAATTCTCACCGCCTACGACGACGAAGAGCAGGTCTACCACGCCGTGCGAGCCGGGGCATCTGCGTACCATTCTAAAGATGTCAGCCCCCAGGAACTGGTGAGGACGATCCGCCATGTTCGCGCCGGCCGGTACGTGTTGCGTCAGATGATATTGACCACCGAACGGGAATTGGGGCTGTGGCTGCGGGAGCGGTACCGGCAGTTTGGCGGGGATGTGCTGGCTGATGAGCGATATATGACTCCTCTCTCCAGTCGGGAAATGGAGGTGTTGCGCCTGATGGTGGCTGGGATGAGCAATAAAGAAATCGCTTACCGCCTGGGTATCAGCCACCAGACAGTGAAGAACCATGTGACGGCGATTCTCAACAAACTGGGTGTCGCCGACCGCACCCAGGCCACCGTCTATGCTCTGCGGCATGGATGGATTCCCCTGAGGTCATCGGATCAGTGTCAGAATTAACTTCCTCTCCAATCACCATCCTGTTTCAACCTCTGGGTAGAAGAGGGCAGGTTCCGACGGGCCTTTCAGTGCTGGAGGCGGCCCGACGGTTGGGCGTGGGCCTCAGCGGAGTCTGTGGAGGCGCGGGGGTCTGCGGGACTTGCCGGGTGGTGGTTCCCCCTGAGCATCGGGAGGCACTGTCTCCAGTCTCCCAGACAGAGCGGGAGCGGCTGGGTGAGGAGGAGATCGCTTGCGGCGTCCGGCTGGCCTGCCGGGCCATCATCCATCGTCCCCTGCAGGTCTTTGTCCCGCTGGAATCCCTGACGGCCAGCCAGCGCACCCAGGTAGAAGGCCGCCAGACGCCGGTGCGGGTAGACCCTGTTGTCGTCCCTGCCGACCTGCGTCTTTCCCCTCCCGCGCTCTCCGACCCGCGCAGCGACGCGGAGCGTATCCGGGACGGCCTGGGCCGCCCGGTCCGCCTGGACCTGGAGGTCCTGCGCCACTCTCCCCATTCCCTGCGGGAATGGGGATGGGCTACCCGGGTAGTTCTGCGGGGGGACGAAGTGGTGGCTCTTCTACCCCTCGGCACCCCGCTGATGGGTGTGGCGATGGACCTGGGGACGACCAAACTGGCCGGGTATCTCCTGAATCTGGAGACGGGCGAGACGTTGACCAGCGCCGGAGCCATGAATCCCCAACTGGCCTACGGGGAAGACGTGATGGCCCGTATCACGTACGCGCTGCAGGAGCCGGAAGGGGCGGAGCGCCTCCGGCGGGCAGCAGCCGACGGGTTGGCCCAACTGGTGGTAGCCCTTTGTAACCAGGCTGGCATTCAGCCTGAGCACATTGTGGAAGCGGTGGTCGTGGGGAATACGGCCATGCATCACCTCTTCCTGGGGCTCCCGGTCCGCCCCCTGGGGTTGGCCCCCTATGTCCCGGTGGAGAGCGCTCCTCTCAATGTCCGGGCCCGGGAGTTGGGGCTTCCTCTGGCCCCCGGTGCGATGATTCACGTTCTGCCCAACGTTGCCGGATTTGTCGGCGCGGACCACGTGGCGGCCCTGCTGGCGACCCGGATGGATGAGGCGGACCACCCGACGCTCCTGCTGGACATCGGTACAAATACAGAGATTGGCTTGTCCGTCGGGGGGAGATTGTTTTGCTGTTCTGCTGCATCCGGCCCGGCCTTTGAGGGCGCGCACATCCGATTCGGGATGCGCGCGGCGCCCGGAGCCGTGGAGCGGGTGCGGATTATTGAGGGGCGAGTATACTGCGAGACGGTGGAAGAGGCTCCCCCAGTGGGCATCTGCGGTTCGGGCATTCTGGATGCGGTGGCCGAACTGCGGCAGGCGGGTTTGCTGAACGGACGCGGCGGCTGGATAGAAGAGAACAAGTCTGGATTTTCTACGGTGGTTTCCACAGATAACGGTCCAGAATTTATCCTGGTACCCGCGGAAACCTCCGGGCTGGGGCGCGCGATCACCATCAACCGGAAAGACGTCGGGGAGATTCAACTGGCCAAGGCGGCCATCGCGGCGGGCTGGCAGATTCTGCTGGAGGAGGCCGGTGTCCGGGAGTCCGACCTGGCGCGGGTGCTGGTCGCCGGCGCCTTCGGGACGTACATTGACATCGGGCATGCGGTTGCCATTGGGTTGCTTCCATCCCTGCCCCTGGACCGGTTTGAGCAGGTGGGCAACGTGGCGGGAACAGGGGCGCGGATGGCGCTTCTTTCTCGGGCCGAACGGGAGCGAGCAGCCTGCCTGGCTCGCCGGATTCGCTACGTAGAGTTGACCGTCCATCCTTCTTTCCGCGAGCGATTTGCTCAGGCGCTGTGGTTGTAGGATAACTCCACAGGAGTTGTCCTGCCAGGGAATGGGTATGAAACATCTCTGAGGGGACAGGAAAATGAGACGACTCATAAGAGGGATACTGATACTGGGATGGATATTGGCCTTTGCTGGCCCTGTTGTGGCTCAGGAGGGGGAAATCGTCTACGTGCTCACGGTGGATGGTGCCATCACAGCGACCATCAACGACTACATCGCCCGCGGCATCCGTCTGGCGGAGCAGAATGAGGCCGAGGCAGTCATCATCCGGCTGAATACCCCCGGGGGAGATTTGACCTCCACCACCCGGATTATGGAGCACCTGGAGAATGCCCGGGTACCGGTGATCGTCTACGTCTGGCCGCGCGGGGGGATGGCAGCCTCCGCCGGAACGCTCGTCCTTCTGGCCGCCCACGGGGCGGCTATGGCCCCCCGGACGACCATCGGCGCGGCCCATCCTGTGGCTTCGCCGGGAGCGGAAGAGGTTGTCAGCCCGGAGATGATGGAAAAGGTTGTCAATGTGATGGCCGAACACGCTGCCCTTTTTGCCCAACGGCGCGGTCAGGCGGCGGTGGACTGGGCCCAGCGGGCCATCCGGGAAAGCGCCACCGCCGGGCCCGAAGAGGCGCTGGAACTGGGGGTGATTGACCTCATCGCCGCCGATGTGGACGAGGTGCTCCAGGGCTTTGACGGTCGCACCGTCACCTTGGGGGATGGCACCTCCGTGACGTTCCGTACCGCCGGCGCGCTCACTCAGGATGTCCCGCTTTCGCCGATAGAACAGTTGCTTCAGGTATTGATTAACCCCAACGTGGCGTTCGTTCTGCTGACCATCGGCATTCAGGCCATTCTGATAGAACTCTCTTCCCCCGGCGGGTGGGTGGCAGGCTTTGTCGGTGTCCTTTGTCTGGCCCTAGCGGCCTACGCGCTGGGCGTTCTTCCATTCAATTGGCTCGGACTGGTTCTGATAGGAGCGGCGATCGTGCTTTTCATCCTGGACATCAAGGCTCCGACGCACGGGGCTCTCACCGCCGCCGGAGCGGCGACCTTCATCGCTGGCGCGCTCATCCTGTTCAACACGCCGCTTTCCCCCTACGGTCAGATTTCCCTGCCCCTGGTCATTGGTCTCGGAATTTTTACGGCGCTCTTCTTCGCTTTCGTTGTTGCCAAGGCACTGCAGGCCCAGAGACCCCGCTCCACCACCGGACAAGAGGGGTTGATGGGACGGATAGGGATCGCCAAAAGCCGCCTGGACCCGGAGGGCTGGGTGCTGGTGGCAGGGGAACGCTGGCAGGCCGTTGCAGAGGAAGGACCGATAGAAGAGGGGGCGGAGGTGGAAGTCATTCGGGTGGAAGGTTTCCGGCTGTATGTGCGTCAGCGAGGGTAGAAATCCAGCAGGTATGGAACTGGACCCATCGGCGATTGAAGCCCTCTTGTTTGACCTGGACGGCACCCTTCTGGACTCGGATGACGAGGGGGTGGAGGCGCTGGCCCGCTGGCTGAGCCGGTTGGGCGTTCGGGACGCCCGTCACCGGGCGCGCCGCATCGTGATGCGGATGGAGACACCGGTCAACGCCCTGGCGACCGCCCTGGATACAATGGGGTTGGACGCTCTCGTACTGGGCTTCTCAGAATGGCTGCGCCATCAGCGGCGCCGCACAACTCCCCGCTTCTGCATAGTCCCCGGTGTAGAGGATGCCCTTCGCTTGCTCGCCCGTTCTTACCGGCTGGCCGTTGTCACGACGCGGGGCCGCAGAGATGCTCAGGCCTTTCTGGAAAGTTTCGGCCTCTCCGACCTCTTTGAGGCGGTGATCACCCGGGAGTCTACCTGGCGACTCAAGCCCCACGCTGCTCCCATTCGCTACGCGGCCGGACGGTTAGACCTTCCGCCCAACCGCTGCGCGATGGTAGGCGATACCCCTGTAGATATGCGCTCCGCCCGTCAGGCCGGCGCCTGGGCCATCGGCGTTCTCTGCGGCTTCGGCGAAAAGGACGAACTGGAGCGGGCGGGTGCCCATCTGATCGTTCCCTCTCCGGCCGATCTGCCCACGATTTTTCTGGGGGATGAGACGTAGCCCAGGCCATCAGGCCTGTTTGAAAAGGTGATGAGGGGGTGGCTTCGCCACCCCCTGCATTCTTTCAGGCCGTCTCCAGGTACCGCTCCAACTCCCACGGGGTGACCTGTATGCGATACTGCTCCCATTCCTTTCGCCGGGCCCGCAACATCGTCTCCACGATCGCGGGGCCCAGTGCCTCCTGGATGACCTCATCCCGTTCCAGTTCGTCCAGCGCTTCCGCCAGGGTGCTGGGCAGGGTGCCGATGGAGCGCTCCCGCAGAGCCTGCTCGTCAAAATGGTAGACGTCTTCGTTGACCGGCGAGGGCGGAGTCAGGCCCTTCTCTATCCCGTCCAGTCCGGCGGCCAGCATAGCAGCGAACGCCAGGTACGGGTTGGCACTGGGGTCGGGGCAGCGCAATTCAATCCGCGCCGCCTTCTCCCGCCCGGCCCGCACCGCCGGTACCCGGATGAGTGCAGAGCGGTTCAGGTGCGCCCAGCAGATGTAGACGGGTGCCTCGTAGCCGGGAGTCAGGCGTTTGTAACTGTTCACAGTGGGGGCGACCACAGCGGCCAGTGCCCGCGCATGGACCATCTGCCCGGCGATGAAATGGTACGCCAGCCGGGAGAGATGGTATGGGTCGTCCGGATCAAAAAAGAGGTTGCGACCGGTCGGATCGGAGAGACTCTGGTGGGTGTGCATGCCGGAGCCGTTGATGCCGAAGATGGGTTTGGGCATGAAACTGGCGTAGATGCCGTGGCTGGCGGCGATGGCCCGCACCGTATATTTGAAGGTGACAGCGTTGTCGGCGCTGGTGAGGGCATCGGCGTATTGGAAATCTATCTCGTGCTGACCGGTGGCGACCTCGTGGTGGCTCATCTCCACCTCAATGCCCAGGGCCAGGAGCATCAGGACAATCTCGCTGCGGACCTGCTGGGCCTCGTCCCGGGGGGAGAAGTCAAAATACCCGCCAACATCGTGGGGGACGGGACGAAGGCTGGCGTCGCTGTTGCGCCGGAAGAGGAAAAATTCTATCTCTGGGCCGACGTTGTAGATATACCCCTTCTCCGCGGCTCGCTGGAGCATCCGCTTGAGGGTGGAACGGGGGTCGCTGGGGGAGGGTTTGCCGTCCGGGTCGTAGACATCGCAGAAGATGCGAGCCCGCCGCCGCTCCGGCTCGCTCCAGGGGAGCACGCGGTAGGTGTCCGGATCGGGCATCAGGAGACGATCGCTCTCGTAGATGCGGGCGAAGCCCTCTATGGAGGAGCCGTCAAACCAGACGCCGTTCTCCAATGCCTCTTCCAACTGGGTGACTGGGATGGTGACGCTCTTGATGGTGCCCAGGATGTCCGTGAATTGCAGACTGATGAAGCGGACACCGTCTTCCCGAGTGCGGGTGATCAGTTCTTCGTGCTTCATTTTTCCTCCTTTAGCAAGAGTGAATGGTGCGTATTCCGCACGCCGTAACCCTATGCGACTTGCGACCTGCGACGGGTTTCTACTCCACCACCCGGATGTGCAACTCCGCCAGTTGCTCCGGGTCCACGGGGGAGGGGGCGTTAGCCATCAGGTCCATCGCCTGGCCGGTCTTGGGGAAGGCCATCACCTCCCGGATGCTCTCCTCGCCAGCCAGAAGCATCACCACCCGGTCAATTCCCGATGCGATGCCGCCGTGAGGGGGGGTGCCGTACTCAAACGCCTCCAGCATATGACCGAATCGCTCTCGGGCCTGTTCCACGTTCAGCCCGATGAGTCCAAAGATTTTCTCCTGGACTTCCCGCCGGTGAATCCGGATGGACCCGCCCGCGATCTCCTCCCCGTTGCAGACCAGGTCGTACTGCTGCCCGCGCGCGGCGCCGGGGTCGGTATCCAGAAGCGGCAGGTCTTCCGGCATCGGCGCGGTGAAGAGGTGGTGGCTGGGGTCCCAGCGGTGCTCGTCCTCGTTCCACTCAAAGAGCGGGAAGTCTATGATCCAGCAGAAGGCCATCGTTTTGGGGTCTCGCAGGCGCAACTGCTGGCCCAGTTCCAGCCGCAGTTCGGAGAGGGCCGCTGCTACCACTGAGGGCCGATCCGCTACGAAGAGCAACAGGTCACCGGGCCGGGCTTCCATCCGGGTGATGATGGCCCGTACCTGTTCCTCCGTCAGGAAGCGGGCAAAGGAGGAGCGGACCTCGTCCTCGGCGCCCAGGGCCAGCCAGGCCAATCCGGCTGCGCCCTCTTTCTGGGCCAGCGCGGTCAGTTCGTCTATTTGACGGCGGCTATATCCGGCGCAGCCGGGGGCGCGGATGCCCTTGACCTGCCCACCGCCTGCGACGGCCTGGGCGAAGATCCCGTAATCGCTTCCCGCTACCAGGTCGGAGATATCCACCAGTTCCATCCCAAAGCGGAGGTCGGGTTTGTCGGTGCCGTAGCGGGCCATAGCCTCGGCGTAGGTGAGACGAGGAAACGGTTTGGTGAGCAGGCGGCAGTCGGAGCATTCCTCCACGATGCCGATCATCAATTCCTCTATGAGCGCCATGATGTCTTCCCGGCTGACGAAACTCATCTCCAGGTCCAGTTGGGTGAACTCCGGCTGCCGGTCGCCGCGCAGGTCCTCGTCCCGGAAACAGCGGGCGATCTGGAAGTATCGCTCAAACCCGGCCACCATCAGGAGTTGCTTCAACTGCTGGGGAGACTGAGGGAGCGCGTAGAACTTGCCGGGGTGGAGACGGCTGGGAACCAGGTAGTCCCGGGCGCCCTCCGGGGTGCTCTTGAAGAGGATGGGGGTTTCAATTTCCAGGAAGCCGCGCGCGTCCAGGAAATCCCGGATGTATTTGACGACGCGGTGGCGGAGGATAAGGTTGCGCTGCATCCGCCGCCGCCGAAGGTCCAGGTAACGGTATTTCAGCCGCAGGGTTTCGTCTACCGGGGTGTCCTCAAAAATGGGGAAAGGGGGCGTTTTCGCCGGGTTGAGGACGATGATTTCGTGGGCCAGGACCTCAATCTCGCCGGTCTCCATACGAGGGTTGACCCGTTCGGCAGGACGGGGGCGGACGGTACCGTGCACCTGGAGGACGTACTCCTGGCGGATCCGGGTAGCCAGTTCGTGGGCCTGAGGAGCGTGGGCGATGTCGGCGACGACCTGGACGATGCCCGAGCGGTCGCGCAGGTCCACGAAGATCAGGCCGCCGTGGTCTCGCTGGCGGTTGACCCACCCGGCCAGGGTGACAGTCTGGCCGATATGGTGGGCACGCAGTTCGCCGCAGTGATGGGTCTTCAGCATAGTACCTCCTGGAAGTGGATTGGGCTGCCGATGGCGTCGGTAGCGTAAGACGTTGCGGCTTGGCACAGGATTCCGGCAATGGCCTGCGAGGGGATTTGACTCTCTCATCCCCCAACCCCCGGCGGTTTCCCCTTCCTCGCGCTGCGAAGCGGCTGCGGGAGGCAGGGAGATGAGCGAGACCCTGGAATCTCGGCGGTGGATTGCCGGAGTCACTTTTCAAATTGTAAAATCTTGCGCCACACGGGCTTCGGGCTGTATATAAAGCGACAGGCCGCCCTCTTTTTGGGGGCGGCCTGTCCGTTAACAACCGGTTGGTTAACCGCGCGGCAGCGACGGCTGCCGCCCCTTGGGCGGGCCGGGCCGGCGGTTATTATCCACAACAATTGGACGGTACATCGGATCCTCCGTTGCTAATTATAACACCTTTTGTAAAAATGGCAAGCGGGAGGTATGAACTGAACGAGGGGCTTACTTCCCTGGCTCAAAATAGTACCCCTCGCCACGCACCGTCCGGATATACTGAGGTTCGCCCGGGTCTGGCTCTATCTTCTGGCGCAGGCGGTAGATGTATTGCTTGACCAGGTCGGGTTCGCCGATATATTCGGGCTCCCACACCTGGGAAAGAATTGCATCCGTGCTCATCACCCGTCGGGCGTGCCGCATCAGCAGGCGGAGAACCTTGAACTCATTGGGAGTCAGATAAACCTTCCGGCCACCAACTTCCAGTTCATGGCGGTCGCAGTCCAGTGTCATGGAAGATGATGGAAAAATCACCTGCTCCTTTTCTTCGTTGCGCTCTACCGAGCGCCGCAGAGCGGCCGTCAGGCGAGTGACCAGTTCAGCCTGGTGGAATGGTTTCACTAAATAGTCATCTGCCCCCGCTGCAAAACCCGCCACGATGTCTTCAATGTTCGCTTTAGCCGTGACGAAGATGATGGGCACCTCGGTGAGGTCTCTCATTCGGCGACAGACCTCAAACCCGTCCATACCGGGCATCATAATATCCAGCAGGATGGCATCCGGATGATGGTGGTATGCGGAACGGAGCCCCGAGGGCCCATCAAGGGCTGATATGACCTCAAACCCAGCCGCTGTCAGGATGATTTTCAGCATATCCAGCATTTCTATCTGGTCATCTACCACCAGCACGCGGATATTACGAGCCATGGCTTCTCTCACTTGTAAGAGGATTGAGCAACGATGGGCTGTAGCTGTAGAGAGAACCCCTGTTGAGACGGTCACGGCAGGGGGAGTTCAAAAAGAGCGCGGGTACCCCGGCCAGGAGTACTTTCTATTTGAAACCGTCCTCCCAGTGTTTCCACTCGCTCCCGCAGGGTATCCAGCCCCATCCTTTCGGCCACCGCCCCTCCCCGGCCCAATTCGCTCATCTCAAAGCCACTGCCATCGTCCTCTACGGAAACCAGAATCCGGTCCTCTCCGATGTCCACATTGACCTGGGCGCGAGGGGCGGAGGAGACCTCCCGGGCATTGGTCAGCAGTTCCTGGATGACCCGGAAGACAGTCACTTCCTTATAAGGGGCGAACCGGCGCTCCCGTCCGGTAATCGTCAAGTTCACCCGGAACCCATCGCCTCCGCCGGCGTCTTCCACGTATCGCCGTAAGGTCGGAACCAGTCCCAGGTCGTCCAGCATCATTGGACGGAGGTTGGAGATGAAAGTCCTCACCCGCTGGAAAGTCCCCACCACCGTCGCCTTCAGGTTGGCCAGTTCCGCGCGGGCCTGGTCTGGATTGGTTTCAAATAACCGTTCGCAGATTTCTGCCTGGAGGACCAGGTTGGTCAGTGCCTGGGCAGGGCCGTCGTGCATCTGGCGGGCCAGAATCTGGCGTTCTCGTTCTTGAGCCTCAATTGCCCGCACCACGGCAGGGGTTGCCTCTGCGAGGGGTTGTGCCTGTTCCTGGGGGATCATCCCTTCCTGGCAGGATTCCAGGATGCGTTGCAGCAAACGAGCGTACCGCTGAAGGTGACGCTGGTCAGATTGGAGTTTTTCCAACTGCCCGCGCATGGTGAACAGGCGCTGTTGGGTCTCCACCAGTGCCTGGTACGCTTCGCGGATGTCCTGGCGGGGAATGGTGTCAAAGTGGGCCTCTACCTGCTGGAGATGATTGGCGGCCTGCGTGCTGCGCTGAGCCAGACGGTCTACTTCGCTGGCTATCTGCTGAATCAGCATATCCACTTCTTTCAGTTCAGCCTGAATCTGGATGTGCTCTTTCCGGCACTCTTCCAGAAAGGCGAGCATGGGATTGGCGGTTGGAGCAGGCGCTGGTGGCATCTCACTCCTCACTGCTGCGGGATTTTCTTATAGAACAGCGGCAACGATGGCACAGATTCCGGTCCTATGGTGTGGGCTTTCAGGAGACGGGTTCTGGCCTGTTCCAGCCGGGCCCGGTCGGTGGCATAGACCGTATATAGGGGAGTCCCCTTCTGGACCCAGTCGCCGACTTTGTAATGGACGATGATCCCGACGGAGTGGTCTATCGGGTCTTCTTTCTTCTCCCGCCCTCCACCCAGGTCCACCACGGCCAACCCGATCTGCGCGGCATCCACTTTCTGGAGGTAGCCACTGGTCGGGGCAGGAATGGGTTCAATGATAGGGGCACGGGGCAACCGGTCCGGTTCATCCACAAAGCGGACATCTCCACCCTGGGCGGCAACCAGGGCACGGAATTTGCGCCACGCACTGCCGTCAGCGATGGTCTGGGCGGCCAATTCCACTCCTTCGCTGGAGTCAGCAACCCGACCAGCCAGCGCCAGCATCTCCGCCGCGACGACCAGGCAGTGCTCCCGCAGGTCTGGTGGTCCATTCTCGTGGAGCACGTTGATGGCTTCCTGAACCTCTAAGGCGTTTCCTACGGCCCAACCCAGGGGCTGGTTCATATCGGAGACGAGCGCGCCGACCCGACGGCCCAGTTCCCGTCCCAGGCGGACCATTGCCTCAGCCAGATGGCCGGCTTCGTCCACGGTCTTCATAAACGCGCCGCTGCCGACTTTCACATCCAGCAGAATAGCCGTTGCGCCGCCGGCCAGTTTCTTGCTCATGATAGAACTGACAATCAGTGGGAGCGAGGAGACGGTGCCGGTGGCGTCTCGCAGCGCGTAGAGTTTCCGGTCGGCAGGGGCCAGACTTTCCGATTGTCCGGTGATGACAATGCCAATGCGGGCCAGTTGGGCTTTGAATTGCTGGGGGGAGAGGTCGGTGCGGAAACCAGGGATGGACTCCAGTTTGTCCACTGTGCCGCCGGTGAAGCCTAAGCCGCGCCCGGTCATCTTGCCCACGGGAACCCCGCAGGCGGCGACAATCGGAGCCACCACCAGGGTGACTTTATCCCCGATGCCACCACTGGAGTGCTTATCGGCGACCACAGGGGCAACGTCGCTTAAATCCAGGATGTCCCCGGACCGGGCCATCGCCAGAGTCAGGTCGCGGGTCTCCCGTTCGCTCATCCCGCGCAGATAGACCGCCATCAGCCAGGCAGCCGCTTGGTAGTCGGGGATGTCCCCCCGGGTGTAGCCCTGGATGAAGAAATCTATCTCCTCAGCGGTCAGTTCATACCCATCCCGCTTCTTTTCAATGATGTCTATGACTCGCATTTACCCTCCCCGCTGCCCCCTGTCCATATTGTTCCTGTCGGCGGTTGTTTTGCATGGCGCCCTATAAGTAATATCGTTGGCGAGGGCCTAAATCCCGCGCCGGAAACAAGGCGACTCATGGGGGCAGATCGTTTCCTGAGCGCCGGCAAGGTGTAGATTCTGTAAAGAATTTTAATACCAGGCGGGAAAATGTCAACTGAATGATTTCCAGGCGTTGGACACGAGTGGGGTAGTGCTCCATCAAGGGTGATCATTGGACTTCGCAGTTTGGGTCGTCTCCCCATAGAGGGTTGCTGAATTCTCCGGACGCACTGCCCCGGAAAAAGAAGGTGCCAGGCACGGGAAGCATGCCTGGCACACTATGTTGCATCC
>JADBJJ010000021.1:47849-80505 GCA_014874475.1 Chloroflexota bacterium
TATGTTGCATCCGAAGGGATTCGTTGCGGCTACTCTATACTGATCATCACAGTGCACCCCCCCTCATCCTTCGGGGAGATCATCAGACTGGCTTTGCGGTCGCCTTTGGTCCATTCTTGGCTAACTATGTTGCCCAGCGTGCTCTCCTGCCCTTCCGTCCAGCCCTGGCCGGGCATCTCGTTGCGGTAGAACTCCGCCACGTCCTCCACCGGGTCCGCGCTGGAGAACATAATGAGATTGCCTATAATGGTCTGATCGGTGGCTCCGGGGTAGAGGGGGATGTCCTCGGGCACGCCCGCTGCTCCTTCCGGCGGCTCAATCGTAATGGGCTTGTTCACATCGTAGATCTCGTAGGTCCAGTCCCCCTGGATTTTCTTGCCGTCTTCCTGGGTACCCTCCCAAGAGACCGTCATGCGGGTCACATAGTTGGGCATCCCGGCTTCATCGGCAACCCATATATCGGCTTTAACGGCCGTCACATCGCCCTGGACCATCGCTGCCAGCATCTCTGGGGTCAGTTTCAGGGTATAATGGCGGCTGCGCACGCCGTTGACCGTGTCTCTGCCGACGTACTCATAGTCAGAAGAAGCGAAGTCCTCGGGTTGGAAAAAGATTCCTCCGCCGAATTCGCTTGCTTCCTCCGCCGACTGCTGGGTCTGGATACAGCCACTGTCGGGGCTGCACATCCAGGAGGTATCGCCAATCTGGACAAATTCCACCGTACCGGGGCTCTCGCCTCCTTCGGAGGTGATGACGATACGTCGGGCGGCGGGCTCGCGCGTCTCCTCCTGCTCCATAGTGAGGACCTCAGTGGCACCGCCTTCTACCGTTTGCCGCCAGACTAGGCGGGAGCGGTAACTGTTGAGGTTCTCCAGCGCGTTGGGGGCAATTTCCAAAGGTGGAGCCTCTTCCGTCGCGGACTCTTCGGTCGGAGAACCGGAAGGGGCCGTTGGCTGGCCCCCGGAGGGCGGAGCGCTGGTGGCTTCGGGGGGTGGGGTAGCCGTTCTTCCACCCAGCGAACAGGCTATCCCGGCCAGAACCAGGAGCGCGATGGCCCCCAATATGAATTGTCTCTGCTTCATGTGAGTGCCTCCTGCTGATAAAAGTATCTCATCTCCGCCATCCGCGAAGACTCAGGGGGCCTGGGGGGAGAAGTAGAGGGGCGGGGGGTGATCAGGATGATCCCTGGGTGTTCCCGGTTGGTGGGTCTAAGACCTGGGTATAGTTTATCACCATCTGCTCAAAAGTCAAGTTCGGTTGCGGAGTTGGCCAGGGGCATTCTACCGGTCAGCGCAAAATGAATCCTGCACTGACATCAAAGGCTTGCCCCGGGCGGCCTTGCCCCGATGCGAGGCGGTGTCCTGCTCGCTGCCGGATGTCCCGGCTCGGGGGCTATGGGGGCACGATGTAGACCTCCCGCCGGTACGGCTTCACCTGCTCCGCTACCTGCTCCTTCAGAATGTGCCCGGAGACGTGCATCAGCGTGTCGTTGAAGTCCGGGTCCTGGACCATCCCCGCCAGGCAGGGGTAATGGTGATG
Organism: Chloroflexota bacterium; assembly: GCA_014874475.1. Classification (GTDB taxonomy): domain Bacteria; phylum Chloroflexota; class Anaerolineae; order B4-G1; family DUEL01; genus SpSt-77. The sequence goes on from JADBJJ010000021.1 coordinate 49,389, forward strand.
GAGCATTCCGGCCTGGAACTCTGCCTCGTCCACAGAAACCCCCACCAGCCCCTGAGCCACAAAGCGCGCACACCCGCAGACGGAATCCCGAATCACCTCTATTTCTGCGATAGTGCGGGTCTTCGGGTCCACGGTGATCCGCAGTTCCGGTCTCCCGAAGTGCTGGGCAAATTCGGCAATGGTAGGATCGTCGTACTCCGTCCGGTAGCGACGGATGTTATAGGCCGTCTCAGTCAGGGAGCAGAGGGGCTTGGGGGTGACGCAGGCGACGCCCATCTCCGCCAGCCAGCCGCGTAACTGGCGCGCCAGCCCTCTCGGCAGCCACTCCTCTCGGTCTACCGGCGCGATGACGGCCCGCGCGCCGGTCCGCTTCACCACCTCCGGCACCAACTCCGCCCCCCCTGGATGCTCCCCGAAGGCCAGCACCAGGTCCACAGGGGGCAGGTCGTCGGGGACGTAGTCCTCCGGATAGTCAATGACCGGCGGGTAGGACGCCGGCGCCTTCCAGACGTGAATCTCCCAGTCCGCGGGCGCATGGGCGCGAATGTTCTCCACGTGCCGCTGGCCGTATTCGCCGGTGATGATGGCCAGGATGCGCATAAGGTCCTCCTGAAGGTTATGTTGCATGTTGTGTAAAACGTCGGGCAGGAAGTGCTTGACTTTTCCTGTATTCGCTGACAATGCGGACTTCGCTGATGCTTACCAGGGCGCCTGGATGCTGGCGCAGGCGTCCATACAATGCACTTTTACTGCGGGCCCTTCTGCCGCTTGCCGGGCATTGCGGTTTTCCAACCGGCGTCGCGCGATTCTCTTGCCGCCCCCTACGCGGCGTCATCCAGCAGCCTCCGCTCTCCTTCCAGCGCGCGGATGTCCGTGACGTCCTGCACGACCTCCAGTGTCCCCCGATACTCCCCCTTTTCGTCCCGCAGCGGGAAGTAGCGGATGTGGATGAAGCGTCCCTGCATCGGAAGCCAGAACTCCGCCACGTCCCGCCGCCCGGCCCGGAAGTCGTCCAGGATACGCTGGACCCGGTGCAGGCTGGCGGGCGGGTGACACTTCTGCACTTTGCGCCCGATGGCCGCCGTGGGCCGCAGGAAGGTCCGCTCCCGGGGTTTGTTGAAGTAGCGGACGGTGTCCTCCGCGTCCACGTAGGTGATCTCCACCGACCCGTCTTTCGGCAACAGGCGGTCCAGGTGGAGCGCGGTGTAGAGGCCGGCGAAGCCAGCGCCCAGAATCAGGATGTGAGGACTCTGCTTCTCGGTCATTCTCGGGTCGCTACCACCACCAGATTCGGGCTTCGGTCGGGGTCAAAGGGCGCGCCCTGCATGTTGCCGTAGAGGGTGATGGCCGTAAACCCTGCCTCTGTCAGCGCACCGGTCAATTCTCCCCGCCGTAGGGGCCACAGGCGAGTAGAGAGAGCCCGCTGTTCCCACGGTCCGCCCGCGCGGTAGAGCCGGACGATGTTGAAGGTGAGCAGGCCGTCGGGGTCAAAGTCATAGAAGCGCAGGAAAAGCCATTCCTGCTCTCCTTCCCGATAGGCCTGGGGCTCCATCCACCGCTCCCGGCGGGCCAGAATCCGATCGTAGTTGAGGTTCTGGACCATCAGGACGCCGCCGGGTCGCAGGCAGGCGGCGAAATCGGCCAGAGCGATGCACAGGGCCGGTGGCGTCAGGATGTGGGGCAGGGAATTGCCCAGGCAAAGGAGCCCGTCAAACCCCGCGCCGAGATGGGCGTGGAGTTCGCCGAATCCCGCGACCTCAAAGCGGACCTCCACCCCGGCAGCCCGCGCGTTGGCCCGGGCGCGGGCGATCATCTCGGGGCTCAGGTCAGTGCCCGCCACCTGCCAGCCCCGCCGAGCCAGCGCCACCGCGTGCATCCCGGTCCCGCAGGCAGCATCCAGAACGTGGCGCGGGCCTTCGGCCTGGGATACAACGCGCTCAATGAACGGTAATTCCATCGCCAGGCGGGCGGGCCAGTCCACGAAGCGGTCGTAGTCGGTGCTGAAGGCGTCGTACATCGTGTTGCGGATTCCTTGTCTCGTGCCCCCTGCGACCTGCTCCCTGTGACTTGTGCCCCGCTCTCCGTCACACTACCAGCATGGCCATATCCCGCCCAAAGAGGCCCAACCGGTCGCCGTCGCAGAGGGGATGGTCCAGGTTGGGCTCGCAGGTGGGGACATCTTCCCGCACTCGCTGGTAGCGGAGCCAGGGGGCCATAGAGTTGCAGGTGGTCAGGAGCCGACCATTGAGGAAAATGTGGGCGATCTCCGTCTGGGGGATGCCCAGCCGCGCCAGTACATCCCCGACGGTCTTCCCGGGCTTCGCCTCCAGGCGGACTATCGCCTCCCGGTCGCCGCGCGGGTCAGGCCCGAAGCGGCGCAGTTTGCCATACAGTCGGACTTCTATCATAGTTTCGCTCCAACGTTGGTTTTCTGCCTTTTTGCAGTATAATAACCGCCTTTATCCTATCCAGTTAGAATCGGATTGGCTCATCTCGGCCAAGCCAGCCCCGGCAGAAGATTTTGAGCAGGGGCGCACCCGGTTGTATCGCATCGCCCGGCGAGCGGGGATTCGGATATGAGCGGGCCAGCGACGTTTGATTTGCGCAGCGTGGGCGATGGTGGTGGACCGGCGCATGTTTCTCCTCTGGAAGCGGAGCGAGCGATAGAAGCAGCCGAGAAGTTTGTGGATGCTGTCAGGGCCCTTCTGCAAACTCCTTGAGAATTTCCTCACCCCTCCGCCAGCCGGTGAGCCAGTTCGTGATACCGCTCGTGCACGCCCTCGCCGATCTCCTCCCGTTCCATCCGATCAAAGGCCTCCTCCAGCGCCCGCTGGTCCTCCGGCAGAAACAACTGGTCCGCCATCGGGTAGAGGATATGGTCTTCTTTGCAAATGTGGTCCCGCAGCAACTGGATGTAGAGGGTCAGGTTATCCAGAACGGTCTGCCGCGCGGCCGGGTCGCTGTGGGCGCGGGGGAGCGCCTCCGCTACGGCACGCACGTACCCCCGCCCCAGGTCGTGCTCGTAGAGCATCACGACGATGGGACCGGCCTCCCGGGGCATCCCCCGCTCCTCCATCCGCACAAAGAGCAGATTCTCCTCTTTGGCGTGGTGGCAGCGGTCGGCGAAGTTGCGGAAAAAGTCCACCATCTGCTCCAGCCGCTCCGTCCGCACCTCCCCCGTCTCCTGCGTCCGCCGCACCTCCCGCGCGGCGGCGTCCAGAACGGTCAGAATGATCTGATGTTCATGCATCAAGGTTTCTGTGGGTCGCATTTTCACCTCCTTCGGGGGGGCCCCACACAATCTCGTACGCCGCAGAGATGGCGCCCGTCGGGCAGTATGTTTCGCATTCCGCGCAGTAGGTGCAATCTTCCGGACGGGCAATGAAGGGGCCCTGAGGCCCCATCTCCACCGCGTGGACAGGACAGGCGAAGATGCAGGCCCCGCATTGGGTACAGAGGGTCAGATTGATTTCGGGAAGTACCCGCTCGTTCATCGGCCGCCTTCCAGGCACAGAGTTGCTTCCAGTTTAGCGGAGAAACCGTCCGGTTTCTATGACAAAAGTCACATCTCAGCGGAACCGGGTCGTGCAGACGGACCTGGGGGGGCGCCCGGGGGCCCGGTTGACAGATTGCCAGACCTGTTGTACTCTCAAAGCGGCTTGTGGGGTGTGATTTTCTTTAGCCTATGGACGAACAGACCGTTCAGGCGCTTCGGCGGGTGCCGCTTTTTTTCAGTCTCCCCGAACGGGTGCTCCGCCAGTTGGCGGCAGTGGCCGCGCGCCGGGAGTACGCGCCCGGCGAACTGGTGATCCTGGAAGGAGAGCCCTGCCGGTCTGTCTATTTTGTCGCTGAAGGGGAGGTGCGTGTGGTTCGGACAGCCCCCGACGGCCGGGAGCAGGTGCTGGCCCTGCTGGGGCCGGGCGGCGCGCTGAACACCGTTCCCCCCTTCCTGCCCCGCAAGGTCAACCACGCCACCGTCCAGGCTGTGACCCCCACCGTCCTCTACGCCGTCCCGGCCTCGGACTTTCTCCTGCTGGTGGACGAGTGCCCGGAACTGGCGCGAGTGCTGCTGGAGGACTTTGCCCGTCGGCTGGACCGGCTGAGTTACCTGGTGGAGGACCTCTCGCTGCGGACGGTGCGGGAGCGCCTGGCGCGCTTTCTGCTGAAGCACGCAGAGGGACAGGAGGGGGAATCAGGCACAATGGCCCTCCTTCGGCGCTGGACGCAGGAGGAAATCGCGACTCAGATTGGGACGGTGCGGGAAGTGGTGGCGCGGACCTTGCGCGCCTTTGCCAGCGCTGGCCTGCTGAAGATAGAAGGCCACCGGATTATCCTGCTGGACCGAGAAGGGCTGGAGAAGGAAGCGGGGCAGTAACAGGGGGCGGTGGAGCGGCAAAGTTGTTCCCCCGTCTCCCCGGCATACGCGGCTTTTCCGCCCACGCTGAACCGCAAAAAACGGACATCTCAGGCCCGAGAACTTATCGTGCGTGGGCGGATAGGCCTGTGCGGTGGCTAGTCCTCGGCTTTTCTTGCTACCGCGGCAGGATGACCGGGCAGACTGAGAGCCGCTCCCGCAGTTTCTCCGGCATCTTCGGGTCCTCCGGAGAGACCCCCAGCCGGTTTGCCAGGAAGCAGCAGAAGCGCTGTTCCTCCAGGTCGCCGTTGGCGTCCTGGAAGCAGAGTTCCAGCGCTTCCAGTGCCTTCCCCTGATTGGCCGCCGTGAAGATGGCATCCGCTTTCATTGCACACCTCCTTCCCGTACATTGGGTTCCCGCAGAAGAGAGGGCAACGGCTCCATCTCTTCCGCGCATACCCCTTTGCCCAGCAACTGCCGTTCCAGCCGCGCGATGCGCTCCTCCAGTTCCAGGTAGCGGTGGCTGATCTCCTCCAGGGCCCCCGCCAGCGGGTCAGTGATGCGGCCATGCTCCAGGGCTGTCTCTGGACGGGCACCGTTGCCCAGCCGGGCTACGTGAGCGGGCACCCCCACCACCGTCGCGTGGGCCGGCACCGACCGGACCACCACGGACCCCGCGCCGATGCGGGCGTGCTCTCCCACCGTGATGGGCCCCAGCAGGATGGCCCCCGCCCCGATGACCACCCCATTGCAGACGGTGGGGTGCCGCTTGGTCTTCTGGCGGCTGGTTCCGCCCAGAACGACCCCCTGGTAGAGGATCGCGTCATCTCCGACCTCCGCCGTCTCGCCGATGACGACCCCCATTCCGTGGTCAATGAAGACCCGCCGTCCGATGCGCGCGCCGGGGTGAATCTCCACCCCCGTCAGCGCCCGGTTCAGGTGGGAGACCAGGCGGGCCAGCAGATAGCGCCGTCTCTTCCAGAGAAAGTGGGCCACGCGATGGAGCCACAGCGCGTGCACCCCCGGATAGCACAGGATGATTTCCCAGGTGGACCGGGCCGCCGGATCGTTCTCCCGCGCAGCCCGGATATCTTCCTGAAGCCGCTCTATGATGCGGCGAATGCCCTCAAGCACCGATATATTTCGCATAGACTCCTTTGGCTTCGGCCTCGTCGGACGCTCCCTTTACCAGAACCCGGCCGCTGGCGAAGACGGTCAACTCGTAGGGAGCAACCCGGACCCGGAGAAGGTAATCGTTCCGGAACACGTCACCGATCTGGCTCAGACGGTCGGCCAGGCGCTCCAGTGGGATATGGCCCTCCCTGCGCGGGGTGATCTGAAAGGCATTCTCCCCGCAGAGTTCCACCACCCGGTCGGCCTCCTGGGCGGTCAGGAAGTCAAACCGGCCCTCGTCGCAGGCCGGACAGCGGCGCTCCCCCTTGCGGAGCGCGAGAACCTCCCAGAGTCCCTCCCAGACGTCCACGAAGACCAGCGGCGGGTCGGGCTCCACCTGTCCGGTGAGGACCTTCAGCGCCTGGACGACCTCCAGCGAAGCGACGACGTTCACCGCCGCTCCCAGGACGCCGACCGTATCACAGGTAGGCATCGTCCCCGGCGGGGGTTTCTTGGCCAGAATACACCGAAAGCAGACCGTCCGACCAGGCAGGAAGGTCGTCGTCATCCCGTAGGTGGCAACGACGGCGCCGTAGACCCAGGGTCGGCGGTGTTTGACGCAGACGTCGTTAACCAGGTAGCGGGTCTCCATGTTGTCTGTCCCGTCCACTACCAGGTCCACCCCGTCCAGCAGCCGCTCCGCGTTGCGGGGGGAGAGGTCGGCGACCACCGGCTCCACCCGAATCCCGGAGTTGATGCGGGCCAGTTTGTTTGCCGCTGCGACCGCTTTGGGCAGGCTCGCCGCCACGTCCGTTTCGTCAAAGAGGACCTGCCGCTGCAGGTTGTGCAGTTCCACCACGTCCCGGTCTATCAGGCGCAGGAAGCCGACGCCAGCGCGGGCCAGTCCGTCGGCGATGACGGTGCCCAGCGCGCCACAGCCGACGACGGCCACGCGGGCCGCGCGCAGCCGTTCCTGCCCCTCCGGGCCAATCTGAGGCAGGAGGACCTGTCGGGCGTAGCGATTCTGTAGTGCGAGATTCATCTTGACCTGTGCAGCACCGGCTGGCGCTACAGGCACCCAGCGACGGTGAGGCCGACTTCCTCGTCGGCGAAGAGGTCGGTGCTCAGGTATCGCTCGCCGGTATCGGGCAGGACGGCAACGATCATTTTCCCCGCGTTCTCCGGGCGGGCGGCCACCTGGAGGGCCGCCCAGGCCACCGCACCGGAGGAGATGCCCACTAGGATGCCCTCTTCGCGGGCCAGCCGCCGGGCCGTGCGGGCGGCGTCCTCATCTGTCACCTGGATAATTTCGTCCAGCAGGTCCCGCCGGAGGACATCAGGGACGAACCCTGCGCCGATGCCCTGGATACGGTGTCGGCCCGGTTGTCCGCCGGAGAGGACCGGGGAGGCCGCCGGCTCCACCACCACGGCCTGCAGCGAGGGCTTGAGAGGCTTCAGGGCTTCTGCCACACCGGTGATAGTCCCGCCTGTCCCCACTCCAGCAACGACGATGTCCACCGCGCCGTCGGTATCCCGCCAGATTTCCATCGCGGTGGTGCGGCGGTGGATGTCGGGGTTGGCCGGATTTTTGAACTGTTGCAGAAGCAAATAGCGGGAGTCCTGCGCGGTCAGTTCTTCGGCCCGTCGGACTGCGCCCTTCATTCCCTCCTCGCCGGGGGTGAGGATGAGTTCGGCGCCCAGAGCGCGCAGGAGTTTGCGCCGTTCCACACTCATTGTCTCTGGCATCGTCAGCACCAGCCGGTACCCCCGCGCCGCACAGACGAAGGCCAGGGCGATGCCCGTGTTCCCGCTGGTTGGCTCAATGAGGATGGTGTCGGGGCCGATTTTCCCCTCCCGCTCCGCCGCCTCAATCATACTGACGCCAATCCGGTCCTTGACGCTGGCGAGAGGGTTGAAACACTCCAGTTTGACCAGCACCGTCGCTGCCAGCCCAGCGGTGAGGCGGTTCAGGCGGACCAGGGGGGTCTCGCCGATCGTTTTGGTGATGTCGCTGTAGATGCGGGCCATATAGATGCCTCCTCCCTGGAGAGTGTGAATGAGCCTGCAAAGGGTTAGGAATCCGGCGCGCTGGTCGCCTGGGTACAGACATCCTGCAAGGTCACGCGATCCAGCACATCGGCGATGGCTGCTGACGCTTTCTGCCAGAGGTGACGGGTCACGCAGCCATTGGCCCGGGGGCACTCTTTCTCACCGCCCGGAGCCACGCAGTGTACCAGCGCAATGGGCCCCTCCACAGCCCGGATAATCTCGCCGACGGTGATTTCAGAGGGGGGCCGCATCAGGCGATATCCCCCTGCAGGCCCTTTCACGCCCTCTACCAGCCCAACCCGCTCCAGTTTGCGGAACAACTGGGCAATGTAGTCGGGGGAAATCCCCTGTCGACGGGCGATTTCGGCCCGGGGAATGGGACCCTCCTGCGCGTGGAGGGCAACGTCTGCCAGCGCACGGACAGCGTATCGGCCTCGGGTAGAAAGTCTCATGGCACTTTAATTGTAACATAGTTGAGTATTTTTGTCAACAAAATAGAGAGACTACCTGGACCCCAGCCAACGGGAAAACAAAAAGCGGGGAATTCCTTCCCCGCTTGGGGCAGTACCCCCGCCGCGACTCGAACGCGGGCCACCGGCTCCGGAGGCCGGTGCTCTATCCTGCTGAGCTACGGGGGCCTTTGCATTTTACTTATACCACACTTTGCCCCTGCGCGCAAGTCGTCCGCAAGCCGATTTGTCTTTTCCGGCATTCTGTAGTATATGTTAAAAGCGATGCCGCGAGAGCCACTTTTATCCACTCCCGCATTTCCGGAAAGGAGGAAGCCATGCGAACCCTCATGCGCATCCTGCTGATTCTCCTCGCGGTCATTCTGATTATCGGTTTGGCGGGCTTCGGCGTCGGCTACACCACCGTCCGCCGACCCTGGCCCCAGACCAGCGGTACCCTGAAAGTCCCCGGCCTTCGCGCCCCCGTCACCGTCGTCCGGGACCGGTGGGGCGTTCCTCATATCTATGCCTCCAACCTCCATGACCTCCTCTTCGCCCAGGGGTACGTCCACGCCCAGGACCGCTTTTGGCAAATGGAGTTCTGGCGACGGCTGGGCTCTGGGCGGCTGTCGGAAGTGCTGGGCAGGTCTGCCCTCCCCACCGACCGCTTCGTCCGCACCGTCGGCTGGCATCGCGCGGCTGCGCGGGATTGGGAGCATCTCGACCCGGAGACCCGCTCTGCGCTGGAATCCTACGCCGCGGGCGTCAACGCCTATATCTCCACCCATAAGGGCCGTCTGGGCCTGGAGTTCACCCTCCTGGGGCTGATGGGCCGGAACGTGGAACCCGAACCCTGGGAGCCGGTCCACACCGTCGCCTGGGGGAAGGTGATGGCCTGGGACCTGGGCGGCAATATGGGCGCCGAACTGGTCCGGGCCGGCATCATCGCCCGGCTGGGGACCGGAGCCGTCTCCGACTTGATGCCCCCTCCGCCGCCAGACCGGCCCATCATCGTCCCCCATCCGCTGAGCCCGGCGACGCTCCAATCGGTGCCGGAAGCCGTCTTCACTGCCCATTTCCTGGGCGAGGGGGCCGACCTGGGGAGCAATAACTGGGTGGTCGCCGGAAGCCGCACCGAAACGGGGAAACCTATGCTGGCCAACGACCCCCACCTGGGCATCCAGATGCCCTCTATCTGGTACGAGGTCGGTCTGCACTGTGAGCCCAAAGGCCCCGATTGCCCCCTCAACGTTGTCGGCGCGTCTTTCCCCGGCTGTCCAGGGGTCATCATCGGCCACAACGACCGCATCGCCTGGGGCGTCACCAACGTCAACCCGGACGTCCAGGACCTCTTCGTTGAGAAAGTCAACCCCGAAAATCCCAACCAGTACGAGTATCAGGGTCGCTGGGAGGATATGCAGATCATCCGGGAGGAAATCCGCGTCGCCGGGGAGGAGGAGCCGGTGGTGGTTTTCGCCCGCATCACCCGCCACGGCCCCATCATCAACGACATTGTCGGCGGGGAGGAGGAGGACTGGTCCTACGGCTGGCAGCCGCTGGCCCTTTCCTGGACCGCGCTTCAACCGGGCACCCTGATGCGGAGCGTCCTCCTGCTGAATCGGGCCCAGAACTGGGAGGAGTTCCGGGAGGCGCTCTCGTACTGGGACATCCCTAGCCAGAACTTTGTCTACGCAGATGTGGAAGGGAACATCGGCTATCAGATGCCAGGCCGCATTCCCGTCCGCGCCAGCGGCGACGGCTCTCTCCCCGTCCCTGGCTGGACCGGCGAGTACGAGTGGGTGGGGACCATCCCCTTTGATGAACTCCCCCGCGCCTTCAACCCGCCGGAAGGGTACATCGTCACCGCCAACAACGCGGTGGTGGGGGCCGATTATCCCTATCTGCTCACAGTGGACTGGAGCGACCGGACCGCTCTGCGGGCCCAGCGCATTGTGGAGTTGATAGAGGAACTCACGCCCATCTCTATAGACGATATGAAAGCCATCCAGGGGGATAATCTCTCCGTCTGGACGCGTGAAGCGATGCCATATGTCCTCTCTGCTCTGGCCGACTATCCCGATCCCCGCCCGACTGAACTCTTGCGCGCCTGGGATATGCAGGCTACGCGCGATAGCGCCGCTGCCGCGCTGTTTGAGTCCTTCCGGTTGCGCCTGGTAGAACGGACCTTCCGGGACGATCTGGGGGATTCGCTCCTGCGACAGGCGAAAACATTCACCCTGTATGCTCTGGAGGACCTCCTGGCTGACCCCCAGTCCCCCTGGTTTGACAACCGGGCGACCCCTCAGGTGGAGACGCGGGATGAGGTCATCCGGCAGGCAATGGACGACGCAGTGAAGGAACTGACGGAGCGACTGGGGCAGGATATGAGGAAGTGGCGCTGGGGCGACCTACACACGGCGACGTTCAAGAACCAGGCGCTGGGCCAGAGTGGCATCGCCTGGGTGGAGCGCATCTTCAACCGGGGGCCCGTCGCCGCCGACGGAACCGCTGGGACGGTCAACAACACTGCCCACAACTTCAACGCGCCGTACGCTGTCCGCACCGTCCCCTCCTACCGCCAGATTGTGGATGTGGCGGACTGGTCCCGGTCGCTCTCCATACATACTACGGGGCAATCAGGCCATCCATTCCACCGCCACTACGACGACATGATTGATCCCTGGCGGAACATCCAGTATCACCCGATGCTCTGGAGCCGGACGGAGGTAGAGGCGCAGGCAGAGGGGATTCTGCGGCTGGAGCCGTAGCGGGAGGGATTGGGCCGCGGCAGCCGAAGGCCGCCGTCCCTTTCCCAGGAGGGATCAATTGCTCCGTGTGATGACCTACAACATCTTGCAAGGTGGCGAGGGAAGAGAGCAGGCCCTCTTTGAGGTCCTGCGATCCGTACGGCCGGACATCGCTGTACTTCAGGAAGTCCGCAATCCCCAGACGATTCGGGATTGGGCCCGTTCGCTGGGTATGCAGGTCTTCATTGCCCAGGGGAACGTCGGGCGTCACCTGGCGTTGATGAGCAATGCCCCGATCCTTTCCCGTCGGGCTCATCGCCCGTTTCCGCCGATGCTCCACGTGTTTCTGGAAGCGGCAGTGGAGATGGCTCCCGGGGAGCACCTCTGGGTCTACGGTGTCCATCTGGCGCCCTGGTACAGTGTGCTGATGGAGGCCTGGCGCTGGTGGGAAATCCGCACGGTCCTCCGACGGGCACAGGCCCACCTCCGGGATCCGTGTTTCCTTCTGGGCGACTTCAACACTATCGGCCCTTCGGATATGACCAATGTCCGGGCTATGCCCCTGCCGCTTCGGCTGATGATTCTGATACAGGGGCAACGGATTTATCGCCTCGCGATCCCCGAGGTCTTGCGCGCCGGATTTGTGGACTGCTTCCGGGAACTGAACCCGACCGATGCAGGCCACACTCTTCCGGCGTCGGCTCCCAATGCTCGGCTGGACTATATCTTCGCCAGCCCACCGCTGCTGCCGTACCTCCGCAACTGTGCGGTCGTCCGCGAGCCCGACCTGGTTCGGGACGCATCAGACCATCTCCCGCTGGTCGCGGAGTTTGATCTGTGACCCCGATCTTGAGCCCAGACGGGGTGCGCCCCCGGCGGGTGCAAAGGTAGGGACCTTGCCCGTGGAGGAGCCCGACGGTTTACTTTCGGACTTACAGGAGCATCCCTGATGACCGCAACCCCCAAACCTAACGGCCGTGCTCTGGGATGGGAGCACATAGAGACCCGGTATCCCTATACCTTCCGGATGTTCCGCGTTCGCGAGGATGTTGTCCGCTGGCCCGATGGGCAGATTCGGCCCTTCGTCTACGTGGAGGCTGCCGGAGCGGTCTGGGTGGTCCCTGTGACCGCCGACGGGCAGGTGGTCCTCATCCGCCAGTTCCGCTATATGATAGACGACTGGTCGTGGGAACTGCCCGCCGGGGGGTTTCACGATTTCCAGGGCTCTCCGCTGGACCTGGCCCGGCACGAACTGGCGGAGGAAGTGGGCGGCGAGAGCGACGACTGGGAATACAAGGGGTTCTTCCGGACTGGCATCAGTCTCTTTGACCAGGTGGGCCACATCGTCCTGGCCCGCAACGTCCGCCTCTGCCGGAAGCCCCAACTGGAGCCGGGGGAAATCATAGAGGTCCATCCCGTCCCGGTGCCCCGCGCGCTGGAGATGGCCCGCAACGGTGAGATTCTGGATGTCCACAGCGCGCTGGCGCTGCTGCGCTGTGAGGAAGACCTGTGGGAGGTGTATCCCCGATAGGGGATGGGGTGGCCGGTGGCTTCTATGGCCGGACGTCCAGCAGAATGCGGCCATCTGGCAGGGGGCCAGCGGGGCCGGTGACCGGTAGCCGCTCCAGCGTGTCCGGTCGGTACATCCCCACCGCCAGGGAGAAGGGACCCTCCGGCAGAGATGGAGGGATGGCCAGGACGTGCTCGTCCGGGACGACGTCGCCTGCCTGCCAGGCCGGGGTCGGATACCGGCCCCACCGGGGCGGGCCGTCGTGCTGGGTCACCATCTCCCCCCGGGCGTCCAGCAGGTGGACGAAGACCCGGTAGTCTCCCCCTGGAGCCCCGTCCGCGCGCCAGTAGAGGGTGACGGTCAGTGTGCCTCCCGCCTCTACCCCACCTGTTAGGTCGTACCCCACCAGTCGGATAGCATCCCCCAGATGGTAATCCAGCAAATGGGTGGGGGTGACTGCCAGGGGCTGCTCTGGGGCCACCCGTACCCGGAAGGCAACGGGCATCTCCACCCTCCGCCCGTCCTCCCCTATCGCCGGCAGCCGAGCCGAGGGGTCTGCCTCGTAGAGGCCAATCAGCCCATCGTACAGTTCAGGCCCAGGAGCCCAGGAGGCCACCCGGACCCGGTAGTCGTCGCAGAAGGCCCGCCCGACGGGCCAGAGAGAGGTGGGGAACCGCCCCAGGCCAGGGTAGGTGTGCCGCTCGCCGATGCGGGTCTCCTCCCGGCCCACCAGTTGGACGAAAAGGGTGTAGTCTTTTTCCATTGGGGCCAGCGCGGTCCAGCAGACGCGCACCGTCAGGACTTCTCCTGGCGCTACCGATGGACGGTCGGGGGAAGCCCCCAGCAATCGCACTGCCTCCCCATACGTCCATTGCGGCCCGCTCACCGTGCGGGCGATCGCCGCCGGGTCCGTCAGACGTGGCGGAGCGAAAGCCGGACGGATGACCCGAAAGGGGGTCAGCAGGTTCAGCAGGAGAAGGGCCAGGAGAACCCCGTTCGCCCCGTGCCAGGCACCTCGGGAAGTGGCTAGCACGTTGTTCCATCCTGCCGCCATCAGCAGGGCCCAGGCGCCGATGGCCGGAAAGAGCAACCGCCCGTGGGGAGCCTCCACCTGGCGCATCCACTGGAGGAGGGCCAGGAAGATGGCCGCGCACCAGAGGGCGGCCAGCAGGAGGACGCGCGGGGAGGCCGGGAGGGAGCGCCGGAACAGTGCCCGTCCCCACCCGACCAGGGCCAGGACGACCAGCCCGCCCAGCGCAGCATAGATCCAGGTCGGATATTCCACATGCCCCCAGCCGAACGCGCCCCAGAAGGAGCGGTACAGGCGGGGCATTTCGCCCAGCAGGGTGGCCAGAGAGGCCGGGGTTTGCCGGCCCCAGGGGGTCTGGATGTGGCGGCTGATGCCCAGGGGGTCGCCGTAGAGGAGGGCGTTGCGCCCGTACCACCAGCCGCTGACAGCGGCGGCGCTCCCCAGCATAAGGAGCGCGCCGAGCACGCGCGAGAGCAATCCTGCGCTCCGATTCGGGGCCAGCAGGAGGGCCGCCAGCGCCAGCGGGAGCAGGAGCAGCGTGCTGGTCTTGGTCAGCGTGGCCAGGCCCACCAGCAGGCCCAGGAGCAGTGCGCGCCGGGGAGAAACTCCCCGTCGCAGGATGCGCGCGGTCATCCAGAGGGAGAGGGTGGAGGTCGCGGCGGCGGCGCTATCATTGCTGACGATGCCGCTGATGAACAGAAACTGGGGGGTCAGCGCCACCAGCGCGGCGGCCTGGAGGGGAAGTCCCCCCCGACGGTCATCGCCGGCGGCCTCCTGGGCCAGCAACCCGGTGGCCGCGACGGTCACCAGTCCAAAGAAAAGGGAAACCAGGCGGGTAACGTGAATCGCCCGGGCGGCGCCGGTCCAGGGGAACCGTTCCTGGTCGGTGTGGATGAGCATGTTTTTGTTGTCATTGACCGTGCCGCCGGCCTGGTAGCCGAAGAAGGGGTTATGCCACATCAGGGCGGGGAGGTCGTCATCGGGAAAGAAGCGGCGGACGGCGGCGGCGACCAGGTAGTAGAGGGGCGGCTGGGCGGCCTCCTGATAGGCGCCGCTGCGGTCTTCGTCCAGGGGGGGCAGGCCGTTCCCCCTCGCCACCCAGCGGACGTAGGCGTCGTGCCAGACCTCGTCGGGCGCCTCGTAGATGGGGGTAACCGCACTGTAAAGGAAGCCCAGCAGGGCGAAGAGGCATTCTAAAACCACGAAGGCACGAAGATACGAAGTCAATTTTATATTTTTTCTTCGTGTCTCCGTGTCTTGGTGATGAAAACAATCCGCGTTCATCCGCGTCCCAATCATAACGGGCGCTTCTCTGGTATGCCTGGTCGGCGGGGATACTTTTCGGGGGTTGCAGCCACCTTGTCCACAATGACCAGGTAGCGAGTCTCGGCCAGGCCATGGAGGCCCACCGGGACCAGTTTGCGCACGCGGCCACCCAGGATGCGGATGGCCCTCTCGGCGGAGCGGACCTCATCCGGGGCATTCTCCCCCTTCTGGGCCAGGATCGCCCGCTGGACGCGCACCAGGGGAAGGAGGTATTCCACCAGTGTCGGCATCTCCGCCAGCGCGCGGGCGATGGCCCAGTCGTACCCCTCCCGATAGCCGGGCCGATGACCCAGTTCTTCCGCCCGCGCGTGGATAACCTCCACGTCCATCAGCCCCAGCCGCTTTATCAGGTGTTCCAGGAAGTCCACCTTCTTTCGGGTTGCCTCCAGCAGGGTCAACCGCATCCCCGGACAGACGATGCGCAGGGGAACGCCCGGAAATCCGGCGCCGGTGCCCACGTCAATCACGCGCGCTCCGGCCTGGAGTTCGGCCCGGGGCAGGACCAGCAGGCAGGAAAGGGAATCCAGGAAATGGCGGACCTGAACGCCCTCATAGTCGGTGATGGCGGTCAGGTTGAACCGCCGGTTCCACTCCACTAGTTCCTCGTAGTAGGTCTGGAAGAGGGCAAGGTGGCTCTCTTTCAGGGTAATGCCCAGTTCCCGGGCGCCGCGGAGGAGTTTTTCCATAGTGTGTTGCGTACTCCGTATTTCCTTTTTACGGCTGCAGCGTTGGAGTGGGGAGGGCATCTGGTGGGAGCGGGGTCAGCGGAAGGCCGAAGTACGCCTCTACCACCTGCCGGGCCATCGGCGCCGCCAGGGTGGAGCCCTCTCCGGCGTTCTCCACCACCACGGCGAAGGCGATCTGCGGATTGTCGGCTGGGGCGAAGCCCGCAAACCAGGAGTGCGGCGCTTTCCCCGGGTTCTCCGCGGTCCCCGTTTTCCCGGCTACCGGGATGCTCATCCCCAGGAACCGATGAGTGGCCGTGCCGATGGGGGCCGTCGTGACGCCCGCCAGCGCCTCCCGGATGACCGCCAGATTCTCCGGGGAGACGGGGAGTGTCCCCACAGCCTCCGGCTGGAAAACCACCTCCGGCTCACTCCCCGCTGCTGCGGCGCGGGCCACGATGTAGGGCCGGTAGAGAGTGCCGCCGTTGGCGACCGCTGCCATCATCCGCGCCACCTGCAGCGGTGTCGCCAGGAGGTCCCCCTGCCCGATGGCCAGGTTGACCGAGTCCCCAGGCCACCAGGGGGTCCCATACGCCGCCTGCTTCCAGGCCGGATCGGGCATCAGCCCCGGCGTCTCCGGGATGCCCACCAGTCCGGTGGCGACGCCCAGGCCGAACGCGCGCCCGAAGGAAGGGAGAATGTTCGGGTCTATCCGGTCCAGCGCCTGTCCCACCGTGAAAAACGTCGTGTTGCAGGAGGCGGTCAGCGCGTCCTTCAGGTTGATGTTCCCGTGGGCTTTCCAGCACCGCTTCTGGTACGCCGCTCCCATTCCCTCCCAGTAGCCGGGGCACCAGAAAGCGTTTTCCGGGGTCAGTCCGCCTTTCTCCAATCCCGCCGCCATCGTCACCACCTTGAAAACCGAGCCAGTGGGGTACGCTCCCTGAGTGGCCCGGTTCAGGAGGGGACGGTTCGGGTCGGAGAGGACGGCGACGCGCTCCAGCCCACTCCCCGGCCCCACAAAAACGTTCTGGTTGAAGCCCGGGCCGCTGGCCATGGCCAGTATGGCCCCGGTGTGGACGTCCAAGACAACGATGGCCCCCCGTCGGTCGCCCAGGATCTCCTCCACCTTCTGCTGGAACTCCCGGTCCAGGGTGGTGTAGAGGGCCCGGCTGGGGACGGCGTCCCGATGAGCCAGAACTATCAGGGTCTGCCCGGTGGGGGACATCAGATAGAGGGTGCCGCCGTGCCGCCCGGCCAGGTACGGCTCTCCCCATGCCTCCAGCCCGGAGACGCCCACCCACTCGTCGCCGCGATAGCCCTGACGGCGGTACACTTCCGCCTGCTCCGCCGGAATCAGCCCCACCCAGCCGACCACGTGCGGCGCGATGCCGTCCCCCCAGTACACCCGCCCCGGCTTCTCCCGCGCCTCAATCCCCGGCGTGCTCAGCAAGAGGTCCGCGTTCTCCACGCTGACCTGCGCCGGGATGTCGGCGATGGGGGTCCACCAGTTGGCAGGGCGACCAGCGTAGCGGGCCCGGATCTTCTCCGGAGAAAGCCCCGTCAGCCGGGAGAGGACGGCCAGGACAGCCCCTTCATCCCGAATCTGGCTGAGAACAACGCCCACGGTGACGATTTTCCCCTCCGTCGCCAGCGCCAGGCTGTTGCGGTCGTAGATGTTGGCCCGGGCAGGGATGTGGTAGTCCATATAGAGATAGTTTGCCTCCCCCAATCCCGGCCAGATGAGGTCGCCGGAGCCCTCTACCCACCACTGGCGGTCTTGCAGGACCAGCGAGAAGACCGTGTCGGTCACTATTGTGCCCACCAGCGCAGTCTCCCAGGAGAGACGAGCAGCAGCCAGGGCGCGGGGGCCGTCCTGGAGGACAGCCTGAAGAGCGGCGGTGGCGGTGAGGACGGTGGCAGTCTGGACGGCGGCCCGGTAGCGGCCGGAGAACGCTTCCGGCGATAGGACGGTCCGAAGGTGGGGGGCCAGCAGGCCGTACATCCCGTCCGTATCCCCCTGCTCCCAGGCCGCCAGGAAGGCCGCCGCCACCGCCTCCGGGTTCTCCAGGACCGGCGTCAGGGTTGGCGTGGGCGGAATGGAGGTCGGGTTGCCCGTCGGGGAGACCGGCCCGTTGCAGGCGGCCAGTAGAAGAACGACTATCAGCCAGAGATGTCGCACCTGTTTCACAGGGAGAATTATAACCGGATTGGGGATGGGAGCAAATTTGACTTTTGCCCGATTTGAGATACAATCTTTGGAAAGGGGGGTACATGGACGGTTTCAAAGAGTACGAG
This sequence comes from Chloroflexota bacterium, assembly GCA_014874475.1. Lineage (GTDB taxonomy): Bacteria > Chloroflexota > Anaerolineae > B4-G1 > DUEL01 > SpSt-77. The sequence continues at coordinate 66,927 of JADBJJ010000021.1, forward strand.
CGCTATGATGGCCTCGGGCTGGCCGAACTGATCCGCCGTAAAGAAATATCCCCAGCCGAAGTTGTAGAAGAAGCGATTCGCCGCATAGAGACGGTCAACTCCCAGATCAACGCTGTCATCCACCCCATGTACGACCTGGCCCGCCAGCAGGTGCAGCAGGGATTGCCCGAGGGGCCGTTCCGGGGGGTGCCCTTTCTGCTGAAGGACCTGCTGGTCCACTATGCCAGTGTTCCCACCCGCAGCGGCAGCCGTTTTTTCCGGGATTTCGTCCCCGACCACGATAGCGAGATTGTCCGGCGCTACCGGGCGGCGGGAGTGGTGATTCTGGGGAAAACGAATACGCCGGAACTGGGATTAGTTCCCTATACGGAACCGGTGCTCTTTGGACCGTCCCGGAATCCCTGGGACCTCTCCCGCACTACCGGCGGGTCCAGCGGCGGGTCGGGGGCGGCGGTGGCCACCCGTCTGGTCCCGGTTGCCCACGGGAACGACGGCGGCGGCTCCATCCGCATCCCGGCCTCCTGTTGCGGCGTCTTCGGGCTCAAGCCCACGCGCGGCCGCATTCCTATGGGCCCGGATATCGGCGAGGCCTGGCGCGGGATGGCCATCAACCACGTCCTGACCCTCTCGGTGCGGGATAGCGCCGCGATGCTGGATGCCACCGCCGGGCCGGATGTCGGCGCTCCGTACATTATCCCGCCGCCCCAGCGCCCGTTTCTGGAGGAGGTGGGGCGGGACCCGGGGCGGCTGCGCATTGCCTTCACCACCCGGCCCCTCCTGCCCGGCACTGTCCACCCCGATTGCGTCCGGGGTGTGGAGGAGACGGCCCGCCTCTGCCAGGACCTGGGCCACATTGTGGAAGAGGCCACCCCTCAGATAGACGGCCACGCCTTCGCTCGCGACTTTCTGACGATGGTCTGCGCCGAAACGCAGGCAGATATCAAGGAGGGTGAGGCCCTCACAGGGAAGAAGGCCCGCTACGGGGAGTTTGAGCCGGCCACCTGGGCGCTGGGGCTTCTGGGGCGGCAGATTTCGGCGGGCGAATACGCCTGTGCCCTGCGCTCGCTTCAGCGCGCGGCCCGTCAGGTGGGGGCGTTCTTTGAGAAGTACGACGTCCTCCTGACTCCCACGCTGGCAACGCCGCCGATGGAGATCGGGTGGCTACAGCCCACTGGCGTCAAAGTCTCTGCCCTGAAACTCCTGGGGAGCCTCAATGCGGGCGCGCTGCTGAACCGGCTGGCCGGGATTGAGGCGTTGGCGGAGGAGGTCTTCGCCTTCATCCCGTTCACGCCTGTCTTCAACGTCACCGGGCAACCGGCGATGTCGGTGCCGCTGGTCTGGAACGACCAGGGGTTACCCATCGGGATGCACTTTGTGGCCCGCTTCGGAGACGAGGCCGCTCTCTTCCGGTTGGCCGGGCAGTTGGAGCGGGCCCGTCCCTGGTTTGACCGCCGTCCGCCGGTGTGCGGGTAGGAAAGGGCTTTCGCGGCGGCTCTCCAAATCGCCGCAGAAGCCTATTTTAACTTATAACCCAAAAAGGAGGAGCCATGAAACGCCTGTCGCTTATCCTGGTTGTTCTGACTGTTGCCTTGCTGGTGGTGGCGTGTAAACCGCCCGCTACCCCGGCCGCGGATAAACTGGCCGAGGTCCTGGCCAGGGGGACGCTGATCGTCTCCACCGACCCAGCCTATCCGCCCCAATCCGAACTGGTGGAGGGGGCCCAGCGCGTGGCCAACACCAAATGCACCTCCGACCAGCGCACTGCCAGCGAACTCCAGGGCTTTGACATTGAGGTCGCCAAAGAGGTCGCCCGGAGGTTGGGGGCGGAGGTCTGCTTCGTCACCCCCAACTGGGACCTCATCGTCGCCGGCGGCTGGGCCGACCGCTGGGACATCAGCATCGGCTCTATGACCATCACCCCTCCCCGGATGGAGAAACTCTACTTCAGCCAGCCCTACTACACCACCCCGGCAGCCTTCTTCGTCCACAAAGACAACACCACCTTCCAGAGCCCCTCCGACCTCTCCGGCAAACGCATCGGCTTCGGGACCGCCACTACCTACGAGTATTACCTGGAGGGCATCCTGGACATTCCCGGTGAAAAGTTTGAGTTGGTGGTCCAGGACCCCATCCTCAAGCCCTACGACACAGACCTCTTCGCCCTCCAGGACTTGGCGCTGGGAGATGGGCTGCGCCTGGACGCTGTGCTGACGGCCCAGCCGACGGGGGCTAGCGCTATCGCCGACGGCCTGCCCCTCAAGCAGTTGGGCGACCCGGTCTTCTTTGAGTATCTGGCGGCGGCGGTGGACAAGGCTGCCGGAAAAGATCCGCTGCCGCTCATCAAGAGGGTCAGCGAGGTCATCCAGCAGATGCACGCCGACGGGACCCTTTCCAAACTGAGCCAGCAGTTCTATGGAACGGACCTGGCCAGCCCCGCTGCGAAGTTTGACCTGAACGCGCTGAAGCAGTGGTAGGCTGAAATCCCGTTTTGCGGCGGCGGCCAAAAGCCGCCGTCGCAAAACCTGTCGGCTGTTGGGAGATGGCTATGGAGATATCGCGAATTCCCCCAGAATCCGACCCCGATTTGGCCGTTGGCCTGGCACTGGTCCGGAAGGCCCGCCGCATCCGCCTGATAGAGACGGCCAAAGTGGGCGTCATCTGGTTGGTCCTTCTGGCCCTGCTGACCGCCGGACTCTTGCAACTCCGCTTTGAACCCCAGTACGTCTTCCGGCATGCCAATTTTGTCCTCCAGGGAGTGGGGACAACCATCGGAGTCTCGGTGGTCTCTATCCTTATCGCCTCAGTGCTGGCCCTCCTCGGCGCATTAGGGCGGCTTTCTAAAAACCCCATCGCTCAGGGTATCTCCAGTTTTTATATCTCAGTCATTCGCGGAACTCCCCTTCTCATTCAGGTCTATTTCATCTATTTAGGCCTGCCCCAGATCGGCCAGCAGTTTAGGGAATTGGGATATCCCCAACTGGCGAACATCTTCACCCTCAGCGAGATTCAAGCGGGCATCCTGGCGCTGAGCCTGAACTACGGCGCGTATATGACCGAGATTTTCCGCGCCGGCTTGCAAGCGGTGGGGCATGGGCAGTATGAGGCTGCCGCCGCGCTGGGAATGACCCGCTGGCAGATGCTCCGCCGCATCATCCTCCCCCAGGCTATCCGGATTATCATCCCGGATGTGGGCAATCAGTTTATCGCTATGCAGAAGGACTCAGCGCTGGTCTCCCTGATGGGAGTCTGGGAAATCACCTTCCGGGCCAACCGTTTGGCCCGTAAGGATGCCAAGTTCATTGAGATGCTCCTGGTGGCGGCGACGCTTTACTGGATTCTCACCGTCGTCTCCTCCTGGCTGCAGAGTCGCCTGGAGAAACGGATGGCTCATGCATACGAACGGTAACCCCATCGTCCGCATCCAGAACCTCCACAAGTGGTTCGGCCTCCTCCACGTCCTGCGGGGCATCTCCCTGGAGGTCTACCCCCAGGAGGTGGTGGTCATCATCGGCCGTAGTGGCTCCGGCAAGTCCACCTTCCTGCGCTGCCTCAACCTGCTGGAGGAGCCGACCAGCGGTCGGATAGAGATTGACGGGATTGCGGTGGAGGCCGCTGACGGCGAATTGCTCCCCGAATCTCGCGCCCTGGTGCGCGACCTGCGGCTGAAGACGGGGATGGTTTTCCAGGATTTCAATGTTTTTCCCCACAAGACGGCGCTGGAGAACATTATTGAGGCACCGGTTATCGTCAAAGGGGTGCCGAAGGAGCAGGCGGTAGAGAAGGCCCGGGAACTGTTGCGCAAGGTGGGGCTGCTGGATAAGCAGGATGTCCACCCTATCCGCCTCTCCGGGGGACAGAAACAACGGATCGCCATCGCCCGCGCACTGGCGATGGAGCCAAAGGTCATGCTCTTTGATGAGCCGACCTCGGCGCTGGACCCCGAACTCATCGGCGAGGTGCTGGCGGTGATGAAGGACCTGGCTATGGAGGGGACGACGATGATTATCGTCACCCATGAGATGGGCTTTGCCCACGAAGTCGCCGATCGGGTCATCTTCATGGAAGCGGGTATGCTGGTGGAGGAGGGTCCGCCGGACCAGATTTTCACCTGTCCTCAGGACTCCCGCACCCGCCAGTTTTTGGCCCGGATTATTGAAAGCGGGCGTCTGGTGTAGGGGCAACTCTTGCGGTTGTACGGGGCAGGCGCAAGACCCGCCCCTGCCGGTTCTGCAATGAATCCGCACACCCGAAAACTGCTCCGGCTCTCCACTCACTCCGGTTCTCCGCCAGTGTGGTTCCTCCCCCTCTGGGCGACGGTCTGTGGCGCGGTGGCTGCGGCCGCCGACCCGCCGACCCTGAACGATGTGGCGCGGCTGATTATGGCGCTGTTCCTGGTGGAACTGGGCTGGGGGGAACTCTGGCTGGCGCTGACGGCGACCGACTGGGCCACTCCGCTGGACCGCTGGCAGCAGTGGAATTATGAGAGCCCCCGTTCCTCCGCCCATGATGCCGCTGGCGGGAGAAATCGTTTTGCCTTTCCCTACGCTCGCCCCGGTTCCCCCGCAGACCGTCTGGGGCGCTGGCTGGCTCAACTGACCTCCTGGGGGCGGATGGTTTTCCTCCCCCTGGTCGGTCCGGCTCTGGGGAGCGCTCTGGTCGGCCTTCTGCTCTCCCTGGCGCTCTCGGCTGTGCTGGGCCGGGATTTCCTCCTGCTCACCCTGGGCATCCTGGCGTCCGCCCAACTGGTGGCCCTGGCCTCAGGGGGGCGCGGAGAGGCCGGTCCCGGCGCCGCGTTGGCCTTCCGGATCGGGTTGGGCTGGCTGGCCGGCCATCTGACCTTCGCCCCCCTTGCCCTCCCTTCAGCCGCTCTGGCCGGGACGTTCTCCATGGCCGCGTCCGGTGCGGAGGACTCCCTGGGGAGGCGGCGCCGGGCCCTCTGGGTCGGTGGCTATCTGGGCGGGATGCTCCTGCTGATGGTGCTTCACCGCCCATTGGCTGTTCCGTTCCTCGCTTTTCTGGCCCTGCCGCCGCTCCTGACCGATCCCGCTGAGGGCTCCCCAGGCTGGCTCCGACGGTATGGGGTCTGGCTGGCGGCCGCGATGATGCTGGCGGCGCTGGCGGTGTGAGGCGCAAAGAGCGATGCTCTGGCTGTGGATTCTGCTGGCTCTCCTCCTGCTGGCCGCGATTCTCTACTGGCAACTGGTCATCGCCGAGGGCTCCTATCTGGGCCCCCGAGTGGTGGCTCTGCTCTACGATTGGGCCGCCTCCGCGTACGAACGGATCAAGGGGTTTGACCCCGAGACCGAGCAATGGTTCCTGGGCCTGCCGCTGGCGATGGCTCTGGAACGGATTCCCGACCCGTTTGTGCTGGACGTGGGTACCGGGACGGGTCGGCTTCCCCGGGCGCTGTGCTTCCAGCCCCACTTTCAGGGGCAGGTGGTAGGGTTGGACCTCTCCCGTCGGATGCTGGCCCACGCCGTCCACCTGCTCCACCCCTATGCCGACCGGGTGACCCTCATCTGGCAAGACGCCCGCTTCCTGCCTTTCCCGGACGATACGTTTGACGCGGTGACCTCGTTAGAGATGCTGGAATTCACCCCCAACCCCCGGGCGGTCCTCCGGGAGATGGTGCGCGTCCTGCGGCCGGGGGGGATCCTTCTGGTGACCAACCGGGTGGGACGGGACGCTCTGCTCCTGCCAGGACGGGCTTTCTCCCGCCAGAAGTTTGCGGCTCTCCTGGACGAACTTCCGCTGGAAGACATCCGGACCCAGTACTGGCAGGTGGATTACGACCTAGTCTGGGCGCGAAAGAGGGGGCGGCCCGTTGGGGGCGGAGTCCGGCCGCTGGCAGAGGTGCTGCGCTGCCCGGATTGCGGTCAGACGGGAATGGTGGAGACGGGACGGGCGTACCGATGCGGGCACTGCGGGCGGGTCTGCCCAGTGGCTCCCGACGGGGTGGTGGAGATGGTGAGGGGGTAGAGGGACGTTATGGCAACAGCACCGGACGCAATGCGGGGGCATACTGGTCTATAACCTCCGGCGTGATGGCGTTGGCCCGGCAGATATCCCGATACAGATAGGCTGAAGGGCGGAAAGTCCGCTCCCCGGTCTCGGGGTTCAGTTCTATCAGCCCAAACCGCAACGTCCATCCCTCCGCCCACTCAAAGTTGTCCACCAGTGTCCAGTGGTAGTAGCCCATAATGGGGACACAGCCCTGCAGGACGCGCCAGAGGCGGTGCAGGTGCAGGATGATGTAGCGGGGGCGCTGGTCGTCGTCGGCGTCGGGGATGCCGTTCTCGGTGACGTAGATGGGCAGATCCAGGTACGAGAGGCGCTTCAGGGCCCGCTCCATACCGTCCGGGTAGAACTCCCCATAGCCGCCGTCCAGGAGTTCCGCGTCCGGAGCGTGGATGTTACGGCCGAATAGCGATTCGGGACGGCAGCGGTCAAAAGCCACCAGGTCGCGCGTGTAGTAGTTCAGCCCGATCCAGTCCAGCGTACCCCGCAGCCGCCAGGCGAAACCGAAGCCCAGCGGGAAAAGCCAGCGCCCCCGGATCGGGGCGGCGAGGAAGGCCTCGTTGTACCCCCGGTCCTGCAGGCCCGCGATCCAGCGGTCCATCGGGGAGCGGGGATTGGCGGGGTCAAAGATGCGCAGATTGTGGGCGAACCCGACCCTGGCATGGGGCTGGAGGGCATGGATGCGGCGGTAGGCCAGGGCGTGGGCGCGCATCAGGTTCCGCCCCGCCCGCATCCCGGCCTGGAAGTCCTGCTTCCCCGGCGGAAAGACCCCCGCCAGATAGCCCATGTAGACCAGGACGTTGGGCTCGTTGACCGTACACCAGAGGTCGCAGAACTCTTCCAGGGCCTCCACCACCCGGGCGACGTAGCGCTCAAAGAGGATCGCCGCCCGGGGGTTCTCCCAGCCGCCCATTTCCGCCAGCCATAGCGGATTGGTGAAATGGTGCAGGGTCACCATCGGCTCCAGCCCCCGTTCCCGCAGAGCGCGGAGCATAGCCCGGTAGCGATCCAGGGCAGCGTCGTCAAAGTACCCCTCGCGCGGCTCTACCCGAGACCATTCCACCGAGAGCCGATGGGCGTTCTGGCCCAGTTCGGCGGCACGGTCAAAGTCCTCTTCGGCCCGCTCCCACCAGTTACAGGCCAACCCGGATTTGTGCCCCTCTTTGATCCGACCCTCTTCCTGCTCCCAGGCCCACCAGTCGTTATTGGTGTTGTTGCCCTCCACCTGATGGGCGGCGGTGGCGGTGCCCCAGCGGAAGTCATCGGGGAAGTGGAACGTTGCCTCCGGCATAGGACCTCCCGACCCGCTGAGTCCCTTACCCGGCCTGCTGGTGGAAGAAGGCGCTGTATCGTTTATCCGTCTTCTGGATGTGGGTGTAGAGCCACGAGAAGAGGAAGGCAACCAGGTCCCGGACGGCCTTGCGGTCGCCGGCCTCGTGCCGCTCCATCGCAGTCAGATACTCGCGCCGGAACATCGCGTGGGTCTCCCGATGGGGTGCCAGTTCGGGATACCCGATTTGTTCCAAAAATGCCTCTTCGGCGGAGAAATGGAAAACCGCATACCGGTCTACCCCCTCAAAGAGAGCCCGGATGCCCTCATCTCGCTCCCCTCGCTCTACGGCATTGTAGAAGTCGTTGATGAGAGCAATCAACTCCTGGTGCTGTTTGTCCATTTCCGGAATACCGAGAGCCAGGTCTTCGGTCCACTCTATTCTCATGGATTTCCTCCTACTTATCAGACTGAAAGGGCTCGCGCAGGCCCTACCATGTAGCCTCCCTACGACGCCAGATGGGCTGTGTCGTTCAGGCATACCAGGCGGGGACGGACGATATGAGGAGCCTGGTGCAGGGGCTCAAAAGCCACAACGGTCAGCGAGGCCGGGGAGATGGACAGCCGACGGAAAAGGTCTATCGGTAGGCCGATATAGTGGGCCACCGCCAGCCGAATCGGGTCGGCATGGGAGACGACGGCGACCGTCTCGCCGGGATGGGCGGCCTGGATTTTATCCAGCGCGGCCAGGACCCGAACCTGGACCTCCCACGAATTTTCTCCGCCGGGAAACGGGACCCGGGACGGATAGACGCGGAGAGGAAACCAGTACGGGTCTTCCCGGAGATGGTCTACGGGCTGACCGCTCCAGTGGCCGCAATCCACCTCGTGCAGGCCGGGATGAATGCGGACCTCCAGGCCGTGTCGGTCGGCGATGAAGCGAGCCGTCTCCTGGGCGCGCTCCATTGGGCTGGAGTAAACGGCCGCCAGCGCGATGCGGGCCAGGCGCTCCGCCAGTGCCGTCGCCTCTGCCCGGCCCTGATCGTTCAGATGGACGCCGGGCATCCGCCCGCCCAGCCGGTTTTCCTTCAACAAGTCATTGAAGGCATGCCGGATCAGCAACAACGTCGTGGTCATGCCCCCTCCTGGAACGCCGGCTCGTAGGCGGTGATGGCGGCTCGCCAACGGTCGGGGATGGGAACGGAGCATTTGGCGGCGTAGTCGTAGCAGACCTGGACGGTGCGGCCGGTGGCGACCAGCCGCCCGTCTCCGCCCTCCATCCGGTACTCAAAGACGAAACTGGAATTGCGCATCTCGCTCACCCGCACCCAGATGGTCATCCGCTCCCCCAGGGAGAGGGGGGAGTGATAGGTGCAGGCGGCATCAGCCAGAATGATGCTCACATCCTGAGGGTCGCGGAAAGCCAGACCCAGTTCTTGAAGGTATTTCATCCGGGCACATTCCAGATAGGTGAAGTAGACAGCGTTGTTCACATGACCCAGCGCGTCCAGGTCGCGCCAGATCACTTCCAGTGTGGTGGAGAAGCGGAACAGCGGATCGGGCATACTCAACTCCTCAGATGATGTAGAATCTGACCTCATCGGTATCCAGGTCCAGAGTACAGGCAGAAGGGGACTCCCACTGCACACCTCCCAGCGCGCCAGGGTTGATGAGCCGGGTTCGCCCTTGCCGCTGGTCCCGGCGCCGGTGGGTGTGGCCGTGGATGACGTAATCGTACATACCCGAACTGATCAGACGGTGCAGAGTGTTGCTATCGTCGCCGTGGAGAAGGGCGACCGAGCGGCCGTCCAGCAGCAGGGTATGCAGAGGGGCGAGCCGGCCTTCCTGCCGGGCATCTATGGCCTTTCTGAGAGCGGTGATGCGCTCCTGGTTGCCCTGGGCAAAGTAGACGGTGAATCCGTCCAGCGCCTCCACAACGGCGGGCCCGCAGACGTCGCCGCAGTGCAGAAGCGTGGTGATCCTCTCAGCGGCGAAAAGGTCGCAAACCTTCTGGACAGCCCTCAGATTGTCGTGGGTATCAGACAGGATGCCGATTTTCATAGCACCACGCGATGAGTGAGCACTCCGGTTCCCTTCCGATGATGGGGAGTATTATACCATCTCCTTTCTTCCACGCCAGTCCCAGGGGCTTATCGCGAGAGGGAATCTCTATGGGGGGCGCGTCCCAAAAAGAGAAGGGGTTTTACAGCGGCCGAAGGTCGCCGCAAAACCCCATCTCCACTGTCTCGCCACCGGACGGGGTGGGTCACTGGCCCGCCCCGGCCCGTCATTCCCCATTATTCATACCGCAGAGCGGCCACGATGTCCAGCCGGGCCGCCCGGCGCGCCGGCAGCACCGCCGCCCCGACGCCGATGAGCAGCCCCACCGCCACCGCCACCAGAATCCCTGTATACGGGAAGTAGTACGGGATCGCGAAGCCGCTCACATTCATCCCTGTCACCAGCACGTACCCGAGCCAAAGGCCCGCCAGGATTCCGAAGGCTGTCCCCAGCGCGCCCAGGAGCAGGCTCTCCGCCGCCACTATCCGCCGAATCTGGCGTCGCGTGCTCCCCACCGCCCGCAGGACGCCAATCTCGCGCGTCCGCTCCATCACGCTGATCGTCAGCGTGTTCACCATCGCCAGTAGTGATGGCAGGGCGAACATCACCCCAATCACATTCAACAGGTAGACGCTCTGCCCAAAGACCCGCTCCTGCTCCTCCCGGAACGATCGCCATTCCGTCAGCACAAAAGACGGGTACTTCCGGACAATCTCCTCCAGCCGGGCCTGGATAGCGGCTGTGTCGGCATCTTCCGCCGCCTCCACCATCACCAGCAGGTCCGCCGTCTGGTAGAAGTCCCGCTCTAGGTTGGCTTGGGAGATGTACGCGGTGACCAGTTTGGCGTTCAGGTAGTCGGAGCCGACGCCCACCACCCGGTATGCTCGCTTCCCCGCCGGTGTCTGGAGCGTCAGGACGTCCCCCAGCCGGACCCGCCGCTGGGCGGCAAAGACGCCATTGACGATCATCGCCCGCTCCCGCTCCAGCGCGACGAAGGCCTCCTCCGGGTCGCCGTAGCGAAAGGCCAGGCCCGAAAGGCGCGGGTATGTCTCCGGGTCCACGCCAATGACCTGGAGCGTGAGGCCGTCCACTGCGGCTGTCCCCAGCCGAAGCGTTGTCGCACCGGTGACGCCCGGCACGGCCCGAACCTCCTCCACCAACTCCGGCCCCGCCCCGACGTTCCCCCCGCCCAGCACCAGCGACGCGGGCATCAGCAGGAAGTCGGCGCGCAGGGAGTGGTCAATGTAACTCATAAAGCCGTCAAAGATTGAGGTGACCATCCCGGCGATGGCCAGAATCATCGCCAGGCCGACCATCAGCGCGGAGGCGGTGACGGCGGCCCGGTTGGGCTGCCGAACCAGATTCCCTTCCGCCAGCCGCCCCTCGCGGGCAAAAATCAACGCCAGCAACCGCCCGAAGAGCCGGGAGAGCGGTCCCACCAGGGCCGGCGCCATCAGCACCAACCCCGTCAGGAAGAGCAGCGTACCCAGCGCGGCCATGTTGAAGTTGCCGGTCAGAAGAGCAAGGGCGGCCAGGACCACGAGCACGGCTCCGGCGATGCCCCGTTTTTTCGCCGCGCGCTCGTAGGCACCAGGGGCCACGGGCCGCAGCGCCTCCAGCGGCGTCACCCGCCCGGCGGAGAGCGCCGGCCACAGACCGCCCGCCAGCGTCGCGCCCAGCCCCAGAATGGTCGCGGTGAGCAGGTTGGGCAGGGTGATGATGGGCGCAGCGGCCTCCATCCGCAGGTAGTGCTGCATCACTGATCGGACTGTCAGCAGGAGCAGCCAGGCCAATCCGTACCCCGCGGTCAATCCGATCGCCGTCCCCAGCACCCCCTGAAGCAGGCTCTCCACCAGGATGAGACCCACGACGACCCGCCGGGACGCGCCGATCGCCCGGAGCATTCCCAGGTCATGCCGCCGCTCCACCACGACGGTGCGGAAGGTGTTCAGGATGATGAACGCGCCGATGGCCAGCGCCATCACCCCGAACAGGGCGAAGGCAATCTCGCCCATCTGCAGGCTGGCGATCAGTTCCTCTCCCATCTCCGGCGGCTCGGCCTTGAACATCTCACCCAGCGCGGCCAGGACGGCCTGTTCGGCTTTATCCCGGTCCACCCCTGGCTTCACTACGGCCTCTATGACGTTAATCTGCCCCGGCATCCCCCACAGCCGCTGGGCCGCCGGCAGCGGGACGAAGACTTCCTCCACCCCCGGGATAGAGGGCACATCCAGGATGCCGACGATCTCAAAATCCGTCGTGCCCGTCGCCGAGGGGAGCGTCAGCGTGTCGCCAGTGGAAAGGGCCAGTTTCTCCGCCAGTCCTTTGGAGATGACCATTGCATCGCTGTCGTCGGCGGTTAGAAATCGTCCCACCTTCAGCGGGTAGTGGCGCAGGCGCGCCGCGACCTCCGGCTCCACCCCCACCAGCGTGACCGCGTTCAGGCCGGCTTGACCTGCCAGGTCGGGCGGAAGCAGGACATTGCGGCGCAGAGAGCCCGTCACCTCGGCGATGCCTTCCACCCCCCAGACCGCCTCCAGCCGTTCAGCGGAGAACGGCCCGTCTGTCACACTGGTGAAGACCAGGTCCACCTTGCCGGTGGTGGCCAGAACCGTCTGGCGGAAGGCCTGGAGCATCGTGGGCAAAAGGGCGTTCATCCCGAAGAGGACCGCCACGCCGAAGACCACCGCCAGCGTCGTCAGCGCGGTGCGGAGTTTCCGCCCGCGCAGATACCGCAGAGCCATCGTCCATTGTACGCGCATCGTATCCTCCTGTTCAACCGCAAAGGGCGCAAAGGAACTCTCTGGGGCGCTCTTTGCGGTTCACAACGCCTCCATCCGTTCCCGAAGGGTCTGGGCTTCTCCCTCCCCGGTTCCGGCCAGGCGCGTCTCGTCTATGATGCGTCCGTCCTTCATAAAGAGAATGCGGTCGGCGTGGGCTGCGACGCGCGGGTCGTGGGTGACCAGCAGAATCGTCCGCCCCCACTCCGAGGAGATGCGGCGCAGGAGGGCCGCGATTTCATCGCCGGCGCGAGAATCCAGGTTGCCGGTGGGTTCATCGGCCAGGATGAGGTCGGGCTCGGAGACGAGCGCTCGGGCGATCGCCACCCGCTGCTGTTGGCCGCCGGAGAGTTGATCGGGCCGGTAGTGAAGCCGGTCGCCCATTCCCAGACGCTGGAGCCACTCTGCAGCGCGGCGGTGCGCCTCGGCGGGCTTCACCCCGTCCAGCAGGAGCGGCAGCGCGGCGTTCTCCAGCGCGGTCAGCACGGGGATGAGATTGTAGAACTGGAAGACAAAGCCGATGCGACGGCGGCGAAGTGCGGCCAGATCGTCGTCCCGCAGGGCGGTCAGGTCGCGGCCGTCCAGCAGGACGCGCCCCTCGGTGGGCCGGTCCAACCCGCCGACCAGGTGCAGAAGGGTGGACTTGCCGCAGCCACTGGGCCCCATCACGGCCAGAAACTCTCCCTGCTTTAGGGCCATATTCACGCGGTCCAGGGCGACAACGGCGGTCTCGCCACTGCCATAGATTTTGGTCAGGTTTTCGGTCTGGATCAGGGTCATGGGTTGTCTCCTTGTGGGATGTGCAGCGTGATTCACGTTTCGCGTTTCATTCTCGGGCGGCCCCGGGGTTTGGGCTCTGGCTGGGGGGCCGGTTGTTGCCGGATCTCCTCCAGCCGGGCCTCCACCATATCCAGCCAGCGCAGGTCGGCTTCCAGGTGCATGACCACTTTGTCCAGAAAGAGAACGTAGGCCAATTCGCTCTGAGGGTCGGCCTCCATCCGCTGGCGGGTGAAGCGATGTAGTTCCTGGTAGAGGGTGTTGCGCTGGACCTGGATCAGACGGTGCAGGTCGGTCCCCTCCACCAGCAGGCCGATCATCAGTTTGATAAAGAACTCATCCCGGTGGTGGTCGCCGACAACGCCGGTGTGGAACCACTTCTGGAGGGCCTCTCTTCCGGGGGGGGTAAGGGCGTAGATGCGCTTCTCCGGCCCGCCCTCTTTCTCCACACCGACCTCGGCGATGAGCCCGGCTTCGGCCAACCGCTCTAGGGTGGCGTAGACCTGGCCCGGCTTGATCTCCCAGGTATCCCGCCCGCCGGCCAGTGCCTCAAAGGCCGCGCGCAGTTCATAGCCGTGGCGCGGTTGTTGGGCTAAAAGTCCCAGAAGGGCATATCGGACAGACATAGAAAAATTAGTCTACAGGTGTTTAGGTTTGTGGAAAATATACTACA
>JADBJJ010000016.1 GCA_014874475.1 Chloroflexota bacterium
TCCGACTTGAGCAGGATTTGTGCCCGTCGGATCTTGCGGGCTGGCGCTGTACCGGATGAGACAATCTGTTGGAGTTGTAAGCGTTCCTCTTCGGTCAATTGCACAACGTATTTGCGATTCATCTCTTCACCTCCAATGATGAAAACACCATTGGAGGTGAGAAGATGCGAAATCCAGTTATCACACTTGACAGAGTACTAGTATAGCCGAACCCGTAGTTTGTCAACGCTCTAAGGTCAGGTTGCGCAAGCCTCATGCGGAGCAGAAAGAATTGATGTCGTGGCGGTAAAGCCGCTGCAACATATATTTTCACCAGATTCACTGATGGATGTCCATATGCTGAAGAGGCAGGAAGTCATAAGCCTGCCCCGGCACGGACAGACGGATGCCAGTGGTGCTATCGTAGATGCCCATCCCGACCTGATAGCGCCCAGGGGGAAGGTCCTCGGGAAGAGTCAGGGAGAAAGTGGTCAGCACCCACTCATCCGTCCGCCAGAGGTTGGCGGTGTAGGGTCCGCAGGCGGGACCGTCGGCCTGCGCCCAGAGCGGGCCGCCTTCGTAGGGGGATGGGTTGCCGTAGAGGTGCACGAAGACGCTGTAGGCCTGGTCCGGCGGCCTCAAGGCCCGCAGGGCCAGGTGGACCGGAACGGTCTCCCCAGCGCGCGCAGCGGACGGGATCGGTTCCAGGAGGCGCATCTCCACCCGCTCCCCGAAGACAGACCGGACCACCCCTGGGTTCTGCAGAAACTCCAGTTTCGGCACGGCCTGAAGGACGGTGTAGCGCGGAGGGCTGGCGCCCAGGTCTTGGAAGAGGACGGTCGTCTCGGCCCAGCGGGAGAGTTTCTCCTCAAAGTCAGGCTCGTAGAGGGTGACGGAGACATATACGGCCGGCGTCTCCGGAACCACCAGACACAGATGGCTGTCAAATGCGCCGACATGACGGGGGGCCAGGTCGGCGCTGCGGAAAGCGACCACCGGGTGGGAGGGGTAGAATGGTGAAAAGTAGACGGGGGTATCTTCCGGTACGGAGGTCCGGATAAAGTTTGCCCCCTGGTTCACGTGTTGCTCCATCAGCAGGAAGACGTAGGGGTGGCGAAGCCAGCGGGCTGTACTCTGAAAAGTCATGATGGCCGTCAGAAGCATGAGGGCCAGAGGGAGCAGGGCCAAAAGCGGGCGCAGCCGGACGCGGCGCAGGGACTGCTCCACCCCCCATACCCCGGCCCCGACGATCAGCGCGATGGGAATCGTCAAACCGGCCGCGCGCAGGAAATGGGGAGCATCCCGGCTCAGGAGGGAGGGGAGAAGGGAGACCAGGGCCAGTCCCAGGAGCCACGCCGTCTGCCATCTTCGGCGGACGGCCCACCAAAGGGCGAATAGTCCGACGATGAAAAAGGCCGCCAACCCGGTATCTACCACCGGACAGAGGGGGTTATACCGGCCTGGGTCGTCCGCAGGGGAGAACCAGACCCGGGCCCAGGCCCGCACAGGGTCGGCCAGTTCTGCCAGGCTGGAGACCCGCACTCCCTGAGGCCGCCCCAGGACGTCCTGAGGGTGATGATAGCCGTATGCCAGCATCGGGAGGGCGGCCAGTATACTCACCAGCAGGGCGATCAGTGCTCCCCGGCGCTGGCTTGTCTTCCCGAACAGCCATCCGATGAGCAGAAGCGTCGCGTAGGAAATCCACAGAAGGGCCGAGAAGTAGGTGTACCAAAGGGTGCCGATCCAGACTCCGGCCTCTATCCAGAGAGATGTCCGGTCGGTGCGGCGAGCCTGCATCAGGGACGCGAAGGCCAGGGTGCCGACCAGGGGCCAGAGGATGGCCCGCATCCCTAGGCTGCTCTGGTGGACTGACCATCCGGCGACACAGAAAGCCAGAGTTGCCCAACGGGCCGCCCGGGGTGTGAGCGTCTCTTTCCCTAGCCGGTACACGGCGGCAGTGGTCAGTATGCCTACAAATCCCGCCGCCAGCCGCAGAGCAAAGGGATGGGCCCCGAAGATGACCACGAAGGGAATCAGGATGTAGCACCACAGGCTTTGCCGCCCCAGATTCGCCGGGAGGAAGGGGGTCAGGCGGGGGGATGCTATGAGGGAAAGGGTGTCCAGACCGTAGTAGGCCTCATCGTAACTGAGCATATCGGAGAGCGGCCCGATATGGCTCCAGCGCAGGAACGCACCCAGCAGCAAGATGGCCACAATGACCAGATACGGAACAACCAGAGGACGGGTCATCTCTACGGGAGAATGCGGATGTTCTCAAACACCCAACGGTCGGACGGCATGCCCGGTGGCGGGTTGACTATGAGAACCCGGCGGTTCTCGTCGCCCTCTATCGCCAGGCTCACCTCCAGGCGGTAGGCTCCAGGAGGGGTAGCCGGATTTATGTTGAGGTCGTAGTGGTCCTCTACCAGCCGGTCGGTGGGCCAGTTCTGGGGCGGATACCGGTCCAGGAGGTCCGGGTTGCGCTTCATGTTCCCTCCCCAGACGTTGAAGGCCCCGTCTATTAGCCGGACCAGAGGGCGGAAGGGGACGCCGTCAAAGGACGCCGTTTGTCGCCAATAGAGGGTCACGTGCAGCCAGTTGCTGGGGGGATGGGAGAGGTTCTCCCGGGCCGGGAGCGCCGTCGTGTCCACCTGGTAGCCGGCCAGGCAGAGACCGTTGCCGAAGCAAAGGTCTAGAGGCCGGGCTCCTTCCGGAAGCGCCGAGATGGTTGGCTGCAATTGGTAGCCAATCATCGTAATCTGCCCGGCGTTGGGGTACTGTTCGGTGATGCGGGGAAATAGGGCATCCGCGGCCTCTATCAGCCGGTTGCCCGGCGCCATTGCCTGGTCGTGGTGGAGGACCAGCCACATCCGGTCGTATTGCTCTGGCAGTCCCTGATAAATGAACTCCGGTTCGTAGGGGTTGGCCTCATACGGGAAGATGGCCGAATGGCCCTGGTAGTACCGCCGGAAGGCGTGCTCGCAGTAGAAAGCAGAGATGACGACGATGTCATCGGGCCCCTCATGGGTCTCCACGTAGCGGGCGATGAAGCGCCAGTCCCCCCGCTGGAGGGCAGGATGGGTCAGGTCGCGGGCGATGCCGTTGATCATCAGGAGTCCCAGGACGGCGGCACCGAGGCCCAATGGTCGCCAGAGACGGGCCATCCGCTCCAGTCCCCAGGCTGCCAGAATCCAGACTGCGGGGGTGATCGCAGAGAGGTACTTGGCCGAGTAGACCGGGGCCCGGTAGGAAATCAGGTAAAAGACCAGCACCGGCAGCAGGGCTTGGACGGGTAGAATCCAGGCGTCCCTTCGGCGGAGGCGGAAGAGGGCCAGGATTCCCCAGGTCAGGAAGACAGCCGGAAGCAAAAGAAGCCAGGGGGTGACTTCCAGGTAAGAAAGCCGGTAGAAGTACTGGCCCAGCAGGTCCCGGGCGATCTCTTTCAGAGGGACGAAGTACCGCCAGATGTCCTGATGCTCGTAGTGCCGGATGATGTTCCAGGCGACCCGGAGCAGAGAGGTATGGGCCAGGGCGAAGAGGGCCATAGTTAACCCGTAGGCCAGCCAGTGTTGTCGCCGTTTCCAGCCCAGGATCCCGCTCATCACCACTTGAGCCAGGGCCAGAAATCCGCCGAAGAAGTGGCTGTAGAGGGTAAAGGATAGCATGATGGTGTAGAGGACCCAGTGCCACCAGCGTCCCTTTCGGAACGCTTCCAGCAGGGCCAGCGTGGAGGCGGTTGCTACCCACATATGGAGGGCGTACATTTTGGCTTCCTGGGCGAACCAGAGGGTGAAGGGCGAGAGGGCCGTCAGGCCCAGGGCCAGCGCCGCCGTGCGCTCCGTCAGCAGACGGCGGGCCAGTTGATAGATTAAGGGCAGAGTGAGGACAGAGAAGAGGACGGAAAGATAGCGGACAGCGAAATCAGAGTCCCCCACCAGATGCCGCCACCAGAAGAGCAAGAGGTAGAAGAGAGGGCCGTTGTGCTCCGGACGGACGATGGTGTGGAGGGTCTCGGTGAAAGTCCCGCGCGTGAAGTAGAGGGCCATCACCTCGTCAATCCACATGCTCTGGAGGGTGAGGGTTGCTGTCCGCAGAGCCCAGGCCACAAAGAGGAGGACCAGTAGGCCACTCCGAAGGGAAAAGCGTTGAGCCATTATCTGTTTCGTCTCCCTATCAGCCACAGGATGATACATCCCCATCCTCCAATTGTAGCCATCCCTGCACCTATCATCAAACTCCGGGGTCGGAAGTGCATCTCCACCCGGTGGCGTCCCGGGGGCACCAGTACTCCCCGAAAGGCGGCGTTGGTTGGGTAAATGGGCGCTGGCTGGCCGTCCACCGTTGCCCGCCAGCCGGGGTAGAAGGTATCGGAGAGGACCAGAATGGCCGGAGTGTCCGTCTCTACGAAAAAGATTCCATCGTTAGGGCTATAGTAGCCCACCTCAATTCTCCCCTGCCCTGTCCCATCCAGTTGAGGCCCATTCAGGACAACGGCGAGCTCCTCCGGACGGAAATTCTCATCCAGTACCCGTTCCAGGGCCTCGCCGTAACTTTCCACCACTTCGGTTCGGTAGACCAGCCAGGCGCGCGGGAGGGCCAGGGTGTTGAGGTGAATATCTACTGTGGGGTCATCCACAAAGACAGGCCAGATGCCCTCGCCGCCGGGAGGTGCGCCCTTGGGGACGATGAGGTACTTGACGCCCAGCATCCGGTAGGCGGGATGGGTTGCCGAGGGGATTCGCCATCGCAGGATGTGGAACTCCCGCAGGTCCATCGCGTTTCCCATGCCCTGGGGGACTTCAAACCCATCCATCTGCAGGAAAACAGGGGGCCAGAGGCCGCTCGCGGCGGGGTCCACGTCCACCCGGAACCAGCCAGGGTCGGCGCGCAGGAAAGCCAGGGCGGCGGTGTGGGTCATATCGGGTTTCGGTGTGGGCTCTGTCTCCACCAGAGCGCCGGTCGCCACCAGTTCGGCCAGCAGCAGGAGAAGAAGGCCAGCCCGGCCCCAGGGGCGGCTCCGGGAGGCCGCCCAGCCCAGGAGGGCAGATGCCCCTGTCAGGAGGGCAGCAAACCGCAGGCCGATTAGCGCGCGGAAGCGGTGAACTCCCTCCGGCACGACGGATACCCATATCGGGGCCTGCCACCAGAGCAGGATGCCACTCAGGAGCAGACCAGCGGTCCAGAGAAGGGCGAGTCTCCCACGGCCGGATTTCAGGAATTCCACCCCCTGGGCGGCCAGGATGGCCAGGACAAAGGAGAGGAGAAAGATGGCCCGCGAGGTTTTCCAGGCTACGGCGAAGAAGGGCAGACGGATCATCAGAGGATAGACGGGGCCCTGATAACCCAGAGAGATCGCATATGCCAGAATGCCGGTCCCCAGCATAAACCAGGTGCGGCGATGGCGCAGGTTTCCCAGGATGCCGGGCAGGGTGAGATAGAGGGCTACGACCCCTATATAGCCACTTCCGACACGGTTCCAGGATGGCCAGAATTGGTCCACTCCTCTACCGTGGAAGGCCGGACTTAGAAAGTCCACCAACATCGCTGGGGGAAACTCGTACCCCCTTCGGAGTTCCCATGGCACGCTCGCCCGATCGGTGAGGGGAAGCCGCTCTATGCCAGGCAGTAGAGCATGCGCACTCAGGGCAATGCCCAGCAACCCTCCCAGCAGCAGCCGTCCCATCCGGTGGAGACCCTGCGGCCAGCCGCCTTCAATGATTTGCCAGATGGCGTACAGTCCGGCGGCCGTGCATACATAGAGGGAGATTTCCCCATGGCCGGATACAAGGAGCAGGGCCACCGGCAGCGCCACCATCGGGATATGGCGCGCGTGGCGAGCGGCCTGGTCTATTCCCAGAAGAATCCAGGGCAGCCAGGCCTTTGCGTCATTGAAGGGAGGGTTGCCCAGAGTGATAATGAAAGGATCGGAGAACATATACGCCATCGCGCCAGCCAACGCAGAGGAGCGCTTCAATTTCCAGACGGGCGAATGGCGCAGATACAGGTACAAGCCAGTCCCGGCCAGCCAGAGGGGAAACGCTCCCCGCAACAGGACCATCCAGTGGGGGATGGGGAAGGCCAGAAACAGAGGCCAGTTGAGAGGATTCAGCAGGCCGTACTGGACATCCGAAAAGATGGGGTCGCCGCCCATCATCCGGTGGTTCCAGAGAGGGAAGACGCCCCGGCGCAACCATTCAGCCACAAAAGACCAGACAGGATACCAAGCGCCCCATAGGTCACCGCTTCCCTTTGGAAAGTAATAGCCGGCAGCCCACAGGGGCCAGAAGAAAAGGGTGGCCGCGGCGGTCAGGAAAAGGACCGCAGGCCCTTCCTGACGCAAGACCGGGCAAATTTTGTTCCGCCCGACCCGTTGATCAGAGCGGAAAAGAGATGCTGATTCCAATGTTCTACCGCCTGCCGTAAATCTGGGCAAAGTACCGTTTGGAGCGGTTGTAGGTGCGCTCTGCCTCCGGCGGGAAGACGCACCCGGGCAGTTCGTCGTGGCTCAGGTGATAAGCGATGCACTCACAGCAGAGCCCCTTGCGGGGACAGGGTTCGTACGTGCAGGTGCAGCGAGCCAGATTTCGTTCCTGTTTGCACTCCATCGGTTCACCTCTTGATACAAGAATGCAGGGCTTGTGAGATTGCAATAAAAAACTGCTGGGCGTTCTGCTCCATGCGATCGAGACGTGGGGCTTGCCCCCTACTTCTGGCAGAACTCCACTACCACCTCATACAGCACCCGGACGCCGAAGGCCAGGCCGTCTACGGGTATCCGTTCGTTGTGGCCGTGGATCATCTGCATAAAGTTCATCTCCGGGGGCAACTGGACCGGTGTAAAGCCATAGCAGGGGATGCCCGCCCGCGCCAGGTGCTTGGCGTCCGTCCCGCTGGTGACCATCATCGGAACCACGGCCACTGTCTCCGGGTCGTG
The DNA here is from genome assembly GCA_014874475.1 of Chloroflexota bacterium. GTDB lineage: Bacteria > Chloroflexota > Anaerolineae > B4-G1 > DUEL01 > SpSt-77. The sequence goes on from JADBJJ010000016.1 coordinate 6,914, forward strand.
CCGCCGCAGCCCCTCCGCCATTGCCGCAAAGAGCGGGGTCCGATAGTCCGTCGCCACCGGCGGCGCGACGATAATGGGCTCAAACTCAAAGTGGTCCCCCACTACCGACCGTACCTCCGCCAGGAAGGAATCCAGGCTCTGCCCGGGGAGAATCCGCCCGTCCAGTTCCGCCTCCGCCTCCGACGGGATGACGTTGGTCTTGCTTCCGGCCTGCAGGACTGTCGGCGAGACGGTGTTGTGCAGGAGCGCGTGGAAGTAATGTGCCTGCCGGGGGTCCCGAATGACCCAGCGCAGGATGAAGGGGCTCAGCGCCGGATTGAGGACGCCGCGCCATATCGCGCCGCGCAATCCGCCCAGCGCGACGGCCATCCCTTCTACCATCCCGGCCACTGCATCGGTGGCGTGGAAGGGGAGGGTGGCCCGACCCAGTTTCGCCACAGCCTCCGCCAGTTTGACCACCGCGTTGTCCGCATGGGGGACGGAACCGTGCCCGGGTGTTCCCCGGGCCCGCATCCGTACCCAGCAAATCCCCTTCTCCGCCACCTGGCAGAGGTAAATCCGCTTCCCACCCAGGCTGATGGGGAAACCGCCGAACTCCGTCAGCGCGTATTCGGCCCGGATTTTCTCCAGATGGTGATCCACCAGATACCCGATGCCATAAAGTCCGTCAGCCTCCTCATCGGCGGTGGCTACAAAGATGACGTCCCGTTTCAGGGGGAGTTTCTGGCGGGCCAGGAGGAGCATCGTCTCCAGTTGCATCGCGGTGGCAAATTTCATGTCCAGCGCGCCGCGCCCCCAGATATAGCCATCCACCATTTCCCCGCCGAAGGGATCGCGCGCCCACTTTTCCGACTCCACTGGCACCACGTCCAGGTGGGAGAGGAGCAACAGCGGCGGCGCTTCTCCACTGCCCCGGTAGCGGGCGATGACATTTCCCCGCCCCGGCGCCGATTCCAGCACCACCGGGTCATATCCCTCGGTGACGAGGACCTCCGCCAGATACTCTGCGGCCGGCTTTTCATTTCCCGGCGGGTTGACCGTGGGGATGCGGATAAGGGCCTGGAGATGGTGGACGGTTTCGGCAGCGAGGTCATCCCAGTTGAGGGTCATTTCAGGCCTCCTCTGCGGCGCTTCGCTGACTTCCTGCCGACTATGAGCATTACGGGCGAAATACGGCGATACGGTGCGCACCCGCATCAGCGATGTAGAGAGTACCATCAGGGCCCACGGCGATGCCCATTGGCAGGACAAAGGAAGCGGGATCAAAGCCAAATTGGCCGAAACTGTAGAGGTACTCTCCCTCTGAACTGAAGACCAGCACCCGATAGTGGCCCGGGTCGGTCACGTAAACCAGACCTGCCCGGTCCACCGCCAGGTAGGGCTTCTCCTCGGCCATCGGGTTATTCCAGCCGGTGATGGGCCACTCCCGGATCGGCTTCCCCAGCGGGTCCAGCACCTGGACCCGGTAGTTCCAGGTGTCGGCGACATAGAGGTTCCCCTCTGGGCCAGGAGCGATGCCCACCGGCTCGCTCAACTGGCCGGGCGACGAACCCGGACTTCCCCACATTCGCAGGTAGACCCCGTCGGCGGTGAAGACCTGAACCCGCTTGTTGCCGGTGTCGGTGACGTAGATGGTGCCATCGGGCGCGACGGCAATGCCGCGCGGGCCGTAGAAGGCCGCCGGCCGCAGGTCGGCTCCGTAGTTGCTGGAGAAACCCCACTGCACTATGAACTCCCCGTCTGGAGAGAATTTTTGCACCCGATGGGCCCAGAGGTCGGCCACGTAGATGGCTCCATCGGGCCCTACGGCGACCCCCCAGGGCTCGCAGAAGGTCCCCGGCGGCGGGGTCTGCTCCGGACAACCGCCGAAATTCCCCCACGCGGTCACCCATTGCCCGTCAGCGGTGAACTTTTGGATGCGGTGGTTGCCCGAATCGGCCACATAGATAGAGCCATCGGGCGCGACGGCGATGCCACGCGGCTTCAGGAACTGGCCCGGACCGCTCCCTTCGGAGCCCCAGGTTCGTACCGGCGAGAGCGCGCGCCACCCGGCGGCATATGGGTCTGGCGCGGCCGTCTCCTCTTCTTCCGGCGGCTTCGGCCCCAGGGAGTACTCCCAGAGCCGGTCTACCACGTCCTTGCGGATGTAAAGGCGGAAGTTCTGCCGCAGGGGCCATTTCTCCGGGACGTGAGTCCTGCCGGTAATCTCGTCGTAAAGGCGATAGTCCATATTGTAGAAAATCCGCCAGAGAGCCAGCCGCTTCTTCCCGTCCGTCAGCCATTCCCAGAGTTTGGCCGGGGTGAGTCGCCGGTAGTCCTCCATCGGCCACCAGAGGAAGAAGTAGTCAAAGTGGTAGTAATCGTCCCCCACGTACGGCTCCACTACGCTCCATTGCTCCTGCCCGGCGATGATGACGGTCGCCAGAACCTGGTCGCGGGACGGTTTGTCCGTGTAGTACCGCGCGTTGGGGTAATTGCGCAGGTACCATATGAAGGGCCAGGAGCCATCGGGACCGTAGGCGACGTCTATCCGGTATGGCCCTCCGGCGACGCGCAGGGAGAGTTGCTCTATCTGCTCCATTGTCGTGCGGACGTCTGGCCCCTCGTGGGCGTAGACCAGAAACTCACCGGGGCGGTCAAAGTTGACGAAGTTGAGCCGGTGGGCGATGCGAATCGTCAGCAAAGAGAGGGCCAGGAAGATGGTCAGCGCGATCAGCAGGAGTCCGTTGCGTCCGCCGACGCGTGCCCAGAAGTACGCAACCGCCCCTCCGACGCAGAGGATGCCGACGATTCCGCCGAACAGTCGGCCGAGGTTGAGCAGGTTCTCCAGCGTGTCGGTAGCCAGAGGGCCCCGGATCGCCTGGGCGAACGTCGCCACCGCCGCAAGCAGCGCAGGCAGAAGCAGAACGACCAGCCAGCCGTGTCGCTTCCGGACTGTCTCCCAGTCCACTTCTTCTATCAGACGGCCAGCCAGCCAGCCCGAAAGCAGGGCCATGGGGAGGGTGATATGGACGACCAGCCAGGGCATCTTCTCCCCGGCGTAGGAGTAACCGAGCCAGGAGAGAAAAGACCAAACGAGGATGGACAGGATGACTAATGAGGGAATAGGGAAGGGGCCGATGATGGACATCTGGGGACGGAATACCTTCCGGATAGCGCGAATAGCCAGGAGAATGGTGGTGGCCAGGAAGCATAGGAAAGGGAGAAAGTCGTATAGGGGAAGGATGACCAGGTAGTAGAACCAGGGTTGACCGCCCCGCTGGACCTCATGCTGCTCCAACCAGTAGCCCAGAGAGCCGACCCAGCCGGAGGCGATGCCCGCGCCGTTGGTGAAGACAGTGGTGAAGAAGACCAAGAAGATGCCGGTATGAATGGCGGCGGCGACCAGCCAGCGGCGCTGGTCCCAGAGGAGGCCCAGGGCGACCGCTGCCAGAATCGTCAGCACCAGGATGACGCCGGAGTAGTAGATGGCGGGGGCGGTGTAGTCCGTGGGGTGCAACTGGGAGAGGTGGAGCCAGAAGGGGACGCTCCCCAGGTTGGGAAAGCGCTCCACCAGTCGGGCGGCCGTCTGTGCCGCGCCGTAGATGGGTAGCGGGCTCAGGAAGGGGAGGGTCAGCGTGCCGATGACGAAAACCAGGTCCAGAACGCGGAACTCGTTCCGGCGGGGCCAGATGCCGTAGGGAAGCGCAAAGGCACCGACCAGCAGGGAGAGGACAGCCAGCCCGCCCCCCAGCCTGGTCAGGAGTATAGCGGGGTCCGACTTGCCTCCCGCCAGGCCCACCGTCAGGAGAAGCAATCCTACCGCCAGCCCGATCAGCGCGCCGATGACGGCAATCTCCGCCCTCCGGGGCTCCCAGGGCCGGCTCATCGCTTGCACTATTAGCAGGCCGACCAGGAAGAGGCCGAAGATGGCAGTATAAATGAAAGCGACCTCTTTGGTGGCGAACATCAGGGAGAGCGCCGCCGCCAGGATGTAGAGGTAGCGGTCTCGGCCCTCTTCCAGATAGCGAAAGATTGCCCAGAAGGTCAGGACGGCCCAGAGCGCAGAAGGGATATCGTGTCGGATATAGCGAGAGTAGTAGGTGATGGAGGGAGAGATGAGGAGAAGGAACGACGCGGCCAATGCTCCCCACCGTCCCAGCCAGTGGCGCAGAAGATAGGGAAAGGCTACCAGGACGGTTCCCATGAGGGCGATGGGTAACCGAGCGGTGAAGTCGCTATCGCCGAAGAGGAAGTAAGAAAGGGCCACCAGGTGGAAATCTAGGGGCCCGTGCATCATCGGGTTATGCTGAAAGCCCAGGCCAGCGTAGAGGTCCCAGGAGAACTTGCAGTGGAGGCTCTCGTCGTGGCTCTGGACCCGGTAGCCCAGCATAGCCAGCCGGGAGACCAGACAGACCAGGATGAGCAGGAGGTAGAGACCCTGCTCGCGAGTAAGGGGAACTCCCTTCAGAATGGGTTGGTCCAGCCAGGATCGGGTTTCGCCTTGAGTCATAGTCTTACCTTCAGGATTGCGGGTCGCAATTTGTCAAGCAGTAAAGTCTTGCGCTACGTCTATCCGTCTTCACCGGAAGCCAGGTCCTCCCGCACCCAGAGGACGATCTGTTCGGCCGGGGGGAGCGGGGTGAGGGAAGCCCGGTAGAGCCACCAGCGGATCCACTCCGAGGGGGCCTGGGGGAGGATCCAGGCCCGGCGGAGGGTGAAGGTGGTGCCGTAATAGCCCTCTGGTACAGAGACCCCGGCGGGGGCGACGATGAGGGCGGGGATTTCTTCCGACGCTGGAGCGTCGGGCGGAGAAAGTGGAGCCCCTGCGGGGCTCTCTATTGGGCAGAACCGGGATCGCAGGTCGCGCAGGGCCCAGACCACCGCCGGGTCAAGGGCTACCAGCCGGAGGCGGCACTCCGCTTCGCTCTGGGCTGGCTGGCGAGTAACCATCTGTTCCGTCTCCGCGGCCAGCAGGCGCAGGTCGGGGGCCACCGGGTCGGAGATGATTCCTGGTGCACAGGTGGGCTCGCCTGGGCAGACCCGGGCTACCCGCCACCCGGCCGCGAAGGTAACCGCCACCAGAATCACCCCGAACGCCAGCGCAGCCCGGTGCAGGATAAACAGAAGCGCGCGCCGGCTGGCTTCTTCCGGGGTCTCGTCTTCTTCGGGGACGGAGAGGGTGATACCGAAGAGCAGGATCAGCAACACCTGAAGGGCCACCCCGATGCCCACCAAGAACAGGTCGACGGGCTGGGAATAGCGGGAGTACCGGGCCAGCATCAGGATGGAGTGGATCCAGAGAACCAGGGAGAGAGCGGTGTAGACCCATCCGGAGGTCCTCTGTATGCTCTTCTGCAGCGCGCGGGCCAGTTCCTCCACCGCCAGGCCGCCCAGACCCGCCAGCGGGACCAGCCACAGGACTGGGGAAGCCGGAGTCGGCATCAGCACTGCGCCGATAGTCCCCACGGCAGCCCAGAAAAGCCACAGGAGTCCCATGCCGTGACGCCGGGAGAGGGCCAGGGCGGCCCCGGCGATACCGGTCAGCAAAATGAGGGGTTCGGAGAGCACTTGTAGCCCAAAATTGATTCTGTGCTCTGCACCTGGAGCCAGCCAGCGGAGGAACTGTTCCCCGGTCGCGGCTAGGCCGGCGGGATGCAGACCCAGACCCGCGCCGAGAACAAAGAGGCCCAGCGCGAGGGCCACCAGGGCGCGTCCCAGCGAAGGACGGAGTATGGGCCAGACCCAGGGCAGTTGCTCCCGCCAGAGCCAGAGCCCCGCCACCAGCGCCAGGGCCAGCCCCGCGAGCAACCCCCAGACGGTGGGCCCGGCGGTGAGCGCCAGCGCCAGTCCGACCCCACCCAGGGGAATCCAGGCCGATTGCCAGGAGTCCAGGTAGCGGGCAACGGCGCCCACCAGGAGCATTATCCCCAGCGCGGCTGGGATGGCGCCGTCCAGCGTGCGGGAGAGGGCCAGCAGGGTGGGGGAGAGGGCCAGCAGCAGACCACTCCCCAGCGCGCCCCAGCGGCCCAGGTACCGCCGGAGGAGGAGCGGGGTCAGCGTCAGCCCGATCCCACAGATGGCTGGGACCAAGCGGGCCAGCCCGTCTCCACCGTGGAAAAGGGCGAAGAGAAGGATATTGGTGTGGAACAGGAGCGGTGAAATTATCTGCGCCTCGGGCGGGATTCCACCCTCGTGGGCGGTTTGATACGCTGCCAGTGCCTGGACGGCCTCAGCGGAAGACAGGGGGGCGATGCCCAACCCCATCAGCCGCAGGGCGGCTGTTAGCAGCAGAAGGACGACCCAGAGTAGGCGTTCCAGAGAGTGGTTGGCATTCATAGCGTGTTGTGTTGTCTGTGCTCTGTGTTCAGGGATGACGGAGCAAGGGGTACGGAGTACGGGGTACGAACTATGGAATCCGGAATATCCTCACTCCCCCTGCGTCATAGACGACCTCGCCGATTTGGGCGAACTTGGCCAGGCCTTCCGGCGGGTAGCGGGATTGCTCCACCAGGCCGATGTAGACGTATTGTATACCATATTGTTTCAGAAGAGACAAGGCGACGGCAGGGTCGGGGGTGGTGAAGATCGTTGCGATGTCCGGTTCACGGCGGGCGGGCTCGTCATAGGTGCCGCGCCACTGATGCTCATGACCGCCCCAGCCCAGCAGGGTCGGCAGGCCGGTGAAGGCGGAGACCCGTCCCTCGTAAACGTAGGCCCGATAACGGTCGCCCGGGGCTTCCAGGATGACCGGCGTACCGTCCACGTGCTCGTTCAGCCAGTCTATGGCGTCCATTTCGGCCCCGTAGAGGTTGCGGAGATGGGCTGTGCCGTCCAGGGTGGGAGGGCCACCGTACTCCCGCGCGCGGGTCGGAATGGCCAGCGCCGGGTAGAGCAGTCCCAGGGCAATCAGGGCCGCGCTGGCCCACGCGGCCCAGCGACGACCTCCGACCCAGAGGTGGGTCAGCGCGTACGCGGCGGCGATGCCCCACATCGTCCAGGCCTGGAAGTAGAACTTGAAGACGGTGTTCATCCGGGTGCCGAAATGGTCCCGCAGGTAGAAAAACTCCACCGCCAGGGTCAGCATGGTCCCGGCGACGACGAGGAGGGAGACAAAGGTCGTGGAGTGCGAGGCGCAGGGGGTCCTCTCCCCATTTTCCGGCCCCCTTCCCTCGTCTGCATGAAGTTCAGCAGCGGGGAGGGGGAAGCGGCAGAGCCGTCGGGAGAGGGGAGAGGACAACACCAACAGCGCGGTCAGGAAGAGGGCTGTCCAGGGGGAGAGAAACCGCTCCTGCAGCCGCTGGGCGATGAGGCGGGGAGCGTCTGGAACGGATTCCAGACCGGGGATAGGCCTGTTGCCTCGCAGCGCGTTCAGGTAGAGCTGGCCCTGCGGGTGGACCAGCACCACCAGCAGGAGGAAGAGCAGAAGCCCCATAGTAATCGCCAGAGTCCATAGGGCTGCATTCTCCCAACGGATTTTCCGCTCCCCGGCCTGTCCCACCGTCCATACGACGATGGGAAAGAGCAGGGGGCCGAACATCACCAGGAACTGGGGCAGGCGGGTCGGGTTGAAGAGATTGGGGAGAAGGCCCGATGCCTGGGAGCGAAGGCCCAGCCAGAAGGGGAGATAGAGCAAGACAGCCAGAAACAGGATTCCGGGAAGTATGGCTGCCTTCCGCCAATTCATCCTGGCCGCGAGGAGAAAAGCGGCGGCGAAGACAGCGAAATAGACGGGTAGGTCCCAGGTATTCAGAAAGCCCATCCCGCCCAGGCAGAGAGAAGAGATCAGGAGAGGGAGAGGATCAACGGAAACTCTCTGCATCCTCTGGGTTCTTTGCGGTACGAAGAAAAGGTTCAGGGCCAGGGCAAGGGCAAGCAGGGCAAAGGGGAGGGATAGCAGGTGGGGGTGCATATCCCCCAGGATAAAGGAGAAGGCCGGAAATTCGTCAATGACTTCCCACTCGGCGGGATTGGCGGGGGTGTGCCATGGGGCGTAGTCGTGGAGGACCCGCGAGGCCTGCCACCACCACATAAATCGGTTCGGCATCCAGGAGCCTTCGGCAAAGGGTGGCGGAGCGACGTTGATAGAACGGATGTCCAGCCATTGCCAGAAGGCCGCCGGGAAGAGTCCCCGGGCGTGCAGGACCTCCAGCGCGCCCTCCAGGTTCCCGACCAGTACGACCATCAGTGGCCCCAGCAGTCCGCCCCAACGGGCCAGTCGTTCTCCGTCCCGGGCGAGGAGCGCGTAGACCAGCCCGTAGGCCCCGGTGACGGTCAGGGCGAAGAGGGTTGCAATGCCCAGGTTGAAGGCGATGGTGGAGGTAACTGCTGCTATGTGGATCAGCATGCCCATTATCACGTAGCCGAAATAGTAGTAGGAGATGGCGAAGCCCGAGAGCCAGGGGTCATGGGGTGGGAAATAGGGGGCCCGCAGGATGGCGTTGAGAAACGCAATCTCCATCCATTTCTCTCCGCCTGCCGTTTCAATGCGGGGCATATGGGCGCGGACGGCGCACCATAGGGCAAAGGCGAGGGCAAAGAGGACTTCCACTATGATTGCATGTCGCAGAGTTGCAGGGGCGGAGGTCGCGGGCGGTGGAGGGGCCGGGTCATCGGAGGGGGACCGGGCGAAGAGCCACAGAGCAGTACCGACGAGGGCCACCAGGAGCAAGACCGCTCCGACTCCGCCGGGGGTATTGGGGAGCCAGCCGAAGACGGAGAGAATCCAGAAGAGATATCCCCCGACCATCAGCCCCAGCGGGCGGGCGAAAGCATACCCACGGCCGGGCATCCGGCAGAAGAGGCGAAGCGTCAACGGCAGCGCAGCGAGACCGAAGAGTTGGAGAACCAGATACCAGCGGAGGACCATAAGAGCAAAGGCACGAAAACACGAAAAAGAGCAGGCTCACAGGGTGTCTTGGCGGCCAGCCATCAGGATACTCTGCCGCCATTCGGTCGTCCGCAGGCTGTACAGACGGTCTACATGCTCCCGCAGCATGTTGTGAACGAAACCTGACCGCAGTGGCTTGGGGAAGTACTCGGTCATCGCAAATTCAAAGATGGCGTTGATTTCCGAACTCTCTATGGCATGAGCTTCCTGGTAAGCGTCCTCCAGTGTGCGGATGCGGGCCAGTGCCCGTTCGGGGGAGAAACGAGCAGCCGCTCGCGCTTGTTCCAGCCAGATGGGATCGGCGGGGGCCTGAAGTTTTTCGGGGGGGGAGCGAGTCCAAAATTTGTTCCAGCAGTCGGATGTGGGCTGCCTCGTCTGCCCCCAGTTTCCACCACACTTCTGCCGCTTCTGGCTCGTGGGCGAAGGCTTCCATCAGTCGGAGGTATAGTGTCTGCGCTGCAGTTTCCGCCTGAAGGAGTGAAATGATCAGGTCACTCACCGTTTGGTTGCCCAAGGAGGACAACATAGATCACCTCCCGTAGAATTCGGACCTTATGCAAATACCGCGAGTAAGATTATCGCACATCCTGCTGATTTGCGCAAGGGGAGAACCGAGATGGGGCATAGGTTAGGGCAGGGGAGTCCTTGCCCCTCCCCTGCCGCCTGCAGTGCCGCCCCTTTCTCTCTCCCGAACGAAGTTCAGAAAGGGGATGGGGTCGGGGTGTGGGATGAGGATACCCCACCTGCCCTGGGCCCCAACCCGCGTCTGAACCCCCCGGAGAAGGATAGAGCGCGGTGGCTGTCAGTGGTCGCAAGGCATGGCCCCCTCTGCTCCGGCATGCAGCCCGGGGGAAAGGAAGGAAGAGCAGAGAAAGACCTTTCCGAAATAGTAGGATCAGGGTTGGGAGGACCGACGCTACAATCGGTGTGTTGTCGGGCTGGATGTTTTACCCTGTTTCCCTTAAATTCACCGTTGAGCCAGTGAGCGAATGTTTTCCTCCATTGAGATGAAGAGGGATACCATTTCGCCAAAGGCGTAGAGGGTGACTGCGATGAATCCGCCGTAGAGGAGGACGAACAGGCCCCCGACAATCCCGCTAGCAATGCCGGGCAGTGGTGTGCCGAGTTCTCGTTCCAAACCTACCGTGGCTGCGCCCCCGACCATCATAGCGATGCAGAAGCCAATGGCTCCCAGGGTGGTGAGCACAGCGACGATCCCGCCCAGGACCTTGTAGATGGTACTGAGAGCTCGCAGAATGGGGTATTTCTTTTGCACGGCTACGGGCCAGGCCACCGTCTCGGCGGCGAGCGGGGCTCCGCATCTGGCGCAGAAACGCGCTCCGGGGCGATTGTCGGTTCCACACTCGGGGCAGATCATGGTGCACCTCCATAGTGGGGTAAAACCGCTGCGTAACTAAATATAGAATTGTTCCGGGTCCACTTCTTCCCGCAGGATGCGCAATTCCTCGTCGGTAGGGGGCTCGTTCTGGCCCACGTTGGGCGGGATTATCAACTCAAAGCCGGTGTTCTCTATCACCTGCTCCACCGTGACCCCCGGATTCGTCGCCAGCAGCCGCATCCACTTGGTCTCCTCGTCAAAGTCCAGCAGGGCCAGCGTGCTGACAACGCGGTACGGGCCGGTGCCCGGCGGGAGCCCTGCTGCCTCGCGCGCGCCCGGACCGGTCAGGTAGCCGGGGGTGGTGATAAAATCCACTTTGGGGACGAAGCGGAGTTTGTCGTGGCGGATGATGATGATGGTGCGCCAGCAGAGGGAGCCGACGTCGTTGGCGCCGCCGGAGCCGGGGAGGCGGACTTTGGGCGGATGGTGCTGGGGGCCAATGATGGTGGAGTTGAGGTTGCCGTAGGGGTCTATCTGCGCGCCACCCAGGAAACCGTAGTCAATGAAGCCGCGCGCAGCCGTCTCCATAGTGTCGCAGATGCCCGAAGCAACCAGGCCCCGGTAGAAGGTGCGGCCCTCGCCGACCGCACGGGGAAGCCGCTTCAGAATGGCGCCGGTCCCGCCGAATTCAAAGACGGGGATCAGGTTCGGCGCGTGCATCTTCTGGGCCAGACTCGCGGCCAGCATAGGGATGCCCGTACCGATGAACGCCGTCACACCGTCCGGAATCTGACGGGCCGCCAGACAAATCATCAGTTCGGTGGGGTTGTAGTTTGGGGCTGCCATCACCGTCCCTCCACTGCTGCCTTCACGCGCTGGAGCCGCTCCCAGCCGACCAGTTCCAGGTATTCCTGGTGGTTGGCGACGCCGTAGACGTACTGGTTCAGATATGCCTGGGTCCCCTCTTCCGTCTTGGAGGCCTCCACCCACTCGCGGATAGCCTCCTCGTCCCGTTCGTACATATAGACCATTTCGCCGGGATAGGAGCCGAAGGGGGCATGGACGACCGCGTCCACCAGGTAGTAGGGGATAGTGGTCCGGTCGGGGTAGCGGCGGATTTCTTCCGTATCCACAATCTCTTCGGCGCTGATGATGAGCCGTTTGGAGGCGCGCGCCAGTTCAAAGGCAAAACCGCTGATGCCCTCAATCTGGGCGTTGCCGTAGCGGTCGGCCCGGTGGACGTGGATAAGGCCCACATCCAGGATGAGGGCCGGGATCAGGCAGACCTTCATCCCGGTAAAGGGGCATTCGGCCACTTTGGCCGCGCTGTAGCGGAAGGTGTCGGTGCCCAGCATGGAACGGACCGGGATGAAAGGGACGCCCATAGAGGCGGCCTTGAAGCGCCAGGTGATGCCGCCGTTGGACCACTCTACGACTTTCTCCACTCGTCCGCTCTCTACCTCTCGGCGCAGGCAGTGAGAGGTGCCGTAGACCTCCAGACCGATGTAGGTGATGTCCAGAGTTTTGACCAGGTGAGCGCCCAGCCAGAGGTCCAACTCCAGTACCCCTTGCCCGGCGACCCGGAGGTCCTTCTTGCCCTGGCGGACGACCTCCCGCGCCAGGCTCATCGGCGCGCGGACTGTGCCGTAGAGTTCGGTGCCGATGTAGCACCCGTCATAAACGAACCGGGAGATGGCTTCCTGCTCGGTCATGAGTTTATCCACCAGGCCGTGGGCCTTCTTCTCCCGGTTCCACTGGCGGAACTCGTCCAGGTCTATTGGCTGAAGCAACTCGCCCATTCCGGATTCCAGGATGCGCATAGGGACCTCCCGGATGAAGGCTGGTAGAAGTATCGGGTCTCTTTATCTTCAGAACGGTCGGGACTTCTGAGCTATGGGGGTTATTTCTGGCCGCCTTTCTTTTTCAGTGCCTGCCGGGCTCCGTAGGCATAAATGGAGCTGGGTAGACAATCTATGGCTTCGTTGAAGCGCTGGATGGCCTCCGCCTCCCGCCCTGTGCGTTGGCAGGCCAGACCCAGGTTGTAGCAGGCGGCTGCCCTGTATTTATCCCCTAATCGTGCTTCCGGGTTTGTAACGATCGGGCGCAGGATTTGATAGGCCTCTTCTGCCCGCCCCATCTGGATCAGGGCCGCAGCCCGATTGATTCCGGCCACTTGCCGGCTGTGGAGGTCGGCTCCCAGACGCAGAGCCAGGTCGTAGAAGCGGAGGGCTCGCTCCGGTTGCCCTCGCGCGGCCACGCTGTTCCCCAGGTCTATCATCAGCCGCACGCGCGTGGTGATCAGGTAGAGCACCAGGAGGAATATGAGCGGATGAAAGGGCAGAACTAACGCCAGGAGGGCGCCCGCGCCGGTGATGAGAAGCCCCTCCACGATGAAGCGGGTGGAGAGCCCCTGGTGGCGCAGGTAAGAAAGGCCGTTAAAGCCCAGGATGTAGAGAAAACCAACCAGCAGGACCAGCAAGGATGGGTGCATACTCCCCCTTGTAGAAGGATTACGGCGGGCAATCTGACCGCCCGCCGTAATAAGTTGCTCATTCTATGCGAAGAGGTAGGCGGCGGTGCGCTCCAGCATCGGCACGCCCTGTACCTCGGTCTCAAAGAGGGGTACTATGGCGCGAACGTTAGGGAAGAGCCGCCGGATTTCCTCCATATACTCCGCCTGCATAGCGATACGGTTGCGGACGAATTCCGGCGGGTTTTCTCCCGCCGCCTGCGGGTCAATCAGCATATTGACCACGACGCCGCCCACGGGGATGCCGAACTCGTCAAACCAGTTGATGAAACGGCGAATGACCGCGATCGGCAGGGCCTCCGGCAGGGTAACGAAGAAGAAGGCTGTCTTCTCCACGTCCGTCAGCAGTTCCTTCGCGTGGGCCATCCGATCCCGGAAGCGGAGCAGGTATTCCATCAGCGGGTCCTTCTCCTGCTTTTTCTTGCTGTAGGAGAGGAGTTCCCGCAGGGTCATCGCTTCCTGCCGGCTCTGGACCATCTTGTTGACCCACATAGAGTAGACGCTGGACATCCCCAGCAGACGGCGAGCGTTGGCCGTGGGGGCAGTGTCAAAGACGTAAACCTCGTACTTGTCCTCAAACATAATGTCAATCATGTTCTCAAACATCGCCGACTCTTCAAAGGCGGGGTTCATCGTGGCGGACTCCACGAACTCGTCGGTCTTGACCCGGATGTCGGCGTATTTGAGGAACCACTCAATTTTCTCCCGAATCTCCCGCTTGGACCGCTCAATCGTATCTTTGGTGTCAATCTCATAGGCCCAGAGGTTGGGAACATTTTCCACAGGGGTGGGTTTGCCGAAGACGTTCTGGCGCAGGAGCCCGCTCAGGGAGTGGACGGGGTTGGTGGAGGCCAAGAGGGTACGATGGCCCTGCCGGGCGAACCAGAGGGCGGCCGTCCCTGCCATCACCGTTTTGCCCACGCCACCCTTGCCGCCAAAGAAGACGTATTTCAGTTTGGGATGCTCCTGGACGAATTGAACCATAGGCTTCTCAATCATTTCGGACCTCCGAACATCGCCTCCGCCATCCGCCGGATCATCTCCAGGCCGGTGATGTCCCGCTCAAACTCCGGGATGTAGGCCAGTACTTGATTGCCGAAGCGCTGGCGAATCCCCTCCAGGTACTTCCGTTGCATCTGTATGCGGTGGCGCAGGTATTCCGGAATCTGCTGTTGCTCCAGTTCCGTCGGGATCACCCGGTTGACGATGTAGCCGGAAATCGGGACCTGGAATTTGGCAAAGAGCTCGGCAGCCTTGACTGTATCCAGGATGATCATCTCCTCGGGCACCAGGACGAAGAAGAAGGCGGTTTTCTGCTTGTCGGTCAGGATGCTGGAGGAGGTGTTGATGCGGTAGCGGATGTCCTGCAATTCGGCCAGGATTTTATCCTCTTCCAGTTCTTCGTCCCGGCGCATCAGCGCGGCCACCTGGGCGTACTCCTGCATCTCCTCCCGGAGTTTGGTGATTTTCCCGATCCACTGGTCGTAGACGCTGGCCATGCTCAGGTAGTAGAGCGCGTGGCCCAGGGGGACCAGGTCGTAGATGTAATAGTCGTAATCGCCGCTGACGATGATATCCACCACCTGGTCAAAGATGGCGCTCTCCTCCATAGCCGGCTCGGCGGCGGCGGCCTGGATGTAGTCCTCAATCTCGTCCGGCACTTTCTCTAGGCCGTACATGTTCAGGATTTTCTGCCGGATTTCGTCCTGGTACTCCCGGATGCGCTGGTCGGCGTCTATCTCCTGGGCGAAGAGCCCGGGGATAATTTCCACGGCGCCCTTGCCGAAGATGTCCTGCTGGAAAATATCGGAAAGGGAAGCCTGAGGGTCTACAGAGAAGACCAGGACCTTGTAACCCTGCTGGGCGAGCCAGTACGCGGTGGCGGCGGAGAAAGTGGTTTTGCCCAGTCCGCCCTTGCCGCCAAACATTATGTAGCGGCGCTCCGGATGCTGTTGGAAGACTTCTGCGAGGGACAAGTTGACCTCCTTAATTAACAAGAAGTGAGTGTCCAGGCGTGCAGGCGATCAGGGCTATGCCAAGGCGTCAGTCAGGTCGCGCTCTCGCAGCATGCGGCGCTTCCAGGTGGCGATCTGCGGAACGACGTAGGGGAGCAGTCGCAGGGAGTAGTAGGGTGGCAGGATGGGGATGCCCAGCAGGTCGCCCATAGTGACCAGGATGAAGAGGTGCTCCATGCTCCCGCGCGTCTTCAGGGCAAAGCGGGTCATATCGTGCCCGGCCATGCCGTAGAGGACACTTTTGACGCTATCCAGAAAGTTTTGCCATTTGCTTCTCTGCTCGGACATTTTGGTACACCCCCTAAAAAGTGTTGGAATGATGCAAGTCCGCCATACGGGGACTTCAAGAGCCGCCACACAGACATCATAGCATCGCCGGGACAGGAAATCTTCCCCGTCCTCTTCGGTGATTCCGAAAGCCCTTACATCTGCCAGACTGATGCTGCAGGGGACGACGGGTGTTCTGCGAAAATTATACTCCTATCCAATCTCCTGGTCAAATAACTCGCAAATATCCCGCTCCCGAAGCATACAGCGGCGCCAGGCTTCAATGCGGGGAACCATATACGGTAGCAGGCGCATCGTGTAGTACGGCGTCAGGATGGGGATGCCCAGCAGGTCGCCGAAGACGATGAGGGTGAAGGCGCGCTCCACTTCCCCGCGCGCTTTCCGCAGTTCCAGATTCCAGTCGTAGAGGGTCATCCCGTAGAGGATGTCCCGCAGGGTGCAGCCCGCCGCGCGCAGGCGGCATTCCAATATCTCCAGCAGTTGCCGGTATCTCTCTTCCCGCTGGCTCATAGTGAAATTCCTCTGATTTCCCGCAGAGTCTGCTCCAGCGCGTCCCACTCCCAGCCCACCACTTTGCGGCCTCCCGGCAGAATGAAGGTGGGGTAGTGGCGGACGCCGTACCGCAGGCACTTCCAGAGTCCCTCCAGGGACTGAGGGTCCACCACCCGCACCTGGAGCGCCGGGCCGAAGCGGAGGGTCAGTTCGTTGATCCACCGCATCAGGCGGTCAAACTCCTCCAGAAAATCCATCGGGTACTCCTGGACCATCTCCTGGCGGGCAACGTAGCCCACGGTGTCCGCCGAGAGGGCCTCGCAGGCCAGGCACTGGCGGAAAGTCGTCGGGATGGGCATCAGGACCTGGAGTTGCATCATCATTTTCTCTCTTCAGAGAACACGGAGAACACAGAGGGTTGTGACTCTCTGCGTCCTTTACAGTTTTACGCAAGCAGGGCGGGTGGGGAGCCCGCCCTGCTCCGATGCGTCCTTCGTTCCTGCTCCAGCGAGCCAGCCTTACCGGCGGGCCTTCGCCAGTTCGGCCCGGTAGCGCAGGATGGCCCTGATACCATCCACCACCAGGATGACGGCCAGCACCACCAGGATCAGGGCGAGGGTACCGATGGTCACCTGGGCGACGACGTCTTGCCAGTCCTTTGCCTTGGGCAGTGAAATGAAGAAGGAAGAGTATGCCGACCACAGGAGGGCCGCCACGGTGGTGACGAACATAAAGGCGAAGGGCCAGAAGGTCCACTGGTAGTTCTTGGCCCTGGACATCAGCCAGAGGGTGATAAGCAGCAGGGCCAGAGAGGCCATCAACTGGTTGGCCGCACCAAAGACGCCCCAAATCTTGAGGAAGGGCACAAACCAGATGAGGAAGACAGTGAAGAGCAAGGCGATGATGGTGCCGACATGGACGTTGCGGAGAATGGGGAAGCGGTCACCCAGAGCCTCAGCGCTGGCGACGCGCATGAAGCGGACCACCAGGTGCATGATGGTCAGCGCCATCAGGGTGAGGAAGACGGCGCCGTAGGCCACACCGAAGCCCTGGCCCAGCGCGGCATCTAGCCCCCAGTTGTTCAGAAAGACGGAGAGACCCTTAGAAAAGACCGCGGCTGCGGCGGCTGGCCCTCCGGCATCCTGATATCCCTGGAAAGAACCGAAGGCCGTGGTAGCGGCCAGGAAAGCGATGGTGGCGAAGAACATCTCCAGGAACATCGCCCCGCCGCCGACGTAGAGAGCATCCGTCTCCTTTTCCAACTGGCGGGCAGTGCCGGAGGAGGAGACCAGACTGTGCCAGCCGGAGATGGCGCCGCAGGCAATGGTCACAAAGAGCATCGGCCAGAGCGGGCCCGCCGCAGCCATAAACCCGGTGAAGGCCGGAAAGTCCCCCATCCCGGGGCGCCCGATCAGCAGCCCGATCACGCCGCCCAGAATGCCGAAGAGGACGATCCAGAAGGCGATGTAGTTAATGGGCTGAGCCCAACGCCAGATGGGCAGGACGGCACCCAGATAGCAGAAGATGAGCACCAGCAGGCTGCCGACGAACTCGGCCTGGTTCACATCCAAGAACAGGGTAGGCGGTTCCGTCTTGCCCTCCTGGTAGCCGTAAATGGCGTTGAAGGCATTCTTTACCGCTGGCAGTGTGCCCAGCCAGATCCCGACCAGGGCAATAATGACGGTGACGACCGTGGTCAGGATGATGTCCTGCTTCCACTTGTAGGTCATCTGCCCGGCCAGGAGGCCCGCCAGAATCACAATGATGACCCCCAGAGGTACAGCTGGATTGGTGAGCAGGCTAAAGCCCACCTGGATACCGAAGGCGCCCATAATCATCAGCAGGTAAATGTAGATGAAGGCAAGAAGGATATTGCGGGCCCGTGGGGAGATGAGGCGGTAACTGAGGGCGCCGAAGGTCTGCCCCTCTTCCCGAACGCCTATGATGATGCTGGCGTAATCCTGGACCCAGCCAATAAAGAAAACGCCCAGGATGATCCACAGGAGCGCCGGGAGCCAGCCCCACTGGACGGCGATAATCGGACCCAGAATGGGGCCGAGGGCGGCGATGGATTTGAACTGGTAGCCGAAGAGGACGTTACGGTTGGCGGGGATGAAGTCTACGCCGTCCATATACATCTTGGCGGGCGTGGCCTTGGAGGGATCGGGCTGAATCACCCTGCGGTCAATGCTCTTGGCATAAATGCCGTAGCCGACACCAATACCGATAGCGGCGAGAATCAGGACCACGATCGCGTTCATCCTTTTCCTCCTGAGAAAATTGGGGAACAATGGTAGATAATAAACGAAAGGCGGACGAACGGTTGAAGAGTACCTGATGCGAAACCCCGAATCACCTCCTTCTGGCTGGTATAAGGGGAATTATGGTTAGGACTTACGCAGTTGAAACCTTGACTGCCCGTATGTGCAGACCCTTGATGCTATCAAGCACCAGATATGGCGGTTTCACGCGCCAACTGCGTAACTCCTATATGGTAATTTTACCATAAGCGGCCTGAGTTGACAACTTCTTTCCAGCCGATCCGCGCAGCCTTGAACAGCGCTGCCTGCGCGCGTGGACTTCTGGCTGAGATTCTACTCCTTACTTCCAGCCCTTCCTTCGGGTCTGGAGCAACCAGCGGATTGTACTTCATCGTTTCTGGTCAGGATTTCCGCCGGCCCCGGGAAGGAGGCTGGTGACGGCGTGCTCCACCACGGGTTTCTCCTGCTGCCAGATCTGGGCTGGCAATGAAAGCGTCCAGCACAGTCTTCAAACAAATGAACGCCAGCCCCCGATATTCGTCCCGAAACGATTCCTCTTCGTCCTCTTCGTCTTCTTCCTCTTCTTCCACTTCCATCAGCGTTTCAATGATGAACTGGAGAACCTCGGGCTCCGGATAATCCGTCAGCATTTTCACAATGGCAGCCTCAAATTCCCCCTCGCCGGCTGAGAGAAATTGTTCCGCGAACGCAAAGTTGGCTTTGTCTGCTTGCCTTACCCTCTCAATAGGGACGAAGCGCAGACCCTGGGGGCTCTGCTTCATCACCTGCCAGACCACCATAGCGATGAAGAGAATGTAACTCATTTCATTCAAATTAAAGGGAGCGCCCCCCAAGGCCAGCAGGTAGGCTGTGATGGCCGGCTGCTCCCGGGACATCTGGTCCATATAGTGCTGCGCTTCCTGGGGAGAAATCTGTGCGATGCGCTCCCATGTTTGAATGATGATTTCTGTGGATATCATTTTTTTCCTCACTTATCTGATCTCCAGGACGGCCTGGAGGTCGGCGAAGAGAGCCGCCGAGGGGACCTCCGGTGCCAGACCTGTCAGATTCATCCACAGGGCCACGTGGGGGTCTTCGCGTTGGAGGACCAGGCGGCGCAGGTGGGGGCCGTAGCGGGTCAACCACGGAGTCAGTTTGGCCAGATGGGAGGGCGGGCTGGAACCCCGATATGCTACCATCAGACTGTGCGGGCCTTTCTCCCGGTTCCAGGACAGGATGGCAGCGCTGCGGAGTTCGCTCGGCGGCCCCACTTGGATTTCCCTGCTCCCCGAAGATCGGAGAGTTGCTTTTATTATCATCGCGTCCCGTTTTTTCTGCAAGAGGTCGGCCAGCCAGAGGATGGGGATTTCGCGGTTTTCCAGCAGCAGGGTGATTTCCATCCGAAGAAACGGGGGGTGGGCCTGAGGAATCAGGATGCGCGCGCCAGAAGCGGAAGAGCCCAGCCAGCCCCATTGATACTCCTCCCCCACCACTTTCAGGCCCCTTTCCAGCCACTGGAAGAGATACCGGCCGCGTTGTCGGTTGTAGATGTAGCCGCCGATATACCACAGGAAGAGAAAGACCGATAGGGCAATGATAACGATGGTGCCTGTATTCATCTGCATATTTATAACACCTGAGTTTGTGGGAAGATTTGCGAAAGATCTTGCATTTTCTGGAAAGCTTTATACAATAAAGGGTGTGGTGATTGCTCATTGTGCCAGGTAAAGCCTACGACAGGAGGATCCATGAAAGAGCGCCTTCAACGATTCTGGCGGGCCTTTTCCAATATCGCCATTATCTTTTCCTTCACTGTTAACCTCATTCTTGTCCTGGTCCTCATTCTGGCGGTTGGTCCACTCCTGCATCTGAAGACCCACCTGCTGGAACCTCTCCTGTATGACCTGGACCGGGCATTTCTGGGGTTGGGAGAGACGACTGTCCGCACGACGGTGCCGGTGGATCAATCTATCCCCATCCAATTTGACCTGCCGCTGGATCAGCCTCTGGCGCTGAATTTTGAACTCCCCATCAATCAGGACACGGTGGTCGTTCTGCTTCGGGATACTTCTATCCCGAACACCACCGTTTACCTCAACAATGTCCCGGTGAGGACAACGGTTGTCCTGCCCGCTGGTACCCCGTTGCCGGTTCGCCTGAATATGGTGGTCCCGGTGCAGAAGACCATCCCCGTCCAGATGACTGTCCCAGTGAGCCAGACGGTACCCATCAAGATGGACATCCCGGTGGCTATTCAGTTGGGGCCCTCCGGGCTGGACCCAGCGGTCCAGCGGCTGCGGGAGGTCTTTGTGCCGGCGCGAGCGCTGATAGAAAGTCTGCCGGATGGGATTTCCCTCCGGTGACGGAGAGCCTGCCGGTCCCCCTGGTGGTTCAATCCATCTCCAGCACTTCCACCCGCTGCAAGCGGCCGGCCCGGTCTATCTCTACGGCCACCATCAGCAGTTGTCCATCTGCCTCCCAGAGGCCGTGTTCGGTGATGTACCGTTCGGCAACGGCCTGCATGCGCGCTCGCTTCCTGGCGGTGATGGACTCCTCCGGCGTGCCGAAGGCCTCCCCCCGACGGGTGCGAACCTCCACGAAGGCCCATACGGACCCGCGCCGGGCGATAATATCCGCCTCTCCGGCCTGGCAGCGCCAGTTCCGTTCCACAATCTCGTAGCCTCGCCGCCGGAGTTCCTGAACGGCCAGTTCCTCCCCCCAGCGGCCCAGGCGGATGCGCTGACGACCTGATTTCATATCAGTGATTCTGGCGATGGGACGGGTGCTCTTCCTGCCCGCCGCCGTTGCAACTTGAACGATGACTCCGGGAATCTACTGCCCCTCAACCTCACTTTCGCATCTTTCTTCCCCCGCTTCGGGGGAGAAAGGGGGCAAGGGGCAGGATTCTGCGCCTGGCTACGAGTGGAGAGGCTTCCGCCGGCGAGCGGCGGCCAATCGCTCATAGTGAGCCACCAGGCGGGCCGTTGTCTGGCTGGCATCGTATTGCTCGCCGGTGCGGAGGGCCCTCTCTGCCAGGTGCTCTCGCAGTTCCTGGTCGTGCGCCAGCCGGGCCCAGGCCTGTACCATCGCGGCGGCATCGTCCGGCGGGGTCAGCAGGCCGTTCTCCCCGGAGCAAATGACGGCTCGAATCCACGGCACGTCCAGCCCCAGCACTGGCAATCCAGCCTCCAACGCCTCCAGAATCGCCGTAGGCAGAACCTCTATTTTGGATGCGGTGACGCAGAAGTCGGCCAGCGCAACATAGGCTGGCACCTCTGCTGGTGCGACCTGTCCTGTGAACCGGACCCTTTCGCTCAATCCCAGCCGCTTTGTTGTCTCCTCAAGCGCCTTTCGTTCAGGGCCATCCCCGATGATCAGAAGATAGGCATCGCTCAGTTCTGGGGCGGAGAGGACTTCCAAGAGAAACCGAATGTTCTTTTCGGCGACGACCCGTCCGACGAACGCGGCCAGCGGCGCCGTGGCGGGGATGCCCAGTTCAGCCCGGGTCACGTTGCGGTGGGGTGAGCGATTCCGCTCCACACCGTAGGGGATGATTTCCACGGGGGCCTGGACCTTCATTTCTTCCAGCACCTTCGCGGCCTCCAGCGTCGGCGCAGTCACCAGATCGTAGCGGGGAAGGAGCCACCGCAGGTAGACGCCTAACAGGAAGCGCACAACGGACATCGGGATCCACAGGCGGCTGTTGATCAACATGTCATAGCGGCTGTGGAGGGTAAGGACGACGGGGACCCCGAACCGACGACCGTACCGTAGCGCCAGTAGGCCACTCAGAGCCGGTTGGTTGGCATGCAGAACGTCCATCGTCTGTAACAGGGCAATGGCCCTGCGGGAGTACCGCAAAGTCACTCGGTAGCCGGGATCGGGATGCGGGAACCCGAAAGAGCGGACCACTCCTGGCTCGTCCTGCGCGGCTGGAGGTCCACCCGTAAACACGAAGACCTCATGCCCCATGCTCTCCAGGATGCGCTTGTGCAGGGAGACGAAGCGGATGATGCCGTTTACACCCGGCCAGTAGGCGTCGGTCAGGAGCGCAATGCGCATCAGGAATCTCCGAGGGGAAGTTGTGACTCCACGGGTAGGAGACGATACACTGTGACGGCTGACTGATAGTTCATCGTTGCCAAATACCCCTGTAGCCACCGGTCTGGATGAATTTCAAAGAGGGCCAGTTGGTATGGAGTGAACAGGGAACTGGTCGTCAGTTCCAGCATCGTACCCAGGTCAAACCACCCATCTTCGGTCGTGCCAGGACGGTCGGGCAGGACCAGGCAGCGGATGTTCTTCACCAGCAGGTATCTGTCCATCTCACCCCGGTAGAACCAGTCGCTCACTTCCGGGTCCACCAGTCCGTAGAGGTCTATGATGGGCCGCTCGCTGTAGAAGCGGATGGCGCCGATGTCAAAGGCGGCGCACAGTTCTTCCGGCGGGACGTGGTCTCGCACGAAGCGGGCGGCGGCGATGCGGACGTTCTGCATATGTTCCAGATTCGCATCGTAGACGGAGTTCCAGTAGATGCCATCGGCGACCAGCAGCAGGAGCAATCCGGCCATCCAGACCCGCTGCAAGCGGGGCCGGTGGGCGAAGGCCCGGAGTCCAACGGCCAACCCCACCCAGAGGGCGACGTGGTTGATGGCGCCGTAACGGCTGGCGGTTCCTGGGGTGGGCAGGAAGGCGATGTAGCTGAGGTTGTGGAGGACCAGCCAGAGGAGGAAAACGACCCAGGGGCGCCGATCCGGGTCCTGCAGGAGGCGCGGCCAGCGGCGGACCGCCCATGCGCGTCGGGCGGCCCAGAGCAGCGGCACCACCATCCCCACCAGGCCGAAGATGGCCCAGAGGGAGAGGGTGTAGTAGGGCATACCGAAGAAGGCCCCGATGGGCAGGCGGGGCGGCGGAAGCGTCATCCCGCCCAGGACAAACTCCACTAAGTAGACAACCCACAGGCTGCTATACGTCAGCGGCGAGAACCGGGTTAAGACATCCAGAATAGGGTTCTGGGCGGCTACCAGACGGATGCCCATCGTGATGGTCACATGCTTGCTCAGGCCGCTGGTGGGGAGAATGTGGCCGGTGCGCAGATACAAGTAGAGAAACCAGGGGGCGGCGATCAGTCCGCAGATCAGGCCGGCCCAGACCAGATGACGAGGAATTCGCTTGTGACGGATGATCTCTGCCAGCCCGATAGCCAGAGCCAGCGCCAGTCCCTCTGGACGGGCCAGAGTCAGAAGGCCCAGGAGGAGCCCCGTCGGAAGCCATTGCCCGGCCCGGTAGGCCAGCAGGGCCAGCAGCCCCAGAGCCAGGAAGAGAATGGTCTCCATCCCGCTGAGGCTAAACCAGAGCACGGGGCCGGAAAGCACCACCGCCAGGGCGGCGCCGAATGAGGCGATGACCCCCCAGATAGGGCGCAAGAGTAGGTAGAGAGCCACGCCCACGATGATGAGGGTGCCGATACCCAACCCTTTCGCTACCAGGTGGAGCGGAATGCCCGCCGCATACCCCCCAGTCAGCAACAGCACCCAGAGAGGGCTGGATGTCCCCACCCCTTTCTCGGTGGGAAAGTTGAATACCAGTTTTCCGTATTCCGCCAGGTTCTGCGCGTAGACGAAATGGATGTAGGTGTCGTCCATCGGGAACTCGGTCGGCGCAGGCCAGAGGAAGACCAGCGCCACCAGCAGGACCGATACCCCGATCAGCAGGAACGGAATCCCCTCCAGCAATGAATGAGCGCGATGCAAGAGTTCCCTCCTTCGCTGAACCACGACCCTTGACCAAGAACCTCTGTCGTCCGGCGTTGTCGTCCGGGGGGTCAGTTATCAGCGGTCAAAGTAGATGGATTTGCCGGTGGCGGAAAGGGGAATACCCATGACCACATCGGCGTCTATCAGGCCCATCTGGCGGGCCACTACACCGACCCGATACATCACCCGGTTGTCCACGTTGAGCAGGCTGGCGGTCTTGACCGCCGAACCGATGGCGATACCCATATCCAGCAAGCGCATCGCGCACTGAGGGCCGCGAAATTCTCCTTCCACCGTGTTGGGCTGGATACAGGTGGGGCTGCCGCAGGCCGCACAGTTGAGGCCGACCACCCGGGCGTCCTTCAGACCGATGAGCACCACGGCCTCGGAGTTCAGCACATTCTTCCCGTCCCGGTCAAAATTGCGCTTGCCCGTGCGCTCGCCGTAGGCAATCATCTCCTCACCCAGGCGGCGCAATTCCTCGCCCTCCACAATTTTGAGTGCAAGGAAGTCCTGTCCCACGGCTTTGGGGGCTGTCCGGGCCGAGATGGCCATCAATTCGGCAACGATATGCAGACTCATGCGTCCTCCTCAACGGTGTAGTCGTAGGTGATTTCTGCAGCGGCGGAGAGAGTGGCTCCCACCGAGCAGTACTTGTTTTTGGAGAGTTCAATAGCATCCTGTACAGCCTTTTCGCTCAGGCCGCGCCCGCGCAGGCGGTAGTGGAGGTGAATACGGGTGTAGGCCCAGGGCGGGTCGGAGTTCTGTTCGCCCGTCACCGTAATCTCCAGACCGGTCAGTTTCTGGCGTTTCTTCTGGAGAATATTGACGATGTCGTAGGCTGTGCAGCCGCCCAGTGCAACCAGAAGCAACTGGCTGGGGCTCATCCCAATGCCGTTTTCCTCATCAGGAGCGGACATCACCACGGAGTGCTTTGTGGCGTCCACGCCCACAAACTGGAGTTTATCCAGCCATTTGACGGATACGGTTTTCCCCATAAAGCGTTCACCTGCCAGGATATTAGGATGGGAACGGGGGCGATGTTCGGTCGCCATAACCCCCATGCACAGGAAGAAATTCTACCCTATCCCAGCAATCGGCGCAACTGCCGCGCCGTCCCCACAGCCTGCCCGCGCCAGTGGTTATTCATATAGACCAGCGTCAGCGGGGCTTCTGCATCCATCTGGCGGATTTTCGGCACCCACTCTGCCAGTTCCTCGTCCGTGTAGGTGTAGTCGTATCGCTCCCAGGCCTCTCCGTGTTCCCACCATTTGGCTGCGTTGCGGCCATGGAAGCGGACGTAGGCGATCGGACCGGTGACGACGGCGATCGGTGGGATCAACCCCCGCAATCGGGGCTGGTCCACACAGCAGAACCCCAGGTTCAGTGCCTTTAACTCGTCAAAGGTACGGCGGGTGATCCAATCCCGGCGGCGGAACTCCACCACTACCGGCAGGTTGCCGAAGCCTTCTCGCAGACGCCGAAGGTAGGCTCGGTTCTCCTCTGTGGCGTGGAAGGCGTAGGGGAACTGGAGGAGGATAGCGGCAAACTTTTCTGCCTCCCGCAGGGGCGTGAGGGCCTCCACAAACTGGCGAATGAGCGGCTCCGGTTCCTCCCGCTGGTGGGTGATGCCCTGAAAGGCCTTGACGGAGAACAGGAAGCCGGCAGGGACTTTGTCCCCTATTCGGGCCAGGGTGTGGGGGTCAGGGATGCGGTAGAAGGTGAAATCCAGTTCGCAGGTAGGGAATTCCTGTGCGTAGAACCGCAGCCACTCCGATTTGGGCAGGTCCGGCGGGTAGACCGGACCGACCCAGTCATCATAACTGAAGCCGCTGGTGCCAATCAAAACAGTCACGAAAATACCCCTTCCATTACGTACCGGGTGACTTCGCTCACGCTCATCCCTTCAATGCCCATCCGCTCCAGGGTGCGGCCGCGCCGCCAGTAGTCGGTGCGATGAACGATACAGGCCAGACGGATGATGCTTTCCATCCCTCGCACGGAGACGCCGTACCGCGCTCCCAGCGCCGCGATAGGCACCAGACTCGCGGGTATGTCCTCGGTGATGTAGC
Organism: Chloroflexota bacterium; assembly: GCA_014874475.1. GTDB lineage: Bacteria > Chloroflexota > Anaerolineae > B4-G1 > DUEL01 > SpSt-77. Next base: position 32,536 of record JADBJJ010000016.1, read on the forward strand.
GGTGGTTCAGGGTGGAGGGCGCCCGGATGTCGTAGTAGCCAGGCTGGTTATGGATGGCCTCGTAGAGGTCGGCGCCGGTGGCGTTGTAGGCTATCTTCAGCCACTCCAGCGCTGTCCGGGCGCGGATGCCCAGCGCCGCCGCGACGGTCACCCGCTCCCGATCCAGCACTTCCAGCACCCGCGCCACCGACGGGGTGACGCCTTCTATGTAGAACTGGAAGTCGCCACCGGTGGACTCTATTCGTCCGGCGTTGAGAAGGGTCAGCGCGGGATGGAAGATAGCGCCCATATTGTTCAGGCCGGTGTGCAGGACGCTGATGCCGTCAATGAACTGGGGGTAGGCGGGAGCCAGCGCCTCCAGGACGCGCGGGGTACGGGTGGCGGGCAGCGCAGCGACGGGGACGGCCTCTTTGATGCCGAAGATACGGGCTTGGGCCGGCCCCTCAGACCGGCTGGCATAGATGAGCGTCTCTGCCTCGGCGATGGTGATGTCGGCCGCACAGCCGGTATCCCGCAGGACTTTGGTGAACTCCAGCGCGCCGCCAGTCCGGCCCGGGTTGAGGACGACGATTTGCCCATCCCGCAAGTGAGGAGCAGCCGCCCGGGCGATGTCGGCGTGGGCCGTGGAGGGCACCACGACCATCACGATATCTGCCTCTGCCAGTGCCTCTGCCATATCCGAGGTGACGTTGGCCAGACGGCCAAAGCCCCGGGGGCCGCTCTCAAAACTCTCCAGTTCAATCCCGCCCCGGGCTTTGATAGCCGCAATGTTCTCCGATGTCCGGTTGTAAAGGGTGACCGGGAAGCCCATCAGGGCCAGATGGGCGGCCATAGCCTTGCCCCCGTGACCGGCGCCGATTACCGTGTAGTGGGCTTTGTTTCCCATAGTGGCTCCTTTATCGTGTCGGGATGAGATGCCAGCCCTCTCAGAGTGCCTGGCGCGCGCTGTGCCTACAAAACCCCCAGGCGAGCCAGGCGCTCCTGCTCGCTGAGCGGGTGCCCGGTGGCGGGGTCCACCGCCACACAGGCCCCGCGCGGGTCTATCCGGGTGACGACCTGGCCGCGGGCGTAGGGGTTGTTGCGCAGGTGGGGGGCGTCCAGAATCCCCGTCGTCACCGCGCGGGCCAGCGTGGCCGGGTTGGTCAGCGGGTCAGGGACGGCGGGGTCTGCCTGCGCGCGGATGGCCTCCAGAGTGACCTGCGCCTCACGGATCAGTTCCTCCTTCCGCGCCTGCACGGCGGGGTCGGCGGTCATATCGGGCTGGCCCCGCAGCGCGTTCTCTATGGCCCGTTGGGCCAGTCCGCAGGCCTCTATGATGTCGTCGGCGGTGGCGGCGTGGTGGGCCTCGGTGTGGCCGACGACATGAACGATGTGGGGCTTCAGCGCCATCTGCAGGTAAACCGTCGTCGCCAGGTGCGCGCGTGCGGCGTCCGGGTCCAGCGGATAACTGAGCAAACCTGTCCGGGTCTGCCGCCAGATGCGGAAATCGGGCCCTGCCAGCGGCGCGATGATTTCCAGAATCGCCAGCATCTTCGCCAGGTCCATCCGGTCGGAGAGCGTCGGCGGGCTGTTGAGCATCAGTTGGGCGATGTAATCCCGAACGCCGAAAGCGCGGGCGTTATAAGCAGAAAGATAGGCTGAGACGACAAAGACTACATCCGGCGCGTCCCGCATGCCCCAGTGGTGGGGTTCGTTCAGTTCCACGGGGATGTTCCGCTGGCCGTACCAGGCCATCACCTTCTGGTGCTCCCGGATGGAGCCCTCCAGGTCCCAGGGGCCGCGCCCGTCCATTCGGTTGAACCAGAAGATGGGGATGGCGCACCAGGCGATGTGAATCGTCTCCACGTACATTTCCGCCAGTCGGATGAAGTCGTCGGTGCCGGAGTAGGTGCGCATCAGGGGGTAGTTGCCCCTTCGGCTGGCCTGATAGAGGGCCCGGTAATCGTCGGGCGTGCGGACGGGGACGCCGCCCGCGCCTCGGCGGCGGGGGTCCTGCCGTTCGGGATGGAAAAAGTTCTCCTGCGCGTCCTGGTCTATGCCCAGAGAGATGACGTCCAGGACGCCGGCCTCGGCGATACGGGCGACGCCCTCCAGGGTGGCCTCCATAGTGGGCAGGCCGAAGTGGTGGCGGAGGATGGGGTAGGGAGCCTTCCAGCGGATGCGCTCCACCGTCGTCTGGGGAAAATCAGCCTCGGTGCGGCTTCCCGCGGGTTGGCCCTTCAGGTAGGCCAGGACCTCCGTCTCCGGTTCGCCGCCGACGAAGACCTTCTCAAAGAAGCCCATCGTATGAGCCCGCTCGGCGACGGGGGGCGTGCCGCCGAAGGCGAAGCGGACCCCCGCGCTGTGCAGGTCGTCGGCGGCTTCGGCGAACTGGGCCAGGAGCCGCTCGCCGGTCTCCGGCGTCAGCCGGTAGGAGACGCCGACCAGGTCGGCTTTTTCGCGGCGGGCAACCTCCAGTACCCGCTCTATGGGCACGGCCGGGCCCAGGAAGACCGTCCGCCAGCCGGCGGCTTCGGCCAGGCGAAGAAAGTTCATAATTCCAGCGACATGCACACATTCGCCCAGGGCAGCAGCAACGACGGTCTTCATCTCTCCTCACTTATGGACGCAAAGGAACGGGCTTCAGGAGCGGTCCTCATTATACATTCTTTTGGTTATCTTGCCAATGGGGATTTGCCTCTTCTCAGGAGTGGGGTAAAATAGAATCTGAACAGTTTTGTAGCGACGGTTGAAGACCGTCTTTGCTCATTTCGGCGGAGAGATTATGGAAGGAACTTTGCTGAACGGACGATACCGGCTGCTGGAACTATTGGGCTCCGGCGGGATGGCGCTGGTCTATAAGGGGGTGGATACTGTGCTCCACCGCCCTGTGGCGATCAAAATCCTGCGCGAGGCCTATGCAGGCGACCCTGCCTTTCTGGCCCGTTTCCAGCGAGAAGCGCGCTCTGCGGCCCGTCTGGACCACCCCAATGTGGTCACCGTCTACGATGTGGGACAGGACGGGAATCTGCACTACATTGTGATGGAGTACGTGGAGGGCGAGGACCTGAAATCGCTCATCCGACGGGTGGGGCGGCTCAGCGTGGAGCAGGCGGTGGACATCGCGTATCAGATTGCCGCTGGGGTTGGGCATGCCCACAAAATGAACATCATTCACTGCGACATCAAGCCCCAGAACGTCCTGGTGACGCCCGAGGGCATGGTCAAGGTGACCGATTTCGGCATCGCGCGCGCCCTCTCCGAATCTGGTCTCACTGACCCGGAAGTGGTGTGGGGGAGTCCCACCTACTTCTCCCCTGAGCAGGCCGCCGGGGAGCGTCCGGTACCGGCCTCCGACGTCTACAGCATCGGTGTCGTCCTGTATGAGATGCTGGCCGGCGTCCCTCCGTTTCGGGCGGAGAAGCCTACCGCCCTGGCTCTGATGCACTTGCGGGAGGAGCCCCAGCCCCTTTCCCTCCACAACCCCCAGGTCCCGCCGCAACTGGAGTGGATTGTCCGCAAACTGCTGGCCAAGGAGCCGGCAGCCCGCTACCGGACGGCGGAACAACTGGCGGTGGTGCTCCAGGAGTACCGCACCCGGATGACTCAGGCGACAGGTGTCCATGCCACCTTTTTCCCCTCGCCGCCTCCTCCTTCTATTCCAGGCCAGGCAGCGGTGGCCCCGCCCTCCTGGCCCTCTGCTCCCCGTTCGCCGGAGCCGACTCCGTCGCCGTCCGTCTTACCGGTGGCGGAGTCTCCGGAAGCGGTCTCCGCCGGCCCCGACTGGCTGACCTGGTTTCTGGGTGCGGTCGCCCTCATCGCGGTCGTTGGCCTGATTCCGCTCTGGGCGCTGGTCTACCGGGCCTGGGCTCGCTCCGAGCGGGCCGCTCCGCCGGTGCTGGAGACCCCCACAGCGACCGTAGCACTGATCCCCGTCCCCAACGTCCAGGGACTGCAATGGGAGGAGGCTCGCTCCATCCTGGAGGCGGCAGGCCTGCGGTTCACGCTGGAGGAGCAGAAGGGCGCGGCGGCGCCAGAGGGGACGGTCATCCGACAGGAGCCACCCGCAGGCCAGCGGGTGCCAGCCGGGTCGGAGGTGCGGCTGTTCATCGCCGGCCAACGGGGGACGGTGAAGGTCCCCGTGCTGGTGAACGTCCGCTCCGATCAGGCCCGCGCAGCGCTGGAGCAGGCTGGCCTCCAGGTGACGGAGCAGGTGGTCTGGAGCACGCAGCCCATCAGCACCGTCCTGGCCCAGGAGCCACCCGCCGAGACCGAAATCCCGGTTGGCGGCGTGATCACTCTCACCGTCAGCGGCGGGACGGCCGTTCCCATTCCCATCGGAGCCAATTTGGGCAACCTGGTCGTCCTGGAGCAGGCGGAGGTCCTCCAGGCCCGAGTCCGGCCTGGGGAAGTCTTCGCCATCTCCCTGCGCTGGCGTCCCCTGACGACGATCTCCACCCGCTACGTCGTCTTCGTCCACCTCATCGGCCCGGATGGGCGCCTGATCGCTCAGGAGGACGTGGAGCCACTGCGCGGCACCCGTCCCACCAATACCTGGGTGCCCCAGATGCCTCTCTGGGACCCCCACCAGGTCGCCCTGCCGCCGGATGCGCCGCCCGGCACGTACCAGGTGCGGACGGGGATGTACCCTGTGGGCCAGCCCGGAAACCGGCTGCCCGTGCTGGACCCGGGCCAGGCCAGCGTGGAGGCCCATAGCATCCTCATCGTCCGGATAGAAGTAGGGCCGTAGAGAACCCCGAAGAGACGAGGGGTAAATATAAAAAACTAACAAATACCACCTTTGTGTCCTCGCGTACGGATGGTTCCCCAGGGCCTGGAGGTGAAAAGTGGATAATCGCCAGATTGCTGCCATTTTCGCCCGTATGGCCGACATTCTGGACATTCAGGGAGAAAATCCTCACCGGATTATGGCTTACCGGCGCGCGGCTGAGAATATCGCTGCCCTGGGCCGCCCGCTGGAGGAGATTTGGCGCGCCGGCGAACTGGGAACCGTCCCCGGCATCGGCAAGACGCTGGCGGAAAAGATTGACGAACTGATGCGGACGGGCCGACTGGAGGCGTACGAGAAACTGCGCGCCCAGGTGCCGGAGGGGGTGGTGGACATGCTCCAGGTCCCCGATGTCGGCCCTCGCAAGGCGGCTCTCTTCTGGAAGGAACTGGGCATCACCTCCATCGCGGAACTGGAGGAAGCGGCCCGGGCCGGCAAATTGCGCACGCTACCGGGCATGGGCGTTCGGTCCGAAGAGAAAGTCCTGGCGGGCATTGAGGCCCTGAAGCGGCGCAGTGGGCGCATTCCGCTGGGCACGGCCTGGGAACTGGCCCATGCGCTTCTGGACCCCCTGCGGGAACTCCCCGGCGTTGCCCAGGTGGCCCCTGCGGGAAGCCTCCGCCGCATGCGGGAGACGGTGGGCGACCTGGACCTGCTGGTGGCGGCGGAGGACCCGGAGCCGGTGATGGCCCGCTTCCGCTCTCTCCCCCAGGTAGCAGAAGTCCTCCTCAGCGGCCCCACCAAGACCTCCATCCGCACCCGCGATGGCTATCAGGCCGACTTGCGGGTGCTCCCCCCGGCCCGCTGGGGGACAGCCCTCCAGTACTTCACCGGCAGCCAGGCCCACAACATCCGCCTGCGGGGTCTCGCGCAGGACCGGGGCCTCTCCCTCAGCGAGTACGCCATCAAGCGGGAAGACGGCACAGAAATCCTCTGCGCGACCGAGGAGGAAGTGTACGCGGCCCTCGGCCTCCCCCTCATCCCGCCGGAGTTGCGGGAGGATCGGGGGGAGATAGAGGTGGCGCTGACTGGCCGTCTTCCCGAACTGCTGGAACTGGCGGACCTGCAGGGGGATTTCCAATTCCACACCATCCTCTCCGACGGGCGGGGGTCTCTCTGGGACATGGCCCGGGCGGCGCGCGCGGCGGGCCTGAAATACGCCCTGGTCTCCGACCACTCCCGGGGCCTGGGCGTGGCTCATGGGGCCGGACCCGATGAACTACGCCGCCAACGGGCGGAGATAGAGGAGGTCAACCGGCGCATGGGCGGCGAATTTCGCGTCCTGGCGGGCGTGGAGGTGGAGGTCCGCGCTGACGGCTCTCTAGACCTCCCTGACGAGGTGCTGGCGGAGTTGGACCTGGTGGTGGCGGCGGTGCACAGCGGCCTGCGCCAGCCCCGGGAACAGTTCACTGCGCGGGCCATCGCTGCCCTCCGCCATCCCCACGTGGACATCCTGGCCCATCCCAGTGGCCGGCTCCTGGGCCAGCGGGAAGGCGCCGATATAGACCTGGAGGCCGTCCTGCGGGTTGCTGCCGAGACCGGCAAGGCGGTGGAGATCAACGCTCACCCCTGGCGGCTGGACCTGAATGACATCGGGATTCGGCGGGCGATAGAGTTGGGCGTCCTGTTGGCCATCAGTTCGGACGCCCACGACCCAGAGGACTTCGGCCTTCTGCACTTTGGCGTCGCCATGGCCCGCCGGGGCTGGGCGACCCCGGTCCACGTCCTGAACACCCGAAGCGTGGAAGACGTTCTGGCGTGGGCAAAGAACAGGTAGCACGGGCTCTCGGGCCCCGGATGAGGCTGATCGCCTGCGCTGCCGGTGATGTTTGCGCAGGGCTCTGTTGTGCTATCTTTTCTGATCTACGAATCCCATCGGAGGTAACGGTTTATCTATGCAGCAGAGCGTTCCCACTTCCCTCTTCGCGGTCACACCGATGCACCGACGACATCTTCTCGGCATCTTTCTCGCCAGCATGAGCACGCTGGTTCTGGAGGTGACCATCACCCGGGTCTTCTCCGTCACGATGTGGTACCACTTCGCCTTTCTGGCGGTCTCCATGGCGCTGATGGGGAGCGCTGTGGCCGGAGTGGTGCTCTACTTCTTCCCTCAACTGGCTTCCCGGGCCGACCGCGTCCTGGGCATCGGCGCGCTGGCCCTGGCTCTCTCCGTCCCGCTCACCTTTATCCTTTATATGCAAATCCCCTTCCAGCCCGACCTGAACCGGACGGAGTTGCCGGCGCAGCAGGTTCTCTGGCTGGCGCTGGTGTACCTGGATCTGACGGTGCCCTTCTTCCTCTCCGGTGCCGTCATCTCGCTGGCCCTTTCGGCCTGGTCGGAGCAGGTGGGTCGGCTCTACTGGGCGGACCTGACCGGTGCTTCTCTGGGCTGTCTGGCGAGCATCGGCGCGCTGGAGGCGCTGGGCGGCGCTGGAGCGGTACTGACAGCGGGCGCCATCGCCGGCTTGGCTGGTCTGGTGCTGACCTGGCACTCGGGCCGGGCGCGGGTCGGAGGGATCGTCGTTGCCCTGCTCCTGGTCGCGCTGGTGGTCGGAAATGCCCGCTTCGGCTGGGTAACCATCTCCGTCAGCAAGACGGGTGGGGAGGAGGCCCCGCGCGCCTACGAAAAGTGGAACGCCTACTCCCGCGTCACCGTCTACGAGGTCAACCGTAACCCGTTCTTCTGGTCGGTGAGCGACATCGGCTGGCAGCGGACTATCCAGCAGGGTGGCCTGGGGCACCGTCTCCTGCTGATTGACGCCGCCGCCGGGACCCCCATTCAGGAGTTCACAGGCGACCTCTACTGGGTCTCCTTCCTGCGCTACGATCTGACCTCTTTTGTTTACCACCTGGTGGAGAAGCCGGAGACGCTGGTCATCGGGCCGGGGGGCGGGCGGGACGTGCTGGCGGCGCTGGCCTCTGGCGCCCCCCACGTGACGGCGGTGGAGGTCAACCCGGCGGTGGTAGCGGCGGTGCGCGGCCCGTTTGCCGAATTCGCCGGTCATCTCTACGACCGCCCCGACGTGACAGTGGTGGTGGAGGACGCGCGGGGTTACATCGCCCGCAGCCCTCACCGCTACGATGTTATCCAGGCCGCGCTGATTGACACCTGGGCGGCTGGCGCCTCCGGCGCTTTCGCCCTCTCCGAGAACAGCCTCTACACGGTGGAGGCATTCCGGATGTACTACGAACATCTCACCGAGCGGGGCATCCTGACCGTTTCCCGCTGGTACATGCCGGGGCGGCCCGCTGAGACGCTTCGGCTGGTCTCTACGGGTATGGCAGGATGGGCCCGCGCGGGCGTCGCTGAGCCGCAAAACCATATTGCTGTCATCGTCCACTTCGTCGCCAGCAACCCGAAGGAGGGACTGGCGACCGTCCTCTTTAAGCGCACCCCCTTCATGCCGGAGGAGGTCGCTCTCATCCAGGATCGCGCGCGGGAACTGGGCTTCACCGTCCTCTACGCTCCAGGCCTGCCAGCCACCGAGGAGGTGGGGGCATTCCTCACGGCGGATGATCCAGGAGCCTGGATCGCCCGTTATCCGCTGGATATCACCCCGGCGACCGATGACCGACCATTCTTCTTCAACCTGGTCCGGTTTGGGGACCTGTTCTCTCAGGCCCTGCGGGCCAGTGGAGTCTACCAGGTCAGTATAGAGTCGGCGGGGATTCTGCTGGCGGTGCTGGGGATTACGGCGGTGGTCGGTGTCCTCTTCGTCTTGGTGCCGCTGGGATGGGGCGTGCGGCGGCGAGGGCTGGCGGCCCCTTCGGCCCGGATGCTGACCTACTTCGGCGCGCTGGGCGTGGGCTTTATGCTGGTGGAAATCCCCATCATCCAGCGCCTGACTGTCTATCTGGGGCGGCCTGTCTACTCTCTGGCTGTGGGCCTCTTTGCCCTGCTGCTCTTCAGCGGGCTGGGGAGCCTGTGGGCCGGACGGCGCAGGGGGCAACCGCTGTTGCCCTTGCTGGTGGGTCTGGTGGGGCTGGTGGTGCTGAACGCGCTGGCCGTACCGTGGGTGCTGGATCGGACGGTCGGGTGGCCGCTGGCGGCCCGTCTGGCGATGGCGGTGGGGATGCTGGCCCCGCTGGCCTTCCTGATGGGCATTCCCTTCCCGACGGGGATCCGTCTGGCGGGGGCCCGGCGGCCCGGGGTGATTCCCTGGCTCTGGGGGATCAACGGGGTGATGTCGGTGATGGGATCGGCGCTCGCCGTCGCGTTCTCCATCCACCTGGGCATCCGGGCCACCCTGTTAATCGCCGCCGGGTGCTACGCGCTGGCTGCCGGGGTGTTCCGGCGCGGGGAGTTTTGACGAAAGGGCGAGGTTTGGGGGACTATTCCTCAAACCCCAGCCTTCGGTCCCGCATACTGAGCCACCGGTGCTGGCCAATGATCAGATGGTCCAGCACCTCAATTCCCAGCAACCGTCCGGCTTCTATCAGTTGCCGGGTGACGGCGATATCGTCGGGCGAAGGAGTGGGGTCGCCCGAGGGGTGGTTGTGGGCGACGACGATGGCGGCACAGTTGCGCCGGATGGCCTCCCGGAACACTTCCCCGATGCGAATCTGCGTCAGCGTCAGGCTCCCCCGATAGAGGGTCTGGATGCCCAGAACCCGATAGCGGGCGTCCAGGAAGAGGGTGCAGAAGTGCTCCTGCTCTAAGTGGCCGATTTCGGCCGTCAGGAGTGCCGCGGCGTCGTGGGGGGTGTAGAGGGTGGGGCGCTCTTCCGGCGCGGCCAGCGTCATCCGCCGTCCCAGTTCCAGCGCGGCCTGAAGTTGGGCCGCTTTGGCAAGGCCCATTCCCCTCTCGGCCACCAGTTGGGAGAAACTGGCCCGAGCCAGTCCAGCCAGTCCCCCATAGCGGGCCAGCAGGCGCGTCGCCACATCCAGCACGCTTTCCCCGCCCACGCCGGTGCGCAGGATAATGGCCAGCAACTCAGCGGTGGAGAGGGCTCCCGGCCCCAGCCGGGCCAGCCGCTCCCGGGGCCGCTCTGTCGTCGGCAACTCTTTTATGGTCGGACGGTAAACGGCTTCTCCTCGTTCGCCCATTGCGCTCCAACCTGTATGTACCATCAGGACGCAGAGACCCGGGGCTGATTTGATTTTGCCCTGTATCGCGGAGTTTCGGCATCGGTTTCCCCCTTCGGGATCGTCACAGTGGGGCAACTCCGCGGGAAGTGTCCCTACGCAATGGCCGCGGTGGGCAGAGTAAAGGCGACGGTCAGGCCACCGCCGGAGGTCGGTTCGGCCCAGATGTGGCCGCCATGGGCCTCCACAATGTGGCGGGCGATGCTCAGGCCCAGACCGCTGCCTCCCGTCGCCCGCTGGCGGGAGGCATCCCGCCGCCAGAACCGCTCAAAGAGATGGGGGAGGTCCTCTGAGGGTACGCCCGGGCCGTTGTCGGCGACAGCGATAACCACTTCCCGACCCCGGTCGGTTACCCGAACCGTGATGCGACCTTTCGGCGGGGTATGCCGGAGCGCGTTGCTCAGCAAATTCCCCATCACCTGGGTCAGCCGGTCCCGATCGGCCAGGACCAGCGGGAGAGATGCTGGGCGTTCCAGGGTGAGAGAGATGCTGCGTTCCTGGGCAACCGACCGGTGGGCTTCCAGTATCTCCTCCAGAAAGCTTCCCATATCCAGGGGTGTCCTGTGGAGGGTCAATTCTCCGGCATCGGCCTGGGAGAGCAGGCGGAGGTCTTCCACCAGTCGGGAGAGGGTGCGGACCTGGGCCAGCGCGGCCAGCAGGTTTTCAGGGTCGGCGGGATAGACCCGGTCCACCATCGCCTCCAGGGTCCCCTGGAGAACGGTGAGCGGAGTACGCAGTTCGTGGGCCAGGTCGGCGGTCTGATTCCGGCGGGCCTCCTCGGCGCGGGCCAAACTTTCCGCCATTTGGTTGAAGGCGCGAGCCAGTTGGGCGACCTCATCGGTGCCGCGGACAGGTGCCCGGGCGGAGAGGTCGCCCCGGGCGATCGCTCGGCTGGCGGCGGTAAGTTGCTGCAGCGGACGGATGATGGAGCGGAAGAGCAACCCTCCCATCATCAGGGCCACCGCGAGGGCGATCAGGGTAGCGGCCAGCAGCGCCGCGCGGACGCTGGACAAAAATGCCTGTTGCTCCGTATTCAGTGGGTACGGCTGCAGGGTGGTGATATAAGGGAGGATGTAACCGACCACCTCTCCATTCACCAGTACCTGAATTCCGTTTTGAAGATCACGACGGTTAGCGGTCCCGCGCGGGACCCTGAGGGTATCACCGACAATCCGGCCCGACGCGTCGGCCACTCGGAAGTCCATCATTCTGGAGGGGGTCATCCCCCGGTGCATCATATAGGCCCGGGGGAGGAGGGCGAGCGCTTCCTGGAGGCCGTCCCAGGAGCCGTAGATGGCGTAGTACTCGGCCAGCGCCAGCGCGACTCGCTCCCACGGCCCGCCTCGTGCTAGCGTGTAGCGGCGAAATTCCTGCTCCGTCATCCAGCCAACCAGGGCCGCCACCACGCCGATGGCGACCAGGACAACGGCCAGAAAGGTCAGCATTCCTTTCCAGAATAGGCTACGCATGCTCTATATCGGGGTTCAGCCGATACCCCACTCCCCAGACGGTCAGAATGAAGCGGGGGTTGGCAGGGTCCGGCTCTATCTTGCGCCGCAGATTTTTGATGTGGGCGTCCACCGTCCGCTCGTACCCCTCAAACGCCACGCCCTGCACTGCTTCCAGCAGGTCGGAACGACGGAAGACCTGTCCGGGGGCGCGCATCATCGTTTCCAGAAGGCCGAACTCCGTCGGCGTGAGGTCCACCGGTTTCCCGTAGACGGTGACCGTATGGGTGGCGCGATCCAGGGAAATAGGGCCGAACTGGAGGACGGGGGGCGGTGCGAAGGGTCCCTGGGCGCGGCGCAGGACCGCGCGCACCCGCGCCACCAGTTCCCGGGGGCTGAAGGGCTTGGTGATGTAGTCGTCGGCGCCCAGTTCCAGGCCCACAATGCGGTCCGTCTCCTCCACGCGGGCGGTCAGCATAATGATGGGGACATCTCGCTCGCGCCGGATGCGACGGGTGAACTCCAGCCCGTCCATTTTGGGCATCAGGATGTCCAGGACGATGAGGTCGGGTTGTTCGTGACGGGCGACGTATAGGGCTTGTTCACCATCGGAGGCGGTGATGACGCGAAATCCGGCGTCCTCCAGATAGGCCCGTACCAGGCGCAGGATTTGCGGTTCATCGTCTACGACCAGAATCGTTTGCATGCCCCAATTGTCAACCCGAACGGCGGAGATTTTGTGAAGACGATGTGAAGGAATTGTGAACCTGGAGTAGCGTGCCCCGTATTTCCAACCGTGTCTGATTCATTTGCGGATTGGTGTCATCCGGTTCCAAACATCCGGTCGCCCGCGTCTCCCAGGCCGGGGACGATGTAGCCGGCCTCGTTGAGATGATTGTCCACCGCCGCCAGATATACCGGGACATCCGGGTGGGTCTGGGTGAAGCGGTTCAGGCCTGGCCAGGCTGCGATGATGCCGACGAATTTGATCCGGCGAGCCCCCCATCGTTTCAAAATGTCCACCGCTGCGACCGCCGACCCACCGGTCGCCAGCATCGGGTCCAGCACCAGGCAAACGTCCACCGTTGGGCTGACGGGGAGGCGGGAGTAGTACTCCATTGGCTGGAGGGTCCGCTCATCGCGGGAGAGGCCGATGTGCCAGACTTCGGCCCCGGGCAGCATCTGCCAGGCTCCCTCCACCATGACCAGGCCCGCGCGCAGAATGGGCACCAGTCCCACTTTCTCCAGCAGACATCGCCCCTCTGCGCGCCCCAGAGGGGTCTGGATCAGGATCGGCTCGGTCTGCAGGTCGGCTGTCGCTTCGTAGACCAGGAGGATGGAGATTTCCCGCACCAGTTCGCGGAATTTTTTGGGGTCGGTGCGCTCGTCTCGCAGGAGCGCCAGTTTGTGCTGGACCAGCGGGTGAGTGGAAAGGAACACCTGCCCCATAATGCCTCCGGATGGGTGAGAGTGGGAATTAGTATACCTCATTTGTGCGGATTGACAAGCCTGTTTTCTGCGCGCGGCCAGGCGTTCGGGGGTCTCGTTCAGAACCATCGCATTCGTGATACCGCACCGGTCCAGATTCTCCGCCAGGGCGCGCACCCGGCGGGGGTGGATTTCGTTGGCGATAAGTACCCTCTGGTTCTGCATCTGCGCGGCCAGGTGAGTGGTTTTCCCGCCCGACGCGGCGCAGAGGTCCAGGACCCACTCGTCGGGCTGGGGGGAGAGCAGAGAGGCAGCCATCTGGGCTGATCCGGTACTCCTGGCGGATTTCCGCTTTTTGACAATGAGGGGCGATGTGGGATGTGGGATAAGGGGCAAAAGAAAACGCCAGCGCTGAGGCCACAGCGCTGGCGGGAGATCAAATACCGGGGACCTTAACGATGGGCAGTGGATGCTGGATAGCTCTCAGCGCGATCCTTCCGGCATTTTATTTTTGGCGGGGCCGACGGGATTTGAACCCGCGGTCTCCGGCTTGACAGGCCGGTGTGTTGAACCAGGCTACACCACGGCCCCAAACAGGGGTTATCATACTACAATCCGCTTTTTTTGTCAAGCGCAGGGGGCCGAGGAAAAGGGGTTTCGCAGCAGTGGCCGAAGCCGTTGCTGCAAAACTTCTCTACTCCTCTCCTTTTTCTCGTTGCCCGGCAGGGAGTTCGCCTTACCTGGGTGAGGGTCCGATCTGCCAGCGACGGACTCCGTCCTCTACAGCGGAAATTACTTCCCCCTGCAACTCCAGAACCTCCAGATGCCCGATAACCTCGGAGACCGCCAGAAAGCGATTGACAGGGTCCAGATGGGGGAACAGGGAAAGGGTCAGGTCATAGGTGGTACGTGCACCGTTCTGAAGAAGTTTCGCAATCTGGCGGGCACGCTCGTCATGAAACGCCAGTCGCCGGGCGATCAGGTCGCGCACATCGGGGATGAAGGGACCGTGGCCGGGCAGGGCCAGTTCTATCGGTAATTCCGCTATCCGCTGTAACTGTCTCATATACTCCACCAACCGTCGTGGTCGTTCCCTACCTTCCTGTTCTGGAGGCTCTACAATGGGGTTGGAGGAGATGTCCCGCAGGAGATGGTCGCTGGAGATCAACAATTGCCGTTGAGGCTGATAGAGGCAGATTAGCCCCCCGGAGTGACCAGGTGTGTGGAGGACCTGCCATTCCTCACCCCCCAGTTGGAGGGTGTCCCCTTCTTTGAGGGTGGCCGTGGGACGAACTGGCGTCATATACCGGCTCATCCCGCGCCGCAGTCGGTCCACCTGAACAATTTGGTCCGGCGGCATCCCCGCCTCCTGCATCAGCGCGGCGTAGAAAGCCAGCCACCGTTCCCGCTCGTCGGCATAGTTGGCCAGCAGCGAGAAGTTTGCCGGATGAGAGAACACCTCCGCGCCCGCTTCTTCCGCCAGTTCCCCTGCCAGGCCGCAGTGGTCGCTATGGGCGTGGGTGAGGATGATGCGCCTCACATCCGATAGCCGATACCCGCACTCGGTCAGTTTTTCCCGCAATGCCTCTTGTGCTGGCTCAAAGCGCGGCCCCACGTCAATAAGAGTTAGGCCGTCATCCCCTCTGGCCAGATAGATGTTGACCGGCCCCACTGGGAAGGGGGTCGGGATGGTGAGAACGTCCAGGTAGTCCGGTAGAGTGATGCCTGGGTGCATCTTGGCAGATGGTAGGGAATGGAGGGTGGGGGCGATGGCTGAAGGCTGCCACCCCCAAGCCCATTCCTCTGAAGGTTGGTTTTTTTACCAGATTGCTTCCGGGAAGGTGCAGATCCCGGCGTGGATACCGACCCGTTTATACATCCGGATGCCAGTAAACGGTTCACCCAAAATGCCGTCATAGATGGCCCAACTGCGCCCCCGTACGCTGGCCTCCATACCTGGTTGTCGGAACGGAGTAGAGCCATCCAGCCGGGCAAAGAGCAGGCCGCCCCGGCCGAACTCCTGGTGAACCCACTCCATTCTGCCCTGCCCCATCGTATACGCGAACCCGCATCGCTCAAACAGGATGGCCGCGTGGTAGAAGAGGGGCTGGGCCTGAAAGCGGTCATACCCCAGACGAGCGACAAACTCCTCAAAGCGCGGGATGAGCCGTCGGGTCAGGCGGCCTCCCTGCCGCACCTGCCCCGGGGCCAGCCCCGCCTCCATAGCCCGAATCTCCTCCGGGATGTTGCGCCCGTCCGTCCCGAAATTGGTGGGCCGACCATCTGGCATTCGGTCCACGTTGAACCGCTCTGAGGTTGGGTCAGCGATGGAGAAGAAGAGGACTTCCAGTTGGTTGTGAGGGGTCTCCGCCAGTTCCAGGTAGAGAACCGGATCGGGGGCGCCCCGCTGGTGGCGCAGGGCGATGGTGACCGAACTGGTCCCCGGCTCGCAAATGCATTCCCACAAAGGTCGTCCTTGGGAGTCGGTCAGCGAGAAGGGAATCCCGAACTGGAGCAGGGCCTCCGGCGGGATGAGCAGTTTGTAAATGGCCTCCTTCTGGGGACGGGGGAGGTTATTAATCTGACGGATGGAGACTATTTGCTGTCCGTCAACGACAAAGGGTTGTGCCCTTATCATCGGATCCGTCCTTTCCACTCCCGTCGGATTTCCCGCTCCAGGTCTCTTCGGGCGATGGCTTCCCGTTTATCGTACTTGCGCTTGCCCCGAGCCAGCGCGATTTCCACTTTGGCCCGCCCTTCCTTCAGATACATCCGCAGCGGCACGACGGTGTATCCCCGTTCCCGCATTCGGCCAATAATGCGGTTGATTTCCCGTCGGTGGAGGAGCAATTTGCGCGGGCGGAGGGGGTCATGGTTGAGCCGGCCGGCTGGTTCGTAGCGCGCAATGTGGACGCTGACCAGCCAGAGTTCGCCGTCCCGTTCCTGTACGTACCCTTCCTGCAGGCTGACCTGAGAGGCCCGGACGGACTTAATCTCGGTCCCGGTCAACGCGATCCCCGCTTCGTACCGTTCTTCTATCTGGTACTCGTGGGTAGCTTTCCGGTTGGTCGCTACGACTTTGATGCCGGTCATATCTTTAGGTTGTTTTTCCGGTAACGGCGAGGCCGCTGCCAGAAAAAGGGTTTATTTCCCCGTCAGCAGATACTCCACTGCCCGGTCCAGTTGGGGGTCCTCGTCTGGGCCGACGTCCTCAGGCCAGGGTACTTCAATATCCGGTGTCAGGCCCTTCCCGCTGATGGCCCGATTGTTGGGCGTGAACCAATGAGCAATGGTCACCCGCAATTCGGAGCCATCGCGGAGCCGATAGGGACGCTGAACCGAACCTTTGCCCAACGTCGGCTCGCCGATCAGAATCCCCCGTCCCCGGTCCTGGATCGCCCCGGCGACGATTTCCGAAGCGGAGGCGCTCCCGCCATCAACCAGAACGACCAGCGGGATTGATTCCGCCGGGCCGCCATCGCGGGAGTGAAAGACCTCCTCCCCTTCTTTCGTGCGCTCTATCATGATGACACCCTGGTCCAGGAACAGATCGGCCACCTCCAGAGCCTGGTCCAGCCAGCCACCGGGGTTATTCCGCAGGTCCAGAATCAGTCCTTTGGGGTTACGGGCCAATAGGTCTTTGAGGGTGTTTCTCAACTGTCGGCTAGCGGGGGCGCTGAAATCCGTCAGTTTGATATAGGCGATGTCGCTTTCCAGTATCTTCGCCTCCACCAGCGGGATTTCAATGCGCGCACGGACAATGGTAATCTCAAAAGTCTCTTCCTCTCCCGGACGCTCAATCAGGAGGGTGACAGGGGTGCCGGCCGGTCCCCGGATCAGCGCGATGGCCTCGTAGATGCTGTAGCCGATGATGGACTGACCGTCCACCGCCAGAATCCGGTCGCCACTCCGGAGGCCTGCCTCTTCGGCCGGGGTGCCGGGGATGATGTCCGCAATCTCCAGTTTCCCGTCCTCTCGCATCTGAACGTAGGCGCCGATTCCCTGAAACTCACCGCTGGCGTCTTCGTTGATAATGGCGGCAATACGGGGTTCAATGAACGATGTGTACTCATCTCCCAGTGTCTGGAGACTCCCCCGAATTGCGCCATAAACGATAGTCTGGATGTCCGGTATATCGCCGTAGTAGGCCTCCTGGACAATGTCCCAAACGTCCCAGAACAGTTGGAATGTTTCCTCATCAGTCTGGGGTGATGTCGGCGTAGAAGTCGGCATCAGGGGAATCGGTAGCGGAATCGTCCCCTGGTTCACGAGATTGGCGGTGCTAAAGCCGGCCAGAAAGGCCGCTCCAGCCGTACAGGCCAGAACCAGAAGGGCCATAACTCCAACCAGCCAGATGGTCTTTCGTCGCCTCATTTGTTTTCACCTCGGATAGATAGGGTCAAGAGAAATATATCACCGAATCCGGATTTTGGGAAGGGGATATATTGCAGTTTTTGCTTGACATCTGTACTGCCTTATGATATGATAAAAGTGTTTCCACTCGTTCCCGGTTTGCCGGAAGGAGGATTTTCATGAAGAGTGCCCGATCCTTGCTCTCCCCTCTGTTAGGCCTTTTAGTTGTTCTTTTGCTGCTGGTGGGGTGTTATATGCCCGCTGCCCCTGATGTGACTCCGACTCCCTCCCAGCAGGAGGCAGAAGATCTCTGGATGGCGACGTTGGCTGCTCAGGCAGCCCAGACCAATCTGACCCTGACAGCAATGGCGGCGATCCCACCAGTACCCACAGAGACTCCCACACCGCTCCCATCGCTGCCCACAGAAACGCCCCCGCTGCCCACAGTTGCACCTACTGAAGTCTCTGTAACGCAGCCGACGGTGGCACCTACTCCTACACCGGTGCTGTCGGCTGGTGAGACAGTGGTGGCTCCTGCTGGTGGTGAAAGGACCCATGTCGTCCGGCCGGGAGAGTGGCTCCTGCAGATTGCCCGGCAATACGGGGTGGACTGGCGCGATCTGGCTGCCTATAACAACATTGTGAACCCCAACCGCCTCTATCCCGGCCAGGTTTTGCGTATCCCGGGGACGGGTGGTCAGCCGCCGACCGGGGAGGAAATCCTGTATACCGTCCAGCCGGGGGATAATCTCTTTCGCATTGCCCTCCGATATAACCTGAACTATCTCTACCTGGCTTCCTACAACAACATCTCGAACCCCCACCAGATTCGGGTGGGGCAGGTTATTCGGATTCCGGTGACGCCTTAGAACATAGGCCCGAACGTCCTCGGGGCGGCGGATTTTCCGTCGCCCCGAGACGAAATTCCCATCCCTGCAGAGGAGGTGAGACGGACCCAACAGAAGACATTGCTGGCTTTATTCCCTGTTTCCGTGTCCAGGCCCGAATCCGTATCCCCAGCAAGGAGGTTAGTACCATGGAGGAGAGCAAACGACCGTGGCTGAAGAGGTATGACCCCGGTGTCCCACACCACATTGATTACCCCATTGTTCCCCTGTATCATTTTGTTGAGGATGCTGCGCGCCGTTTTCCCGACCACACGGCCGTCATTTTCAAGGGCGGGAGACTCACCTATCGGCAACTGAACGAGTTGACCGACCGCATGGCAGCGGCGCTGGCGAAGATGGGGGTGAAAAAGGGCGACCGCGTCGCCATATTGATGGCCAACTGCCCCCAGTTTATCATCGCTTATTTCGGCATCCTGAAGGCGGGCGGTACTGTCGTGGCCTGCAATCCCCTCTACGCGCCGCCGGAACTGGAGCACCAGTTGAACGACTGCGGGGCGGAAGTCATCATCGTGATGAGCCGTTTCTACCCTGTGGTCAAAAAGGTTCAGCCGAACACCCGGGTCCGACAGGTCGTTGTTACCAACATCAAGGAGTATTTCCCGCCAGTCCTCAAACTGCTCTTCACTCTGGCGATGGAAAAGAAGCAGGGCGACCGGGTGACGCTGGCTGCAGGCGATCGCTGGTTCCAGGATGTGCTGAAAGCCCACTCTCCCGCCGAACGTCCGAAGGTGACGATCAATCCCCAGGAGGATGTGGCCATCTTCCAGTATACCGGTGGCACTACTGGTGTACCGAAAGGGGCTATGGCCACTCACTTCAACCTGGTGGCCAACGCGCTCCAGATCAAGTCCTGGCTGCCGGGAGTGCAGGATGCCGAACTGACTGTCCTGACGGCCCTGCCCCTCTTCCACGTTTACGGGATGGTGGCGGCGATGTGCTTCGCCCTTGCGGCCTGTGCTACCCAGATTGTTATCCCCAATCCCCGGGATATTAATGACATCCTGGATACCATCAACAAGTATCAGCCCAGCATCTTCCCCGGCGTGCCGACGATGTACAACGCCATCAACAACCATCCGAAGGTGCTGGAGGGGAAGGTCAACATCCGCTCTATCCGGGCGTGCATCAGCGGCTCTGCCCCGCTCCTGCGGGAGACGCAGACCCGCTTTGAGCAGTTGACGGGCGGGAACCTGCGGGAGGGGTTTGGCTTGAGCGAGGCCCCGACTGCTTCTCATTGCAATCCCATGCTGGGCGAGAACCGGGAAGGGAGCATCGGCCTGCCGCTGCCGGACGTGGATGCCGCCATCGTGGATCTGGATACCGGCACTCGCTTCCTGGGCCCGGGCGAGGAAGGCGAACTGGTCCTGCGCGGCCCTCAGGTCTTTAAGGGCTACTGGCAGATGCCCACGGAGACGGCCAACGTCCTTCGTACACTCCCCGATGGCCAAGTCTGGCTCTTCACCGGCGACATCGCCAAGATGGACGAGGATGGCTACTTCTACATTGTAGACCGCAAGAAGGACATGATTATCTGCGGCGGCTACAATGTCTATCCGCGCGAGGTGGAGGAGGTCCTTAAACAGCACCCCAAGATTTTGGAGGTCGCTGTCGCGGGCGTCCCCGACCCCTACCGGGGAGAGACGGTGAAGGCCTGGGTCGTCCTCAAGCCGGGAGAGACGGCTACCGAAGAGGAGATTATTGAGTGGTCCAAGGAGCGGCTGGCGAAGTACAAGTACCCCCGCTATGTGGAGTTCCGCTCCGAACTGCCTAAGACCTTCGTCGGCAAGACGCTGCGGCGGATGCTGGTGGCAGAGGAGCGGGCGAAGGCAGCGGGTCAGGCCCCGCCGCCTCCGCCGGAGGAGTAGTCTTTCCGGCAGTCCGGTGGCGGTCACCGTCTCGGTGACCGCCACCAACTATCACCCTTGCGGGATGAATGGTGGGGATTTTTCGTGATCTGGCTTTGATCCTGCTGGCGCTGGAGGCGGCTTTCGGCGCTTTGGTGGGTGTGGCCCTGGGCGTAGCGGTGAATTACGCTCTCTATCGCTCTCGCTGGTGGCGGGTCGTCCCCCGCTGGTTCCTGCAGGGGCGCGGAGTTCTGCATCTGGTTCAGAGGGGCACAGAGCAGGCTTGCCGCCGGATTGCGGCGCCCTTCATTGCTGCCTCTTCGGCCCGCGCCGCGCTCTCCGGGATGCTGGCCCGCCGCAAACGTTGACGCCATGCAGGGATTGGGGGAGGGTGGTGGCTGCAGGCTGCTGTAAAACCCCCTTTTTACCAATGCAAATTCGTGGAATCAGGAGGTGGATGTGAATCTACGAACTCGCGTTCTGCTCTTGGGAGGCATCATTGGTGCTCTCCTGGGTGTCGGTGTGGCCTATCTCTATCTGCGCTCTGCTCCCATCCAGGTGGACGAATCGGGAAAGGAGCATCTCCCTGCTATCCCCCCCGGCGAAGCCCTCCGAGTCGGCCTGGGCGTTCTGACAGCCATCCGGCAGATCGTCGGCCTGGGTCATCCCGCCGGAAAATAGCCTGGTTCGCAGATGCCCGGCGCTTTGAACGCGCTGGCGTCCGTCCCTCATGACTGGGATGTCCCCTCGCCGGACTCTCGCCATCCTCCGTAAAGAATTTCGCCATATCTTCCGGGACCTCCGGCTGTTCTTTCTGGTCAGCCTCTCTCCGGCGTTCTTGCTGCTCTTGCTGGCACATCTTTTTGTGCTGGATGTCCAGCGGATAGAGATGGCCGTGTGGGACCTGGACCGAAGCGCGCTCTCTCGTCGGATGGTTGCTGCCCTGACCGCTGATGGGGAGTTCCAGGTACAGGCGTGGGTCAGTTCGTACTCCGAACTGGAGCAGATGTTGCGAACGGGGCGGGTGGACTGCGGGTTGGTGCTCCCTGAGGGCTTCGCCCGTCAACTGGAGGCGGGAAGGCCTGCACCCGTAGAGGTAGTAATGGACGGGAGCGACCCCATTGCAGCCATTCAGGCCGTCTTCTCCCTGACCCGGCGGGTGATGGCTTTCGCTCCTGGCCCCACCCGCTCTATGCCAGTCCTCGTAGACGTTCGCTCCGAGGTCTGGTACAACCCAGTGCTGAAATCGCTGATCAGCATGGTGCCGGGTCTGGTGGCGATTGTCCTCTGCATGCCTGCGCTGGCCCTCGCCCTGGCGCTGACACGGGAGAAAGAGGTCGGCTCCTTTGAAAGTCTCATCGTCACGCCAGTTCGTGGGGCGGAGTACCTGCTGGGCAAACTGGGGGCTTACCTGGCCTGCGGAATCATCGGGGTCCTGCCGGTCTGGCTGGTCGCTGTCCTCTACTTCCGCGTCCCTTTCCGGGGCAACTTTTCCCTCTACCTAGCCCTGAGCGCGGTCTATTTCCTGGCCGAAATGGGTTTCAGCCTCATTATCGCCAACTTCGTCCGCAACCAGCAAACGGCGATGTTGTTGGTGCTGACGGTCTTCTTTGTCCCCAGTTTCTTCATCGCTGGACTGATTCTGCCGGTGGACACTCACAATGTTCTCTCCATGCTGGTATCCTACGCGTTACCGATGACTCACTTTGTCGCCATCAGCCGGGGAGTATTTCTGAAGGGCGTGGGGCTGGCCCCTCTCCAGATGCACATCCTGATTCTGCTGGGGATGGGGGTGGGAGGGTTGCTCCTCAGCCTGCTCCTGTTCCGGAAACGGTTGGGATAGAGGGCTCGGAGGAAGGGGGATTTGAGAGCGGCAACTTTACCCCGCGCAGGGGCATTCGCTATGACCACCCGAATCGGCAATCTGGTCTGGAAGGAACTGCTGCAACTGGGCCGGGACTGGCTGCTGACGACGTTTCTGTTCCTCCTCCCGATGCTCCAGTTGGTCCTGCTGGCGCGGGCCACCGGACAAGGGGTCAAGGAGCAGCCTATGGTCGTGCTGGACCTGGACCGTTCCGCGATCAGCCGGGAACTGGTCCTGCGGATGGACAGCCGGGAGGAATTGGCGCTCTGGCAATTTGTGGAGGACGAGGGCGCGCTGGATGCCGCGCTGGAACAAGGAACAGCCCGGGTGGCTATCATCTTCCCCTCCGGCTTCGCCGCTGACCTCTCCGATCCGACGCGGACGGCCACCGTGCGGGTGGTGGTGGATGGCTCCAGCGACACCGTTGGGGGCATCGTACAGGATGCTGTGGAGACTGTCTTTGCTGACTACACCCGGCAGTATCTGGCGGCAAAGGGCTTCCGTACCGATTCGCCTGTGGACCTGCGCGTGGTTACCTACTACAACCCCACCTACGATGTCCAGCAGTTCACCATTCCGGCCCAGGTTGGCTTCATCGTGTATCAGATCACCCTGGTTATCTCCTCCCTGGGGCTGGCGCGGGAGCGGGAACTGGGCACCCTGGAAGCGCTCATCGTCACCCCGCTGAGCCGGACAGAAATTGTCCTGGGAAAAGCCATTCCGGCGTTTCTGATCGGACTGCTTAACTTCCTGTTTCTGGTCGCCCTTGCCCGCTTCGGCTTCCAGGTGCCCATGCGGGGCTCTTTTCTGCTCCTCCTGGCGCTGACAGTGCCGTTCCTGCTGGCGGAGATTGGCTGGGGGGTTATCATCTCCTCCATCTCCCGGACCCAGCAGCAGGCTATCCTGTTTGTGTTCATTATGGCGATGATAGACCTCACCTTCTCCGGCTATCTGGTACCGGTGAAGAACCTGTCCCCCGCGCTGGGTCTGATCGCTCGCGCCGTGCCGATGTATCATTACCTGACGGTCATCCGGGCAGTTATGCTGAAGGGCGCAGGGCCGGGTGACCTGGGGCTCCATGGGCTGGCCTTGGCCCTTCTGGCAGCGGTCATCCTGCTCGGGGCCGTCCGTCGGGTCAGCCGACGGCTGGACTGAATGGTGGTTGTGGGGTATAATGAAACAGGAACGCGGATGGACGCAGATTTTTCAAAGCACAGGGCGGAAATGAAAGATTTTTCCGCGTGTTCCGCGCTCGTCCGCGTCCCTTATTCATCAGTTGAAGCCGGATACAGGGATTCAGGCGCGCGTAAATTCGGGAGGTGGAAGATGGCAACCCGATGGCTGGAACGGACCCTGCTCTTTGGCCTGGGACTGCTCACCGTCACTCGCGAAAAGGTCGTCCAGTTCGTGGACAAACTGGTGGAGGAGGGCGAGGTCCGCGCTGAGGAGGCCCCCAAAGTGGTGGAGCGACTGGTCGCCCGGGGGGAGGAGGAGCGGGATGCTCTGCGCAAGTTGATCCGGGACGAGATGGCCCGATGGGCTCCGCCCTCCCGCCAGGACGTGGAGGACCTGAAGCGGAAGGTAGACGAACTCGCTGCGCGGGTGGATGAACTCTCCCGATCCCGGGGGCGAAGAGTCGCACCAGAATCCCCTGCACAGGATTAAACCTGTGCTGGAGAAATTCTCATCCCTGCCCATATTCTGGCGGCGAAGGTCGCGAAGGATCGGCCTGGCGCTCAGCGGTGGCGGCGTGCGCGGGCTGGCCCATATTGGTGTGCTAAAGGTGCTGACGGAGGCCAGCATCCCCATTCACGCCATCGCCGGGACCAGCGCCGGAGGCCTCATTGGCGCTCTCTACGCAGCCGGAATCTCCCCGCAGCAGATGGAGGAGGAAGCGCTGCGGATGGCTTCCCCCCGTCGCTTGCTTCCCTTCATTAATCGGGCCCTCCCCTTTCACGGCATTCTCTCTGCCCAGAAAGTGGCCGAATACCTGGAGTCCTTTTTGGACGACCTCACCTTTGACCAGTTGCGCATTCCCCTGGCGGTCGTCGCTGTGGACCTGAATAGTGGGCAGAAGGTGGTGCTGAACGAAGGCCGCGTGGTGGATGCTGTCCGGGCGACAACGGCCCTTCCGGGACTCTTCAGCCCGGTCCAGCGGGAGGGGCAACTTCTGGTAGACGGGGGACTTCTGGATAACCTCCCTGCGGATGTGGTACGCCGGATGGGCGTGGAGCGGGCGGTCGCGGTGGATATCTCAACCGATGAGACTTCTCTGGCCTCCTTGGTGGAGGAACTGAAGCGCCGCCCCTTCGTTCCAGACAGTCTGGCGGAGATGGCGGACGTCCTCTGGCGTTCGCTGGCGGTGATGATGCGGGATGTGAACCGGCGGAGCCTGGAAGAGGCCCGCCCGGACTTGCTGATCCGCCCTGCTATCCCTGCGGGTGTCACCGTCCTCTCCGGGCTGACCCGGGCGGCGGAGGTCATTGCGGCGGGAGAGGAAGCCGCCCGCGCTGCTCTCCCCCGGGTGAAGGAACTGCTGTAGGAGAACAGCGGGCAATTGTCTACGGTTGTCCCCAGCGGTGAGTTGAGATGTCCATCCTGCCGATTCGGGGCGTGCGCCACCTGCGGCGCTTCCAGCAGATCACCCAGGTCCTGGTCCGGCACGGCTTTGGGGAACTGGTGGACCTGTTGGGAGCGACACCCGTTTTCCCCCTGGTCCGCATCCTGCGCCGGCAGCCGGCCCTCGGCCCGCCTCAACGGCTGCGGATGGCGCTGGAGGAACTGGGCCCCACCTTTGTCAAACTGGGACAGGTGCTGAGTACCCGTCCCGACCTTCTCCCGCCTGCCTACATCGCCGAACTATCTAAACTCCAAGACGCGGTCCCTCCGGCGCCCTGGGAGTCCGTGCGCGCCCAACTGGAGGCCGAATTGGGCGCGCCGGTGGAGGAGATTTTCGCCACCCTGGACCCCGAACCCCTTGCTGCCGCATCGCTGGCCCAGGTCCACGCGGCCACTTTCCCCGATGGGTCGGAGGTCGTCGTCAAAATCCAGCGCCCCAATATAGAGACGACGGTCAACGTGGACCTGGACATTCTGGCGGATGTGGCGCGCCTTCTGCAGACGCGTACTCCCCTGGGAGAACTCTACGACCTGCCGGGCATCGTGGAAGAGTTCGCCGCCACCCTGCGAGCGGAACTGGATTTCTACCGGGAAGGGCACAATGCCGACCGGTTCCGGGCCAATTTCGCCGAAGAGCCATACCTGTACATCCCGAAGGTGTACTGGGACTACACCACCCGCCGGGTGCTGGTCCTGGAGCGGATTCGGGGTATCAAGATAGACGATATCGCTGCGCTGGACGCGGCCGGATATGACCGGCGCCGAATTGGCGTCCACGCGGCCCGGATGGTCATCAAAGAGGTTCTGGAGGACGGTTTCTTTCACGCCGACCCTCATCCGGGCAATTTCTTCGTCATGCCCGGAGAGGTCATCGGGGCGATGGATTTCGGGATGGTGGGCTACCTCAGCCGCCGCACGCGCACGGACCTGATTCGCCTCTATGTGGCTGCCGTCCAACTGGACGAGGAGGCAGTGGTGGACCAGTTGGTCCGCATGGGGGTAGTGAGTGAATTGGTGGACCGGATTGGCCTGCAGCACGACATCGGGCGCCTGTTGCGCAAGTACGCGGGTCTGCCGCTGAAGGCCATTCGGGCGCGGGATGTGGTGGAGGAGGCAATACCCATCGCCTTCCGCCACCACCTGCGTCTCCCTTCTGAACTCTGGCTCCTGGGCAAGACGCTGGCGATGATGGAGGGGGTGGGGCTGAAACTGGTGCCGGACTTTGATATGTTCACCTTCTCCCGGCCCTACGTGCGGCGGTTTATGCGGGAGATGGCTTCCCCGCGCACCTGGATGCCCTCGCTGGTCCGTGGGGTGGGAGACCTGGCAGAGTTGCTGAATATGCTCCCTCGGGTCGGCGTCCAGTTGCTGGCCCGGGCGGAGCGGGGAGAGTTAGAGATCAGCCTGCGGCATCAGGAATTGGGGCGGGCGCTGGTCTATCTGGACCGGCTGGTGAACCGGCTGGCTCTCAGCATTCTGCTGGCGGCGCTGATTGTGGGGCTGGCGCTGCTGATACCGGCTTTTCATCTGGCCGAGCGGGGCGGCCTGATCACAGCGCTGGTCATCCTCGGTTTCGCTCTGGCCAGTCTGCTGGGGCTGGGGTTGGTCGTCTCTATCCTCCGCTCTGGGCGGAGATAAGGGGATGAGATTTGCGGCGGCGACCTCTGGCCACCGCCGCAAATCGGAGTTCAGACGGAGTGCGATAGGATAAAGGGGCGTCCCTCTTCTCACCCGCCCCTCTGCTCCGGAGCGAGGTGCCTCGCTCTGTGGCTGACCGCGAGCATCACAATTGCTCTTCAACTCCAATCGGCATCATCACCAGCCCGCTGATGACCTTGGGGTAGAAGTCGGTGGACTTCTGGGGCATCTTTTCCCCTGCCGCTGTGCAGGCGCGCACCTGCTCCATCCGCGTCGGGTTCATCCCGATCAGGAATTGCGCTTTCCCCTCGTCCACTGCCTGGTAGCCTGGATTGGGGTCCCGCAGGTAGTCCAGGTTCTCTTTCCGCTCTACGGCCCCTTTATCAATCCCCAGCACCCGCTCAATGAAGAGTTCATGCAGGACGCTGACGTCCAGAAGCCGCCAGTCGGGAGCGCGGTCGGGGAGAATGCGCTCCAGGACGGCGGGATCGCGCAGCGTCAGCACTGTGTGCGCGCCGTCGTAGAAGCCGAAACGGGGATGAAGGGGCTCCGCCTCCCGCAGCGCCTGCTCCATCGCGGCCCGGTCGGCCACAGGGGTCACGTCAAAGTACTCCTTCGCCCGCTCCAGCGCTTCCTTCGCACTCATCCGCCCGTAGGAGTGGACCAGCCGGTGGGTGGGGAGGATGACCAGTCCTGGGTCGCTCATACTGACCAGGGTGACCAGAGTGAAGTTGAAGGCGGCGCTGGCCGGGGCGTCCGGATACTGGCGGCGCATCTCCTCCCGGTAGTTCAGCATCGTCTCATAGCGGTGGTGGCCATCGGCGATGATGAGATTCCGTTTGGGGGCCATCTCCTCCATCACCGCACCGATAATAGCGGGGTCGTCCACTGCCCAGAACCGCTGCTCCACTGCTGTCTCAATGACCATCTCCCGGGCCACGATGGGGGGATGGGTGTCCAGGTACGGCTGCAGGATGCTGTTAACCCGATTGCTCTCGTCTGGGTAGAGGACAAAAATGTGCTCCCAGGCGAACGCTGTAGCGCGGGTCAGGTTGAGACGGTCCACCTTGGGGCCGCTGAGAGTGCGCTCGTGGGGGAGAATGGTCCCTTCCTCAAAGGGGGTCAGTTGGAGGGCGGCGGCCAGGCCCCGGCGGGTGCGGCTTTGCCCGTCGGGCGTGGTGAAGGATTGCTCCAGGACGTAGAGGGAAGGGCGCTCATCTCGCAACAGAATCCCCTCTGCCAGCCAGGTTTGGCCATAGCAGCGGGCGCGGGTGTAGACGTTATCTGTCTCGGAGTCTTGGGGGGTGCGTTTCCCCAGGATGATGCGGACAAAGTTGTAGGGGCTCAGTTGGTAGTACCGGGCCTGCTCCGCGTCGTGGATCCGGTCGTAGGGCTGGGTGATGACGTGGGAGAGGTCGCCGATTCGTTCCAGGTTATAACGAATTCCGCGAAACGATCGGATGATGGCCATCGTTTCCTCCTAAAGGGACGTCTATCCCCAGTCGGTGGGCACCAACGCGCAGCAGGAGACGATCTCTTGGGCTGCTTTGGGGTAGCGCATCACTTTCATCATATTCCCCTGAAGTTTCAGTTTGCGAGTCATCATCCCCTGGATAGGGTCCAGTTTCCCCTCAATGACCTGTCGCCAAGTGGAGAAGGGGGCACGGATGATGAACTCCGCCGGGCGCTCCGTCTCGCTGTCGATCATCGCGGCGTCGGTGCTCTTGCCGTGGTAGAGGCCCAGGAACAGGTAGGCGGTGTTGGGGTATGCCTCGTCTGGCTCCACCACGAAGACAAAGTCTCCCTCCCAGTCCTTCGCCGCTTTCTCATAGGCCTCGCTGGCGTTCAGTTGGCGGGCCAGTTCCTTAATCCATTCGTCCGATGGGAATTTGAAGGCCATAGTTCTTCCTCCTGGATGGCAGTGGGGTGATAAACGGGTTTGATTGGATTATGCCACAGGATTGTAGGGTTGTCAAAAGGTTCCGAAGAGGGCAGGATGGAGGCAGCAAGCGGCGAGGCCGCTGACCGCCAAGTCTCTCTCCTCCCCAGATCAGGTTTTTCCTCTGGAAAGGATGACCCGGATGGCGTACAGCGGGAGCACCCGCTGCCGTCGCCAGCGCCAGGGCTGACGGATCAGCCGATACAGCCACTCCAGCCCAACCCTGCGTATCCAGCGGGGCGCGCGAGGGACGATGCCCGCGATGTAATCAAAGGAGCCCCCCACTCCGACTCCTACCTTCGCCCCAGTCCGGGCCAGGTTGCGGGCCAGCCACAGGTCCTGCGCCGGAGCGCCGTAGGCCACCAGAAGGACGTCCGTACCGGCTCCCCGTACTCGCTGGATAATCTCCTGTTCTTCCTCCCGTCGGGGGCTACCGGCGTAGGTTCCGGCAACGGTCAGGCCGGGGTAGCGGGCCGCCAGGATGGAGGCCGCGCGGTCCGCGACGCCGGGGGCCGCGCCGAGGAAAAAGAGCCGCCACCCATCCCGGGCTGCGCGGGCAGCCAGCGTCTCCACCAGATCGACACCAGCCACCCGTTCCCGCAAGGGACGGCCCAGATAGCGGGCTGCCAGAGTGATGCCGACCCCGTCGGGCAGGCAGAGGTCCGCCCGCTCCAGCACGGCCCGGAAGGCCGGGTCCCGCTGCGCCGCCATCACAAATTCCGGGTTGACGGTTGCCATCTGGTGGACGCCGCCCTCTCGGACCCACGCGGCGGCCTGTTCCACGGCCTCCTCCAGGGTGACATCGTGAATCGGGATGCCCAGGATGCGGAGGGCTGGGGAAATCGGCATCAGTTCTCCTCCAGCAGTCGTTCCATCACCTCCCGGACGGTACGGGCGCACCGCTCCCAGGAGAATCGGCGCACGTTGACAAAGCCCCGCTCCACCAATTCCTGGCGCAGGTCCGGGTTGCTCTCCAGCCGGGCCATAGCGTCGGCCAGCGCAGCGACGTCTTCAGGATGGACCTGGAGGGCTCCATCCCCGGCGACCTCCGGCAGGCTGGACGTGCTGGAGCAGATGACGGGGCACCCGCAGGCCTGAGCCTCCAGGATCGGCAGACCGAACCCTTCATATAGGGAGGGGAAGACGAAGGCCAGCGCGCCGCTGAGCAGCGGCGCCCGGTCTTCTGGACGGACGTATCCGGGGCAGAGGACGCGCCCTTCCAGCCCCAGACGGCGGATCAGGGCGAAGAGGTCATCCGCCAGCCAGCCCCGCTGGCCCGCCAGGACCAGGGTCGCCCGCGTGGAAAGTTGTGAGAAGGCCAGCACCAGGCGGGCAAGATTCTTGCGGGGTTGCAGCGTCCCCAGGTACAGAAAGTACTCCCCGGGGATACCGTAGCGGTCCCGGACGGCGGCCAGAATCGCCGGATCGCGCACCGGGGCTAGGGACTCATCATAGCCGGGATAGGCGACGGTCACCTTCGCCGGAGAGATGCCGTAGATGCGGGCCAGGTCGGCCTGCGTGGCCTCCGAGTCGGCCAGGACGTGGGTGGCGGCCCGGGCGTTCCAGCGAGTGGAAAGGTCCAGGTAGACCCGCTGAAATCGGGTGTGGGCTCGGGGGAAGTATCGGTAGCCCAGGTCGTGGATCGTCACCAGACTGCGGCGGGGGTGGACGGGCGGCAGGACGTGCGCGGGGACAAACAGCAAATCGGGCGGACGGCGGGCCATCTCCCAGGATAGCCGGATATGTGTCCACAGGCGCGGGAAGGGAATCACGCGGAGATCGGCCTGGAGGAACAGTTGCTCCGGCGGTGCATGGCGAAAATAGAGGCAAACGCGCCAGGGAGGGCTTGTAGAGAGCAAAGCCCGGATCAGGTGGAGCGAGTACGTTTCCGTCCCTGTTGGCCGGGGAGAGACAGCGCGGCTGGCGTCTATCCCGACGACCGGCACCCGGCTATTTTGCCTTCTGTTTTCCACCCAACGTGCCCCGGAGGAGCAGAATCAGGCCGGCGATAATGAGCAATGCTGGCCATAAGCGGCCAATCTCCTGCAGGGTGTTGGGTCCGAAGAGATGAAGGTTGACGGCGATGTACACCCCACCGAAGATGAGGCCCACAATGGCCAGAAAGAGGACTCCCCAATCTCGGAATCCTTCGGCGATCCACATAGCCAGGAATGAGATTCCGGCGATGACGATAAAGGCGGGCCACCAGATTCGCAGGATAGCGTAGTTCTGGTCGGTGAGGGTTACAAGGAGAAGCAGGAGGCCACTCAGCGTCAGGGTGACTCCCCAGAAGACCCGGGTAGACTCTCGCTGAGGGGTCCGGATGTACGCAGTTAGGAGTGTGATCCCGCCTGCTATTATGGCGATCGGCCACAGGCGGTCCAGGCCAGGGAGTTGAGGGTAGAAGGCTCCCAGCAAGGAGTACATCCCGATCAGGATCAGGATCAGGCCCAGAAGCACGGTTCCCTTACGCATTTTCGCTCCCGATGTGGAGAGGGAAGATAGATGGGGCTTCTTTTACAGCGGCAGCCAGAGGTTACATCCAGGTCTCTGCCTGGCGCTCAACCGCCAGGCTCCCTCTAGGAAGTCCCTCAGGGCTAAAACTCCTCGCTCACCGGCTTATACTGCTCCTCCAGGCACTCCGAAGAGCCCGGAGAGTCTTGTTTTGAGCCCGGGCGTTTGCATCCGAGCCCTGAGAACTGCCATTACAGCATTCTGGAAGATTGCCTGGTGTAGCCAGAGGCTGCCGCCGCAACGGGCGATCCGCCCCGCAAATTTTCTCAATTTCTGGCAGGAAGGATGGTCAGGTTGTGCTGGCCTGTTCTAGGGCCTGGATTTTGTGCACCCGGTCGGTATGGCGTCCGCCGGCAAAGCGGCTTTGCAGAAATGCTTGCACAATATCCAGCGCCAGGCCAGCCCCCAGCACCCGTCCGCCCAGGCAGAGGATGTTCGCATCGTTGTGCTCCCGGGCCATCCGGGCCATATACCCGTTAGTGGCGACGGCGGCCCGGATTCCTTTCACCTTGTTGGCTGTGATGCTCATCCCGATGCCCGTTCCACAGATCAGGATACCCAGGTCGGCCTGCCTAGTTGCCACCGCGCGAGATACTCTCACAGCGTAATCGGGATAGTCTACCGATTCATCGCTTTGAGTCCCCATATCCTCAACGGGGTAGCCGGATGCCTGGAGGAAGCGAACGATCTCTTCCTTCAGAGCAAAACCAGCATGGTCGGCGCCGATCGCGATTCGTTCCATCCTTCCCCTACTTGTTTCCTGTTATTTCTCTCTTCGCTGCCAGCGAGTCTTCTTCAACAGTTTGCGGTGCTTGTGCTTGGCCATCTTCTTCTTGCGCCACTTGCGGTCTGACGGCATAGAAGGCTCACCTCCTTTCTAAAGTGGAAGGCAACAATTTTAGGGCCTGAAAGTATGACGAGATTTCTCCTGACGGGCAAAAGTATAACACCAATTCGCTGTTTTTGCAAAGCGCAACAAAGCGGCGTCAGAGCCGCCACGATCCGGGCCTGCAAGGCTCCGAGCGGATAGGACGAGCCAACCGGCCAGCGTTCTCCCCCCCCGAAGGGGGCGAAGGGGGCTTGGCCACTGAGCCCGGCGGTTCGCTGTCAGCACCAGGAGGAGATGGTCATCGCCGGCCCACTGTTGACGTCCTGGCCCGGATATGCTACAATCGGGGTCGGGAGGGCAGTATGCTGGCAAAACTGGTAAAAACAACCAGCGACTTCCTTGCCAGGGCGCCAGGGCTTCTGGTGGTCATCGGCATGGGGTTCATCGGGCTGAATTTCATTCTCCAACTGCTCCCGGCTTGGCCGGTGATTGGCTGGATGGCCCGGACCCATCTCTGGCTCCACGTAGGCCTGCTGCTGAGCCTGTTTGGTCTCTTGGTCGCCCGCGTTTTGTGAGCGGGAGGGGGATCTGGAGGCTGTTCGCGGTTTGACAAATTCATCCGCCCATCGCGCCCTGGGCATCGGGCTTTCTTCAATCATTCTCTGCCCGAAGGAGAGAGGAAAGCGTCGGCGTTTCCCCATCGCCGGGAAAATCTGCACTTGTCAGGGCGAGGGGAGGAGCAGCCTGCCAGAATAGGTCACTCCTCTTCGGAGCAGGAGCAGAATTATGAAGCCAGTTTCTGAGATGACATTTGAGGAAGCCTTCGCCGAACTGGAAGAGGTGGTCCGCAAACTGGAGGCGGGCGGGCTGACGCTGGAAGAGAGTCTGGCCCTCTATGAACGGGGGCAGGTTCTGGCTGCGTATTGTAACCAGCAACTGGACCAGGCCGAATTGAAGGTCAGCCAGTTGGCGCCGAACGGCGCACTCTTCCCGTTTGAGACGGCATAGGGCTGCCGCTTCCTGCTCTATGAACCTGCTTTTTCTGACCTCTCAGGTGCCCTATCCACCGCGGCAGGGGGGGGCTCTTCGCGCCTGGGGAATCATTTCTGCCCTCGCCTGCCACCACACCGTTACCATACTGTCTTTCCACGATGCGGCTGGAGTCCCTCCTTTGCCTCCCGATCGGGGCCCTATCTCTCTGGATGTCGTCCCAGAGCCACCTCCTCGCCCTTTCTCCCGACGCCTGCGGGACCTACTGCTCGGTCGCCAGCCTGATATGGCCCTCCGGCTGGAAAGCCCCCTCTTTCGCCGGCGTCTGGGCGAACGACTGGCCGATCAACCCTTTGATGTCGTCCACATAGAAGGGATTGAGATGGCGCCCTTTTTGGGTGTTCTGGAGCAGGCTCGCCCGCGCCCGCTGATCATCTTTGACGATTTCAACTGCGAGTTTCTTCTCCAGAAACGGGCTTTCCTGACTGACCTGCGCCATCCGATTCGCTGGCACGGTGCCCTCTATTCGCTGGTCCAGTGGAGGCGACTCCGGCGGTATGAAGCCGAAATCTGCCGCCGCGCCGATAGCGTGATCGCCGTTTCCGAAGCGGACGCGCAGGCCCTGCACTCTCTTGTGCCGGGCCTGAGGTTGACCGTTGTCCCGAATGGAGTGGACGTTTCTGCATATGACCCGCAGACTGTTCCCGCTCCCGGGATGGGACCTCATGCCCTGGTCTTCACTGGCAAGATGGATTTCCGCCCCAACGTGGGCGCAGTGCTCTGGTTCGCCGCGGAGATCCTGCCCCGCATTCGGGAGCAGGTGCCGGATGTCCGGTTCTGGGTGGTGGGGCAGCGCCCCCATCGTCGGCTGGAGGTCCTGCGGGGGAACCCTGCCATCACGCTGACCGGCTATGTGGAGGACACCCGACCCTACATTGCCGGGGCAACGGTCTACGTCGCCCCCTTGCGCATCGGCGGGGGCACGCGGCTGAAACTTCTGGAAGCGATGGCGATGGAGCGAGCAGTTGTCGCCACTTCTCTGGGGGCTGAGGGGTATGAGGTGCAGGATGGCCGGGAATTGCTCCTGGCGGATGATGGGGAGGCATTCGCCGCGGCTGTGGTGTCGCTGCTGAGGGACCCGGCCCGCCGGATGACTATTGGCCGAGCGGCCCGTCGCTTTGTGGAGCGCCACTACGACTGGTCGGTGCTGGCCCCGCGTGTAGAAGCGCTGTATACGCCGCTATCATGGAGGTCACTATGAACGAGTTCTTTGCAGCCACAAGAGAGATGCGAGATAAACTGGTCGCCTGGCGACGGGATTTTCACCGTCATCCCGAGTTGGGCTATGCCGAAGAGCGGACAGCGGGTATTGTCGCGGCCCATCTGGAGCGGCTGGGCTATCGGGTGCGGACCGGCGTGGGCCGGACGGGGGTGGTGGGGGTTCTGGAGGGAGCCCGACCCGGTCCGGTGGTGATGGTCCGCTTTGATATGGACGCACTCCCCATCACTGAGGAGACGGGTGCCGAGTATGCTTCCACCATCCCGGGACGGATGCATGCCTGCGGCCACGATGGGCATGTAGCCATGGGCATGGGGCTGGCTGAGTTGCTGGCCGTATATCAAAACCGGATGTCCGGCACCGTCAAACTGATCTTTCAGCCCGCCGAGGAAGGGGGCAACGGGGCGGATGCAATGATCCAGGACGGGGCGCTGGAGGACCCCCGCCCGGATATCTTCCTGGCCGCGCACATCTGGACGGACCGGCCGGTGGGGTCGGTGGACATCACTTCCGGTCCGGTGATGGCGGCAGCGGAGCAGTGGACCTGTACGGTCCACGGGCAGGGCGGGCATGGTGCCCTTCCTCACCAAACGGTGGACCCCGTCGTGGCGGCAGCCTATATGATTGCGGCCCTGCAGACAGTGGTCAGCCGAAATGTGAACCCGCTGGAGACGGCTGTGGTGACGGTGGGGGCCATCCACGGCGGCGATGCCTTCAACGTCATCCCGGCTCAGGTGGAGATGAGGGGGACGATCCGGACCTATGAGCCGTCGGCCCGGGAAGTGGTGCTCCGGCGGGTGCGGGAGGTAATGGAAGGAGTTGCGGCGGCCTGCGGCGCGCAGGCGGAACTGAAGATTACGCCGCTCACCCCCGCGGTCATCAACGACTATGCGGTGACATCGGTGGTGCGGCGGGCGGCGGAGGTGGTGCTGGGTCCGGAAAGAGTCACCTCTGGGGAGCGGACGATGGGGAGCGAAGA
The DNA here is from genome assembly GCA_014874475.1 of Chloroflexota bacterium. GTDB lineage: Bacteria > Chloroflexota > Anaerolineae > B4-G1 > DUEL01 > SpSt-77. The sequence goes on from JADBJJ010000016.1 coordinate 67,021, forward strand.
CGCGGCCTTCTTTATGCGCCAGGTCCCAGGGTGCTACTTCTTCGTCGGGGCTGCGAACCCTGCCAAAGGCCTGGGCGCGCCGCACCATAACCCCCGCTTTGATTTTGACGAGGAGGCAATGGAGATCGGCCTGGCTATCCTGGCCCAGACCGTGGCGTTTTATATGTTGTAGCGCTTGTAGAGCAAAACGGGGTCGTCTCCCTGATTCGTTCCGACCCGGTACGCGTATGTGCGGAACAGGCCGCTGAGGAGGGTAAAAGGGATGAGGGGGTCAAATCCCCTCGTGGGCTGTTGCCGGAATCTCGGCTCAGCCGCCACATCCTGCGCGGACGCTACGTGTGGCGCAGTTTCTCCAGGACCTCCTTCAGCCGCTCCGGCCAGCCGCGTTCCAGCGACAGATAGACGGCTTGCCGCCCGACATAGGCCAGGTTGCCCAGGCGGCGCTGCAGCCGATCCCGGTCCAGGCTTCCCAGCCTGGGCATTTGCAGGGTCAGGTGGTCGTTCTCGGCGACGATGCGAGTGACGCCCGCATCCCGGGCCAACACCTTCAGCCGCAGGCCCAGGAAAAGGTTGCGGACCGGAGCGGGTGGTGGGCCAAACCGGTCTGCCAGTTCCGCTTCCATTTCCGCAATCTGCTGCTCTTTGCTCAAGGCTGCCAGGCGCCGGTAGAGGCGCAAGCGCAGATGCTCGTCAGGGACGTAGTCCGATGGCAGGCCCACCGGCAGCGGCAGGTCTATGTGGATGGCACTCAGCGGCTCCGGCGGCGGGGGACGGCCCTCCCTCCGGGCCCGCAATTCCTCCACCGCGCGCGCCAGCAGGCGCGTGTAGAGGTCAAACCCGATGGCCGCAATATGCCCGCTCTGGCGGGTCCCTAGAATCTCCCCCGCCCCCCGCAGTTCCAGGTCCCGCATAGCGATGGAGTAGCCGGCACCCAGGTCGCTGAACTCCCGAATCGTCTCCAGCCGCTGGCGGGCGTCCTCCGTCAGACGGCCCGGGGAGTGCAGGAAGTAGGCGTAGGCCCGTCGGGCTCCGCGTCCCACCCGGCCCCGTAACTGATAGAGTTGTGCCAGTCCAAACCGTTCCGCCTGCTCCACAATCAACGTGTTGACGTTGGGAATGTCCAGCCCACTTTCAATGATGCTGGTGCAGAGCAGGACGTCCATCTCTCTGGCGACGAAGCGGAGCATCGTCTCCTCCAACTCCCGCTCCGGCATCTGCCCATGGGCAACGGCAATGCGGGCCTCTGGCACTATGCGCCCCAGGCGATGGTGCACGCTTTCTATGGTCTGCACCCGGTTGTGGACGTAGAAGACCTGTCCGGAACGTTCCAGTTCCCGCAGAATCGCCCGTCGGACTAACTGAGTATCGTACGGACCTACGTAGGTGACCACCGGGAGCCGCTCTTCCGGCGGCGTCTCTATGATGCTGATATCACGGACCCCGGTCAGGGAAAGGTAAAGAGTGCGGGGGATGGGAGTGGCCGTCATAGTCAGAACGTCCACTTCCGTCCGTAACTTCTTCAGCCGCTCCTTGTGGGTCACCCCGAACCGCTGTTCCTCGTCTATAATGACCAGGCCCAGGTCTTTAAAGGCGACATCTTTTTGCAGGAGACGGTGGGTGCCGATGACGATATCCACCCTCCCTTCCCGTAGACCTTCCAGGATGCGAGCTTGTTCGGCCGGGGTGCGGAAGCGGGAGAGATGTTCCACGACGACCGGGAAGGGGGCCAGCCGGTGGCGGAAAGTGGTGTAGTGCTGCTGAGCCAGGACAGTGGTGGGGACCAGGACCGCCACCTGTTTGCCATCCATAACCGCCTTGAAGGCGGCGCGCAGGGCGACTTCCGTCTTGCCGTAGCCGACATCGCCGCAGATGAGGCGGTCCATCGGACGGGGCCGCTCCATGTCCGCCTTGACTTCGGCGATGGCCCGCTCCTGGTCGGGGGTCTCTACGTACGGGAAGGCGGCCTCCAGTTCTGCCTGCCAGGGGGTATCAGGACTGAAGGCGTGGCCGGGGGCCAGTTCCCGCGCCGCGTAGAGTTCCAGCAGTTCCCGTGCCACCTCCTCCACGGCCCGGCGGGCGCGCGCTTTCACCTGGCTCCACTCGGCGCTACCCAGACGGCTGAGGGCGGGGGGGGCCTCGTCCGCGCCCACGTACCGGCTCAGCTGGTCTACCTGGTAGACGGGGACGTAGAGCCGGTCCCGCCCGGCGTACTCCACCAGCAGGTACTCCCGCTCCTCGCCCTCCAGGGCAAGGGTGATCAGGCCCCGAAAGATGCCGATGCCGTAGTCTTCGTGGACGACGTAGTCGCCGGGGGTGAGGTCGGCATAGAGGGACTCCGGGGCGACGCGGCGGCGGTAAAGGGGGCGGCGGGGCTCCGGCATCCGCCAGCCGAAGATTTCGGCGTCGGTGAGAACCCTTATCCCCAATCCCTTGCCTCCCTTCCCCTTTCCCATAGGGGGGGAGAGGGAGAAGTCGTCGGAGTTGGCAGGGGAGGGAGTGAGAACAAATCCCTCCTCCAGCGACCCGTGGACAAAGGTGAGAGGGCGGCGGGGTGGTTCGGCTAATCCGTCTACCGGAAGGGTGGGATCGTGGTGGTCGCTCCAGACCTCGGCCAGCCGCCCGGCCTGTCGGCTGACCAGGACTACCCACTGGCCCGTGCGCAACGTTCGCTCTACGTCCTGCATCAGATCGCCCAGGTTGCCGCCGTAGCGGGGGACGGGGTGAAAGCAGGAAGCCAGGTCACTGGTCACCTCCTCCTCGCCGTGTCCCAGGACCAGGTGGGGACGGTCGGTCAGCCGCTCCCGCCAGTCGTCCCAGGTCAGGTACGGGACGGGGTAATTCGGGGGGATCAAGCCCTCCTCCTCGGCGGTTCGGCGCAGGTCCACGGCCTCTTCTTCTAATTCTGCCCAGGCGTCCTGGCATTCTGCCGGCTCGTCCACCACCAGAAGTCCGTCGGCGGTGAGGTGGTCCAGCGGAGTGGCGGGGTGGGTGTAGAAGAGGGGCAGGTAGAATTCCAGGCCGGGGAAGGGGGCGCCGGCGGCCAGGGCTTCCCGGTGGGCAGCCAGTTCTTCGGCAACCTCTGGGGGATGGGGAGAATTCAGCCATTCCAGCACGGGAGAGGTCGGCCCCGTGCCTGCTTCTGAGTGGGCAACTCCCGTCCCCAGGATGCGCGGCCCGTGTCGGGGCAGCGCCTCTCGTGCCGGGACGATGGTTACCTCTTCCACCCGGTTGGCGGAGCGCTGGGTGGCAGGGTCAAAGCGACGGATGGACTCAATCTCCGGTCCGAAGAGTTCTATCCGGACGGGTGCCGCATCGCCTGGGGGGAAGATATCCAGGATGCCGCCCCGGTGGCTGAACTGACCGGGCATCTCCACGACGCTGACGGGTTCGTAGCCCAGGCTGGCCCAACGGCGCAGGGTGGCCTCCAGGTCCAGGGTCTGGCCGACGCGCAGGGTGTGGATGCCGGCGCGGAACTCCCGTACTGGCAGGGTGGGCTGCATCACCGAGCGGGCGGAAGCGATGACGACCAGGCCAGGGGGCGGGTCCAGCAGCGCGCGCAGGACAGCGATGCGCGCGGCAATGGTCTCGCGCGGCCAGGGAGCGCGCTCGTAGAAAAGGGTAGGGGGCTCAGGAAGCCGCAGGACGCGCGCTGGCTCCGGATGCCAGTCTGTCAGGGCCTGATAAAGGGCGCGCGCCCGCGCCACGCTGCCGGCGACCAGGAGAATGGGTCGGTTCAGGTCGCGGGCCAGCGCGGCCACTACCGCCGGACGGGCGGAGCGGAGAAGGCCCAGGGGCGGGGGAAAATCGCCGCTGCGAATCTCCTCCTGCAGCCGCCGGTACGTTGAAAGGTCGCTCAACCAGTAAAGAAGACCGGAGATGGTCATTGGACGACGGTCAACCGGTCGTCGTCGGCCATACAGCGAAGCGCCACGCACCAAGGCATAGGGGTGCTCAAACGGCACCCTAAGGCGTTCTGTATTTGCCCAGAAACCAGTAGCAAGATTTTGCGGCTGAGCAAGGTGCAACACCTCGCACCCGCGTGCAAGTGGCATCATTTTATTTTACTACAGATTATGTACAGAGCAACATTCACCTTCGTGGAAGAGCGGAATCCCTTCCTGGTCCGTTCCTGGATCGGCGATGACCGGCTGGACACCAGGGCACAGACCATTCTGCTGAATCGGATTTACGAGCGGCTCTGGATATACGCCCATCTCTTCTTGCCGGTTATGCGAATCCGGGAGAAAGTCCAGATTTCCATCGGTGAAGGGAAGTTCCGCACCCGGCGAGTATATGACCCGGCCCGCCCACCGCTGGAGCGGTTAGAAGAGTATGGAAGCGGTGCTCCCTCAACGATGGGAGCGGGACACAGGGGCAATTTTTGGGCCCGTGACTTCGTGTAGCCATCAAGGCTGAGTGGTCTCTGGCAGTTTTGGACCTGCGACTTCGTATAGTCATCAAGGTTGGACAGGTCTCTGGCAGTTTTGGACCTGCGACTTCGTATAGTCATCAAGGTTGGACAGGTCTCTGGCAGTTTTGGACCTGCGACTTCGTATAGTCATCAGAGTTGGACAGGTCTCTGGCAGTTTTGGACCTGCGACTTCGTATAGTCATCAAGGTTGGACAGGTCTCTGGTGGTTTTGGGCCTGTGACTTCGTATAGTCATTAGGATTCGGTTTGTCTCTGACGCTGGGGTTTTTTGAGAAACGATGTTAGGCTATACGAAATCGGGCCGACAACGGTCGCGCTCCGGGGCGCATGCTTGCTGGCGTTGGATAGCCCCCGGGTTTTGCTCCTCCCTGCATCGGGTGTATAATATATACAGACGACGCACAGGAGGCCCTTCATGAACCGTGCCAATATCCTCTTTTTAGCCGCCTCGCCGCTGGTGGACTATCAGGATAGGCCAGTATCCCCCCTGAATCTGGAGGACGAAATCCGCCAGGTATGCCGATGGATGGAAAATGTGGATCGCTCCGCCGTACTGACCGTGGAGTGGGGAGTTCCGGCAACCCTGCTGGGCCTTCTGACCCGCCGCCGTTTTGACATCCTCCACTTCTTCGGCCACGGTAGCCCGGATGGACAACTCGCCTGGGAAGATGGCTACGGCGCCCTTTTCCCCCTGACCGCGGATGACCTGAAGGGCCTGCTTGCCGCCTGCGGCGGCGCGGGTATCCGCCTGGTCTTTCTCGCCGCCTGTCACTCGGCCGCTCTCGCGCAATCCCTGACCGAGCCGGAAATCCCCCACATCGTCGCAATAGACGCCAAACAGACCGTCCTGAAACTGGCCGCCAGTGCCTTTGCCCGCCATTTCTACCCTGCGTTGCTGAACGGGCACACCGTTTCCGGGGCCTTTGAGATTGCCCGCGCGGCCGTGCGCGTGGACGCGCTCACCCGCGAACTGGGCTGGGCCTGCCAGCAGCCGGAATTGGCCGACCTGCAGGCAGCCTGCTTCCTTTTCCTGCCCACCGACGCCGACCACGACGAGGTTCTTTTCCCGGACCTCCCCGCAGGACAGGTACACGTGGAACGCCCGCTCGCCTCTCCCCACAACCTCCCTGTGCGCCCAGAGACCTTCACCGGCCGGGCCCGAGAACTGCGCCGGCTGATTCTCCACCTGCGCGACCACCGCGCGGTGGAGATGACCGGTTTCGGCGGCATCGGCAAGAGCGAACTGGCTCGGGAGGCAGGGCGATGGCTTGCTGCGCGCCACTTCTTCCCTGCCGGCATTTACCTTGTGGACCTGCAGGCAATCCCAAACGTGGGCGAAGCCCGCCTGCGCATCGCGATGACCCTCGGCCTGGACCCCGCGCTGAGCACATCCGATGAAAGTTTGGCCCGCGCGCTGCGGGAACAGGCGGACGAGCGCCTGCTCATCCTGGACGACCTGGACGAATTGACGGCTGCCGACCGCCTGGGCCTGCGGGGGCTCCTCCAGGCCCTCCACGATGCCGGGATGCATCTCCTCCTCACTACCCGCGAGCGAGTGCGAGGCATCCCTGCCCAGCACTACGAACTCTCCCGCCTCCATCCCCCGGAGGACGCCGACCTCTTTCTGCGCTGGGCTGGACTTGCTCGCGAGGGGCTAATGGGCAAAGAGGATGACCTTCTGGCCATACTGGAGTTCCTGGACGGTTGGCCCCTGGCCATCCGCCTGGCCGCTTCCCTCCTGGCCGATCTCTCCCTATCCGACCTGCGCCAGGAACTGGAGCAGGCTGGTGAGGAAATCCTGGCCGATCCCGATATTCCGCCGGCGGAACGGGATAGGACCCGGAGTTTGAACGCCTCTGTAGAACTTTCGCTGAAATGGCTGCGGGCGCGAGACCCCGACGCCGCCGACCTCTACCCCCTCCTGGCCCTCTTCCCGGCCGGGGTCAATCGGGAAATACTGGAAGAAATCCTCGGCGTGGAGTGGAAATGGCTCATCCGCGTCCTCCACAGGCTTTCCCTGGTGGAACTTTCCCCCTGGGAGCGGGCGCGCCTGCTGATGCCGCTGCGCACCCACCTGGCTCGCCACCTGCCCCCCAACGCCCGCGACCGCTATGGGCCTGCTGCGCTTTCATACTACGACCGTCTCGTTCGCCACCATGGTTCCCTGCTTCTGCCGGGTAGTATCTCCTTTCTGGAGGAGGAACTCCCGAACATCCACGCCTGGCTGGACTGGGGATACGAACGGGAGAGGACACAGGGGCATTCCCCCTCGGCCTCCGTCACGACCGGCCTGCGCAACTTCTACATGCTGCTGGACTGGCCGCGGGAATCGTGGGAGAACCTGCAGCGGGCGCTGGCCGCCGCGCGCCGGGCCGGCGATCGCGCCGAGGAGGCCAACACCCGCAAGGCCATCGGCGACGTGCAGCGGTTTCGGGACGAATACGATGCGGCGCTGGAGTCCTACCAGCAGGCACTGGGGCTCTACCGCGCCGTGGGCGACCGCCTGGGGGAGGCCAACACCCTCCAGGCCATCGGCGACGTGCAGCGGTTTCGGGACGAATACGATGCGGCGCTGGAGTCCTACCAGCAGGCGCTGGGGCTCTACCGCGCCGTGGGCGACCGCCTGGGGGAGGCCAACAC
>JADBJJ010000026.1 GCA_014874475.1 Chloroflexota bacterium
GCCAGTTCAGCCATAGGCGCTGCTCCTCTTGTGAATTCTTCTCCAATTCCTGTATAAGGGGAGCGCCGCCTTTTGTCCAGATCGTCTCCAGCACCTGGTAACGATCTCCTGGCGCAAGCGCTGCGGCTTGACAAGTCTGGCATTGTATGCTATAATATGTATAGAACCCCTGAGGAAGTGGCTCGCGCGGCCCTGAAGCACGTCCGCCGCCTGGTGCTCTGCAACGGGGCCGGTGTGGTGGTGTACCAACCGACCACCCAGGAGGGCGTCGTCTTGGCAAGCGACGCAGACCGCGAGATTCCCATCGGCGCCGGATTCCGCTTCCCGCTGGCCGGAGTGGATAAAGAGATTGAGGCCAGCAGGCGGGGTGAGGTCATCTTTGTGCCGGATATCGGCGCCCTCCCCTCACCCTCCCTGACAGAGACGGCCCTTCTGGCGGCTGGCGTGCGTGCCTATATTGCGATGCCCCTGCGGGCAGCCGGGGCACTGCGGGGCTGGCTGGGTGTCGCCTCCACAATCCCAGGCACTCTGACCACCGAACATGGGGAAATTCTTCAGGAGGTCTCCGTCCAACTGGCCGTCGCCCTCTACCAGGCCGACCTGCGAGCAGCGCTGGCGGCGGAGGAGGCGCGCCTTTCCGCACTCGTGGAGCGGCTGCCCGAGGGCGTCCTCTTGCTGGACGGCGCGCACCGGATTCTGCTGACCAACCGGGCAGCGCAGGAAATGCTGCCGGTGCTGACCGATGCCCATTCGGGGGATGTGCTCACCCACCTGGCCGGTCACTCGCTGGGGGAGTTCCTGGTTGCTCCGGCCGGGAACGGCTGGCACGAAGTCACCGTCCCCCATCTGCGGCGGACCTTCCAGGTGGCGGCCCGGCCCATCTCCGGCATCGGGCCCAACGGCGGATGGGTTCTAGTCGTCCGCGAGGTCACCCGGGAGCGGTTCCTTCAGGCCCAACTGGAGCAGCAGGAGCGACTGGCGGCGGTGGGGCAACTGGCCAGCGGTATCGCCCACGATTTCAACAATCTCCTCACCACCACCATACTCTACGCCCAGATGGCACTGGAGCACCCCGAACTCCCCTCCGACCTGGCCCAGTCCCTTCAGGTCATCATCGGCGAATCCCGCCAGGCCACCCAACTGGTGCAGCAGGTACTGGATTTCAGCCGCCGCGCGCCGATAGACGTCCGCCCGATGGACCTGACGCCGTTCCTCAAGGAATTGACGAAAATCCTGGAGCGGACCATCCCGGAGAACATCCGGTTGCGCCTGGTGGCCGGAGCGGGGCCCTTCACCGTTCGGGGCGACCCGACCCGCCTGCGGCACGCGGTGGTCAACATAGTCCTCAACGCGCGGGACGCAATGCCTCAGGGCGGCGAGGTCCGTCTGGGACTTTCCCGATTGACGGTGGGGCCGGATGAGCGGCCGCTGGTAGGGATGGGGCCCGGGGAGTGGGTCTGCCTGGAGGTCACCGACACCGGTACGGGCATCCTGCCGGAGGTGCTCCCCCACATCTTTGAGCCGTTCTTCACCACCAAACCCCGGGGTGTGGGAACGGGGCTGGGATTGGCGCAGGTCTATGGCATCGTCCAGCAGCACGGCGGCCATATCGGCGTGGAGACGGAGGTGGGGAAAGGGACAACCTTCCGGGTCTACCTGCCCGCGCTGGCGGAGGAGACACTCGCGCTGGAGCCGCCCGCTGAAGGCCCCCCGTCCACCGGTCGCGGGGAGACGATTCTGCTGGTGGAGGACCATCCAGCACTGCGGACGGCGGGGCGGGAGGTGCTGGAGCGGCTGGGTTACCGGGTGCTGGAGGCGGCGGACGGGCGAGAGGCGCTGGAAGTGTACGCCGCTGAACCGGTGGACCTGGTCCTCACCGACGTGGTGATGCCGGGGATGGGCGGTGCGGCGCTGGTGGAGGCGCTGCGGCAGCAGAACCCCGACGTGAAAGTGGTCGCCATCACCGGCTACGGCGAGGACCAGGAAGTGAAGTACATCCGCCAGGCCGGTGTGCTGGAGGTGGTCCGCAAACCCTTTGAGGTGGAACACCTGGCGGAGGTAATCCGGCGGATGCTGGGGTGAGAGGAAACGGGGAGGAGAGGAAGCCGGAGGGGTGAGAATGGGTCAACGTTCCGCCCGAAAGCGGCGCGGCCCGGTACGTTTTTTTGAGATTTCGGACCAGTACGACTTTACGGGATTCAACAGCCCGTCAGAAATGCTCTCGCCAACTGCCGAGCGGCCCGCTCCCAGGTGAACTGAGCAGCGCGCGCCAGCCCTCGCGCCGTCATCTCCTGCCGCAGCCCCTGATCCTCCAGCGCCCGCTGCATCGCCTGGCTCAGTCCCTCCTCATCCTCCGGCTCTACCAGCAGCGCCGCATCCCCCGCCACCTCCGGCAGACTGGAGACCCCCGAACAGACCACCGGTACGCCGCAGGCCATCGCCTCCAGCACCGGCAGCCCGAACCCTTCGTAGAACGACGGGAAGACAAAAAGGTCCGCCCCGCGATAGAGAGCCGGGAGGTCATCCTCCTCCACAAACCCCAGAACCCGCACCCGACCGGGGTGACAGGCCGCTTCTTCCAGGACCGACTCATAGAGCCAGCCCCGACCTCCGGCGATGACCAGCATCCGTCCAGTGTCCGGGAGGCGGGCAAAGGCGCGGATGAGACGGACATAGTTCTTGCGCGGCTGGAGCGTGCCCACGGAGAGAACATAGGGCCGGTCCAGGCCGTAGCAGGCTCGCAATCGCTCCCGCTCCCCCGGCTCTGGCTCCGGGCGGAAACGGGCATCCACCCCGCTGTAGAGCACCTCCACCTTCTCCGGAGGAGTCCCCAGCAGGCGGATCAGGTCGGCGCGAGTCGCCTCCGAATCCGCTAACACCCGGTCGGCCCGGGCTACCGATGCCGGTACCACCCGCTCCAGATACCGCACCAGTTTGGAGACAAAGTGGTTCGGATAGTGCAGGAAGGAAAGGTCGTGGACGGTGAGCAGGGTCCGCGTGCCGGGCAAAGTGGGAGGGAGTACGAAGTCCGGGGAGTAGAAAAGGTCCACCGGGCCCGTGAAGACTTCTACCGGGATGGGCAGACGGGCCCGGTGCCAGAGGCGGGCTGCCCACTCGTCGCTGATGGGCAGGAAGCGGAGGCGGACGAACGGACGGCACCCCGCTATCGCCTGGCGCCGGACACCGAATGGCTGGCCAGCGGCCGCGAAGAGGGTGTAGCGGTGGCCAACCCCTTCCGTCTCCGTCAACCGGAGCAGCGCGCCGACCAGTTCGCGGGTGTAGCGTCCGATTCCCGCCCTCTGCTGGACGGCGGCGGTGTAGTCAATGCCAACGTGCATGCCGGTCGCAGGTTGCAAGCCACAGAGAGCAGGGCACAGGCAGAGCAGAGGATGGTCTATCCCGGCAAGCCCGGCGGCCTGCGCCACGCGTTTCGCAGCGCAGGCGCTGGCCTGCCCAACGCGCGGCTGCCCCTGCCCCTACGCGATGGCTGCCAGAATGTCGGAGGGCTTGATCATTTCGCCATCGGCCCGGTTCACCCGCCGCACCCGTTCCCGGCCAACGACCCGCTCCACCTCCAGCGCCAGTTGCCCCAGATTCAGTTCCGGGACGATGACCCGGCGGGCGCTTCGGGCTGCTTGTTCCACTACTTCCTCCGGGAAAGGCCAGAGGGTCTGCAGTTTCAGGAAGCCCACCTTGCGGCCCCGCTGGCGGGCCATTTTCACCGCGTGGCGGGCTGAACGGGCCACCACCCCATAGGCGATGACCAGCGTCCGAGCACCTTCCACCCCGTCCTCTTCGTAGAGCAGGATGTCAGAGAGATTGCGCTGGATTTTACGGAAGATCCGTTCCAGCCAGGGGCCGATTTCATCGGGCCGCTCAGTGGGATAGCCCTGTTCGTCATGGTGCAGGCCAGTAATATGGTAGCGGTACCCTCGCCCGAAGGGGATGAACGGCGGGATGTCTGAGGGGAGGTTCTCATACGGCTTGTACCAATCCGGCGGGACCAGCGTCTCTGCCCGCTCCACCCGCTCTATGGTGGCGGGGTCGGAAAGTTCCACCCCCTCCCGCATATGGCCAATCACTTCGTCCATCAGCAGGATGACGGGTGTCCGATACTTTTCAGCGAAGTTGAACGCCGCCACGGTGAGGTCAAAGGTCTCCCGCACCGACGAGGGTGAGAGGGCAATGATCGGATGGTCGCCGTGGGTGCCCCAGCGGGCTTGCATCACGTCCCCCTGAGACGGGCTGGTGGGGCGACCGGTGGAGGGGCCCAGCCGCTGGACGTCCACGATGACGCAGGGGATTTCGGCCATCACCGCGTAGCCGATATTCTCCTGCATCAGGCTGAAGCCGGGGCCGGAGGTAGCGGTCATCGCCTTGGCCCCGCCCACTGCCGCACCGATGACCGCCGAGATGGAGGCAATTTCGTCCTCCATCTGGATGAAGACGCCACCGATCTGGGGCAGACGGCGGGCCATATGCTCGGCGATTTCAGTGGCCGGAGTGATGGGGTACCCGGCGAAGAAGGTGCATCCGGCGGCGATGGCGCCTTCCGCACAGGCCTCGTCTCCTTGCATCAGAACAGCGCTCATTCCTTCTCCTCCACCTCGGTGACAAAAATAGCAAAGTCCGGACAGTGCAACTCGCACCACCGGCAGGCCGTGCATTTCTCCGGGTAGGCCACGATGATTCGCCCGCTCTCATTCTGCTCCAGCACCTTCATCGGACAAAAGGCGACACAGAGGCCGCACCCTTTGCACCAGTTGGGAAAAACGGTTATCTGTCCCCTGCGGCGCCGTTTCCGGCGCGGCTCCGCTGGAGGGGCGCTGGTCTCTGCGGTAACGGACACTTCTCTATCTCTCATTCTACCTCCGGAGGGCCTACTCTGGGCTCAGTACCACCGTGCGGCCTGGGTAGAGAGTGGCGAACCGCTGGCCATCCTGCGATGTGCCAATGCCGGCCCCGTAGTGCATGGGGATGACAATGGCCGGCTGCAGCGTCCGAGCGGCCTCCACCGCTTCCTCTACCGTCATCACGTAAGTCCCGCTGACGGGCAGGATCGCCACGTCGCAGGCAATCTGGGCCATTTCGGGGATGGCGTCCGTGTCCCCGGCGAAGTACAACCGGACCCCCTCTATGTTGACCACATAGCCCACATGCCCGGCGCTCTTGGGATGGAAAGGCTGGCCCGGGGCGCGGAATTTATTGACGTTGTAGGCCGGGACCGCCTCCACCTCCACCCCGGCTACCGTTATCCGGTCGCCGGGGCGGACCGCGCGGGCGCCCCGCAGTTGCCCAGCCGCGTTACCGCCTGCCAGGATGACGGTGTTCGGCCCGGCCACCTTTGCCACGTCCTCCGGCGAGCAGTGATCAAAGTGCTCGTGGCTCACCAGAACCAGGTCCGCCATCGGCGGCTTTCCGCGCAGTTTCCAGGGATCAAAATAGACCACCGGGGGGCCGTCCAGGCGGAAACTATCGTGCCCCAGCCAGTGCAATTTCTGAACCAGTTCTTCAGGCGTCATCGCTTCCTCCTGATCCTTTTCGCGCAAAGACCGGAGAGGTTTTGAGGGTACAGCAGCCCGCGGCTACCGTCCTCTCTATCCCTCTTTCGTGCTGCTCCGGCTACCGAACCGTCAATGAAGCGCAAAACCATATCCCACCCAACCGGTGGGTAAAGATAGCACAGAAAGGTTAATTTGACAACAGCACAAGCGAAGCGAAAGGAGATAGCCCGAGGGATGCTGGCCCCACGGCCATACACAGGCAAACTACTCCGGCAGTTCGCACCCCTCCATCCAGACCGCCGCCAGATTCTCCAGGTCGGGCGGGAGCAGGTTGGCCCACTGGTCCACGATGACGTCCAGCACCGCCGGCTTCCCGGACCGGACGGCCCGCTCCAGCGCGGGCGTGATCTCCTGCGGGTCCTCCACCCGTTCCCCCCAGCAGCCGCAGGCGCGCGCGATCTCGTCGTAGCGGATGTCGGTGAAGTCCACGCCGATGTAGCGCGCGTCGTAGTTGGCCATCTGCGCGGCCTTGATCATCCCCCACTGCCGGTCGTTGGCGATGACGATAACGACCGGCACCTTCAGCCGAGCGGCCGTCTCCAGTTCCTGCATGTTCAACCCGAAGGCGCCATCGCCGCAGATGGCGTAGACGGGCCGGTCCGGTGCAGCCAGTTTGGCCCCGATGGCGTAGGGAAGTCCCGTCCCCAAATGACCGGAGTCCGCTGCCCAGAGGAACGACCGAGGTGCGTAGACCCGGTTCAGGTAGTGAGCCCAGACGGTAATATTCCCTCCGTCCACGACGGTGATGGCCTCGCGCGGGAAGAAGGCGCGCACGTCCCGCACCAGCCGGAGGGGGTGAATGGGCTTCCCGTCCGATTCGGCATGCTTCTCAAAGTTGGCCAGCCAGGCCTGCTGCGCAGCGCGGTAGCCCTCCATCTGGGGCCGCTCCGGGATCGGGGGGGTCAGCCGCTTGACCGCTTCTATCAGCGCGCGCAGGGTGGCCTTCGCATCCCCCGCCAGCGCCAGGTCCACAGGGCGATTGAGGGCGATGTTCTCCGGCGCAATGTCAATCTGGATGAACTTCTGGACGTCCGGCTCGCCCCACATCGGCGGGAGTCCCCAGAAGTCCACATCTCCCAGCCGCCCGCCGACCAGGAGCACCAGATCGGCCTCGTTCTGTGCGCCCAGCGCGCCGTAGCCGCCGGGGATGAGGCAGAGGGGATGGTCTTCCGGCAGCACGCCGCTGGCCCCCATAGAGGTGGTGACGGGTGCGGAGAGGTACTCCGCCAGTTCCTGGACCTCGTCCCATGCGCCGGAGCGGAGGACGCCGCCGCCGGGGTGGACGAGAGGCCGCTCCGCCGCCACCAGCATCCGGGCCGCCTCCTCTATGAGGTGGGTCGGAGCGACGGGGCGCTCCATCGCCCGGTACCGCTGAGGCGGCCAGGGGTGGTAGATGAGTTCCGCTTCGTCCACCCGGTCCAGCAGGACGTCCACGTGCAGGTCCAGGTAGACGGGGCCTGGCCGGCCGGAGAGGGCGACGCGGAAGGCTCGCTGGACCAGTTCGGGAATGCGTTTCCAGTGAATGACGCGGGCCTGCCATTTGGTGATGGGGGCCAGGAGGTCCACCTGGTTGAGGGACTGCATAGAACCCCGCTCGGGATAACTCTTCCAGGTCTGGTTCTGGGCACCCAGGACGATCAGAGGGATGGAATCGGCCCAGGCCGCGTAGACGCCGGGAACCAGGTTGGCCACCCCCGGCCCGACGGTGCCCATACAGACGCCTGGCTCCCCGCTGACGCGGGCGTAGGCATCGGCCATATGCGCGGCCGCTTGCTCGTGGCGGGTCATGACAAATTCCATCCCCGCCGACGGCCCCAGCCGCCGGATGGCATCCAGGATGGGACAGAGTTGCCCGCCCGGGATGCCAAAGACATAGCGGACATTTTCCTGAATGAGGCATCGGACCAGCAATTCGGCTCCTATCATGGCAGTCCTCCCAATGGTTCAGTGCGGCTGGATCTTCGGGACAGCAAGAATGCGTCAGCGCCAGCCCTCACGCCAGCCCCCAACCCCTACCCCCTGACCATCACCAGACCACTGGGGCGCTGGGGTGGGCGTTTTTTCTCGGGCCGGGCTGGCGTCATCGTCCGGGCTATTTCCAGGGCGCGGGTGGCCTTCTGGGCGACCTCTTCCTCCCCCCGAGCCTGCATGTCCTGCACGACCTGCTCCAGGAGCGCCAGGAACGAGTCGTTGAGCATCTGCGAGTTGGCTTCCAAGACCTGCCGCATCGTCTCTTCGTCCGGCGCCTCCATCAGTTGGGTCAACAGGAGCAGTTCCGGCGGCACCTGTTCCTGGAGGATGCGGATGACCAGTCGCCAGACCTTCTGCAAACGGGAGAGGGTCTCCTGGTCGCCGGCCTGCTGGGCTTCTTCCATCTCGGAAGCCAGGACTTTCAGGAACAAGTCGTCCAGTTCCACCAGCCGACGGTGAGCCAGGAGTTCCGGCTGTTCAGAAGCCAGCAGGTCCCGCAACAGGTGCAGTTTGGCCTGCACTTCCTCCCGGGCCTGGGCCCGGATTTGCTCCCGAATTCCCATCACCTCTTCCCGCAGCGCCTCCAGCAGTTTGCGTTTCTCTTCGTCCGTTTCGCTCTCTATGCGGCGAGTCAGTTTCTGGAAGAAGAGATAATCCACCAGCGGCTGCCCGAAGGTGACCAGCACTGCGCGGGTCGCCGGGTCTCCTGCCTCCACCAACAGGTCCAGCAACTTCTCTCGCGTGGGCTCAGCCTGCAGTGCCTGGAGAGCGCGGGAGCGGGCCGCCAGTTTGCGGCCCACCGTCGTTTGCTCCAGAAGGAGCGCGCGCACCTCCATCAGTCGCTGGAAGGCATCGGTCAGTCCCATTGCGTCGGCCTGCTCCAGGTTGAGAGAGAGGATACGGAAGAAACTCTCGTCCAGCATCGCCTCGTTTTCCTGGATGATGGCCATCCGCTCCTCGGTGGTGGACGCTGCCAGCAACCGCTTCAGAAGGTCCGCCCGGTCCCGCTGGGCCTGTATCATCTCCGGGGTGATGCCATCGGCCTCCAGTACTCGGTTGACCAGACTCTCGTAGGAGAGGAAGACCTGCGGGTTGATCAGGTAACTCTTCCGCTGTTCCTGGGGAAGCGTGCTCATCACGGCGCGGGAGAGAGCGCCGATGGCCTGCTGCCGCTCCATGTCGGTCCGTCCGGCGGCCATCGGCATATAAACCAGCGCCAGTTCCTTGTGCGGGTCGTGGTAAATGAAGGGGACCTCCAGAATGCTGGCGAACCCGCACGAAGGGCAAACAGCCTGGTTGACCTGACCGGCCAGTAGTCGGGGTTTGGCCGAAGGGTCCATTTCCACGTCCAGAATTTGCTCCAGGGGCATCCCAAAAGTCTGTCGGCAATTGGGACAGGTCACTCGGGCCATCAGTCGTTGAGCCATTTTCCTCCTTCACAAAGTGCATTTAGGGTAGGTTCGTTTTCCAGGTGCAAACATTGTCACCCATTATACGGTCCTGCCGTTGGATGGGTTAACCGAAAGGAACAGGGAGACTCTCGTGCCGGAGGCGGGGGAGGCCGAAGGAGAAGGTGGCCCCTTTCCCCGGCTCGCTCTCCACCCAGATACGGCCCCCATGGGCTTCCACAATCGCCCGGGCCAGATAGAGCCCCAGGCCGACGCCGCCCGCCTGCCGGACCAGCGCCTCATCCACCCGGTAGAAGGGGTCAAAGATGCGGCCCTGTTCGGTTGCGGGGATGCCAATGCCCTCGTCGCTCACCGAAATGACCACCTCTTCGGGCCGGACTTCCCCCCGGATGCGAATCCGCCCCCCCTCCGGCGAGTACTTGATGGCGTTGGAGACCAGGTTGTTCAGCACCTGCTCCAGGCGCATCGGGTCTCCCTGGATGGTGGGGAAGTCCGGTGGAAACCGAACAGCGATGTCATGCCGGTCGGTCTGGGGCTGGAACCGCTGGACGACCCGCCGGGCCAGCACCTCCAGGTCCACCTCCTCCTGCCGGAGCGGCAGCGCCCGGGCCTGGATGCGGGAAGCGTCCAGCAAATCAGTAATCAGACGGTCCAGCCGCTGAGCCTCCTCCTGGATGACTCCAGCCAGTCCCCGGACCGTCTCGTTATCCCACGGGGCATCCGGACGAGCCAGGGTCTCGGCGTACCCCAGAATCGTCGCCACCGGCGTCTTCAGTTCGTGGGAGACGACGGAGACAAAGGTAGACTTGAGCCGATCCGCCTCCCGGAATCGGGTGATATCCCGCACGTTGGCGATGATGTTAACCAGTTTCCCCTCCCGGTCCAGAAGGGGGGCATAGGTAATGCCCACGCTGAGAACGCCGCCGGTCCGACGGCGCAGGTCTCCCTCCACGTAGAGGACGGTCTTGCCCCGGGACTGGGCCAGGGGCCAGCCGCCTGCGGTGGCCCGGCTCAGGTCCATCTCCGTATCCCGTCGCGCCCACTGGATGACCTCATCGTGGTGGCGGCCAATGGCCTCCGCCGCCGACCAGCCGGTCATCTCTGCCAGCGCGCGGTTGAAGACGGTGATGCGCTGCCCGGGGTCCAGAATCATCACCCCGTCGGCGCTGGATTCCAGGATGGCGTCCAGGCGACGCTTCTCCTGAGCCAGTCGCTGGTATAACTGGGCGTTGTGGACAGCGATAGCAGCCTGGTCGGCAAAACTGGCCAGAACCTGCCGGTCGTCCGCCGTGAAGGCCGTGCCGTAGGCCCGAATGACGTAGAGGACACCGATCAGTTCCTGTCCAATCCGCATCGGGAGGGCAATAACCTGGCTGAAGGGCAGGCCGGTCCGCAGGGCCACCTCGGCCAGTTTCGTCTCCAGGTCAGGGATGCGGAAGAGAAACGGGTCCACCTGATTGGGAATGTCCACCAGCAGGAGAGAGAAGTAGTCGTGAAGCCGGGAAGGAAAGCCGCGCGAAGCCCGGATAGTGAACCGACCATCCATCTCCCGGACGGCGATGAGCGCCGCCTGCCCATCCAGCATCTCCATAGCCGCCTTCAGCACTTCGGCCAGGACGGTATCCAGGTCCAGTTGGGCGGTCAGCGCGCGGCTGATCTTCAGCAGGTAGTCCCGCTGGCGAATCCAGTAACTGGCGAACATAGACGATAGACCATAAACGGCGGACTGGCTTCCCGATAGCCTCCGCCCGGCGGTAAACCGTCGGACAGATCCTGCGAAGCCCCCTTTGGGAGCGAACAGCCCGAAGGGCTTTCAGTGCTGCGCTGGGAACGAATCCTCGGACGGTCTTTCAGTGCAGGTAGACCAGGGGGTCTACCGGCACTCCGTTATGGCGCAGTTCAAAGTGGAGGTGCGGCCCGGTGGAGCGACCGGTACTGCCCGCCGCGCCGATGATTTCCCCCTGCCGCACCTTCTGGCCGACAACGACGAAAAACGCTGAGAGATGGGCATACCAGGACTGCCAGCCGTCGGCGTGGTCTATGACGACCAGGTTGCCGTAGCCGCCGGCGACGTCGGCGAAGGAGACCACCCCGTCGGCCGTAGCAAAGATGGGGTCGTGGAGGGCCGCGGCGATGTCCAGCCCGATATGGCGGGGATTGGACGGGTCATGGAAGTACCAGCCCGAGATGTTCCGACGCGGCGCTGGCCAGGCGAAGCCGGAACTGCCGGTGGGGAGTTCCTCCAGCGGCCAGCCTGCGGGCGGCCCGCCGCTGTAGACCTCCGGTCGGGTCAGATATCGCTCGCCGGAAAGAGTGACCAGCAGGGTGTAACGGCCCGGCGTGCCCGATAGCGCCTCCAGCCGCAGGAGATAGGAGCCGGTCTGCGGGAGTTCCCGTTCCACGATGTACGGCGGCAGGGTGACCGTGCCCTCCTCTTCGGCCAGCGTTGTGCCGTCCGGCGCCAGCAGGGTGGCCCGCAGCGTCGCCTCCGGGCCAGAAGCGGTGCTGGGGCGAAACCAGACCTCCACTGTAACCAGGCTGGGCGCCCCGGAATCCCCCCCGGCGGCCGCAAAGACCCAGCGGTCCGTCTCTCCCTCTTCCAGCGTCCCCTCTGCGCTCTCTCCGGGGATCAGCAGGGACTGGGGCGGAGGCGTCGCCTGGGCCAGGGCGATGGCATCCCCCTCCGGCAAGCCGCCTCCGTTTCCTCCGGGCGAGCATGCAGTCAGTAGCAGGAGTCCCAGAGATAGCCCACAGGCCCAGCCGCGCGGGCGGCTCATCGCCCCTCCACCTCCCGCTCCCAGATGTGGCGGACCTCCACCTCCGGGTCAGCCTGGATGGCCGAAAGCAACGCTTCCCGGTCCACGCCCTCCACCCGCAGCGTCAGGTCCATCTGGCCCGTGGTCCCCGGAGAATGGGAGACGACGGAGCAGATATTCCCTCCTGCCTGCGCAATGCGCCCGGCCAGTTTGGCCAGTTCCCCGGGGCGGTTGGGTACCCGGACGGTGACCCGGATTGCCCTCGTATCGGCGCCCAGCGCTTCGGCGAACTGGGCAAAGATGTCGGAGCGGGTGATGATGCCGACTAGTCGGCCCGTCTCGTCCGCCACCGGCAACCCGCTGAGGTTATGCCGAATCATCAGCCGGGCGGCCTCCTCCAGGGGATAGTCCGGTGGCACTGCGATGACCGGGGACTTCATCACCTGCTCCACCCGGTGCTGTCGCTGGAGGACGCCCGGAGAGGGCGCGGTCGCCAGGAAATGCTTCAGTTCCTCCTCGGTGACCATCCCCACCAGATGCCCGCTCTCGTCCACCACCGGCAGGTGACAGAAGCCACCGCTTTTGCAGATGGCCAGCCCGGCCAGCGGGTCACTGCTGGGACGCAGGGTGATCGGATTGGGGGTCATCCGGTCTCGCACCAGCATCGGTTCCTCCTGAAGAGGATTATACCCCGGAAGCGCACTCTGGACAAATTCCCCAATTCGTGGCATACTCATAACCGCCAAATCTCTTCGCCCCGCCCATCGGCCCTCTCCTCATTAATTGCCAGGTCAAAACCTGCACGGGTCAGCCGAAGGGCCGGGGGAGGGGCGAGGACGCATCGCCGTCAACCTATCCGAGGTCTCTTCCAATGTATCTGAGCCGACGAAGGCGAAAGCGCTCCAATCCCTGGCGGGTCCTTCTCCTTTTGTTGCTGATCGGAGTCGCCCTGTACGTCTATCAGCGGGTCCAGCCGCCGGAGGTGGAGGTGAGCATTGTGCCCACCCCGACCCCCACCCGCTCCCCCCAGTCCTACCAGATAGAAGCGGACGGGTACTACTGGGACGGAGACCTGCGAGGCGCCATCGCGGTTTACCAGCAGGCCATCCAGTTGTTCCCCAGCGATGCCTCCCTCTACCCGCCCCTGGTCCGTCTGCTGGTGCTGGACGGACGGCCCCTGGAGGCCATCCGGTACGGGGAGCAGGCGGTGGGGATGGACCCGAACTCTGCCCCCGCTTGGGCCACCCTCTGCATGGCCTACGACTGGGTCGGGTGGGTGGAGGACGCGCTGGACGCCTGCGACCGGGCCATCGGCCTGGACCCCGCCTACGCCGAAGCGTATGCCTATCTCTCCGAGGCGTACATGGATAGCGGGCAGTGGAACGCCGCGCTAGAGGCCGCCCAGACGGCCCAGAAACTGGACTCCCGCAACGTGGACGGGTTCCGGGCCTACGGCTACGCGCTGGAGATGATGGGGAATTACAGCGGGGCGATTGAGGCTTACCAGAAGGCGCTGGAGATTCATCCCAAACTGGCGTATCTCTATCTGGACATTGGGCGGAACCAGCAGGCCCTGTTGAACACCTCAGGCGCCCTGGCCGCTTTCCGCCAGGCGGTAGAACTGGCGCCCTACCGGGCCGATGCGTTGGCCCAACTGGGCTGGGTCTACTACGCCATTGAGGAGTACCAGGAGGCCCGGCGGTATCTGGAGCAGGCCATCCAGGCCAACCCGGAGTACGCGCCCGCGTACGGCCGCCTGGCGACCGTCTACTGGACCCAGCGCAACTACGAATCGGCCATCCCCAACTTTGAGAAGGCCATAGAGATGGCCTACCGGGCCTCCCGGCGGGCCACGCGCGGCTTTTATGTGACCGTGGAGCCGGCCCAGAACGAGTACCCTTATCCGACCCTGGCCCGCAAAATTCTGGAGGGACGGCTCCGTCCCACCGATCACGCTATGGTCCATATGGCCGCCGATTTGACGCCCACCGACCGGACCGGCGCCTGGGCCGCCGCGCGGGGTCAGGTCACCATGAACGCGGTCACCGGCGAGGTCACCCTGGCCCTGGAGCAGATGCCCGACCCGCCCACCGGCCAGGTCTATGTGGGCTGGTTCAGTGGCCTGCGGACCCTTTCAAACACCCCGCTGCATACCGGCCCCCTCTGGGTGGCCTCTGACGGCACCGTGACGGCCACGCTAAAAGCCGAACCGGTCAAGGGCCCCCGCATTGAGTACTTCTACACCCTGGGCCTCTGCTACTACTACATGGCCCAGTGCGAACGGGCGTATCCGCTCTTTGACGCCGCGCTTCAGATAGACCCGCAGGACGTCAACGCCCAACAGGGCATCCGCCTCTGCCGCCAGGCGGAAGGAACCCCGACGCCGTAACAGGGCGCAAGTCGCAGGGCGCAGAGCGCACGGAACCCGCATCGCCGTTGATGGCCGATGGCCGTCCAATCTCCTGAACATCTGGTCTGCTTAGTGGTCGCCCTCTCCGAGCGCCCGGCTCGGACCTGGCTGGGGGAGGAATTTATGGAAGCGTCCAGGGACGCGCGGGCCGACCTTCCCTCTACCCTTTCACCCCGCGTGGAGTAGGGGCTATCTGCGATATGGAGGAGGAATACACGAATCACGGAATACGGAATACGCAATACGGCCTTGTCATTCGCGCTCAGAGCGGCTTCTACACCGTCCACACCGACCAGGGAGACTGCATCTGCCACCTGCGGGGACGGCTGAAGAAGCGGCGGCTGGATACCGACCCCGTCGCCGTGGGGGACCGAGTCCGGATACGGCTTGCCCCGGGCGGCGTCGGCGTCATTGAGGAAGTGCTCCCCCGGGAACGGGCGCTGGCCCGCCTGGCCCCGCCCCCGGGCGGCCGCGGCACCCGCCGCTGGGATCGAGATGGCTACCTCTCCGAACGGGAGCAGGTTATCCTGGCTAACCCCGACCAGGCCGTCTTTGTCTTCGCCTGCGCGGAGCCGGAGCCGAACCTGCGGCTGCTGGATCGGCTCCTGGTGGGGGCGGAACTCCAGCACATCCCCGCCGTCGTCTGCGCCAACAAGATAGACCTAGTGGGACGGGAGGAAGCCCGAAACCTTTTCGGCATCTACGAAGAGATCGGCTACCCCGTCCTCTACACCAGCGCGGAGACGGAGGAAGGAGTGGAGGACCTGGCCCGGCAACTGGAGGGGCGCGTCTCGGCGCTGGTGGGCCCCTCCGGCACCGGCAAGAGCAGTCTCCTCAACGCCATCCAGCCGGGCCTCGGCCTGGCGGTGCGGGAGGTGAGCGAGGCCACCGGCGAGGGCCGCCACACCACCGTCGTTACCCAACTCTTCCCGCTGGAGCGGGGCGGCTGGGTCGCTGATACGCCGGGCATCCGCGCCCTGGCGCTTTTCGACGTGGATCCGGAGGAACTGGACGCTTATTTCCCGGACATCGCGCCCTATGTGGCCGACTGCCGCTTCTCCGACTGCACCCACACCGTGGAGCCGGGGTGCGCGGTGATAGCAGCGGTGGAGGCGGGACGAGTCCACCGCCACCGCTACGAAAGTTACGTCCGCTTGCGCCAGGAGCACCAGCGACTGGCAGATATGTACTGGTGGGGGATCAAATCGGAGTATCTGTAGCCCTCACCCTCTCCTCTCTCCCGCCGGCGGGAAAGGGGGAAGAGTACGGAGGTGGGGATGAGGGTCCGAAAGGAGCCCTATGCCGAACCGTCTCATTCACGAAACCAGCCCCTATCTGCGCCAGCACGCCGACAACCCCGTGGACTGGTACCCCTGGGGGGAGGAGGCGCTGGAGAAGGCCCGGCGGGAGGAGAAGCCCATCTTCCTCAGCATCGGCTATGCCGCCTGCCACTGGTGCCACGTCATGGCCCACGAGTCCTTTGAGGACCCGGAGACCGCCGCCCTGCTCAACGCCCATTTTGTCCCCGTCAAGGTGGACCGGGAGGAGCGCCCCGACCTGGACGCCATCTACATCCAGGCCGTCCAGATGCTGACAGGGAGCGCCGGGTGGCCTCTCTCCGTCTTTCTGACCCCGGACGGGCGCCCCTTCTTCGGCGGCACCTACTTCCCGCCCGTCCCCCGCTACGGTATGCCCGCCTTCCGGGACGTCCTGCGGGCCGTCGCCGAAGCCTGGCGAGACCGCCGGGCGGAAATTCTGGAGGGGAGCACACAGGTCGCCAGAGCCCTCGGTCGGCAGATGGCCGCGTACCCGGCCCAGGGGGAACTGATCCCGGCGACGCTGGAGGAGGCCGTCCGCCGCCTCCAGGCCGAATTTGACCCCGTCCACGGCGGATGGGGCGGCGCGCCCCGCTTCCCCCAGCCGATGATCCTGGAGTTCCTCCTGCGCCGACATGCCGACGGCGATCCCCGGGCCCTCCCTATGGTCACTCACACCCTGGAGGCTATGGCCCAGGGTGGCCTCTACGACCAGTTAGGCGGCGGCTTCCACCGTTACTCCGTGGACGACCGCTGGCTTGTCCCCCACTTTGAGAAGATGCTCTACGACAACGCCCAACTGGCCCGCGTCTACCTCCACGCCTTTCAGGTGACGGGGAATCCCTTCTTCCGCGCCGTCGCCGCGGAGACCCTGGATTTCGTTTTGCGGGAGATGACGGACCCCGCCGGAGGCTTCTACGCCACCCTGGACGCCGACAGCGAGGGGGAGGAGGGGAAGTTCTACCTGTGGACGGTGGAGGAAATCCGGGCTGCGCTGGGCTCGGAGGCCGACCGCTTCTTCGTCCTCTACGGCATCACTCCCGAGGGGAATTTTGAGGGCAAGAACATCCTGATGTTCCGGGGGACATGGGAGGACCGGGAGGCCACTGCCGATCTCCGGCGACGGTTGTGGAATGTCCGGGAGCGACGGGTTCGCCCCGCGCGGGATGAAAAAGTGATCGTGGCCTGGAACGGCCTGATGCTGGCGGCCTTCGCCGACGGGGCCCGAATTCTGGGGCGGGAAGAGTACCGGGCGGCGGCCCTGCGGAACGCCCGCTTCCTGCTGGAGCACCTCCGCCGCCCCGACGGCCGCCTCTGGCACGTCTGGACACAGGGGCAGGCCCGCATAGAAGGATTTCTGGACGACTACGCCCACCTGGCGGACGCCCTGCTGGCCCTTTACAGAGCGACCTTTGACCCCCAGTGGTACCGGGCCGCGGCGGACCTGGCAGAGGTGATGCGGGCCCACTTTGCGGCGCCGGTGGGCTTCTACGACACCGCCGACGACCACGAGACCCTCCTGATCCGGCCCCGCAACCTGCAAGATAACGCCGTCCCCTCTGGAAACGGGATGGCCGCTTCCGTCCTCCTGCACCTGGCAGCCCTCTCCGTCCGGCCCGACCTGGCGGACCTGGCGCGGGAGAGCCTGAAGGAAGCCCAGCCTATGCTGGCTCGCTACCCCCTGGCCTTCGGGCAGTGGCTGATTGCGCTGGACTTCGCCCTGGCCGACCCCTGGGAGATTGCGGTGGTGGGAGACCCGGAGGCCGAAGATACGCGGGCCCTGCTAACGGTCCTCTCCGGCTACCGGCCCCATTGGGTCGTGGCGGCGGGCCTGCCGGGCACGCCGGTCCCCCTGCTGGCGGACCGGCCCATGCTGGCGGGTAGAGCCACCGCCTATCCCTGCCAGGGCGGCGTCTGCCGGGAGCCCATCGCCGAACCAGAGCGATTGCGCGCTCTTCTCGGCCCTTCGTAGTCCGGCCCGCCGCGCCGTTCGCAGCCAGGCCCGGAGCGCAGCGGAGCGCCGTCAAACGCGGGCAACCACCGCCGTAAATAAGGCCAGAAACCAGTGGATCAAAAACGGGTACAGAAATGACCGGGTCCGCCACGCGATGTAAC
Organism: Chloroflexota bacterium; assembly: GCA_014874475.1. Taxonomy (GTDB): domain Bacteria; phylum Chloroflexota; class Anaerolineae; order B4-G1; family DUEL01; genus SpSt-77. The sequence continues at coordinate 17,542 of JADBJJ010000026.1, forward strand.
CGAAGGCGGTCCCGCCGAAGATACAACTGAGCGTCTCCAGTTCTGGCTTGCCGATGTGGGCCAGCGTGAACGGCACCGCCTGCAACAGCAGCGCCAGCGGCCCACAGGCCCGGTAGAGGGCAAACAGCAGAAACCCCCGGAAGAAAAACTCCCACCCCAGCAACTCCAACCCGTCCGCCAGCCAGAAAAGAGGCTTGGACGCGTCGTTGCCGTAGTACTCCCGAAACGCCGGAGTCCGGGCGACGACGGCCATCAACACCGCCAGCCCCGCGCATGCCCCTAACGTCCACATCAGCCCCGCCCGCCAGTCCCCCAGCCGGAACCCGTAGCGGGCAGGAGACTCCCGGAAGACCAGCAGGATAATGCCCAGTGGAGCCACCAGGTAGAGCAGAGTCCGGGTCAGCAACCGGTCTCCCCAGAGGGTGTGGTAACTATCCACCACCAGGAGAAGCGTGGTGGCGACGATGGCGGCCGCGGCCCGTCCGGCTGCGCCAGAGCAGAGAAGGGAGACGTGCCAGGCGTGGGGGGAAGCGCTTGGCACGTCTTCAGGGTGTCTCCCAAAATCCGCGTCCATCGGCATTCATCCGCGTCCCACTTGATTTTTAAATCCGTACCTTTCCGCGTTCATCCGCGTCTATCCGCGTCTATCCGCGTCCATTAGTGTTCATCCGCGTCCGGCCAGTCCTGCCGCCGCCAGTGCGGCCTCCGTCGGCGCGCCGGTCTGGGGGTCCCAGCCGTATTCGGCGTACGCCCCGGCCAGCATGACCGCCAGGTCGGGCACCACGCCCGCCGCTCCGCCCGTCTCCAGGGGCTCCAGCAGCAGCGCGGGGAGACGGTCGTCGGCGCGGGTCACCCCCCGGCGCATGTTCAGCACCCGTTTCAGGGTGACGATGCGCTTCCCGGCCTCCAGCATGTCCTCCAGCGCCAGGTCCCAGCCGGTAGCCGCGCTCAGCGCTGCCCGCACCCGCTCCGCGCCGGGGTTCTGGAACTGACAGAGAATCATCGCGTTGTAAAGATTGCGCCAGACCTGCTGACGGGCCGCGATGCGCCCCTTCTCCTCGGTCATCTCAAAACGGTTGCCGGGGAGAATGCCCAACTCCACCGCCGGGCCCTGCCCGGTATCCACGCCGTACATATCCCCCTCCATGTGACATGCGCCGCGTGGAGAGAGGGCATAAGTGACGGCCAGGCCCACAAAGGCGCGCGGGTCGTGCATAGGCACTTCCAGCCGCTTGACGACGGCGGCCCGTTCAGGCACGCCGTAGCGCGCCGCCAGCGCTGCGCTCCCTTCCGCCAGGACGTCTCCAAAGCCCTCCCGTCGGGCGATCATAGAGATGAGCCGGTGGACCGTCTCCGCGTCGCCGAAGCGGACCTCCAGGCCGCCGGTGTCGGCGGGGGTGAGGACTCCCTGCTCCATCAGTTCGCAGGCCAGGGCGATGGTGCAACCCGTGCTGATCGTATCCATCCCGTACACGTTGCAGAGATGCCCGGCGTAGATGACGGCCTCCAGATCGGCCACCATGAGCATTGTCCCCAGCGCGCCGATGGTCTCGTATTCGGGGCCGTCCACCTTCTCCAGGCCGTAGCGAGGCGCGCGGGTCTCCCGGCCACAGGCGATGGGGCAGCGGTAGCAGGCCATCTGGCGGTTCAAGTACTCATTGGTCAGCAGGACGCCGGAGAGATTACTCGCCTCCTCCCATTCTCCCACCCGCCAGTTGCGGATGGGCAGGTCGCCGAACATAAGCGCCATATCTACATAACTCGCCGTTCCTGCCAGCCGCAGCGCCTCGGCAGCCATATCTTCGGAGACGGCGGCATTGATTTCCCGCACCGTCGCCTTGAACCCCTCCGGGTCGGCTAGGGAGACCTGGGCGGAGCCCCGCAGAGCGACCGCCTTGAGATTCTTGGCGCCCATGACGGCGCCCATACCGGTCCGTCCGGCGGCGCGGCCGTGGTCGTTCATCACCGCCGCCATCTTCACCCCTCGCTCTCCGGCGGGGCCGATGCAGAGAACGCGCGCCTTTGGCTCCCCCAGGAGTTCCCGTGCCCGCTCCTGCGTGGCGTAGGAATCCAGACCCCAAAGGTCGGCCGCGTCGTACAAGCGGGCCTCCCCCTCCACGACGGAGAGCCAGACGGGGCGGTCGGCCTTTCCGGTGACGATGATACCGTCGTATCCGGCGAAACGGAGTTCGGGCCCCACAAAGCCGCCGGTGTTGGATTCCCCCCAGATGCCGGTGAGGGGAGAAAGCGCGCAGACGCTCAGCCGTCCCGCCGAGGGCATGGCGGTGCCCACCAGCGGGCCGGTCATAAGAATGAGGGGATTTTCCGGGCCGAGGGGGTCCGTCTCCGGGCCGACCATATCCAGCAGGTAGCGGGCAGCCAGGCCACTCCCGCCGACGAAGAGCCGGGCGTATTCCTCGTTCAGCGACTCCTCCCAGATTCGGCCCTTGGAGAGGTCCACGCACAGCAATCTGCCCATATAGCCGTTCATATTGCCTCCTTCGGATTGCGGGAAGTGGGTTACGAGTCACAGACCGCAAAGAACATCGGATGTGCGGCCTTTGGGACCCGGAAGCCGCTCTGGCCTGGAGACCCATCCTTATCCCTACGCCTCTCTCCTTCCTGGCCACAGGCCAAAAGGAGAGGGGAGATAAAGGGAATGAGAGGCAAGATAACCCGATAGAATTTCCGCTTTCTGCCAGATGGCGGCCTCGGTTTCTCTCTCGGGGCTGCTTTGCTTCAGGCCGTACTACCTCAATAGACGCAGGAGAGCCTCTATACCATAGTACCCGGCCAGGGCGAAGGCGATATTTTTGACGATTTTCCCGGCCGCGCAACTGCTCAGGAATTTCCACACCGGGAAGCGGAGCGCGCCGGCCATCATCCCGCCGACGTCAAAAACGGGGTTGGGAATGACTGCCAGGACGAAGATGACCCAGACCCCATAACGGCGCATCCAGCCCTGAATGCGGCCGTAGATGGGGCGGTTGGCAACCAGAGTCTGGCCGCTATAGCCCAGCAGATAGCCGGAAAGTTCCCCCAGCGCTTGTCCGATTCCTGCCACAACCCCTACCAGCCAGGGGTTGAAGACGCCGCCCAGCACCGAACTGACGGCCAGACCGGGAATGGGCAGGATAATAGTGGCGTTGCTGAGCAACCCGACCAGGAAGACGGCGGCGTAGCCGTAGGCCGCCAGTTCCTGGAGCCGGTCCCGGAAATAGACCGCCGCCGCCAGCGCGCTGAGGATGACAACTCCGGTCAGAACCTGGACGGCGCGGAGATGGGCCGGAGAGGGGCTTTTATTTCCTAACCGCAGAGGACGCAGAGATTTCGCCTTTTTCTCTTCCTTCCCTGCGCTCTCGGCCTGCTCTGCGATGGAAATGAGAGGAGTCTTCATATAAATTCACCGGGGGATGGGGGCGCCGAGACGGATCAGGCGTCGGTCCGGTGGTGCGCCCCGGATGGCGTTGCAGCAGTCCACGACCCGCCGCGCCGTCCGGACCACCCGCGCGTAGTTCACCGATCGGTGTCCGGTCACGATGACGACGCAGTCGGCGGCTGCCAGATTCTCATCGGTCAGCGGGACCGATTCCAGGGTACAGTTGGGCCGGTAGAAGACGTCTCCGCCGACAGTGAAACGGGGGATATAGGGATCGTGGTAGCGGACCTCCGCGCCTCGCGCCAGCAGGAGTTCTATTACCCGCTCTGCCGGAGAGTTGCGGGGGTCGTCCACATCCGGCTTGAAGGCCACGCCCAGCACCAGCACCCGAGCGCCCTTCAGAGGATGCCCGTCCTGGGAGAGGGCTTCCACCACCAGGTCCACCGCGTGGTAGGGCATAGCCTGGTTCACTTCCGCCGCCAGTTCTATGAATTTGGTGTAGAAATCGTACTCCCGGGCCTTCCAGGAAAGATAATAGGGGTCTACTGGAATGCAATGTCCGCCGACTCCCGCCCCCGGATAGAACGGCATAAACCCGAAAGGTTTGGTCTTCGCCGCTTCTATGACCTCCCAAAAATCAATCCCCATTCGCTCTGCCAGGAGGGCCAGTTCGTTGACCAGCGCGATGTTGACAGAACGGAAGATATTCTCCAGGAGTTTGGTCATCTCGGCGGCGCGGGGAGAGGAGACGGGATGGACGGGGGCACCCATCTGGCCCAGCAACTCACAAGCCAGGAGAGTGGACTCCGGGTCCACGCCTCCCACCACCTTCGGGGTGTTGTAGGCCGACCACTGCTTGTTGCCCGGGTCTATTCGCTCCGGAGAGAAAGCCAGGTAGAAGTCCACAGCCGCCCGCAGGCCGCTGGCCTCCAGGATCGGCTGGACGACCTCCTCGGTGGTGCCAGGGTAGGTGGTGGATTGCAGGACGACCAGTTGACCGGGACGAAGGCGGGGGCGAATCCCTTCGGCGGCGGCGCGGATATAGGAGAGATCCGGGGCTCGCTGGGCATCGTATGGGGTGGGGACGCAAATGAAGATGGCGTCCGCTTCCCGCAGCACATCGTAATCCGTCGTGGCGCGGAGGCGGCCCGACGCCACGTGCGGGCGCAGGTCTTCGTCGGAGATATCGCCAATATAACTGCGGCCTGCGTTCAGCGCAGCGACTTTCCCTTCATCCACGTCCACACCAGTGACCGGGAATCCGGCTCGGGCGAAGGCCACTGCCAGCGGTAGCCCCACATACCCCAGTCCGATAACCGCAACCCGCGCGGTGCGGGAAGAGATGCGGGAAGAGAGGGGCTCAGAAGCCATAGACGTCCTCGCTTTCACAAAGCGGTATTTACGGGTGGTTTCCAGACATCTCTGCGAAACCCGCCCACTCAATCTTATTATACATCCTGGTGTTTGTCAAACAGAGGCAGAGAAGGGTTTCTTCCTGATAAGGGCGGGCGTACCCAGCATATTGGCCCCTCCGCCCCCTTTCCCCCACGGCTGCGCCGCAGTGAGCCACAGCGTTACATTACACGGAGGGGGAAACTACCCAATTTCTACCTTTTTTGGTATACTTCTATTATCCGGAGTTCCAGAAGGTGGAAAGATTGATCCGGGTGGAATGGCTCACGGGATGAGGGGACTTATGACCGAACTGATAGAGACCGACGTCCTGATTATCGGCTGCGGCATCGCCGGAGCGACGGCCGCCCTGGCCCTGGCGCGGGAGCGTCAGCGGCAGATTACCATCATCACCCGCGCGGCGGACCCCGAAGAAAGCAACACCCGGTATGCTCAGGGGGGCATCGTCGCCCGGGGAGAAGACGATAGCCCTGACCTCCTGGCCCAGGACATCCTGGCTGCCGGGGCCGGCCTGAGCCTTCCCGCCGCCGTCCGCATCCTGGCGGAAGAGGGGCCCCAACGGGTGGAGGAGTTGCTGATTCGGGAACTGGGCGTCCCCTTTGATCGGGAGCCCGACGGACGGCTGGCTTACGGCCTGGAGGGGGCCCACTCCCGTCCCCGCATCCTTCATGTCGGCGACGCGACCGGACGGGCCATCATCGGAGCACTGATCGCTGCGCTGCGCCAGTACCCCAACATCCGCCTGGTGACCAACGCCACAGCGGTGGACCTCATCACCTTCCCCCACCACGCCCGCAACTCCCTCACCGTCTATGAGCCCATCACCTGCCATGGCGCGTATGTGCTGGACCGATCCAGTGGACAGGTGCACCGGTACCTGGCCGGGGCGACGCTGCTGGCGACGGGCGGCCTGGGCCGTATCTACCGCTACACCACCAATCCGGAGGGGGCCCGCGGCGACGGCCTGGCTATGGCCTACCGGGCTGGCGCGCGGGTCATCAACGCCGAATACGTCCAGTTCCACCCTACCGTCCTGGCCCTCCCCGGCGCGGAGGGATTCCTCATCTCCGAGGCAGTGCGAGGGGAAGGAGGGAGACTGCTCACCCCAGACGGCCGTCCATTTATGCAGAAGTACGCCCTGGAGTGGGGCGATCTGGCGCCCCGGGATGTGGTTGCGCGGGCCATCCACCACGAAATGGTCACCCACGGTTACCCCTACGTCCTGCTGGACATTGCCTCCGTCCTCCCGCCGGAGCGGATTCGGGAGCGCTTTCCCACCATCTACGACCGCTGCCGGTCGTTGGGGCTGGACATCACTGCCCAGCCCATCCCGGTTGTTCCGGCGGCCCACTACTTCTGTGGCGGGGTCTGGACCGATGAGTGGGGTCGGACGACGATCCGAAATCTCTACGCCGCTGGCGAGGTAGCCTGTACGGGGGTACACGGGGCCAACCGGCTGGCCTCCACGTCGCTTCTGGAGGGATTGGTCTGGGGCCAGTGCGCAGCACAGGCCATCGCCGCGCAGGGACCCCTGCCCGTCGTCTCCCCGGAGGACGTCCCACCCTGGGAGGAGACCGGGGTAGAGGCAGCGGACCCCGCCCTCATCTGGCGCGACTTCCGGGCAATTCAGTACACGATGTGGAACTACGTGGGACTGGTCCGCTCCGAGCGGCGGCTCACGCGTGCCCTGCGGGACCTCCGCCACCTGAAGGAGCAGATAGACGATTTCTACCGGGCCAGTCGGTTAAGTGACGGGCTGGTGGGGTTGCGCCACGCAGTACAGGCGGCGCTCCTGGTCGCGGAGGCCGCCTACCACAATCGCCGGAGCCAGGGCTGCCACTATCGGGAATCCTGATTTGACAATTCACTGAATTGGGGTAAAATAAAGACAAAATCGCGAGGAGCAGATCAGATGCGCATTGCGACGACTTCCTGGATGATCGGAGTTCCTGTGCTGTGCAGCAAGGTTGCCAGCATGCCTTGCCGCAGTGCGCCATCTGGCCAGTAATTGGAATAATATTTAAGGCTGTGGGCGCCTGCGGGAGCCCACGGCCTTTTGATTTCTCCATCGCACGAGGCCGTGGGGCTCCCCCACGGCCTCGTTGTCTACAGGGATAGCCCCAGAATCATCCAGACAAACGGACGGACGTTCTGCAATTTCCGCGTGTTTCTGCGGCTTACGTCCTGGAGGAAGAGAGATGTACGAAAACATCCGCACGGCTGTTGTTGTATCTGAAGTCACCAAACAGTTTCGCAAACATAACGGGTTCTTCCACCTGCGGAGACGGAAGGACGCGGCCCCCTCCACTGTTGTCGCTGTGGACCGCGTCAGTTTTCAGGTGGAACGCGGGGAAATTTTCGGCATCCTGGGCCCCAACGGCTCCGGCAAGTCCACGCTGGTGCGGCTCATCGCCACCCTTCTCCTGCCCGATTCGGGCCAGGTCACCGTCTTCGGCCACGATGTTGTGCGGGAGGAGATGGCCGTCCGGCGGCTCATTAACCGCGTCTCGGTGGAGGCGTCCTTCTTCAAGAAACTCTCGGCGATGGAGAACCTCCTCTACGGCGCCCGCCTCTATGGGCTGGACGGCCGTCAGGCCCGGGAGCGCGCTCTCCACATCCTCACCCGGTTGGGCCTGAAGCGGGATGAGGTCTTCCAGCCGATGGAGGAGATGAGCCGGGGGATGCAGCAAAAGGTCGCCATCGCCCGCGCCTTTCTCACCCAGCCGGTCCTGCTCCTGCTGGACGAGCCGACCACCGGGCTGGACCCCCGGTCTAAGCGGGAGGTCCAGACGTTCGTGCGGGAACTGCGAGATAACCACGACGCCACCATCCTGCTGACTACCCACGACATGCAGGAAGCGGATGCCCTCTGCGACCGGGTGGCCATCATAGACGGCGGGCGTATCGTCGCCCTAGATACTCCCACCGCGCTGAAAGCGCGTGTCGGCAGGACCAACGGCCACGATGTGACGCTGGAGGACGTCTTCATGGAGTTGACGGGCAAAAAGTTGCGGGTGGAGGAGGAAGAATGAACGGTTTGACCATCCGTCCGGCGACGCCCGAGGACGCGGCTGCCATCACCGCCGTCCACTGCAGCCATATCCAGGTCTGGCAGCGGGGTGGAAAGGGGGAGGCAATGGCATACGACGCGCTCTCTCCCTACGAACACTGGCTCCATGGCGGCCCGTGGATGAACGCGGAGACCTGCGCAGCCTACCTCCGACGCTGGCTGGGAGCGGGCCATCTGGCCCTGGTCGCCCTGCTGGGGGACAAGGTGGTGGGCGAGGCGGAGTTCGTAGAGGATGATGAACCGCCGCCGTATCGGCATGTCCTCCATATCTCCCTGCTCTTTGTCCACGCGGCCCATCTGAGGCAGGGAGTGGGGCGGGCGCTGGTAGAGGCGGGTGTGGAACTGGCACGTGAGCGGGGGTGTGCAGCGCTCACGACGCAGCCGGAGCGGGAGGCGGAGCCGTTCTACCGCCGGGTGGGGTTTGAACCCTGGCTGTGGCTACGGGAGTGGCAGGCTCCCGCGCGGGAAATGCCTCTCCCCGCAGACCTCCGTCGGGCCGACGATGCCCCCTACCCCACCGGGCAAGGGCTGGCGTTGCGAGTGGGCCGCTACCAGACCGGGCGCCACATGTGGTATGAAATCGCCGACCGACCGCTGCCGGAACTGGCCCGTCTTCCCTGGGGGCGCTGGCAGGCCCGTATGCCGGGCGGAGAGCAGGTCTGGCTGGGGCTGCTGCCGCAGCCTCTGGCCCCCACCCAGGCCGACGGCTTCGTCTGGGCGCCGCCCGGGGCTGACCTGCGCCCAGCGGTGGAGACCCTCCAGACCCTGGCGGCCCACATAGGTTTTGCTTATGTGGACCTCCTTTTGGAGGAGCCGGAGGGCGGGGCACTGGCTTCCGCCCTGGGCCTGGAATTCCAGACCGACCTGACTTTCTGGAGACGAGAGACCACCGATGACGGAGGGGTTTTGACTACAGGGAGCGATGCGCGATGAGCAAGAAGCAAAATGCGGTATATGACAATCCGTATCGGATTCAGCGGAAGCGATCCGCGATTGGGGATATGCAACATGCGCTGATCCGGACCTGGCGCGCTTCCTACGCGTTCGTGGAGCGCAATTTCAATCTGGTGCGCCGCTATTGGGGATGGGAGGTCGTCTGGCTGGCCTACTCCATTGCCAACACTCTCTCCATCACCTACATCGGCGCCGGCATGGAGGCCATCTCCGGCGTGCAGGTGGACACCCATTACCTCATCCTCTACCTGCTCATCGGGACTATGGTCTGGCGCTTCCTGGCCATCATCTTTGACAACATCAGCGAGATGATCGCCTGGGAGCGGTGGGAGGGGACGATAGAGTACACCCTGATGGCCCCCATCACCCGGCTCACCCATATGATGGGGCAGACGGCCTTCGCCGTGGCCTACAGCCTGCTCTTCACGCTGGTCATTCTGGGGGTAGTGGTGCTCTTCTTCCAACTGGATCTGAGCGGGGCCAATCTCTGGGGGGCGACGGTGGTGCTCCTATCGGGGAGTTTTTCCTTCATCGGACTGGGCATCGTCGCATCGGTGTTGCCATTGCTGTTCCCGGAGCGGGGCGCCCAGATGACCAACGTCCTGCAGGCCGTTTTCCTGCTCATCTCCGGTGTCTACTACCCGGTGGAGGTGCTTCCAGCCTGGATACAGCCGCTGGCGCGGGTCTCCCCCGCGACCTTTGTGCTGGAGGGGATGCGGGCGGCCATCCTGCGCGGCGTATCCACGGCGTCCCTCTGGCCCTATCTCTGGCCGGCATTGCTGGCGGGGGTCGTCTCCATCCCGCTGGGGCTGACGGTCTTCCACCAGGCCGAGAAATACGCCAAACGGACAGGGAAACTGAAGCGGGATGGATAACCTCTCCCCTGGATGCAGGCAAACCGGGTTGCACGAAGAGTTAGCCCTGTTGGGCTCTCCAACCCGAAGCAAGGGGAAAAGAGGGGAAGGAGAAAGGCAGCGGCGGGTGGCGAAGCGCCCCGCCGCTGTCTGTTTTCGTTAAAGCCCCAGGTCCCAGCCCAGGCCCAGGGAGGTCATCCACGCGCCCAGGACGCGCAGCCAGTCCATAAAAAGCAGGAAGCCGAAAACCAGGATCACAGCGCCGGTGGCGACCTGGATGGGGTGGAGATAGCGGTGCAGGCGCCGCAGCCACGCGCCCATCCGGTCCACCGCCAGTCCAACCAGAAGGAAAGGGACCCCCAGGCCAAGAGAGTAGGCAGTCAGCAGAAGGACCGCCTGCCCAGTGGTCTCCTGGCTGGCCCCCAGGGCCAGGATAGCCCCCAACACCGGCCCGACACAGGGGGTCCATCCAGCGGCAAAGGAGACACCGATCAGCAAGGAGGAAAGATAGCCCCAGTTGAGGCCAGCACGCAGGTGGAGACGGCGCTCAGTGTAGAGAGCGGGTAGCCGGACGGCCCCCATCAGCGCCAGGCCGAAGAAGACCATAACCAGACCACCGAGCCAGCGGACCCAGTCGGCGCGCAGGAGGCGGCCCAGCCCGCCGGCGGCCGCGCCCAGGGCGACAAAGACCCCGGAGAAGCCCAGGACGAAGGCCAGGGCATGGAGGAAAGTGGTAAACCGTTCCCGGGCGGAGGCCCTGGCATCCGTCCCGGCGATAGCGCGACCACTTAAATAGCCAACATAGGCCGGCACCATCGGAAGGACGCAGGGTGAGAGAAAGGACGCCAGGCCCGCCAGAAGAGCCAGAGCCAGGGAAGGAATCGTCATAGTTTGTAGCCGATTTTGCGCAGGAATTCCTTGCGGTGGGCCACTTCCTCCGGTCCCTCCACCCCCTTCGGGCTGACGCCGTCCACAACCCCCAGAATGGCCCGTCCCTGCTCCGTCTGAGCGACGATGACCTCGGCGGGGTTGGCAGTGGCGCAGAAGATGCGGCAGACCTCCGGCACCATCTTGACGGCGTTGAGGACGTTGATGGGGTAGAATCCGGGGGCCAGGAAGATGATGAAGGAATGGCCCGCACCGATAGCCAGGGCGTTTTGCTTCGCCAGTTCTATCATCGCCGGGTCAGTGCCGGTACAGCGGACTAAGGCCGGGCCGGAGGCCTCGCAGAAGGCCAGACCAAAGCGAATACCCGGGACGGTATTCACCAGCGCCTCGTGGATGTCCTCCACCGTTTTGATGAAGTGGCTCATCCCCAGGATGAAGTTGACATCATCGGGTTTCTGGACGCGGACGGTCAGGAGTTCCATCGGTCACCTCGCAAGATGAAACGGGAAGCGCAAAGAGAGAGGCAAAGGACGCGCGTCACCTTTCCGCCCTTCTACAGCGGCTCCCGGTTCTTGCTTCCGAAGCCGGAACGGTCAGGCGGTAGGTTCTTCGGCGGGAGCGCCTTCCCGGGCCCGAGCGACGGCCTTGCGGGTTCCCTCCACCGCCTCGGTCAATTGCCGACGGCTTTCTTCCAGGACCACCTGCCCCTGGGCCTGAAGTTCTTCGGCCCGGCGGCGGAGGTCTGCGGCGACCGCTTCGGCCTTGGCGCGGGCCTCCTCCAGTGCCTGCTCCGCCCGAAGGCGTGCCCGCTCAACTTCCTCTTTCGCCTTTTCGCCCAGTTCTGCGCCCTTGGCGCGAATCTGGGCCCGGGTCTCCTCACCAGATTGGGGGGCAAAGAGCAGGGCCACCGCTGCCCCCACCAGCCCACCGACCACAAATCCGGTCAGGAATGCCACCACATCGCTGCCATTGTCTTTTGCCATGGTGTCCTCCTTTCGGATGATTGGACTTCACACAATCCAGTTTGAAAATGTACTGATCGCTCTGGGTGAACCAGGTATCGTCTCGTAGCGTCCGGAGAAGCGCCAGGATGCGTGCCATCCGTATCCAAAGCGCCAGATCATCCGATGGCGCAGTTTGACGCCCAGCACTTTGAAAATCGGATAGTTATGATCTGAGCGGGTATCCCTATCGGTAACGAGCGTCATTCACTTCTCCGTAGCCGAGGAGGGGAGCGAAGTTCGGGTCCAGAGCGAGAATCCCCAAAGATCTGGAGGGCGCTGAGCGAGGAGACGAATGCCCCGCCGATGCCGAATAAACTCCTAAAGGCGTCAGGGATGAGCCACCCAGATGAGAGATAGGCCGTTGCCATCACCGGAATACCGAGAACGACCAGGCTCGCCGTGAAGATCAGGTAGTATCGCAGGGCCCGATACTGAATCGCAATCATTTGATCCAGGTAGGCCTCCCTCGCAGCCATACCTATCCAGCCGGTCATTACGTGGGAGCCACGGTAAACACAAGAGGCAATCCCCGGCCCGGAGAGAATCGCCCGATTAACGACCCCGAAGGGTATTCGCAACCTCCTTCAGCACCCGTCGCACACCGGCCATAAAACTGGCGGCCTGGATCGTGGGGGAGACCATATGATGGCTGACAAATTGCGTCGTCCCCCGGACTGTTGCCAGGGTGTCGTTGATGGTTTCCAGCATCGGGCGCATCTCGTCCCGGAGGAGCGACACCAGCGCCTGTACCTGAATGGTCAGGACGATGAGCAGGATGCCAATGAGGAGGGTCTCAAAGGCAACCAGGATGATAGCCGCATCCCGCAGAAGGGAGACAACCGCCGCCCCCGGGCTGGGCTGGGTCGGAGAGCGATAGGCTTCCACTGCCAGCACCACCAACAGGGCGATCATGCCCAGCATCAACACACCTACAATGACCAGACTCAGGATCAGGTTACGCTTCAGGCGGGCCTCAGCAGGTGTGGGGATCTGTTCCGGAACTTTATCGCTGGCTGCCATCTTTCCCCCCTTTCAGCGGGTGGTGATTTACAGCAATGATAGCATGCTTTCCCAGGCAGCGCAAATAACCCCGCCCCCCAGGACAACTTCGCCGTCATAAAGCACCAGATACTGGCCCGGAGTGATGTCCCGCTGAGGGACGGCAAACCGGACGCGGAGCCGGTCGCCCGGCAGAGGCGTGGCAACGACCGGCGCCTCCTTGTGCCGGTAACGAATCTGAGCAGTGGCCTCAAAAGGCCCCGGGGGCTCCTCACCGGCGATGTAGTGCATCCGGGCCACAACGCACTCTGTTTGTCCCAACTCCTCCGCCCGCCCCACAATCAGGGCGTTGCGCTGCGGGTCCAGGGCCAGGACGTAGAGCGGGTACGGCGCAGCGATGCCGATGCCTTTCCGCTGCCCGATGGTGTAATGAATCAACCCCTTGTGCTCGCCCAGCACCCGGCCCGCCGTATCCAGAATGGGGCCCGGGCGGACCGCCTCCGGCGCATGCTCGGCGACGAACCGGCGGTAGTCTCCGTCTGCCAGGAAGCAGACGTCCTGGCTCTCCGGCTGGTCGGCAACGGGGAGGCCCCGGGCCCGCGCCATGTCCCGGACCTCCCTCTTGGTCAGGTCGCCCAGGGGGAAGAGGACGCGCGCTAACTGTTCCTGGGTCAGGATGTGCAGGACGTAGGACTGGTCCTTAGTACGGTCCCGGCCCCGCAACAACTGGTAGCGGTCGCCCACCCGGCGGACGCGAGCGTAGTGCCCGGTGGCCAGAAAATCCGCGCCATGCTCCAGGGCCCACTGCATCAGTAACCCAAACCGGACCTCCCGGTTGCAGGGGATGCAGGGGTTGGGGGTACGGGCAGCGACATATTCGGCGACGAAGGTTTCCACGACGGCGCGACGGAAGGGCTCCCGCATGTCCACCTCATAGAAGGGGATGCCCAGCCGCGCGGCGACGTCCCGGGCCCGCTCCACCGCCTCCGGCGTGCAGCAGAGGTTATCCCGGCAACCAGCGGCGGGCTCGGCCCACAGCCGCAGCATCACCCCGGTTACCTGGTACCCCTGCTCCACCAGCAGCGCCGCCGCAACGCTGCTATCCACTCCTCCGCTCATCGCGATAACGGCATGGGCATTCATGGCAAGAACGCGCAAAATCCAGGCAATTAGAGGCTTTGATCCTCCCCTTCCCGCAGCCGGGCCACCACCCGGGGCAGGACCTCCAGAACCGCCTCCACATCCTCTTCGGTGTTGTACCGGCCCAGGGAGAGGCGCAGCGCTCCCACCGCCCACTCCGGCGCCAGTCCCATCGCCTCCAGGACCGGGGACGGACGGGCCTCTCCCTCCGCGCAGGCCGCTCCGGAACTGGCCGCGATCCCTTCCAGGTCCAGCCCGATGACCACCGATGCCCCCTCCACGCCCCGGATGGCGAAACTGGCCAGGTGCGGGAGCCGCCGGACCGGGTGACCGGTCAGGCGGACATCCGGGATGGCGGAGAGGATGCCTTCTATCAGCCGGTCCTGCAGGCGGGTCAATCGGGCCATCTCCTCCTCCCGCATCGCCTCCGCCAGTTCCAGCGCCGTCGCCATACCGACGATGCCGGCCACGTTGACCGTCCCGGGGCGACGGCCCCCCTCATGCCCCCCGCCGGTGATGGCCGGCACCAGCGCCAACCCCCGCCGGATGTAGAGAAGTCCTACCCCCTTGGGGCCGTAGAACTTGTGGGCCGAGAGGGCCAGAAGGTCCACCCCCAGGTCCTCCACGTTCAGCGCCATCCGCCCGGCGGCCTGGACGGCGTCGGTGTGCAGGGGGACCCCATACTCCCGGCAGACGGCAGCGATTTCCGGGATGGGTTGGACTGTGCCGACCTCGTTGCTGGCGGTCATCACACTGACCAAAACCGTATCGGGACGGATGGCCCGGCGGACCTCCTCCGGGTCTACCAGCCCGTGCCCGTCCACTCGGACGACCGTCACTTCAAAACCAAAGAGGCGGTGGAGTTGCTCCACAGTCGCCTCCACCGCGTGGTGCTCTATGGGAGTGGTGACGATGTGATGGCCCCGACCCGCCTGGCGGGCGGCCCAGGCGACGCCGCGCAGGGCCAGATTATCCGCCTCCGTCCCCGATGCGGTGAAGACGATCTCCGATGGGCGGCAGCCCAGGATGCGGGCCACCCGTTCCCGCGACCGCTCCAGCGCCGTCGCGGCGGCTTGCCCCCAGGCGTGGGCCGACGAGGTGTTGCCGAAGATGTCGCTCCAGTAGGGCATCATCGCCTCCACTACCCGGGGGTCCACTGGTGTGGTGGCGGAATAGTCCATATAGATGGCCCGTTTCATTGCACCTCCTCACCCGGATACGCCCGGCACTTTCAAAGGTGCCAGGCGCGTGGGGGTACTCCTTCAGCCGGCCAGCGCCCGCTGGACGTCCTCCAGGCGGGGGGCGACGATGAGGGGTTGGCCCGTCGCCTTCATCACACTGGCGACATCCTTCAGGCCGGAGCCGGTGGCCAGGACGACCACCTGCTCTTCTGCCCCCACCAGGCCCCGCTCCACGGCCTTCACCAGGCCGGCGTAAGCGGCCGCTGCCGCCGGTTCCGCAAAGACCCCGCAACCCTGCGCCAGTGCCGGGATGGCGGCCAGAATCTCCTGATCGCTCACGCGGAGGAAGGCTCCGCCCGTCTCCCGCACTGCGCGCAGCGCCTTGTTGCGGTCGCGGGGCAAGCCCGCGACGATGCTATCCGCCACCGAATGGGCCTCCACGGGCACCATCTCCCAACCCTCCAGCCCCCGCTCCCAGGCATCCACCAGCGGGGAGGAGCCCTCGGCCTGGACTCCGATCAGGCGCGGCATATGGTCTATCCAGCCCAGCGCGGCCAGGTCCCGCAGTCCTTTGTGGATGCCGCCGATGATACACCCATCGCCGACGGAGACGAGGACGACGTCCGGGGGCCGGAAGGGAGCCGGACTCCCGGTCTGCGTGGCCAGTTGCTCGCAAATTTCGTAGGCGGCGGTCTTTTTCCCTTCGGACATATACGGGTTGTAGGCCGTACTGCGGTTGTACCAGCCGAAGGTCGCTGATGCCTCCAGACAGAGGTCAAAGGCCTGGTCGTAGGTGCCGTCCACCAGCAGGACGGTCGCGCCGAAGGCCAGGAGTTGGGCCACTTTGGCCTGGGGGGCAGTGCGGGGGACAAAGATGACGCTGCGCTGCCCGACAGCGGCGCAGAGGCCCGCCAGGGCAGCAGCGGCGTTGCCCGTGCTGGCCGTCGTCACCACCTCCGCCCCCCGCTCCTGCGCTTTGACGACGGCTATAGACGAGGCGCGGTCCTTGAGCGACGCGGTGGGCTGGCGGCTATCATCTTTGACCCAGAGGTGCCGAAGCCCCAACTTCTGGGCCAGACGAGGGGCCGGATACAGCGGTGTCCAGCCGACGCTCCCCAACACCGTCCCTTCCGCCAACCGTCGGGCCACCTCCGGCTCCACCGGCAAGAGAGGCATATAGCGCCAGATGGAACGCTGAGGGTTGGCGGTCAACTCCTGGGGCGAGACTTCCCGCCGGATGCGGTCGTAATCGTAAACCACATCTAGGATACCGTCGTTCCCGTGGTGGGGGCAGACGTAGTTCACTTCGTTTGTGCCGTACTCGGCGCCGCAGATGGTGCAGCGAAGGGCAATGACAGCGTTCATCCAGTGGCCTCCAGTAAGAGCATATCTGAAAATTTGTTCGTAGCAGGACACGAAACGCAGGGAAGCGCCGTTTGGGACTCCCGGAACGCCACCTCGCTTCGTGGCTGGCTACGGATGCTTCTGATGGCGGGGTTGTGTCGCTCTATCCCCGGTACCTCCGCACTTGCCGCATCGGCGTACCGACCATGCGGAAGGCCCGCCGCTCCGCCTCGTAGCGGATGCGCTCTTCGTCCAGCGTGACCAGTTTGCCATCCCACAGTAAGGGCCTCCCTTCACAGAAGACGTAACGGACATCGGCAGGGTGGCTGGCGTAGACGACGTTCGCCGCCAGGTCGTGGCGCGGGGTCCAGTGGACCCCGCAGGTGTCCATCAGGATCAGGTCAGCGGGCGCGCCGGGTCGCAAGACGCCCGTTGGGAGAACAGAGCCTGCACCGGCGCCGAATCCCAGCGCGCGGGCCGATTCCTGCGCCGCCAGCCGCAGGAGCAGGTCATGCGGGAAAGCAGCCGGATCGCCGACGCGGTTTTTGTGCACCAGTCCCGTGATGCGCAGGACCTCCAGCATGTTCAGGTCGTTGTTGGAAGCCGGCCCATCCGTCCCCAGCGCCACCCGGACTCCCGCCGCCAGGAAGCGGTCCAGCGGGGCCATCCCCATAGCCAGTTTCATATAGGTCTTGGGAGTATGGGCCACATAGACACCCTTGTCCGCCAGGATAGCCAGATCCTCGTCGGTGACGGCGATGCAGTGGGCGGCGATGGTGGGATGGTCAAAGACGCCCAGATAGGCCAGATGGGCCACTGGAGTCCGGCTGTGGGCCCGGAGCGAGTTGGCGACCTGCTCCTGGGATTCGGCCACGTGCAAATGGATGCCCACTCCCAGCCGCCCCGCCTCCTCCACGACCCGGCGGAGAAACTCCGGCGGGCACATGTAGGGGGAATGGGGCCCCAGCGCGCAGCGGATGCGACCGTCCTCTGCGCCGTGCCACTCCCGGATGAAGGCGACGGTGTCCTCCAGAGTGGCGCCGCCTACCTCGTGCTCGGCACCGATGCCGAACTGGCACCAGGCCAGATGGGCCTTCATCCCGGCCTCGGCAACCGCGCGGGCGACCTGGTGCATCCAGAAGTAGTGGTCGGCGAAGCCAACGATGCCGCAGCGAATCATCTCGCTGCAAGCCAGCATCGCGCCCCAGTAGACATCCTCTTCTTCCAGCGCCGACTCAGCCACCCAGATTTTCTCGTTCAGCCAGCGGTCAAAGGGCAAGTCCTCCGCCCAACCCCGCTCCAGCGTCATCGCAGCGTGGGTGTGGGCGTTGAAGAAGGCCGGCAAGGCCAGGAATTCCCGCCCGTCTATTATCTGCTCGGGCACGAAATCGGGCGAGACCACCCCGACGGCCCGGATTCGCCCGTCCTCTATGGCGATATCCACCTCGGGTAGCAGGTCGTGTTCCCCGTCCAGCGGGATGGCAGTGACCTGACGGATCAGCAGGCGCATGGCGATTTTTCCTCCCGGTGAAGGTGATTATAATTATACACCGAACAGGGAAGGCGCGAAAATGAACGCTGACATTCTACTGATCAACGGACGCATCTACACAATGGACCCGAGACACCCCCGGGCCAGCGCGCTGGCGATCGGCGGGGGGCGCATCCGGGCGGTGGGCAGAGACGACCTGCACGCGCAGGCCGGCCCGGGGACAGAGGTAGTGGACCTGAAAGGGCAGACAGTCCTTCCGGGCCTTGCCGACAGCCATATCCATCTCTCATGGTTTGCGCAAGGGCTCCAGCAAGTGGACCTGACCGGGACGGCTACGCGGGAGGAGATGTTGGCACGGGTGGCCGCCCGGGCCGCCGTCAGTGCGACGGGGGAGTGGATTCTGGGCCGGGGGTGGCATCAGGAAGAGTGGCCCGATCGCCGCTTTCCCACCGCCGCCGACCTGGACGCTATCGCGCCCCACCATCCCGTTTTGCTGGTGGCGAAAAGCGGGCACGCGCTGGTGGCCAACACCCGCGCCATGGAGCAGGCCGGTATCACCGCCGACACCCCCGACCCGCCCGGCGGGCAGGTCGTCCGGGACGACAGGGGCCACCCCACCGGCCTCTTTCTGGAGGAGGCGATGCGGCTGGTCCAGCAGGCCATCCCCTATCCGGACGCCGCGGCCCTGGCGCGGATGCTCCCGCCTGCGCTGGAGCACCTGGCCCGCCTGGGCTTGACCGCCGTCCACGATATGGGCGACCTGACCGCGCTGGAGGCGTACCAGCGGCTCCGCGAGGACGGGGCCCCATTCCTCCTGCGCGCCGTCTTCTATCTGCCGCTGGAGGGGCTGGAGCACGCGCGGGCGCTCCGGCTGCGCTCCGGCCTGGGCGACGACGTCCTGCGCATCGGCGGCGTCAAGGTCTTCGCCGACGGCGCACTGGGGCCCCGCACGGCAGCGATGCTGGAGCCGTACATCGGTGAGCCTGAGAACCGAGGGATTCTGACCCTGGAGCCGGAGAGGTTGCGGGAGGTGATCCGGCAGGCCGCAGAGGGCGGACTGGCGCTGGCAGTTCACGCCATCGGCGACCGGGCCAACCGGTTGGTGCTGGATGCCCTGGAGGCGTTGCCGTCGGAGAACCGTACACGCCTCCGCCACCGCATAGAGCACGTCCAGTTGCTCCACCCGGACGACCTGGGCCGGCTGGCCGCGCTGGGAGTCGTTGCTTCTATGCAGCCCATCCACGCCGTGCAGGACGCACCGATGGCCGACCGGTACTGGGGCCCCGCCCGCTGTGCTACCGCCTACGCCTGGCGCAGTCTCCTGGACGCCGGGACCGTACTGGCCTTCGGCTCCGATTGCCCCGTGGAGAGCCCCAACCCTTTCCTGGGCATCCACGCAGCAGTGACTCGCTCCCGCCCGGGCGGATACGGCGGCCCAGAGGGGTGGGTTTCGGCCCAGCGAATCACCGTGGAGGAGGCGGTCCGGGCCTACACATGGGGCGCGGCCTGGGCCGTCGGGCTGGAAGACCGCCTGGGCACCCTGACCCCCGGCAAATGGGCCGACCTAGTGGTGCTGGATCGGGACATCTTTACTGCCGACCCGTCCCTCATCCCCCAGACCCAGGTGCTGGCGACGATGATTGGAGGGCGATGGGTATACGGAAACCCGTCGGAACTGTGAGGAGCGTCTTGACTTCCCGGCCTTCCCCCTGGCTAAAGATGGGCGTCTTTCTGCTGATCTCCCTGGTCGGACTGGCCAATCTGGGGCGGGCCGCGATGGCCCTTCACTACGCCCGCGTGCTCCCCGACCTCCCGCTGACCGTGCCCTGGGTCTATCTGGTAGGGATGGGGGTTTTCTGGGGAACTGCGCTGATGGTCTGCGCGGTGGGCCTGGCCCGAGGCCGCCCCTGGAGCCGCGTGGTTACCCCGGTCGTGGCGACGTTCTACCAGGCCCACGTTTGGCTGAACCATCTGCTCTTTGACGCATCCGACTACGCCCGCCAGACCCGGCCGCGCGATCTGGTGTTTTCGGGGTTGTTCCTGCTCATCGTGTGGGCTCTTTTCTTCTCCTGGACGCGTCCGTTCGCCGGGGAGAAGTCCCGCCCTGAAGACAACGGATAAAGGGAGTTGGGGGCGGCGGCTTCCGACTGCCCGCCCCTATGCCTCTGAGGTTTCCCGAACAGGAGGTTCCCATGACCCGAATGGCAGTCCTTTCCGACACCCACGGCAACCTGCCCGCTCTGGAGGCGGTCCTGGCCGACATAGAGCGCCACGGCCCGCCGGACTTCTACTGGGTGCTGGGCGACCTGGTCGCCTTCTTCCCCTGGCCCGGGGAGACTCTGGCCCGCCTGCGGGCACTCCCCAACGTCGCCTTCCTGCAGGGGAACACTGACCGTTACCTAGTCACCGGGCGCCGCCCGCTAGTGCCGGTGCGCTCCCCAGAGGACTGGACCCGCATGCCCGGCTTTCTGGAGATGCGGGACGCACTATTTCGCTGGACGGTGGGGCGGCTCACCTGGGAGGAGTACCTCTTTCTGCGCGACCTGCCGACCCGGCTGGAGATGGATATCCCCGGCTATGGCCGCGTCGTGGCCGTTCACGCCGTCCCCGGCGACGACGAGACCAACATCCTCCCCGACACACCGGACGAGCAGATCATCCCCCACCTCTCCGGCCTGGACGCGCGCCTTCTGGCCTACGGACACACCCATCGCCCGCTGGACCGGGAGGTGGGCGGGGTGCGGCTGGTCAATGGGGGAAGCGTCGGACTGCCGCTGGACGGTGACCCCCGCGCCGCCTACGCACTCCTGGACTTCAGCGGCCCGAACTGCACCGTCACCCCGCGACGGGTGGCCTACGAAACGGAAAGAGTCATCGCCGAACTGGAGCGAGTGGAACATCCAGCGCGCTCATGGCTGATATCTATGTTGCGCCGGGCAGCCGCATAGGTCGCTGCAAACGCGCTGGACAAATCCAGCAAATTGCGGTAAAATATGCCCGCATCTGAATCCTGGAGGGAAGCGTTGGCAAACACGAAGTCGGCTATCAAAAATATGCGCAAAAACGAGCGTCGGCGGCTTCGCAACCAGATGTTCCGCGCGCGCGCCCGCACGATGGTCAAAAAGGCCCGCCTGGCCATCCTCTCGGGTCGGCCAGAGGAGGCCCAGGAGGCCATCCGCCGGGCATGCAGCGCACTGGACAAGGCGGCTGAGAAAGGCATTATCCACAAGAATAATGCCGCCCGACGGAAGTCGCGGTTGATGCGATTGTTCCACCAGGCAATGAAGAAATCGTAAGCAGCGCCTGTGCCGCTGCTTTTCTACCCATAGCGCACCACGACCTCTGGGCGTGGTGCGCTGTTTTTGCTTTAGACCTCCATCAGACGGTACTCCCGTCGGCCCATCCCCAGCGCGGCGGCCGCATCTATATGCAACTGTCCATCTACCCCCAGTGTCTCCGCCAGGACGCGCTGGCCGGGCTGAACGCCCCGGTCGGCGGCGGCGGATTGGGGTAGCGGCAGGGCGCAGTTGATGGCATCCAGCGTCGCCTGCTCCACTGCCACAATATCATCCCCTCCGAAAATCCCCTGGTCCTGCACCACAGGGGTATCCGTCACCGGCATGCAGTCGCACTCGGGCTGCACCTCCAGCGCGAAATTCAGGAAGACGACCTTGCCCGGCCGGAACGTAGAGAGGACAGCCTGCGCCGCTTCAGCCAGGCCAGCCTGGAACTCATCCCGTCCGCGTTTCTGAAGCCGGATGGCTCCCTCTGGACAGACCCGTTCACAGCGCCCACAACGCCAGCACTTCTCGTCGTCGGTCAACAGGGTACCGTCTACCTCCGAAATGGCCCCCGTCGGGCAGATGTGAAGGCACTGCAGGCAGAGGATGCACAATTCCGGGTAGCGCTCCAGGGTGGAGTCAGGACCGGCGGCATGGAGATGGCCGCGCGCCTGTCGCCAATCTCCGCTGCGGTGACGGCCCGCTACGCCTCCCATAGCCAGATTCTTGATCGCCCCACCGTACCCGGCCTCAATGTGCCCCTTGCAGTGGGAGACGACGATCATGGCCGGCGCGTCGTAGATGGCGGAAGCGACCCGGACAGAGCCTAACACCGGACCGGCGGGGACTTCTATGCTGTCGCAGCCGAAGAGACCGTCGGCCAAAATGACCGGACATCCGACCGACTGAGGGTTGATCCCGTTCTGGTTGGCGACTTCCAGATAATCCCAGCCGTTGATGCGCACCGTATCGCAGACGAAGGGTTTGCCCCCGACGGCTTTAACCGCGTCAGCGACCTTGCGCAGGAAGAGGGGACGCACGATGCGGTGGGCTCCGTCCGACCCGAAATGCGTCTTGATGGCGACATACTCGTTTTTCTCAATCCGGCTTCCCAGGTCCAGCCGCTCCAGCATCCGCTCCAGTCGGGCGGCGAGGCTGTACTCGTAATCCCAGTGGGTGGCTCTGGCAGTTGCGAAGTAGACGATGCTTTCCATATAGTTGCTCCTCCTATGTTGGAATTTTAACTGTGCCAGGGGCGAATGGCGATGTAACGGTTCGGCGCTATCCGAACGTCCAGGCCGCGCCTTAACCGCGCTGAAAAGTAGACCCGTCCGGCGAAGTTGTTGTTATAAAAATATTTTCTTCAAAGCCTAGATCGGACCCTGTCAAGCCGTCTTTACCAGGGGGGGCGGCCTAGTTGGCGGGGGAGAGGTCACCTCTCCGATCACCTCCATGCTGATATCCAGTGCCGGTGCGGAGTGGGTCAGCGCGCCGACGGAGATATAGTCCACTCCCGTTGCGGCCAGTTGGGCCACCCGCTCCAGCGTCACCCCGCCGGAGACCTCCAGCGGCACCCGTCCGGCGGTGATGCGGACAGCCGTGCGGATAGTCTCCAGGTCAAAGTTGTCCAGCATAATCCGGTCCACAGGGAGTTCCAGCGCCTCTCGGAGTTCGTCCAGGTTTTTGACCTCCACCTCAACGGGGAGGTGGGGGTAGAGGGTGCGGGCCCGCCGAACCGCCTCGGTGATAGAGCCCGCCGCTGCAATGTGGTTATCTTTGATGAGCACCATATCGTAGAGGCCCATTCGGTGGTTCTGCCCACCGCCCGTGCGGACGGCATACTTCTCCAGCGCGCGCCAGCCGGGATGGGTCTTGCGGGTATCCAGGATGACCGCGCGCGTTCCGGCGACGGCCTCCACGAAGCGGCGGGTGAGAGTGGCGATACCGCAGAGGCGCTGGAGGAAATTCAGCGCGGTCCGCTCCGCTGCCAGGAGGCTGCGGGACGGACCTTCCACCTCCGCCAGGACAGTTCCAGCCTCCACCTGCGCGCCGTCCTCCACGCGCGGGGTGAAGCGGACGGAGGGGTCTACCCGCCGGAAGACGGCCTCCGCGATGGGCAGTCCGGCGATCACCCCCGCCCGTTTGGCGACGATGTGGGCGCGCAGGCACAGGTCCGGCGGCAGGACGGCCTCCGAGGTGACGTCTCCGGGACCGATGTCCTCGGCCAGAGCCAGGTCTATGAGATGGGAATACAGATGGGGGTCCAATTTCCAGTCTTTGCGCATGGTAGGCCTTCGGGAGGTTTCACGTGAAACATCTCCCAGGGCAATTGGGGCGCCTCACGCACGGGAATGATAACACAAAGCAAAAAGAGCGGTAGCGTGGCATTCCACTGGGGTCGTACGGAGGACGAGATGCCCCAGCAATGGGGAGCGCGTCGGCGTGGGCCGACATCCCCCACAAGCGGAACAGCGCTCCCATCGGAGGCCTCCTGCTTTCTATCTCGCGCGGAAGCCCACCTTATCCCTCGGCGGTTTCCGCCGCTCCACGCGGCCGCAAGGCCAGGATGAGGGCCAGCGCGCCCAGCGCCAGCAGGAAGATTACGCCCTCTATGACCGGAAGAGATACCCCCGATTGCATCAGGCCAACGGCCAGCCCGTTCACCAGCGCGTGGGCCAGCACCGCCAGAGCCAACCAGAGGAGGTTCCCCCGTACCACCGCCCGCAGCACCAGGAGCGTCCAGGCGATGTGCATTGTGATAGCAAAGACCCGCTCCAGCCCACCTAAAAGGGGCAGATACCAGGGAATGGCCCAGTATGCCTCCATTTGCTGCCGGGTTTGCTCCAGCAACTCCCCGGAAAGCCCCAGGTTTTCAGGCCCCAGCCTCTGCAGGACCAGCATGCTGACAAAGCCAGACAGGACGGAGAGCGCCACCAGGATGGATTCTATCCCTCCGTGTCCAGCACCGAAGGCCAGCCCCTGGGCCCAGGACCGGGCCTCTTTCCGCCAGAAGCGGAGCACCAGATAGCGGGCCACCTCTTCACAGATTCCGGCACTCAGGCCCACCACAGCAGCCATCGCCGGGAGGGGCCAGAGGGCCACCCCGCGCCCGCCGCCGATGAGGCCCAATCCCAGGTTCAGCGGAATGTGCACCACCTGGGAGAGGACAAAGGTCAGCGCGCCCACTGCAATCAGCCCCCATGCGGCCCCGTACTTCCGCCGCAGGAAGAGCCAGAGCGCCACCGGAGCGCCCACCATGATGAGAATCTCCACAACAAACGCCGCAATCAGCATCTTTGCCTCCTGTGATTTGATTTTTTTCAAACCGCAGAGTGTGCGAAGCAGGGCATCGCCGCGCCCTTTGCGGTGAACGTCTACGCCCTGGCGGACGCGGCAGCCGCGTGCTCCCGCCAGATAGTCACGATCAGGTAGACAACGAAGGCCATCAGTTCCCCCTCCACCGGCCCCAGTACGTCCAGGACCAATCCCGGATTCAGCACTCCGCGCCGCCGAATCTCCAGCAGGGCTGTCCCTGCCGGACCCAGGAGTTGCCACTTTCCGCCCCACCGGTCGGCCGGCTCCAGCAGATACGACTGCCCTCCGAACTCCAGGTCCAGAAGGGTCTGCCAGAACCCTCGCCTTCGCGCCTGCGCCACCGCCGTGTCGTCGGCCCGCAGTTCGTACTCCCCCCGCCACCAGTGGCTCCGCCGCATCTGCCACTGGCGCCCGTCTATATCCTGGAACTCGCCACCGCTCCGGAAGGCAGGGAGTTTCAACAGGCCCAGGGTCCCCATCGGCGACCGGAACTCGTAGCAGAGGCGGAAGAAGCCGGAGGGAATGACTTCTATTTGGTCCGCGCGCAACACATCGGGGGCCATATCAGTCCTCTTACCGCGAGGCCGGAGGTTGTCCTCCCGCGAGGAGCGTCTGCAGGGCGCCCGTCATAGAAGCCATCCCCATCAGCCCGCCTAGGTTCATCGTCTCCACCGCGCTGGACGGGACAATGATCAGCGCGCCTTTCTCCTTCAGCCCTTCAAAGAGCATATTCATCGCCCGCAGGTGGAGCGCGGTGGGGTTATCCCGGTAGGCCTGCGCAGCCTCAGCGAAGGACGCAGCGATCTGCTTCTCGCTCTCCCCCAGGATGACCCGCGCCTGGCGCTCCCGTTCCGCCTGCGCCTGACGGCTCATCGCATCCTCCAGCGCCTCCGGGATGACGATATCGCGGATTTCCACCGACTGGACAGTGATCCCCCAGGGCGTCGTCCGCTCATCAATGATGCGCTGAAGTTCGGCGTCCATCACCGTCCGCCCGACCAGGATGCTGGCCAGGTCCATCTGACCGATGATCTCCCGCAAAGCCGTCTGGGCGGCCCAGGCGATAGCGGTCTGGTAGTCCTCCACCTCCAGGACCGCCTTCTGCGCGTCCCAGACTACCCAGAAGAGGACCGCGTCCACGTTCACCGGCACGGAGTCTTTCGTCAGCGTTCGCTCCGCGGTAAAGGGGGTGACCATCACCCGGTGGTCCACCATCGCCGGGATGGTATCCACAATCGGGACGATCCAGAACGGTCCCGGGCCCTTGAGGCTCCGAAAGCGCCCCAGCCGCAGGACGATGGCCTTCTCCCACTGGTTGGCGATGCGCAGGGCATAGAGGATGTAAAGGCCGACCAGGGTGAGGACGATGATCTCGGCAGCAATCCAGCCATCCGGGACGTCCAGGGAATCCAGGATGATAGCCAGGATGACGGAGATGATCAGCAGGAAGATAAAGAGCGCCACGGCCAGGCTGTTGAGGCCCTTGAGGACGGATTCTCTCCGCTGGACCACCCCCGATGCCAGCGCGCGCTCCCCGCGCCGGGATTGAGTTGCCGGAACCACGACCATGATTGCCTCCCTGATGGGTTTTTGTATTTATCTGCGTCCACTCACTTCACCAGCAGCGCCTCACGCCGGAAGGTCCGCACCCCCAGGCCGATGAGCACGCCGTCTATCAGCCACAGAGCCAGCCCCACTGCCAGCGCGATGGCCGGGCTCAGGTAGAGGACGCCGGTAATTTGACCTGCCACCAGCGCCAGCACCAACAGGACCAGTGATGCGCTCGTCTGGTAGGCCTCCATGAAGGTGCGGACGCGAGCGGAGATGAGCACCGTCGCGGCGACGCCCAGCGCGGCGACGGCGGGCGCCACCCAGAGCATTAGGGGCCACCACGAGGCTGGCGGAAACCAGAAGCGTCCCATCACCGACCACCCGGCCCCGTTGACCACAACGCCGTAGACGAGAAAACTGACCCAGGTCAGCACGACCGCCGGCACGAAGGCCGCCAACGCCTTGCCCAGAAAGAGTTCTCCATCTGAGGCGGGGGTGTAGAGCAACGCCTCTATGGTCTTCCGCTCCCGCTCCCCCGCGAAGGATTCGGATGCGACAATGGTGGAGAACATCAGCGGGAAGATGAGGATGAACGGCGCGAAAAAGTAGCCCGTCATCAGCACCACCCAGGTCTGCCGCTCATCCAGCCCGGCCAGTTCGGCGGCCAGTGCGGGAATCCGCTCCCGCATCATCCCCACTGGCCCCGTGGGAGCCGTTAGCGGCGACATAGACTGCATCAGGCTTGGGGCCAGGATGATGCCCAGCGGCAAGACGATGATGAAAATCAGCGGGACCACAAGAGCCGGAATCCAGGCCGCCCGGTTCTGCAGGACTTCTTTCAGATCTTTGACGGCAATCGTCCGCAGAGTTCGCCCGTTCATCACGGTATAGCCTCCGTGGCACAAGATGCATCTTGCGCTACTCGCCGGATAGTGAAATAAACCTCCTCCAGCGACGGCTGGCGCGGGACGACGCTCAGAATCCGCGCCCCCTCCCGGACCAGGGTCTCTACCACGGCGGGCACTGCTTCTTCATCCGCCACACTCACCTGCAATTGGAGCGACGTGTACCGGATGTCTCCGATGCTGGAGAGACGGCGGAGGGCCGCGACCGCTGTATCGGGCAGAGGCGCCTGGAGTCCGATTCCCACCTGAAGGCCGGTCCCTAGAGAGCGGGAGAGTTCCTCCAGTGTCCCCAGCGCCAGCAGACGACCCCGGTCCATCACCGCCACCCGGTCGCAGAGCCGTTGGGCCTCGCTCAGATGATGGGTGCAGAGGAGGACCGTCCGCCCCTCTCGGCGGCTAAGGCGGGCAATCATCTCCGTCACCTGTCGGGACGCCTCGGGGTCCAGGCCAGCGGTCGGCTCGTCCAGAAACAGCAAGGGCGGCTCGTGGAGGAGGGCCCGGGCCAGCGCCAGACGCTGCTTCATCCCCTTGCTGAATTCCCCCACCCGGTCGTCTGCCCGGTCGGCCAGACCGAACTCCTCCAGCATCCGGGCCACGCGACGGGAGAGGTCGGGCTCCGGGATGGCGTAGAGAGCGCCGAAGAGGGCCAAGTTCTCCCGGGCCGTCAGCCGCTCGTAGAGCGACGGCGTCTCCGTCAGCACGCCGGTCTGCTGGCGCAGGCGGCAACCGTCCTGTGCCGGGTCCAGGCCCAGCACGCGCGCCCGCCCTCCAGACGGGCGCAGCACGCCGTTCAGGAGCCGGACCGTCGTCGTCTTCCCGGCTCCGTTGGGCCCCAGCAGGCCGAAGACCTCCCCTTCGCGGACCTGAAAGGTCAGGCCATCCACCGCCCGGACGGGGCCGAAAGAGCGCGCGAGGGACTCCGTTTCTATCACAGGCACCCTCATCCTTCAGATACACTCCTCTCCACGGCCCGGCGCAGGGCCCGCAGGTTGCCCCAGGGTGTCGTCAGCGGGGCCACGCACCCCGTACTCAGAACCAGCCGACGGCCGCCAGTTCGGGCCACTGCGTCGGCGACCTCAGCCTCTACCTCCTCTGGCGTCCCCAAAACGAGGGTCCGGCGTCCCACTCCGCCGCTGACAGCGCCTCCAAAGAGGGCCTGTCCTACCTCCAGCGCGGGCCCGCTCTCCCGGTCGTGCCAGTGGAGGACATGAACGGGGTAATCCGCCAGCGCCTCCAGCATCACCGCCTCCCCGTGCAGGTGCAGGACGTTGAGCCACATCCCTCGCGCCGCTTCCAGAATCCGCAGGTCATAAGGACGCCCGAAGAGGCGGTACTCTTCCTCGCTCATATAGCCGTACCGGGCATGCTGGACGGCGTAGAAGATGCCGTCCGTTCCCTGCTCCCGGACCGCCTCCACGAACCGGACTGTCGTCTCCGTGATGGTCTCCAGGCCCCGCCGCAGGGCGTCGGGGTATCGGCGGAGATGCAGGAGCAGCCGATCCTCGCCCGCCAGGTTTTTCGCCTGGGCCAGAGGGCTGAAAACGGTCTGGATGACGGGGACCTCCTCGCTCAGAGCGGCCTGAATCCGTTGCAGGGCAGTCAGTTGGGCTCCCAGGGAGCCCTGACGGGGATCCAGAACCGCAAGGCGCGCCCAGTCGTCGGGGGACTGGACGGGACGGAAGATGTAGTCGTGGGTTCCCTCCGGATGGCCGCGCCACTCGTCTCGGACGCCCCAATCCCGCAGACAGAAGGAACTGGATGGAGTCACCTTGACGAAGTCCCAGTCCCACTCCCTCTGGAAGTGGAAGGTGGCCTCCACCAGCCCTTCCGGCGTCTGGTCGTCCACGGGCCAGTGGCGCCAGAGAGCCACCGGCGGGCGGTCCACTATCTCCCCGGCGATGGTGCGCTGAAGGCGTTCCCGTTTGTCCATCCTGCCCCCTTCACAACGTTGTACCTGATGGCAAATTTGCGTCCCATCTTTCAGGGGTTGACGGGCCAGGCCCTTTCGGAGGCTCCAGCCCGTTCCTGCTCAGGCCTGAATCCACCCGCGTTTATCTCCGTCCCATCTCATCCCAGAACGCAGCCGCGATTTCACCCCGATTATACCCCAGCCGGATTGCTTCGTCTACTGCGGCCCGCAGGATAGCGCGCAGTTGCTCCTCCCGCCGTTGGGCCTGCCGGGCTTCGTCCGGCACCCCGGCGACGAAGGTCCCCCGCCCGCGCTGGGTGGTGATGACCCCCGCGCGCTCCAGTTCCAGGTAGGCCCGGGCGACAGTGTTGTAGTTCACCCCCAGGTCCACGGCTAGTTGGCGAATGGTGGGCAATTGGTCACCGGGGCGGAGTTGTCCCGCCGCAATCAGCGCCCGCACCTGATCTTCAATCTGAACGTAGATAGGGACAGGGCTCTCCGGCTCTATTTGCAGTCTCATTGAACTAATCATCCATTGAACTAATTCACTATAAATATAGCACAGTTTGGGCTGGATGTCAAGGGGGCAGCGGGCGGCTGATCCCCGGCGAGGGCATCGCGGTCGCCCTCCTGCGGCGGGCAGGGGTAGGGTGATTTCGGAAGAGTTGCTCCTCAGTCAATCTGGATTATAATAAACAACACGCATCGCACATATGGAAGGGGAGGACGTTTAAAGCGGTTCGCTAAAGGACGCGGGCTGCACCGAATCCTGTTCACCCATATCTGGGCTTTCTCCACGTGTATCGTCTGTAAAAAACGAACGACCTGGGAGGCATTCTTTGGAACCACGACTGAACGAATTGGAAGCGCCCGAGCCCACTCTGAGCCCGAAGCGACTATCGCCTGTCCACTCTTTTCTGCGGGATGCGGTGGAGAGTCTTGTCCTGGCGCTGCTCATCTATCTGGTCATCAATGCTGTGACAGGCCGCTTTTATGTCCGAGGTTCCAGTATGGAGCCCACACTCCACAATGGCCAGTATCTGGTCGTCAGCAAAATCAGTTATCTCTTGAATAAACCCCAACGAGGGGATATTGTGGTCTTCGTCTCCCCCTATGGGACGGGGGAGGACTACATCAAGCGCATCATCGGCCTGCCCGGGGAGCGGGTGGAAGTTCGGGACGGCGCGGTCTGGATTAACGGGTACCGGCTGGATGAGCCGTATCTGAATTCCGGCATCCCATATACCGGTGCCTGGAGTTTAGGGCCAGATGAATATTTTGTCTTGGGCGACAATCGCGCCAACTCCAACGACTCCCACACCTGGGGGCCACTGCCGAGAAAGAACATTATCGGCAAAGCCTGGCTCTGCTACTGGCCTCCGCAGTACTGGGGGCTGGTGACCCATCATTCCCTGCCCTCTCCGGGTGAGGAATAGGAGGCACAATGGACGAACTACCGCCGCTGCCACTGGTAGATTTTCCGCCCGATGCGCTGGAGGAGATCATCCGCTGGCTCACTCCGGAACGGATCGCCGCGCTGACCGACGCCACCGACCTGCGGGCCGATACGTCGGAGGCGAAAATTCGGGCTCTGGCTGAGACCGCCGTCCGCTACCGCTGCGCCTCCGTCTGCGTAAACCCCGCGGAAGTGGGCCTCCTGCCCCGGCTACTGGCGGGGACCGGGGTGAAGGAGTGCTACGTGGTGGATTTCCCCCTGGGCAAGTCCACCATCGCAATGAAAGCGCATCAGGCAGCCCAAATCGTGGCGGAAAGCCGCGCCCTCCGCCAGGAAGGGCCGGGGTGGGTGGAACTGGATATGGTCATCAACGTGGGCCGTCTCCGAGATGACCCGGAGCATACCTGGCGAGAAATCGCCGCTGTGGTGGACGCAGCCGACGGGGAGGTCGTCAAGGTCATCATCCGCTCCTCCGAACTCCGCAATGAGGACATCACTCTGGCCTGCCGGATCGCGCAGGAGGCGGGAGCCCACTTCGTGAAGAACTCCACTGGCATGGAAGCCTTTGGCGCCACGCCGGAGCACATCCGCCGGATGCGGGAGGCGGTGGGACCCGGGATGGGGGTGAAAGCCTCCGGGGGCATCCGCACCGCCGCCGATGCGGTGCGGCTCATCTTCGCCGGCGCGCCGACTCCCGAACTGCGAGCACCGGAGCGATTCCGACTGGGCACCTCCAGCCCTGCGGGCCTCCTCTCCACGCTGGAACGGCTGCAGGAAGACCTGATCCATGCCATCCCCTGCTCGTACTGTCCCTCCGGCTACGCAGAGAAGCAGACGCCGGAACTGCAGGCGGCGGCCCTGGCCCTCTGTCGCCGCTGTCCCTATCAGCATCGGCGGCAGGAGTGGCTCTCTACGCTATATCGTCCCCCATCAACGTGAGGAGTCGCTATGGAGGAAATCCGACAGGTCGGCTGGCTGGTAGTGGACTTTTTCACCCAAAGTTATCGCATCTCCGGGCACTTAGATGTGCGCCGTTATGGTCTCTTTGAGATGTTGAACGACCGGACGACGGGGTTCCTTCTGCTGGAGGATGCCTATATCTCCCCGATTGACCGGCCGGGTGAGATTCTCGCTTCCTATCCTGCCTCCACACTGGCAAAGGCAAACCTGACTCTGGCACTGGTGGCCCGTCAGGAGGACGCCTTGCCCCGCAAGCAGACCTATGGCAGTTACACGGGCGCGTATCTCTACAATATCTTCCTGACCGTCCCCACCTTTGAAGTCAGCGGCTACCTGCGCCTTTCCGTCCGGGTGGACCTGCGGCGGCTGCTGGTAACGGAGACGGAGGACTTCCTGGTGGTTCTGGACGGACGAGTGCGCGGTTCCATTCGGCCTGATATCGTCTTCAACGCCGGTGGCATTCTGGTCAACAAACACCACATCGGCGCGTTTTGTGTGGAAGAGAGCCGGTAAGCGCATATCCCTTACCGCGTATCGCTGATCGCTCATCGCAGTTTGTGCCCTGCGACTTGCCATGTCCCGCCAGATGGCCCGCCCAGTGAAGCCACGGGAGAGGCAACCTGCCGCCTCCGGTGCGCCGCGCCTCCTGGTGATAGTGGTCCTGGGAACTGCTCTCCTGGTCCTCATCCGCCTGGGGCTCAGTGTCGGTGCGGGAAATGTTGCTGGCCCCCCTTCCGTCACCCCCTCGCCGGGCTACTTCCTGTGGACCTTTACTCCTTTCCCCACCCCATCCCCTCGCCCAACGCCCCTTCCCAGTACGCCGGAGGTATTGCCCATCGGTATTGTCGCCGGGCACTGGGGAAACGATACGGGCGCCATCTGCGATGGCTGGCTTCGGGAAGTGGATGTGAATCTGGCGGTCGCCCAGCGGGTCGTCGCGGCCCTGAATGCCGCTGGATATCCCACCGACCTGCTGGAAGAGTTTGACCCCCGGCTGGAGGGCTACCGGGCTCGCGCGCTGGTCTCCATCCACGCCGATGCCTGCCTCTACCCGGAAGCCTCTGGCTTCAAGGTGGCTCGTGTAGAAGAGAGCGCTATCCCCCATGTGGAGGACCGGCTGGTTGCCTGTCTGATCAGCCGCTACGGTGCCCGTACGGGCTTAGCTTTCCACGAAGGTAGTGTCACTCCCGATATGACTCAGTACCACACCTTCTATGAAATTGACCCCTTCACCCCAGGCGCCATTATAGAGATCGGCTTCCTCCTGGCCGACCGGGATATTCTCCTGAACCGACAGGACCTGATCGCTCAGGGAATCGTAGACGGGATTTTGTGCTTTCTCCGCGGGGAGACGCCATAGAAACAGTGCGGCGGCGACCCTTCGGGCCGCCACCGCACCGATTTCTGGCTCTACACGAACGTGCCTGGTATGTTTTTGCACTACTTGCGTACGGTGAACACCACCCCATCTCCCCGCCCCATCACCTCCGGGAAGTACATCTCGTAGGCCGTGGGCGGCAGGACTTTGTACTCCCCCGCCAGCCCCACCTGCAACAGGTAGGTGTACTCATAGGTGCCGCGCGGGAGTTCGGTGGCAAAGAGGACCAGTTTCTCATCCCGCAGGTCGGTGTCGGCGAACCACCACCAGCCCCAACCCCAGCGGCGCCACTCCCGCTCGGTGCGGACCAACTCCGGCCGCTCGCCCACCACGCTCGTCGTCTGCAGGCTCTGATCCACCGGGTCTGTCCCCGCCGGGAACGGGTCCTCCACCACCAGATAGTTCAGGTCCGTCGGCGCGATGATGGTCAGCCGGACCCTCAGCAGGTCGCCCACGCGGGCCTCGGTGATCGGCCGGCAATCCTTCTCGCAGTCTGCCCGCTCGTAAACCCGCCCCACGATGACCCCCCGGTTCAGGGCCTTCACCTCCTCCACCGGCAGGTAGCCGCGCAGGTGGACGGTGTAGTAGAGCCGGCCCGGCCCCTCGCCCCGGGCGATCTCCACCCGGTTCGCCTGGTCCACGAAGAGGTCTCTGACCGCCACCTTCAACTCCGTCACCTCCCGGACAGTCTCCGGAGTCACCCGACCGGAGCCCAGATCGCGGCCGTTGACCCGCACGCCCCAGGCGTAATTCCCCTCCAGTTCCCGGGTCGCCACCAGCCAGTCCGTCAGGGCAATGAGCGCCCAGACCGTCTCCTGCGTCGTCTCCCAGTGGTCGGCAGTGCGGGCTCGCATCAGCCAGCGGACCGTCCCCGGCGCCAGTGGACTCTGGGGGTCAAGACGGGCCAAGAGGGCCAGAGCAAGAGCCGTCGTTCGGGTGTCGGTGTTCCAGTTCCAGCGATCCGGCTCCGCCTCCTGCCAGCGGACGCTGGTTCCGCTCATCACCGCCGCTTTCGTCAGGTCCGCAATGATGGTCCTGATGCGCGGGTCCTCCGGATTCAGGATGCCCAACGCCAGGCCCAGATACGCCCGCCCGTAGTAACTCAGCCGCCCGCGCACCTCGTAGAGATTCGCCAGGTCCGCCTCGCGCACCCGCCCAGCCTCCGCCAGGACGTAGAGGACGAAGGCCTGCCGGTTGGCCTGGGTGGGGCTCTTCAGTTCGTCCACCGGCCGGATCCGTATCTGCAGATAATCCACGCCGTTGCGGATGACCTGCTCCTCCACCGCGAAGCCGGCCTCCTTCGCCTTGACCAGCCCGAAGACGACGTAGGCGGTGATCAGCAGGTTAGATGAGTCGTTCTGCCACCAGCCCCAGCCGCCGTCGGGGTGCTGACGCTGGTAGAGTTTCTGGACCGCGTAGGAGACCAGTTCCCGCAGTTTGGCTTCCAGTTCGGGCTTCGCCAGGCCCAGTTCCTTCAGCGCCTGGTAGGTGAGGACGTTGGGCAGGAAGCGGGAGACCAGTTGCTCGGTGCACTCATAGGGGAAGTGCTCCAGGTACTTGAGCCCTCCGGTCATCCCGGCGGCCAGCGACGGCTCCAGTTTGATCGTCAGGTCGCCTTGGGTGGTGTCCAGGCTGGGCGGAAGGACGACGGCCTCCAGGGTGCTTCCGGCTTCGGCCAGTTGTCCGGCGGTGCCCACCACCTCTACTGCCGAGTACCGGTAGACGGGCAGGTACTGATCGGGCGGGAGACCCGCCGGGGGTTTGGTGGCATCGGAGAGACCACCGCCCTGGGCCCGGAAGACCAGGTCGGCCCGGTCGCCAGCGAAGTCGCGCGGCACCTCCACCGGCCACTCCACCCGCACCTTGCCCTTCGCCGGAATCGTCACCTTCTGGCGGGCCTCGCCCAGCACCCGCAGGCCCGGCGCCTCCAGCGAGACCTCCACCTCCAGGGAGCGGTCGGTGTTGTTGTGGACGACGGCGGCCAGATTGGCCCGGTCGCCCACCACAAAGAAGCGGGGCGTCACCGGCCGTACCAGCAAGTCCTTTGTGGAGAGGAATTCCAGTTCGGTCTGGCCCACCAGCAGGTTCTCCGCCTGGGCCACGGCGCGGGCCTCTACGTGCCACGTGGTCAGTTGGTCGGGCAGTCGGAAAGAGACGGTCGCCCGGCCCTGCGCGTCGGTGCGGACAGAAGGCGCCCAGAAGGCGGTATCGGGGAACTCCTGACGAATGAACTCCACGCCCATCACAGCCATCTCGGCGCCGCCACCGCCGCCTTTGGCTTCCCGTGCGATGCGGACGCTGATGCGGTCCACGGAGATGGAGAGGTTATCGGCGGTGCGGACGCCCAGGCCGCGCCGACCGTAGAAGGCCTCTACGATGGACGGCGCGTTGGGCGGGGCCAGCGTCAGGACGGACTTATCCACCACCGCCAGCCCGACCTCCGCCTCCACCGGATTGCCTTCGGAGTCCCTCACCTCCACGTTCAAGTTGACGGTCTCTCGCGGGCCGTAATGTTCGCCCTTTGCAATATCCCGGTCTGGGGTGACGCGGACGGTCAACTCCTGCTTCTCGGTGGAGACGCCGAAGGAGACGTAGCCCAGCCGGTAGCCGGGGACGGGGTTCGTCTCGTCCACACCCTTGACCAGGACAACGGAGACGAAGACGTTGGGGGCCATCTCGGCTGTGATGGGCAGGTCTATCGTTTCCGCGTTGCCCGGAAGCGTCTGGACCCAGTGGCGGATGATGTGGCCGCGCTCCACGGTGACCAGCGCCGTCACCGGGCCCTGGAACGGCGACGGGATGAGGATTTTGGCCGTCTCGCCGGGGCGGTATTCCCGCTTGTCGGCGATCAGGTAGATGCGGTCGTTGTTCTCCTGCCGCCAGGAGACGTACTCCCGCCCGGAGACCCACAGCCATGTCGCCGAGACGACGCGGTTGCCCTTCCCGTCCGTCCCTTCGGCCTTGATGACGTAACTTCCGCCCGACGGCGGGACGAAGGTGACCATCGCCTCGCCCCTGTCGTTCGTCTTCACGGTGGTCGTGGCGACGACGGTATCAGAGACGGTCCAGGTCCAGTAGAGGTTGCCGTACTCGTCCTCCTCCTGGACGTTGAGCCACTCCCGCCGGTTGAGGGTGACGGTGAGGGGGACTCCGGCGACGGGGCTTCCCTCCCAGTCCACGGTGCGGATGTCCACCGATTGCTCCTCACCGGCGACACCCACGTACTGCTGGGGGTGCAGACCGATGTAGAAGAGGCCCTTGTGGACCAGGACCTGGGCCCGGTTGGAGACGGATTGGTCCGTGACGTCGGTGATGGTCGCCTCAATGGTGAACTGCTGGCTGAAGAAGGCGTCGCTGATGTCGGCGGGGACGGTGAAGACAAAGCGACCCTGGTCGTCGGTGGTGCCAGTGCCGTCCGCAATGATGCGGCCGTAGCCAGACACCTCTTGGGGGGCCCACCAGTCCCACCGGCTGGTGTCGGTCCAGTCCCACCAGCCGGGGACGTCGGGCTGGAACCTGAAATCCTGGGCCAGCAGGGTCCAGCGGACCCGCGCATCGGCGACAGGGCCACCGAAGAAGTAGGTAGCCTGGACGGTGACGTTGATGTCATCGCCCGTCAGAACCTGGTCTTTATCCGGGGTGACGGTCACCTGGAACTCCGGGCGACGGTACATCGCCACCTGGAAGCCGACTCCGTCAGTCTGCTTTTTGTAGGTGACCTCAATGTAGTAGTAGCCCAGGCCGGCCTCCGGGGCCAGAGTGAACTCCCCGTGAAAGGTACCCAGGTCGGAGAGGGGCAGG
Source organism: Chloroflexota bacterium (assembly GCA_014874475.1). GTDB lineage: Bacteria > Chloroflexota > Anaerolineae > B4-G1 > DUEL01 > SpSt-77. The sequence goes on from JADBJJ010000026.1 coordinate 53,816, forward strand.
GTTTCTTTGTAAATTTCCTCGCCCTGGTCGTTGCGGACGGTGACGGCGACGGTGTCGCCGGTGGGGGGAAGGGTATAGCGGGCATCGTCCTCCGGCCGCACGACGCCGCGGAAGTAGACGGGCTGGCCGGGCCGATAGATGGGCCGGTCGGTGTAGACGTGGATGCGGTATGGGCGGATGTAGAACTCCGAAAAGAGGCCAAAGTCCCAGGGGCCGATGCCGTTGTACCAGTCTATATGGACAACGGAGAAGTTGGGCTCTCCAGGCGCGCCGGAGTAGGCCAGGAAGGTCGTCCAGAGGTCATCCTGGCGCGGGAAGCCGGTACGGAAGACACCGTCGGCATCGGTGTTACCGCGGGCGTCCACGCCTATGCCCTTGATGGTGATGGGAAGATTGGGGACGGGTTTGCCGGTGGCCAGATCGGTGGCCCAGACCAGTGCCTCCCGCGAGGCCAGTTTGAGGGTCAGGTGGATGCGGGAGACGACGAGAATGTGCCGGGTGGGGCTCCAACCCTGTTGGCGGATCTCTGGGGCGGAGATTTCCAGGAAGTAGAGGCCGGGTGGCAAGGGATCACCATCCTCGGCCAGGGCAATCCGCTGATAGCGGGCCTCGTTCAGCGGCGCCTCCACCCGCACCGTCCACTGGCGGATAATCTGCTCCTCTGCCGGGCGGAAATTCTCCCAGGCCTGCCACCAGTCGCCGGTGGTCAGACGCTGGAATTGCTCCCAGGTCAAGCGGGAGAGGGAGACATCTATCTGGGTGACATTGAGGTAGGAAGCATAGACGTAGGTGGATGTATAGGCATTGTAGAGGCCGACGTTGCCCGGCACCTGAAGGTAGACGGCGGGGTCCAGCGGGCGGGTGGAGAAGCGGACCACGACGTCCTGGCCGATGGTGTTGCCGTAGGGGTCAGCCATGCGGCCGCCCAGGCGGACTTCCCAGGATGTGGACGCCGGCGGGCTCCAGTTGAGGACGAAAGCGTTCTCCCACGGGTCCCAATAGGTATAGACGCGGGTCGGTTTGGGGATGATGGTGATATTGGGCATCAGGGTGGAGATGTCCATAGGGGCGGAGAACTTGATCTGGAATTCGGTGCCCGGATAGACTTCCTTCTCGCCGTCGCGGGGTGCGGTGAGAACGATGCGGGGGTAGGGAACAGTACGGAAGGACCACTGGTACGAGGTCTTCAGCGGAGCCTCGCCCTGGGCGGAGAGGGCCGTTTCTTCCAGGGTGATGAGGTACTCCGTATCCAGTTCCAGCCGTCCTTCGGGGATGAAGGACATCACCGTATCGTTCTCGCTCCAGACGAAGCGACCCGGGACGCGCGATTCGCTCCGCAGGGGTTTCAGGGAGAAGGCAGCCTGGGCCGACGCCCGGTCCATCGGCTGGCTGAAGGTGATTTTGACGGTCTGGGTGAGAGGGACGAGGGTAGAGCCGGTGGCGGGCTCCACAAAGAGGACATAGGGGGCCTCAATGGTGAACTGCCAGGAGAAGTCCTCCTCCAGGACCGCACCGGTGGTATCGGAGAGGCCCGCGGGGACGGTGGCCCGGTAGGTCTTGCCGGGGACGAAGCCCGTTTTCGGCCGGAAGACGTAGATGGACGTGTTGACCCACTCGCCGGCACCCTCCACGGGCGGGTCAAAGAAGATGGGCACGGGTATATCGGCCACCGGAGCGCTGACCAGTTGCAGGGGGACGACGGGCCGGTTGAACATGACCGTGACCGGGGTATCTGGCGGGATATCGCGCGCGTCGGGTTCGGGCAGGACCTGGGCCACTTCCAGGTAGCCGACGGTGGCGAAGGTGAACTCCACTTCCTCTTTCAGGGGAAGGCCCACGGCGGATTTGGCGGTGGGTTCCAGTTTGACCCGGTAGCGGGTGGCCCGTTGCCACTGTCCTTTGGGGGTGAAGACCAGGGTGACCGGGTCGGGCCATGAGAAGGTGCCCTCCACCTTTGGCTCAATGCGGAACGCGGCCTCCACCGAGGCGGAGTCCATAGGTTGGTCAAAGACCAGGCGGAGGGGCCGGTCCAGGGGCGTCTCCTCGCCTCGCGCCGGGGAGCGAACCATCAGCAGAGGATGGGTGGCGGGAAGAGGCGGGGTGGTGGGAGTGGGCGTCGCGCGCGGGCGGAAGGGGAGCGAGGGAAGGGTGCAAGAAAGCACCATACTGAGCATCAGGGTCAGCAGCAGCGGCAAAGTCCAGAAACGGTTGCGGCTCATAGCAGCTCCTTTCGCAGGCGCGAAGCGTAAAACAGGCAACGGGAGGATGAGAAGTGTCGGCAATAGCAGTATACCACGAACTGGCGGGAATGTCTACTATAGAAATCCATAGGTCGTGCAGAACCTCCTGTTTAGTAATGAAGGCAAAAGCGCCGTATGCTCGGAACAATCTATCAAGTTGCCACAACACCAAGCAAGAAGCCTATCCTTTTAGACGCCAGAGCGGGTCTGGAAGTTCCATCGGCTCGTGGTTTGAGAGAATAGCGATTGTAATGATATTCCGCCTAACCTTCATCCTTGACAGGATCGCTCCCCGGTAGTATACTTCCTATCGTGAAATTTTTGGGCCACGAAACGATAGGGGGAAGAGAGTGAGAGAGCAACAGGACGACCTGAGCATGCGCCTTCTGCGGCTGATGGGAGCCCTGCGGGCTCGTTTCGCGCGCGACCTGGCCCGTTACGGGCTGACGTTCCCCCAGTTCATGTCCCTCTGTTCCCTGGAGCGCGCGGAGGGGCAGGCCTTGCGGATGGGCGACCTGGCCGCCGCGGCCCATCAGAGTGCGGCCTCTATGACCGGCATCGTGGACCGGCTCCTGGAACAGAGACTGGTGGAGCGCCGGCCCGACCCCACCGACCGCCGCTCCGTCATCGTCGCCCTGGCAGAAGAAGGTGCCCAGGTGCTGAGCCGCGTCCGGGCTGACCGCCGCCATACGATAGAGGGACTTCTCCGCTGCCTCTCCGCCGATGAACAGGCCCAACTCCACACCATCCTGGGCAAACTTCTGGAGGAACTGGCAGATGTAGCGCAGGATTGAACCCTGCCGCGACTCCGCGCATGGCTGAAAGGGGTTTTGTCGTCAGCCACAACGCGCCACGGGCCGAAGAGCCTGCGCTGAGGCGGAGAGGTGTTCAAACGGGCTCAAATCCCTTCCTGCGTTTCGTGTCTCACTGCGAACAAATTTTCAAAGATGCCCACGGTGCGCCTTGCGATCCTGGGCCCAGCCCCTGCGATGTGCGTCCTGCAGCCTTTGACTTGCGATCGGAGATCGTATGCGCCGACTTCTGAAGTACCTAAAACCGTATAGACCCTTTGTGCTTTCCATCATTATCCTGCTCTTCATCCAGGCCAACGCCGACCTGGCTCTGCCAGACTACATGTCCCGCATTGTCAACGTGGGCATCCAGCAGGGCGGGGTGGAGGAGGCGGTGCCCAGGGCTATGCGCCAGAGCACGATGGAGCGCCTTCCCCTCTTCCTGACCAAAGAGGACGCGGCGGACCTTCGGGCCCAGTACGTCCTGATGGATGCTTCTTCGCCAGACTACGATGCGCTGGTCCGGCAGTACCCGGCACTGGCCCGGGAGCCCATCTACGTTCTTCGGCCTGCCGACCCGGCTGCCGTGGAGCGGCTTCAGGCAGCAGTCGCCCGAGCGATGATCCTGGTGATGGGCACAGAGCAGATTCAGGCCCGTCCCGAAGAGGCCGGAGCACTGATGCCAGGGATAGCCGGCTTGGACCTTTCCAAACTCCCGCCGGGGACCGACCTTTTCGCCCTGCTGGCCCGCATGCCCGCCGGACAGCGCAAAGGCATCCTTGAGGCAGTAGACCGGCAGTTTGACGCTCTGGGTGGGGAAAAAGCCCTCCTTCAGGCCGCGGCCCGCGCCGTCCGCGCTGAGTACGAGGCCCTGGGGATGGACCTTCTCCAGATCCAGAACGCCTACCTTCTGCGCGTCGGTGGGCTGATGTTGCTGTTCACCCTGCTGGCCGCCACGATGTCCGTCATCGTCGGTTTCCTGGCTGCGCAAACCGCTGCCGGATTGGCCCGGGACCTGCGGCACCTCTTCTTTGAGAAAGTGATGGCCTTCTCCGGCGCCGAACTGGACCGATTCTCCACCGCGTCCCTCATCACCCGTTCCACCAACGACATCACCCAGATTCAGATGGTGATGATGTTCCTCCTGCGAATGGTCTTCTTCGCTCCGTTGATGGGCATTGGCGCCATTATCCGCGCCGCCGCGAAAAGCCCATCTATGATGTGGATTATTGGGCTGGGCGTCCTGGTTCTGGTCGGGCTGATTATGGTCGTCTTCAGCATCACCCTCCCGAAATTCAAAATCATTCAACTCCTCATTGACCGGCTGAACCAGATTGCCCGGGAGAACCTCACCGGTATGATGGTCGTGCGGGCCTTTAACCGTCAGGAGTACGAAAAACGGCGGTTTGACCAGGCCAACCGAGACCTGACAAACACCTTCCTTTTCGTCAACCGGGCTGCGGTGGTGATGATGCCCGCAACGATGATCCTGATGAACGGGCTGATCGCGCTCATCCTCTGGGTCGGCGCCCACCAGGTCGCCCAGGCGGCGATGCGCGTCGGCGATATGATCGCCTTTATGCAGTACGCGATGCAGGTCTTCTTCTCCTTCACGATGATTTCCATGCTCTTCCTGCTGCTCCCCCGGGTGGACGTTGCGGCCCATCGCATCGCGGATGTACTGGAAACCGATCTGAGCATCCGGGACCCTGAAGAGCCTATCTCCTTCCCGGAGCCCTTCACGCCGACGATTGAGTTTCGCAACGTCTCCTTCCGCTATCCAGGGGCCGAAGAGTACGTCCTGCGGGATATCACTTTCACCATTCACGCCGGGGAGACGGTAGGCATCATCGGCACCACCGGCTCCGGCAAGTCCACCCTCATCAATCTGATCCCACGCTTCTACGACGTGACGGAGGGAGAAATCCGCATCAGCGGGGTGGACATCCGTCAGGTGCGGCTGAAAGAGATGCGGGACCGCATCGGCTACGTCCCGCAGCAGAGCAACCTCTTCAGTGGCACCATCGCCAGCAACCTGCGCTTCGCCGACGAGGGCGCACCCGAGGAACGACTGATGCGGGCCCTGGAGGTCGCCCAGGCCCAGGACATCATCCTCTCCCGCGCCGGCGACAACGGGCGTTCGCCGCTGGAGGCGGAGGTCGCCCAGCATGGGGCCAACTTCTCCGGCGGGCAGAAACAGCGGCTCACCATCGCCCGCGCGCTGGTCAAGCAACCGTCCATCTACATCTTTGATGATTGTTTCTCCTCGCTGGACTACAGGACCGACCGGCAGTTGCGACGGGCGCTCCGGGACTACGTCGGCGGGAGCACCGTCATCATCGTTTCCCAGCGAGTGGCGACCATCAAGGACGCCGACTGGATTCTGGTTCTGGATGAAGGCCGCATCGTCGGCCAGGGGACCCACGAAGAACTGATGGCTACATGTAACATTTATCGGGAGATTGCGCTCTCCCAGTTGAAAGTCGTGGCGCAAGTAGCGCAGGATTAATCCTGTGCTACGCTCCAGGAGCATCAGGTATGACCTTATCTAACCGTCCACTTCGTCCTTCCGCCGACCTGCGCGCTGGGCCGGGGGCAGGTCTCCGGCCCGAGCGAGTTGTCCGCCCTATGGGCCGCCCCGGCGGCGGCCCGCCGCATCTGATAATGGGGCCGGTGGAGAAGCCGCGCGACTTCGCCGGGACGATGCGCAAATTGGCCGCCTACCTGGGCCCCCACCGGCTGACCATTCTCGCGGTTCTCATCATGGCCATTGGGTCTACCGTCTTCTCCATCTTCGGACCCAAAATCCTGGGCACCGCCACCACCAAACTCTTTGAGGGACTTGTCGCCCAACTGACCGGCACGGGGGCGATTGACTTCGCCGGAATTGGCCGCATCCTGCTGACCGTCCTGGGGCTCTACATCCTCTCTGCGGGGCTCAATTACGCCCAGGGCTGGCTGATGACGAACGTCGCGGTGCGGGTCACCTACCAGATGCGCCGGGACGTGATGGAGAAAATCCACCGCATGCCCTTCCGGTACTTTGACGGCACTCAGCATGGGGAAATCCTCTCCCGCCTCACCAACGACGTGGACACCGTAAACCAGACCCTCAACCAGAGTCTGATGCAGACGGTCACCTCGTTGGTCACCGTCGTCGGCATGCTGGCGATGATGCTCTCCATCTCCTGGCAGATGACGCTGGTGGCGCTCCTGGTGATCCCGCTCTCTTCCGGCCTGGTCACCCTCATCATCCGCAACTCTCAGCGGTTCTTCGCTCAGCAGCAAGCCTACCTGGGGAAGGTGAATGGGCACGTGGAGGAGACCTTCGGCGCGCACGTTGTGGTGAAGGCCTTCAACGGCGAGGAGAAGAGCCTGCGCCGGTTTGACGAATATAACGAGGCCCTCTACAATGTGGCCTGGAAGGCCCAGTTCGTCTCCGGCATTCTGATGCCGATGATGCGCTTCGTGAGCAACCTGGGCTACGTGGGCGTGGTCATCACCGGCAGTTACCTGGCCTTCCGGGGGCGCATCGCGCTGGGCGACATCCAGGCCTTCACTCAGTACATCCGGGGCTTCACGGAGCCGATTACCCAACTGGCGAACATCTCCAATATCCTTCAGCAGACGGTGGCGGCGGCGGAGCGGGTCTTTGAGTTCCTGGAGGCCGAGGAAGAGACGCCCGACCTGGAGCAGCCGATCCGGCTGGAGCAGGTTCGCGGCGAGGTGGAGTTTCAGAACGTCCACTTTCGTTATGTGCCCGACGCGCCGGTCATCCGGGGCTTTTCCGCCCGCATCCGGCCCGGACAGAAGGTGGCCATCGTGGGGCCGACCGGCGCGGGCAAGACGACCTTAGTCAAACTCCTGATGCGCTTCTACGATGTAGATGACGGGGCTATCCGGATAGATGGCCACGACATCCGTCAGTTCACCCGCGCCGACGCGCGGCGGCTCTTCGGGATGGTCTTGCAAGATACCTGGCTCTTCAACGGGACCATTCTGGAGAACATCCGCTACGGCCGGGATGATGCGACCGATGAGGAGGTGGTAGCGGCGGCCCGCGCGGCTCGGGTGGACCGGTATGTCCGCACGCTCCCGGAGGGGTACAATACCGTCATCAACGAAGAGATGACCAACATCTCTCAGGGGCAGAAGCAGTTGCTGACCATCGCGCGGGCATTTCTGGCGAACCCGCCTATGCTGATTCTGGACGAAGCGACCAGTTCGGTGGACACCCACACCGAGTTGCTGATCCAGGAGGCGATGGACGAACTGATGCGAGGACGGACCAGTTTCGTCATCGCTCATCGCCTCTCCACCATCCGCAACGCCGACCTGATCCTGGTGGTGCGGGATGGGAACATCGTGGAGCAGGGGACGCACGAGGAGTTGATGGCCCGCGGCGGCTTCTACGCCGAGTTGCACAACAGCCAGTTTGAGCCGGCATAATGTGCCGGGAACTTCCAAAAGTGCCCGGTACGTCACACGAATATGGATAGGACTGTTGTTCTTCCAGGCTTGATCGCTCTCTTCGGTTCCGGTGAGGCAGCGCCAACAGGCCGCGCGGTCCATGAATACCTCTTCCGCCGCATCAGAAAGCCCATCCGTGTCGCCGTCCTGGAGACGCCAGCGGGATTCCAGCCCAACTCTGCGTGGGTGGCGGGCCGCCTGGCAGAGTTCATCCAGGAGCGATTGCAGAATTATCACCCCCAGGTAACCGTTATACCGGCCCGCCGGAGAGATGGCCCCTTCAGCACCGACGCCCCCCATCTGACGGCCCCGCTGTTGACTGCCAATTACATCTTTATGGGGCCGGGGAGTCCCACCTATGCCGTCCGTCATCTGGTAGGGACGCGAGCCTGGCTGCGCATCGTCGCCCGACAGCGGCGGGGAGCGGCCCTGGCCCTGGCCAGCGCGATGGCCATCGCGGTCAGCACCTATGCCCTGCCCGTCTATGAAATCTACAAAGTTGGTGCAGACCCCCACTGGCAGCCCGGACTGGCTCTCCTGCATCCTTATGGCCTGGAACTGGCCATCGTCACCCACTGGGACAATCAGGAGGGGGGCATCAACCTGGATACCCGCTACGCTTTTATGGGCGAGGAGCGGATGCGGGTGTTGGAGACGATGCTGCCGCCGTCGGCGACGTTGCTGGGCATAGAGGAGCACACGGCCGTGGTGCTGGATTTTGCCGCTGGGAATGCCCGGGTAATGGGCCGGAGTGGCGTCGTGGTCCGTCGGGGCGGGGAAGAGAGCCGCTTTCGGCGAGGGGAGACTTTCCCGCTGCACCTTCTGGGGGAAGTACGTCTGCCCACTCTGGAGGAGGGACTCCCACCGGCGGTGGTGGAGGAGGTGCTGGCAGCGGAGGCAGCGGAGGAATCGTTGCCCCCGGAAGTAGCAGCCCTGGTAGAGGAAAGGGAGGCAACCCGCCGCGCGCGGGATTGGGCCCGCGCCGACGCCATCCGGGAGGAACTATCCCGGATGGGCTATGTAGTGGAGGACACCGCCCAGGGCCCCCGCTTGCGGCGAAAATAAGTCATCCCTGCCTCACCCCCTGGCCTCTTCTCCCGTTTCCTGCTTGGCAGTGTTGATGTTCTCGCTTGCGCTCGGGGGCTCGCTACAAACTCACGAACCCGGCGTTCAGTGAGCATCTGTCCCCTCTATTCTCCGCCGCGCCCGCCGGGGTTTGCGCCGGCGGGGCCCGGTGCCGGGGGCTGCCCGGCGTCCGGTGACACCCGCTCGCCCTTGCGGGCCCGCGACCGGCGGGGCCGGTGGGCTTTCGGTGAATGCTGCGCCGACTCCTCCGATGGCTGGGGCGGTAGCAGTGCCACCTCCAGCACCTCGCCCATCCGCTCCACCATCCACACTTTCAGTTCCCGCGTCACCCTACGGGGAATCTCCACCAGGTCCGGCTGGTTCCGTTTGGGGATGACGACCTCTTTCATACCAGCCCGATGGGCCGCCAGCAGTTTCTCCTTGATGCCGCCGACGGGCAGGACCCGCCCCCGCAGGGTGATTTCGCCCGTCATCGCCACCTTTCGCCGCACGGGGCGGTGGGTGAGGGCAGAGATGAGCGCCGTCGCCATCGTGATGCCTGCCGACGGCCCGTCTTTCGGTATCGCCCCCTCCGGCAGGTGGATGTGGATGTCCGTCTTCTCAAAGACATCCGGAGCCACGCCCAGGTCTTTGGAGCGGGACCGGGCATAGCTGAGCGCTGCCTGGGCGGATTCCTGCATCACCTCCCCCAGTTGGCCGGTGAGGGTCAAACTGCCCTTACCAGGCATCAGAGCGACTTCCACCGGCATCAGGTCGCCGCCCGCTTCTGTCCAGGCCAGCCCCATCGCCAGCCCGATTTCGTCCCTCTCCTCAGCCTCATCGCGCGGGTAGCGGGGCGGACCCAGATAGCGGGGCAGGTCGGCGGGAGCGACCCGGGTCAGCAGCCGCTTCCCTTCCGCCAGCCGCCGCGCCGCCTTGCGGCAGATGTTGGCAACCTCCCGCTCCAGGTTGCGCACGCCGCCCTCGTAGGTGTACTCCCGGACGATGCGCCGCAGCGTTGCATCGGTGAACGTGACCGGATGCCCGTTCAGCCCGTTCTCCTCTATCTGCCGGGGAATGAGAAACCGGCGGGCGATCTCCAGTTTCTCCTCTTCCACGTAGGACGGGAACTCAATCACTTCCATCCGGTCCCGCAGCGCCGGTGGAATGGGGTCCAGCGTGTTGGCCGTAGTGATGAAGAAGACTTTGGAAAGATTGTACGGCACTTCCAGGTAATGGTCAGAGAAGGCGTGGTTCTGCTCCGGATCCAGCACCTCCAGCAGTGCCGCCGCTGGGTCGCCCCGGAAGTCCAGCCCCAGTTTGTCCACCTCGTCCAGCATAAAGACGGGGTTGATCGTTTTGGCCCGCCGCATAGTCTGGATGATGCGGCCGGGAAGGGCACCGATGTACGTCCGGCGATGCCCCCGAATCTCCGCCTCGTCCCGAACCCCGCCCAGGCTTACCCGAACGAAGTTGCGGCCCAGCGCTTTGGCGATGGCCTGTCCCAGACTGGTCTTGCCCGTCCCCGGCGGGCCCACGAAGCAGAGAATGGGGCTCCGCATCTTCTCGGGGGCCAGTTTTTTGACCGCGATATATTCCAGGATGCGCTCTTTGGCCTTCGGCAGGCCATAGTGGGAGGACTCCAGGACTTCGGCGACGTGGCGGAGGTCCAGATTGTCCTCCGTCTCTTCGGTCCAGGGGAGTTCCAGCAGCCAATCCAGGTAGGTGCGGATGATGCCGACGTCGGGGGCCATTGGAGGCATAGCGGCCAGGCGGGCCAGTTCCCGCTCCGCTTGTGCCCGCACCTCCGGCGGGAACTGGGCCTGCTCTATCCGCCCCCGTAACTGGTTCAACTCCTGGGTGAAGGTATCCGTCTCCCCCAGTTCCGTCTGGATGGCTTTCATCTGCTCCCGCAGGAAGTACTCCCGCTGAGAGCGGTCCATCTCCTGCTGAACCTGGGTGTGGATTTTGCTCTCCAGTTCCAGAACGTCCAGTTCCTTGGCTAGCAGGACGTTGACCCGTTGCAGACGGGCGGTGGGGTCCAGTATCTCCAGGATTTCCTGTCGCTGCGCTGTATCCAGGTTGAGGCTCTGGGCGATGATGTCTGCCAGCCAGCCCGGCTCCCGGATGTTCAGCGCGAAGACGTAGAGGTCTTCGGGGAGATGATGGCTCAACTGGACGACGCGTTCAAAGAGGTTGAGGACAGCCCGCATCAGCGCTTCGGTCATCTGGGAGCGCTCTGTTGACTCCACGATGGGCATCGCCCGGACGCGGATATACGGCTCCAGATGGACGTATTCCAGAATCTGCACCCGCTGATGGCCCTGGGCCAGGATGCTGAGAGTGCCATCGGGCATGCGGAGCATACGCCCGATGACGATGTCGGTGCCGAAGTTGTAAAGGTCTTCCGGCCCCGCCTCTTCTGTCTGAGCGTCCCGCTGGGCGACGGCAATGAGTGGCTCATCCAGTTCCAGCGCCACCTCCACCGCCTCAATGGACAAGGGTCGCGCCACTACCAGCGGGGCGACCATACGGGGGAAAAAGACCATATCCCGCAAGGGCAGGAGCGGCCCCTCAATAATCTCCTCCGCTTGCTCCTCGGTGAACTCTTCGTCTTCGTACTGGTCGAAATACGGGAAAAACCCAGGCTGCGACCAGCCCATTTGAGTCCACCATTCGCCCCAATCGCGGTTCATATCGTGCTCCGTATTCCGTATTTCGGTTAGTCGGTTCGGTCGTTTTCGGGGACAGGTTGGCCGTTATGTTCGGCCCACTCCTCCCGGGCGTCGGCAACCAGGAAGATGGAGCCGGTGACCAGAATGCCGGCATCCGGCCCCAGCAGCGTGAGGGCCCGCTGAAAAGCACGCCGGATGTTGACGGCGATCTCGGCGCCGCCGCCGACCGACACAGCCATGTCCGCCAGTTCTACCGGAGTGGCAGAGCGAGGGTGATCGGAGCGGGTGACGATGAGATGGCCGGCGATCGGCAGAAGTGCCCGCAGCATTCCGGGAATGTCCTTATCCGTGGACGCGCCGAAGATGAGCACCCAGCGGCGGCCCGGGAACCACTCCTGGAGCGTCTCGCGCAGGACTTCGGTGGAGTACGGGTTATGGGCGCAATCCACCACTACCAGCGGGTCGGCGCTGAGGATTTCCAGCCGCCCCGGCCACTTCACCGTCCGCAGCCCCTCCTGAGCCGCCGCGCGGGAGAGGCGGAAGCCCCTCTCCAGGAGAATCTGAAGCGCGGCCAGGGCGAGAGCCCCGTTCTGCAACTGATGACGGCCCAGCAGAGGAATCCAGTACTCGCCGGCCAGGTCGTCCCGCCCGTCGCCGATGCGGCGGACGGTGAAGGATTGTCCCTTCTGGTCAAAGGGGCCAGGCTCCCAGACCCAATCGCGCCCCATCACGGTTAGGGGGGCCTGGCGGGCGCGCGCCGTCTCCTCTATGACCGCCAGCGCCTCCGGGCGCTGCGGCGCAGTGACCACGGGGATACCGTTCTTGATAATTCCGGCCTTCTCCGCCGCGATTTCCGGCAGCGTGTTCCCCAAAAGGTAAGTGTGGTCCAGGCTCAGAGAGGTGATGATGGCCACCTCCGGACGGATGACGTTGGTGGCGTCCAGCCGTCCTCCCAGGCCGACCTCGGCCACCAGCACGTCTATTTTCTGGCGGGCGAAGTAGGTGAAGGCGATGGCGGTGATGGCCTCAAAGGTGGTGATGCCAGGGATACGGGCAATGAGTGGGCGGAATTCCTCCACCAACGCGACCACGTCCTGGCGGGAAATCAGGTCGGCGCCGATGCGGATGCGCTCGCGGAAAGTGTGGAGGTGGGGGGAGGTATAGAGGCCGGTGCGGTACCCCGCCGCGCGCAGGACCGATTCCATCATCGCCGAAGTGGAGCCTTTCCCCTTGGTCCCGGCGATGTGAACGGATGGGTAGAGGCGGTGGGGGTTTCCCACCATCTCCAGCAGCCGCTCCACGCGGGAAAGGTCCAGAGTCTCCGGCGAATAACGCTCAATCCGCCGTTTCTCGTAGTCGGTCAGGCTGTGAAGGTATTCTATGGCTTCCCGGTAGGTCATTGTTCACCTCTAACAGATCATTTTACCGCGTTTGGCTGGAATTGCAAACATCGGCGGGGCGCGCCTGCTGGCAGAGGGAATCATTGCGGGCGCAAAGGTTTCGGTGGGAGTAAGATGACGGTCGCCTTGGAGGCGACCGTCATTACAAATATTGTCGCAGTTGTCGGCTGCGTCGGGGGTGACGCAAACGGCGGAGGGCCTTGCCTTCAATCTGGCGGATTCGCTCGCGAGTCAGGCCAAATTTTTGCCCCACTTCCTCCAGGGTGTGGCTGCGGCTTCCACCCAACCCGAAGCGGAGGCGCAGGATGCGGGCTTCCCGGGGGCTGAGCGTGGATAGCACCTCCTCTACCTTCTCCGCCAGCATCTTTTGATACGCGCTCTGGGGCGGGGTAGGGGTGGAATCGTCCTCAATGAACGCCCCCAGTTCGTTATCTTCCTCCTCCCCTACCGGGTGTTCCAGGCTGAGCGGCCTCCAGGAGACGCGCAACATCCACTGGACTTTGCGCGGTTCCATATCCAGTTCAGCAGCAATCTCCTCGGGTGAAGGGGGACGACCGTACTCCTGCTCCAGTTGCTGGGCCGTCTTGTAGAGCCGACGGATGCGGTCGGACATGTGGACGGGAACCCGGATCGTCCGGCTCTGGTCAGCCACAGCCCGGCTGATCGTCTGGCGGATCCACCAGGTCGCGTAGGTGCTGAATCGGTAACCTCGCCGGTAGTCAAATTTCTCCACGGCTTTCATAAGGCCGAGATTCCCTTCCTGAATCAGGTCCAGGAAGGGAACTCCGCGGCCGATGTACTTTTTGGCAATGCTGACGACCAGGCGGGTATTCGCTTTGATCAGGTGTTCCCGGGCGGCCCGGCCCTCTTCCACCAGCACTTCCAGTCGGGCCCGCTCCGCCGGGTCTGTCCCGTTGTTGGAAAGTTCCTGCTCCGCCTCGCGCCCGATTTCAATGACATGAGCCAGATGGGTTTCTTCTTCCAGAGAGAGTAAGGGCACCCGAGCCATTTCCCGAAGGTAAAGGCCCACTGCGTCATCTGCCGCAATCCCGCTCATATCATCCAGGTCCACCTCGGCCGATTCGGCCAGGTCTCCCATCTCCGACGCGGGTAACTCATCGTATATCTCAATGCCTGCTTCGCTCAACAGCGCGATGATTTCATCCAGTTGCTCCGGGGAGCCTTCGGCCTCGGGCAACAGGTCCAGAACATCGCTGGTCGTCAGGCACCCCTGGGCTTCCGCCTTCTCCAGCAGCTCTTCCAGTATATCCATACTTCCACTCCTTCTTCTATCCTTACTCCCCACCTTGCAAGAATTGAGCCAGGGAAGCCAGTCGGGGGTCTACTCTCTCCTCCGCGCAGAGGCAGGGTTCCAGGTTCAGATTGGCTCCGCACTCCGGGCAGATGCCCTTGCAATCCGGGCGGCACAGCGGCTTCATTGGTAAGTTGACCCAGATTTGCTCTCGCAGCAGGGGCAGGGGGTCAAACCATCCCTCGTCGGTCAGAGTGCACGAAATGCCGGGGCGTGGCCGTCCGCTCAGACCGATGGTCTCCTCTACTTCCAAGACGGTATCATACAGAAATGGTTCCAGACATCGGACACAATCTATCTCCACACGGGTCTCTACCTGGGCTTCCACCAGAATACCGCCCTGGACGCGGGTGAAATGAATGGGGCCGCGGAGAAAGGCCACCGAGATGTCATCCAGTTGCTGAGGGCCTTCATCCAGGGTAAAGGAGAGGCGCTCGCCCGGACGCGCCCCGATGAGCGGGGACAGGTCTATCTGAACCATAGAAACACACAAAAGTACCAGGCACTTCCTCAGGCCCTGAAGGTCTCAGGAGAAAAAGAAATCCGCCAAATCAACCGGAAAAGTGCCTGGTACTGAATCGTTCAACCGCCTTTATGCCAGGTTTGTGCATATTATATCAGAAAAGAAGGCGTTCGTCAAGGGTTTCAGGAGTAATTCGGGCATTTTTTCAAAGTCTTCTTGAAATCCAGCGACCTGTGCCTCAATTTCCCTCGTTTCTCCCCACTCGCCTTCGGCGGTAGGGGGAGCGGAGGGATGAGGAGCGCGGGGCTCATAAGCCGCCTTTGCCCAACTCGTGCCCGAACCTCGGTCTGACCGGGTTGCCCGTTAGACCATTTTCTGGTAATATACAGTCGCACCGGAACAGTCCTATCTGCGCAAGGAGAACAGCCATGAAAGTCCTCTCCTATTATGCCGAACTCTGTGTTGGCTGCCATATCTGCGAGGAGGTCTGCGCGGAGACCTGGTTCAAGACCCCCGACGCGGCGAAATCCAGTATTGTGATCCGGGATGAGGGTGCGGGTCCCTTGCAGGCCACGTTCTGTATCCAGTGCGGCGAGTGCATTGCGGTCTGCCCGACCCAGGCTCTGTATCGGGACAAACAGGGCATTGTACGGTTGCGCAAGCAACTCTGTGTGGGGTGCCTCTCCTGCGTGGGCTTCTGTCCATATCTGGCGATGTTCTACCATCCCGATCTGCTGGAACCGTTCAAGTGCGTGGCCTGCGGGCAATGCGTGAAGGAGTGCCCTGCAGATGCGCTGGCCCTGGCGGAGATGCCTACCCCCACACCGTAAGAGAGTCTGAAAACGGCGAAGGACACGAAGGGCACGAAACACCCCTTGCTCCCCTTGGGGTATTTCGGGGAAATCAGCGTGAGGGGAAAAACCGAACAGGAGTTTGGAGCGAAGGTGAGACCTTCGCTCTAAACTCCCGTTTTTCTCCGCAGGGTATCTTTTACTGAACCCGAATCCGGTTCAGGAGCAGGAAATTCTGGCCGTCCTCCAACCGGAGACGTTCGCCGGTATCGGGCCGGTAGAGGCCGATTTCCACCTCATAGAAGCCTGGCGGCGTCTCCGGCTTCACTCGCAGAGTGTAAGTTTCCCGGTACACCTTCCCGGCCTGCCATTGAGAAGTGGGCGGAGTCGGTGGCCGGTCCTCCTGCCCCCAGAGAGTCTGCGGCGGCTCCAGGATGTGGGTAAAGACGGTGTAGTCGTGGTCGGTGGGGCCAAGAGCCCGCCAGTACAGGGTCAACACGACCGTGTCGCCAGGGCGCACCCGCCGGGGGGCCATCTCGTACCCCACCAGTTCTATCCGGTCACCGAAACGGTAGGAGACGGGATTGGGATACAGGCCCGGGCGAGGCCGGAGGGTCAACTCTCCAAAGGAAACGTGGCGCTGAATGTCGGCTTGTCCCGCAACCGGCATCCGTTCCCCGGTCCGCAAGTCGTAGAACCCCATCATCAGCGAAAGGCGCGCCGGAGCCACCGCGGTCTCGGGCACCCGCAGCCGGAAGACCTCCGCCCAGCGCTCCCCTGCCCGCAGTTGGGTCGCCCGGACCAGCCCCTGTTGGGGATAACGGTCGTCCTGGGCCAGGATAATCTCCAGGTCGTCCACCAGGTGAACGAAGAGGCTCCAGTCCCGCGTCGGGGGCCGGAGGGTTTCCAGATAGAGCGTCAGGTCTACGGTCTCCCCCGGTTCCAGCGAGGAGGGGCGGAGGTCATATCCCAGCAGACGGAACTCGTCGCCGAAGGTCGCTTCCAGAGGGTTGGGCATCTCCGTCGGGACCAGCAGGTCGGGGGGGCGATAGGCGGGGGCAATCCAGAGAGCCGGCGCCAGCAGGGCCAGGGCTCCCAGAAAGAGGGCAGGGAGGGCCTGAAGAACCGATCCCGCGCGATGGGAGCGGCCGATGGCTCGCGCAACCGCTTCCCAGCCGACCCACAGTCCCAGGGAGATGGGCCCGATAGCGGGGAACAGCAGCCGCCCCTGTGAGGCGAAAGTCTGGGCAGTCCAGCGCAGGAAGGCGACAAAGAGGATGGCCCCATAGCCCAGAAGCCCCAGCCCGATGGCCCACTCTTCCCTCCAAATGCGGGTACGGACGGCGCAGGCCAACTCCCGGCCTACCCAGGCCAGAAGCCCCAAGGTTGCCAGTCCGGCCCAGGCATCCAGCACCCAGTATATCCACACCGGCATCAGGACGTTCATCGCGCCAAAGACCCCCCAGAAGGACCACCGGAAACCCTGGAACTCCCGCAGAAGGTCGGCGGGGGTAGCAGCCCGCCGCCCGACAATGTCCAGCATCACCGAGAGGCCGAAGGGGTCGTGGTAGAGGGTCCAGTTGCGCCAGAACCACCAGCCGCAGAGGGCCAGGGCAATGGAAAATACGGCCAGAACGGCGATGCCCTTTTGGGAAAGGCGGGGGACTTTGACCAACAGAACCACCAGCGCCAGGGGCCAGAGGGTCAGGCCGCTCAGTTTCGCCAGCGCGGCGACTCCGAGCCCCACTCCCAGCAAGACGGCGCGGGGCCAGGAGAATCCCTGCCGCCAGAGGATGGCCAGAACCCAGAGGCTGGCAGCGGTGGCAGCGTTGACCAGGGCGTCGTTGTTCACCGACGCGGTGATAAACAGGAACATCGGGTTAACGGCGACCAGCAGACCACTCCCCCATGCCCAGCCAGGACGGTCGGGGAAGAGCAGGCGCACCGTGTTCACCGTTGCCAGGACGGTCAGCAAACCCAGCGCCACCGAGACCAGCCGCCAGAGGTGAAGGGTGAGAACAGCGCCACGCCAGGGGAATCGTTCTGAGGGGCCATGAAGTACCTGATTACGATTGGCGACTCTGTAAGCGTCTCCGGGGTGGGCATGCGGATTGCGATGAAAGATTTTCTCAAAGTCATTTAAAGGAAGGCGCACCCCGCGCGTAAGTGCGGCCAGAAAAACGTAATAAAGCGGTGGTTGACTTCCTTCCTGCCGCCAGAGGGTTTCCTCGCCCGGGCGTTGAACCGGAAGTCCTTCTCCTCTCGCCAGCCGAACCCCCATGCCGATATGCCACATCTCGTCGGAAGACTCAAAGAGGGGATTTATCGCATTATGGAAAAGGGCGAGAGTAAGGTAAAGGGCCAAGATAAGGAAGAGACGCGATCCCAACAGATTATTTTTTGACATCATTGGCGTGGAATCCGTAGCACTATCGGTCTCCTTGACCTCTAATCCGAAGAAGGATCAGAGTGAAAGCGTCCTATTAGACCTTTCTGGACTCTGGCAAAAATGAATTGAGCATAAGGTTTCTCCTGATCTACCGGTTCCAACAGGAGATAGCCCTATGCTCACTCTTATTATACCTATCCGAACAACTTTGCACATCTATCCATTCTTGATTTGCTCCACGTCTCAGGGGGCATCCAGGTCCTGGAGATAAAGAGGCCCGCCTGAAACATTTCCTGCACCAGGAATAGGTTGCGGTTTATCCGTCCAGTGGCCGTCATTTATGTCTGACCCTTTATCCCTGTTGCCCAGCCTGCCCAGAAATGCCGCGGTCCGGCGGGCAATGCGGTCCCAAGCGAAGTCGGCGGAGAGAGCCCGCGCGCCGGCCTCCAGACAGGCCCGCAGCGCCGGGTCGCGCCAGAGCCGCCGGACCGCCTCCGCCAGCGCGCTCGCATCCCGGGGCGGCACCAGCAGCATATTCTCCCCGTCCCGCACCTCCGGTAGCGGCACCGCCGGACGGGTGGTGACAATCGCCCGCCCGTGGGCCAGGCAGGCATGCAGCGTCCCCCGCCGGAAGGAGACGCCGTCCCGATAGGGGAGGACACAGACGTCGGTCGCCAGGAGGCCCGCCGAGACCGCCTGCGGGTCAGTGTAGCCGGTCCGATGGACCCGCTCCCTCAGCCCCAGTTCGGCGATGAGACCGTCCACGAAGGCGGCATAGGCCCGGTTGGTGGGGTCGGAGGTACCCACCTGCCCGCCGACCATCAGCAGGTGGGCCGGGACGCCCCACTCCACC
Organism: Chloroflexota bacterium; assembly: GCA_014874475.1. Classification (GTDB taxonomy): domain Bacteria; phylum Chloroflexota; class Anaerolineae; order B4-G1; family DUEL01; genus SpSt-77. The sequence goes on from JADBJJ010000026.1 coordinate 72,265, forward strand.
AGCAGCGCCAGCGCCCGGATCAGATCCTCCCCGCCCTTGCTCTCGTTGAGAAAGCCAAAATAGCCCATGAGAAGGTCACCAGGGCCCACGCCCCAGCGGGCCCGCTCGGCGGTTCGATCGTAGTTGGGGGGCGGCGCGGGCGGAATGTTGCTCCCGATGGGGATGAGGGCCAGGCGGTCCTGGGGAATCTCCCCCTCCAGCCGGAGATAGTCCTCGTGGTTAGTGGCGATGACGCCGTCGGCGCGGCGGGCCAGCATGCGGACAACCTGCCAGCGCAAGGGGCCAGCCTTAGGAAAGAGATAGGGCACCCGCAGGTCGTGAAAGGTCACCACCAGCGGCGAGCGCGCGGAGGGCCGGGGAAGGAAATGGACTGCTGGGTGCATCCCGTAGGCGGCGGCCTGGTACTGGAGGTTCAGAGCGTCCAGCCGTTCCTCTCGGGCCACCCGCAGGACCTCCCGCCAGCAGCCCCAGCGCCAGGAAGGGACGGCGCGATGGACGGAGCACGTCGCAGGTCGCACGTCGCCCGGCGCAGGGTGCAGGTCGCATAGGGCAGGGGAGCGGAGGGGGCCAGTGATGATGTGAACATCGTGGCCCAAGGCGGCCAGCGCTTCCGCCAGCCGGAAGGTAAAATCCCCCACGCCGCCTTCATCCGGGGGAAATTCGCCAGTCACCAATCCGATGCGCATAGGAAGTTACAGATTATTTTCTTTGTTGGTGTGAGAACGAACGGCTCATCGCCCGCACCACTTGCCGGTAGGCAGAGAGGCGCTCCGCCCGCAGGGCCCGCTTGTGACCCAGGAGCCACTTGGTCCCCTCCAGTCCGATTTGCCAGAGGTAGTTGCCCAGGAGGATCAGCCTCAGGATTTCTGCGGCGACCGGGCCGTGGTACTTGCGGAAATAGCGGACCTTGCTACTCTGGAAATGGATGTGACGGGCCGGGAGGACCTGTTCGCTGCTTTTGCCCTCGTGGTGAATCATCCGCGCGGTGGGGAGATAGACCACCCGCCAGCCGGCCTCCCGGAACCGCCGGCACCAGTCCAGTTCCTCCGAGTACATGAAAAACCCCTCATCCAACGGCCCTACCTGCTCTATCGCCTCTCGTCGGGCCATCAGCGCCGCACCGGTCACCCAGTCCACATCCTGCACCTCGTCGTCAGGACGGTCCAGGACGTAGTAGCGCCCCAGCAGACGACGGGGGGCATAAGGTTGGAGCCAGGTGGACTCAAAGAGGGCCGTCGCCAGGGTGGGAAAGCGGCGGCGGGAGGATTGCACCGTCCCGTCGGGATTCAGCAACTGCGGGCCGACGACACCGACGTCGGGATGGGCGTCGGCGAAGGCGACCATCGCCGCCAGGGCATCGCCGACCACTTCGGTGTCCGGGTTCAGGAGAAGGACGTAGCGGCCCCGGGAGACCGCCAGCCCCTGATTATTGGCGGCGGTGAAGCCCCGGTTTTCAGCGTTGGCAATGAGGTGAACCCGGGGAAACTCCGCCCGGATCATCTCCCCGCTCCCGTCGGTGGAGCCATTATCCACGACAATGATTTCCAGTTCGCCAGGGGGCAGGTTCACCAGTATGGAGTGAAGGCAGCGCCGGAGAAGGTCCCGGACATTCCAGTTGACGATGAGGATGGAGAGGTCCATCATGAACGACCGATGTCAGAATTGGCGCTGGACGATAAAGTCGGCGAGGTCCAGGAGGGCGGCCTTGTACTCGGAGGACGGAAAGAGTTGCAGGGCCTCTTTCGCTTCCTGGATATAGTTGCGGGCGACCTGGAGAGAGCGTTCAATAGCCGGAGAGGCCACAATGACCTGGACCGCTTCCTGTACCATCGGTTCGGAGGAGCCGTGGGTGAGGATGCGCTGAAGGACCGGATGATCGCCGTTCTGCTCCAGAAAGAGCATAACGGGCAGCGTGACCAGCCCCTGACGGAGGTCACTGCCGACTGGTTTGCCCAGGGTCCACTCGTCGGCGACGAAGTCCAGAACGTCATCTACGATCTGGAAAGCCAGGCCCAACCGCGCACCGTAGGTCCGCATAGCGGCGATGGCGGCTTCGTTGGTGTGGGCAAGGATGGCTCCCGACTCCGCGGAGAGAGCGATGAGAGAGGCGGTTTTGGCGTAGATGCGCCGCTCGTACTCCTGGAAGGTGGGCACTTTTCCCCGCTCGTCAAACATCTGGCGGATTTCGCCGTTGCAGATGACCATCAGGGTCTCGGCGAACCGGCGCACCAAGCGGACATTCTCCGTACAGGCAACCAGGTAGGCAGCGCGAGCGAAGAGGTAATCGCCCGTCAGGACGGTGGCCGCCGGGGACCAACGGGCGTTGAGCGTCTCGGCTCCCCGGCGCATCAGAGAGCCGTCAATGAGGTCATCGTGGACCAGGGTGGCAGTGTGGAGCATCTCCACGCCAGCGGCAGCGAAGAGCGCCACATCGGGGTCCGCCCCGCACAGATGGGCCGACAGGAAGACCAGAGCAGGGCGCAGCCGTTTGCCTCCGCTTCCCAGCAGAAGTTCCACAGCGCCCGTGATGGCCGGATGCTGGTCCGGCACCGGTTCCTGCAACAGGTCCTCCACTCGCTGAAGGTCGTCCTGGATCGGGTGGAAAAACGGCAACGATGACACAAACGGTCTCCGGGATGGGGGTTGCTGGGCAGCATCCGGCGGGAGGCCCCGACCGTCTGCTGGTTCCATTATGCCATTTTCTGATTACTCCGTCAAGTTCGCCGCCCGCCGGTCGTACAGCCCGGCCCGTCCGTTGCGGCGGATGCGGATGACCTCCCAGAACATATTCCAGGAATCCCGCAGGGGACTGACCCGGCTTCCTTCGCCGTAGTACCAGTCAATGGGCACCTCTACAATGCGGTAGCCGCGCCGCCGGGCAATGTAGAGCACCTCCACGTCAAACGCCCAGCCATTCAGCATCTGTACCGAGAACAGGTCGCGCGCCACCTCCCGACGAAAGCATTTGAAGCCGCACTGGGTGTCCTGGATGCCCGGCACCGCCAGAACGCGCACAACGGTGTTGAAAACACGCCCCATCAGGTGACGGTACCAGGGTTCGTTGAACCGGCGCGCGCCCGGCGCTTCGCGGGAGGCAATGGCAACATCGTAATCGGAGAGGGCCGGGGGGAGGAACCGGGAGACCTGCTCAATGGGCATCGCCAGGTCGGCGTCACAAATGAACAGATATTCTCCCCGCCCTTCCAGCATCCCCTTCCGTACCGCCGCCCCCTTTCCCCGGATGGGCTGGTAGAGCAGAGAGACTATCGGGTATTGGGCCGCGACCGTCCGGACGACCTCCCCCGTCCGGTCGGTGCTGGCGTTATCTACCACCAGCACTTCCACCGGATAGGCCTGCGCCTCGGCGAAAGCGACGACCTGGGGGAGGGTCGTCGGCAGGCGAAGCTCCTCATTATAGGCCGGGATGATGATAGTCAGCAGTGGTTCGGTCATTACGGCTCCCCGAGTCCAGCGACGGCGGCCCGGATGGACGCTCGGTCGGGCAGGCCGGCCTGGGCGTAGACCACCTGCCCCTTCCCGTCAAAGACGATGAAAGTGGGGACGGCGACCACGCCGTACTCTCGGGCCAGCGCCAGCCCGCTCTGGCTCATCACGTTGATCCGCAGCACCTTTGCGGTTCCACTCAGTTCCTTCTCTAACCTGTCCACGACAGGTTTGGCCAGCAGGCAGGCGCTTCAGGTGTTGGAGAAGAATTCCACCACGACGGGCTGCCCGCTGCGAATCTCCTGCTGGAAAGCCTCCACGGAGAGGTCGTCGGCGGGGGTGCGCAGGAAGAGCCAAGCGCCCGCCAGCAGACCAAGCACCAGCAGAAGAGCCCAGTTCTGCCGGAGCAGCTCAGAGAGCATATGTCCAATTGCGTTCATTTCACTCCTTCTATCAGCCGAAAAATGGCCAGGATGCGGGATTCCTCCCGCTGGAGGCGAAATCCTGCCTGCTGAACGCTCCGGGTCGTCTCCCGGTTCAGGCGACAGACCCCGTTCCAGGCAAACCACAGAGGGTGGAGACGGTCCGTCAGCCAGGCACCTGCGCCCCGGCCCCGGGTGTGCTCCAGGAGGAGCAGACGGCCCCCGGGCCGGAGGACCCGGTACACCTCCCCCAGCGCCCGCTCCGGCTCAGCGACGGAGCAGAAGACCAGGGAGCCCGTCACAGTGTCAAAGGCGCCGTCCTGGAAGGGAAGGCGGTGGAGATCGGCCTGGACGGCCTGGATGCGGGCGCGGGCGGGGCGGTGTCGGGCCCGCCGAAGCATCGGCCTGCTGAAGTCCAGCGCCACCACCGTCGCCCCGGGCGGGTAGAGGGGGAGATTGACACCGGTGCCGATGCCCACCTCCAGCACCCGCCCCTCCGCCGTTGGGAACGCTCGCCGTCGCATCCGCTGCAGGACCGCCACCTCCAGCGGTAGTATCCCCAGATCGTATCCCGAAACCAGCGCGTCAAAAACGAAGCCCATTTTAACCGCTGAAAGCGCAGAGAACACAGAGAAAAATTGATCAAAACCTTTGCGTCCTCCGCGGTGAGCAAGAAAATCCGCGTCTATCCTCGTGCATCGCGTCCGCCTCTAAAATCCGCCGCAGGAACTGGCCGGTGTAACTGGCCTCCACCCGCCCCACGTCCTCGGGTCGGCCCTCGGCCACCACCCAGCCCCCGGCGTCGCCCCCCTCCGGCCCCAGGTCTATAATCCAATCCGCCACCTTGATGATATCCGGGTGATGCTCTATGATGACCACTGTGTTGCCCGCATCCACCAGCCGGTTCAGGACGGCCACCAGTTTGTCCACGTCCGCCGCATGGAGCCCTACGCTCGGCTCATCCAGGACGTAGAGGGTCCGTCCGGTGGCGATCTTGGAGAGTTCCCGCGCCAGTTTCACCCGCTGGGCCTCCCCGCCGGAGAGTGTCGGCGCGGGCTGTCCCAAGCGGATATAGCCCAGCCCCACGTCCTGGAGCGTCTGCAACTTGCGCCGGATGGCGGGGAAGGGGGCAAAAAACTCCGCCGCCTCGTCTACCGTCATATCCAGCACCTCGGCGATGTTTTTCCCCCTGTACCGGACCTGGAGCGTCTCCCGGTTGTACCGTTTGCCGTGGCAGACGTCGCAGGGGACGTAGACATCCGGCAGGAACTGCATCTCAATCCGCAGGACGCCGTGCCCTTCGCACGCCTCGCAGCGGCCCCCTTTGACGTTGAAGGAGAACCGCCCAGCCCGATAGCCGCGAATTTTGGATTCCGGCAACGAGGCAAAGAGGTCGCGGATGGGGCCAAAGAGGCCTGTATAGGTCGCCGGGTTGGAACGGGGCGTCCGTCCGATGGGCGACTGGTCTATGTTGATGACTTTGTCAATGTGCTCTACGCCCTCAATGGCATCGTGTTCCCCAGCGGGCTCGCGGGAGCCGTGGAGTATCTGCGCCAGGCGCCGGTAGAGGACGTCCACCAGGAGGGTGGACTTGCCGGAGCCGGAGACGCCAGTGATGCAGACGAACAGCCCCAGCGGGATGCGGACGTCTATGTTCTTCAGGTTGTGCTCCCGCGCCCCGCGGACCACCAGGAAATGACCGTTGCCGGGGCGGCGCTGGCGGGGGAGGGGAATCCGACGCCGTCCGGAGAGATATGCCCCCGTCAGGCTGATGGGGTGGTTCAGGATGTCCTCCAGAGTCCCGGCGACGACAACCTCTCCCCCCTTCTCTCCAGCCCCTGGCCCCAGGTCTATAATCCAATCGGCGGCGCGGATCATCGCCTCGTCGTGCTCCACCACCAGCAATGTGTTCCCCAGGTCCCGCATCGCCTGCAGAGTGCGGATAAGCCGGTCGTTATCCCGCTGGTGCAGGCCGACGGTGGGCTCATCCAGAACGTAGAGGACGCCGGTGAGTTGGGAGCCGATCTGCGTCGCCAGGCGGATGCGCTGGGCCTCGCCGCCGGAGAGGGTGTCGGCGGTCCGGTCCAGCGTCAGATAGTCCAGCCCGACGTTCACCATAAACTGGAGCCGGGAGCGGACTTCTTTCAGGATCCGGTCGGCGATGCGCCGCTCCTTCTCGGTGAGACGGCCTTCCAGGTCGTTCAGCCAGGCCAGGAGTTGGCTGGCAGGCCAGCGGGTCAGTTCATAGATGTTCTGACCGCCTACGGTGACGGCCAGGGCTTCCGGCCTCAGACGCGCGCCACCGCAGGCCGGGCAGGGCCGGCGGGTCATAAATTCTTCTATCTTGGCGCGGATGTAATCGGAAGTCGTCTCCCGATAGCGGCGCTGGAGGTTGGGAATGACTCCCTCAAAGGGGGTGCGGTAGATGCGTCGTCCGCCGTCCCGCGCCGTGTAGGTGATAGGAATCTCCTCGCCGCCGCTCCCGTAGAGGATGAGGTTCCGCTGGGCGGCGGTCAGTTCCCGCCAGGGGACGTCGGTGGGAATGCGATAGTGGCGGGCGGTGGCCTCCAGGAGTTGCCAGTAGTAGCCGTCGTGGTCGTCGGTATTCCAGGCGACGATGGCCCCCTCCTCCAGCGAGAGGTCCGGGTTGGGGACGATGAGGTCGGGGTCCAGTTCGGTCCGGGTTCCCAACCCCTGGCAAGTCCGGCAGGCGCCGTGGGGGCTGTTGAAAGAGAAGGTGCGCGGCTCAATCTCCGGCAGACTGATCCCACAGACCGGGCAGGCCAGGTGTTCGGAGTACAGGAGGTCGCGGGGTGGGTCCGCGGAGACGTTGTTGATGACGACGATGCCGTCGCCCAGGCGAAGCGCCGTCTCCACCGAGTCGGTCAGGCGGGTGCGGAAACCGTCGTCCACCTCTTCGGGGATGACAAGCCGGTCCACCACCGCCTCAATGGTGTGCAGTTTGTACCGGTCCAGTTCTATCTCCTCATCCACTTCCCGGACGACGCCGTCCACCCGGACGCGGACGAAGCCGGCCTTCCGGACGTCCTCAAAGACCGACTGATGATGGCCCTTGCGGTCCTTGACGAGAGGGGCCAGTACCTGAAAACGGGTGCCCGGCGAGAGGGTCAAGACCGCGTCCACAATCTGCTGGGCCGATTGCCGGGTCACCTCACGGCCACACTGGGGGCAGTGGGGGATACCAATCCGCGCATAAAGGAGGCGGAGGTAGTCATAGATTTCGGTGACGGTGCCGACGGTGGAGCGAGGGTTATGGGAGACGCCCCGTTGGTCAATAGAGATAGCGGGAGAGAGACCCTCAATGGAATCCACGTCGGGCTTCTGCATCTCCCCCAGGAACTGGCGTGCGTAGGCGGAGAGGGACTCCACATAGCGGCGCTGTCCCTCGGCGAAGATGGTGTCAAAAGCCAGGGAGGACTTCCCCGAACCGGAGATGCCGGTGATGACGACGAGGCGGTTGCGGGGAATCTCCACGGTGATGTTTTTGAGATTGTGTTGCCGGGCACCCCGGACGATGATCTGATCCATTTTGCACCTGTTGCGAATGAATATTTTAACACGGGATAGCGGAATCGGCAAAGGGACGCAGCGCTCACCGTTCACCCGTCGGACAGAACTTGCCTCTTATCCCCTCCAATGGTAGAATTTACATATAACTGCATAGAGAGCAGCATATGCGCATCCGCAAAGCCCGACCCGCCGACGCAGAGGCTTGTCTGAAACTGGACCACTCTGTCCTTACCGACTACGCCTGGCGGATGGAAGAGCACGAACAACAGGGAAGTATCACGCTCGCCTTCCAGCCGGTGCGCCTCCCGCGAGCAGTGCTCGTCCCATACCCCCGTCAAGAGAAGCAACTGATCGCCGGATGGGAGGAGTGCGACCTGTTCCTGGTTGCCGAAGCGAGGGGAATCGTCGGGTATGCTACGGCGCGCTCTCTGATGGGGCACGGGCTGGCCTGGTTATACGACCTGGTGGTGGACCCGGCCCATCGGCGGCAAGGAGTGGGCCGCGCCCTGATGGCGGAGGTCATCTCCTGGGCTTCCGGTAAGGGGCTGGACGAATTGATGGTAGAGGTGCCCACTCGCAACCACCCGGCCGTTTGCTTCTGCCGGGCTCTGGGGTTTTCCTTCCGGGGATATCACGACCGCCACTGGCGAAATCAAGATATCGCGCTGTTATTTGGGACCCACTTGCGTTGAGATTATCGGGATTGTGAACTGGATAGACGTTCTTCAATTTCTGAATGTTCTGCTGACGTCGGGCATCGTCATTTTCTCCTTTGCCCTGGCGATTTACCTCTTGCTCTACAACTTCCGCAACCGGGTGGCCCAGATTTTCAGCGCCCTCCTCTTCTGCGTCCTCATCGTCTACTTTGTGGAACTGGTCATCGTCGCGGCGCCGGTGGAGGTGTCTCTGGAGTGGCTCCGTTTTCAGTGGGTGGGGATTGCGCTCACCCCTGCCATCTACTTCCACTTTACTGGCGCCCTGTTAGAAACGACCAACAACCGCAGCCGCCGACGCATATGGGGGATCGGAGTCGCCTACGCCCTGGGTGGCATCATCCTCCTGAGCGCTCTCCTCACCGATTACATTGTCTGGGACGGCATCCTGCAGATTGGGACCATCCACCTGCGCGCCGGTCCTCATTTCTGGTTTTTCTCCCTCTACTTTGCCGTCTTTATCCTCTGGGGCCTGGCGAACGTCCTGCGGGCCTGGGAACGATGCCTCACCTCCACTTCCCGCCGCCGGATGGCCTACCTGGCGTTGGCCTCCCTGGCCCCCGCTGTCGGCGTCTTCCCCTATCTGGTTCTGACCGGATGGCCACAACGGCTCCCTGCTGCCCTCCTCTGGCTCCTGCTGGTCCTGGGCAATCTCTTCGTGGGCAGCATGCTGATGGTGATGGCCTATACCGTCGCCTTTTTCGGCGCCCTCACCCCTGACCGGGTGGTCAAGCATCGCTTCGTCCGCTATCTCCTGCGCGGGCCCTTCCAGGCCACCGTGGTGGTGGCCATCATCATCGCCGCGTCCCAGTCGGAGGGATTGCTGGGTCTCTCCCCTCTCCAACTGGCCCTCTTCGGCGTAGTCATCGCGATTCTGCTGATCCAACTGGGTGTGGAGTGGAGCAAACCGCTGATTGACCGCATGCTCTACCGGCGGGACGAGCAGGAAATTGCCTGGATTCAGAGCCTGAGCAACCGGCTGCTGACCACTACCGACCTGCGGCAGTTTCTGGAAAATGTTCTGACCGCCCTCTGCGATCTTCTCCGGACCCCTGCCGCGTTTGTGGCCGTGGTAGAGGGGGAGCGGGCGCGAATAGAGGTCATCTGCGGCACTGTGGGCTCCGACCTCTCCCTTCCCGTTGGAGGGATCGGCGCGCTGGCGGGACGGGTTGAGCCTTCCGGCGACCTCTACGTCTGGGATGGGTACTGGCTCCTGCCGCTGCGCTCCCGCTCCAACGACGATTTGATCGGCATTCTGGGGCTCCAGGCCCGCTCCCCAGAGATGGACCTGAGCACCGAGGAGCAGTACTCTCTGCGCTCCCTGGCTGCCCAGATAGAGGCCGCTCTGGAAGACCGGATGGTTCAGCAGGCGCTGTTCAGCGTTCTGGAGCGGATTATCCCCCAGATTGAGGAAATCCAGCGACGGCGGGAGATGCTGCGCTATGAGGGAGCACCGGCGCTGGCCCGTCTTTCCGACCCCCTGGCCACGCCGGAGTTCCCGCGCTGGGTATGGGACGCACTGGACCACTATTGGGGCGGCCCCAAATTGACCCGTAGCCCCCTGCTGAGCCTGCAAGTGGTGGAGCGCGCTTCGGATGACCACGGCGGGCCCGTCAATGCGCTGCGGGCGGTCCTCCTGCGGGCCATTGAGCAGTTGCGGCCCGAGGGCGAGCGCAGTCTGACAGCCACCGAGTGGTTGCTCTACAACATCCTGGAACTGAAATTCATCCGGGACTACCGGGTGCGGGACGTGGCCATGCGGCTGGCTATGAGCGAATCCGACTTTTACCGCAAACAGCGCATCGCCATCCAGGAACTGGCCCGTGTTCTGGCGGAGATGGAGCGGGAAGCGCGAGCCCAAGAAGCCTCGCCTCGTTCCGAGCACCAACGGGTTTGACAGAAGTGGGGTAGTGTCTATAATGCATATTTGACAACGGTAGTTGGGAGGATGGGAGGATGGAATTTCTACCTGCTGATGCACCATATACCGAGGAGTACTGGCAAACTCTGGTGGAAGAGGGGGAGTACAGTCACTGGACGGCTCCGCCGACCGACCCTGAGGACATCTGGCGTGGACTGGGTTTAGGATCGGCGGCGGAAGCCCTCGCTGAACCTCCGTCCTCATCCGACGATGGACCATGGGCGGCTGCGGCTCGCGCAATGGAGGAGGAGGCAATCCTGACCCTGCCGGTTATCGGCTACAACCGGGGCGGCCTGCTGGTGGAGTGGAACGGCAGCCAGGGCTTTGTCCCGGTTTCCCACCTGGCCGACCTTTCTCCTTACCTGGATGAGCGGGAGCGGGAAGCGGCCCTGCAGGCCCATGTCGGCCAAACCATCCGCCTCCGTGTCATTGAAGTGGACCCGGAGCGCCAGCGACTGGTACTCTCCGAACGGGCCACCCGTTCCGAAGAGCAACGCCGGAAAGCCCTGCTGGAGCGCCTGCAACCCGGGGATGTCCGTGCCGGGAGGGTGACGAACATCTGTTCCTTCGGCGCATTTGTGGACCTGGGCGGACTGGAGGGGTTGATCCACATCTCCGAACTCTCCTGGAGCCGCGTGAGCCATCCCGCCCAGTTGCTCCGCCCAGGCCAGGAAATACAGGTCTCTGTGCTGAATGTGGACCGCGAGCGCGGACGAGTCGGCTTAAGCCTGAAGCGAGTCCAGCCGGACCCCTGGCGCACCGTTGAGGAGCGGTACCGGGTCGGGCAGATTGTCCAGGGAGTCATCACCAACGTGGTGGAGTTCGGCGCCTTTGCCCAAATAGAAGAAGGGTTAGAGGGTCTGATCCATCTCTCCGAACTGGCCGAAGGTCAGTTCCTGCATCCTCGCAACGTGGTCCAGGAGGGGATGACCGTCCGGTTGCGGGTCATCTACGTGGACGCCGCCCGCCGCCGTCTGGGCCTCAGTCTCCGCCAGGCCGCCGAATCGGCCCTGGTGTCCTGAGGGATACCCGCAGAGAACAGGGGGAACCGTTCGTCTCTGCACCCTTTGCGCTCTCTGCGGCGAATCTACCGAAAATGAGCACACGCCGAAAGAGCACATCAGGACAGAAGCCGGCTCCGAAACCACCGGGCCGGCCCTGGTGGACATGGCTGGCTAGCCCTATCACCCAGCAGACCCTGGCGGTAGGCCTGATCCTGCTATCTCTCCTGACGTTCCTCACTCTCCTGCGGGTTACCTCCGGGCGCTGGACCGATGCCTGGCTGCGCGCCCTTCAGTTCGTCTTCGGCTGGGGAACGGTGCCGGTCGCGTTCGCTATCGGATGGGGCGGCGTTCTCATTCTCCAGCACCATCTAGATCGCCCCATCGCCTGGCGGTGGCGACCGGTGGTTGGGCTGGAATTGCTCTTCTTTGGCCTGCTGGCCCTTACCCACTTGCTGATGGGCCGCCGGGACCCCTGGGCTCTCCTCCAGAGCGGATGGGGCGGGGGGGTCATCGGGTGGGCCCTCTCCCACATCCTCACCCTCTACCTGGGCCCTCTGGTGGCAGGCGTCCTTTTGGCCATCTTTACCCTGCTGGGGTTGGGGCTGGCCCTGGATTGGACCCTGGCCGACATCCGGGAACGACTGGGGCGACGCCGCACCATCCCCTCTCCGGCCCGCCCCCGCGCGGCCCGTCCTGCCCAGCCCGCCGCCCGACCTTCTCCCCGTCCTGCTCCTCCGACCCCGTCCGCTTCGGCTCCCGCTCCCGCCGAACGTCCATCTCCGGCCGCCCCACGGCCAGAGCCTGCGCCCACCGCGCCGCCCCGCCCAGCACCTGCTCCCTGGCCGGAGCCCGCCTTTCCCGCCGAACCATCCCTTCCGCCGCTGGACCTGCTGGATGAAGGGGAGGAGATTGGCCTCTCCGACGAGGAAGTGCGTCGCAAAAGCCGCATCATCGTGGAGACGCTGGCCCAGTTCGGCCTGCCGGTCCAGGTCGTGGAGGTCCGGCGCGGGCCAGCAGTCACCCAGTTCGGCATCGCTCCGGGCTTCATTGAACGACCTGGCCCCGATGGCCAGCGACGTCCCCACAAAGTCCGGGTCAGCCAGATCGCTGCTCTGGCCAATGACCTGGCGCTGGCCCTGGCAGCCCCCTCTCTGCGGGTGGAAGCCCCCGTTCCCGGCCGGTCCATCGTAGGTATTGAGGTCCCCAACGACCGGGTCAGCCGGGTCTCCCTGCGTTCGGTGATGGAAAGCGATGCCTTCGCTGCGATGGAATCCCCCCTGACCGTCGCTCTGGGGGAGGACGTTGCGGGGACTCCGATAGTGGCTGACCTGGGCACTATGCCCCACCTGCTCATCGCGGGCACCACCGGCTCCGGCAAATCCGTTTGCATCAAGGCCCTGGCGACCTGCCTGGCGATGATCAACCGTCCCGACCAACTGCGGTTTGTGATGATTGACCCCAAGATGGTGGAACTGGTCCATTTCAACGGCCTTCCCCACCTTCTGGGGCACACCGAAGTGGAACTGGAGCGCATCACTCGGGTGTTGCGGTGGGTGGCCCACGAGATGGACGACCGGTACCGTCGTTTTGCTGCCGTCGGGGCCCGTCACATAGACGACTACAACGAAAAAGTGGGGCAGAGCAACCCTTCGTTGTGGATTCCACGGATTGTCGTCCTGATAGACGAATTGGCGGACCTAATGATGCTAGCTCCGGAGGAGACGGAGCGGACTATCTGCCGCATCGCCCAGATGGCCCGCGCAACCGGCATCCATTTGGTGGTCGCAACCCAGCGGCCCAGCGTGGATGTGGTGACCGGTCTCATCAAGGCCAATTTCCCGGCCCGCATCTCCTTCGCCACGGCCAGCCAGGTGGACTCGCGGGTCATCCTGGATATGCCCGGCGCGGAGACGCTTCTGGGCAAGGGGGATATGCTCTACCTGGCCGCAGATGCCGGCCATCCGGTGCGGCTGCAGGGATGCTATGTGAGTGAGGCGGAGATCCAGCGGGTGGTAGAATTCTGGCGGCAGCAACTGCCGAGATGGACAAGCGAAGCACCATGGGAGTCCATGATGCCAGCAGGGGGATCTCTCCCTGTATCCACTTCGCAGGAAGAGGATGACCTGCTCCAGCAGGCCATCGCCCTTCTGCGAACCCGCGAGACCGTCTCTGCGTCCTACCTGCAGCGCCGGTTGCGCATCGCCTATCCCACAGCGGCCCGGCTGATGGAACGGCTGGAGGAGATGGGTCTGGTCGGCCCGCCGGAGGCTGCCGGTCGCCCCCGCCGGGTCATCGGCGGGGAATAGGCCATAGACCACAGGCCACTGGCCACTGTCGTCTATCGTTCGCAGCCGACCGTCTGGTCCGTAGTCTGATTTGCCAAAATCTGCTCTCTGTGTTATGATTGTGCCCGTTTACATGCCCGGACGGGCTTTCCGCCTCCGGCGCGGATCGGAGGCAATCCCGTGGAAAGGAGGTTTCAACCGTCCATGCGACAATATGAACTGACCTATATTGTACACCCCCAGGTAGACTCGGAGGGGCTGGCCGCAGTGATGGACGAGGTCAAGGGCCTCGTGGAATCCAGAGGCGGCACCGTCCACAAAATAGAGCCCTGGGGACTCCGAAGACTGGCCTATCCCATTCGCAAAGTCCGGGAAGGCCAGTACGTGTTTATGGAGTTTGACCTGGACGCCAGAGGCGTGGCCGAGATGGATCGAGCGCTTAAACTGAAAGAACCGATCCTCCGATACCTGATCGTTCGTACCGACGAAGATTAACGAGGAGTACGGAGAGATGAGAGGGCTGAACAAGGTGATGATCATCGGTTACCTGGGTCGGGATCCCGAGATGAGGTACACACCGGCCGGGCGGCCGGTGACCTCCTTCAGCGTTGCGACCACGCGCGGGTGGACCAATTCCAATGGCGAACGGCGTGAGGAGACGGAGTGGTTTAACGTGGTCGCCTGGGGCAATCTGGCCGAAATCTGCAAGCAGCGCCTGCGCAAGGGGCATCAGGTGTACATTGAGGGTCGTCTGCAGACCCGGGGATGGGAAGATGCGGAGGGCAAGAAACACTTCCGCACCGAACTGGTGGCCCAGGAGATGATCATTCTCGGTGGTCGCCCACAGAATCTGGAGATGGAACAACCGGAGACGCCAGAAGAGATGCCTGTGGGCGAAGAGACTATCAGCGAGGAGTTCCCGTTTTGATGGGGAGTTGTGCGGTGGCGGTTGAAGGTCGCTGTCGCCAAACCCCTTTTTGGAGGTGAAGATTGGCAGAAGAAAGACGGTCATCATCAGGAGGACGACAGACGGGGCGGACTGTCGCAGCAGCGCGCGGGGAGGCCCGAATCCAGCAGTCCCAGTGGCGGCGGCCTGTGCGCCGGTGCGTGTTTTGCGCTGAAAAGGTGGAACGGGTTGACTATAAAGACGCCGACAGGCTGGGCCGCTTCCTGAGTGAACGGGGCAAGATCCGGCCCCGACGGCAGACAGGCCTCTGCGCCCGCCATCAACGACAACTGGCCCGGGCCATCAAGCGGGCCCGCCACCTGGCCCTCCTGCCGTTCGTCGTGGATTACACTCACCCAGCCTGAAACCTATGTCCAGAAAACGCAAAGAGGCCCCTCCGGCGCGCCCGCTGACCAAAAAACAACGCACCCGAGCCGAACGGGAAGCCCGGTTGAATCGCTGGATTATCGCCGGGACGGTCGCCGTTGGCATCCTGGTCATCGGCATCCTGCTTTACGGGTACCTGGCGGAGAATGTGTTTAAGGGCCGAACCCCCGTCGCCACGGTCAACGGCGCCCCCATCACCACGGCCGACTTCCAGGCCCGCGTCCGGCATTACCGGATCATACTGGAGCAGCAATGGGACTACTATACGTCCCTGCGGATGGAACTGGACCCGACCGACCCCAATACCTCCTTTATGCTGGAGTACCTGAACGGCCAGATCCGCCAGATAGAATCTATGCTTGCCGAAACCTACGCGACGATGCTGGGGAAGGAGGTACTGGACCGGATGGTCCAGGAGGAAATTCTCCGGCAGGAGGCAGTCCGGCGTGGGATTACTGTCTCTTCAGAAGAGATAGACCGGGCGATTGAGGAACAGTTCGGCTACGACCGCGACGCCGCTATGGCGGCCCTCCTGACGCCCACGGTTGTCCCCACCGCTCCGGTGACGGCGGAAACAGCCCTGACGGCCACGGCAACCCCGGAACCGACACCTGTATCAGAGGAAGAGTTTGACCGCCGCTATCAGGATTACGTGAAGACCTACCTGAAGCCCAGCGGCCTCAGCGAGGCCGAGTTCCGCGCGATGGTGGAGGCCGGTCTGCTCTACGATAAAATCCAGCAGGCTATGGCAGCGGAACTTCCCCAGACGATGGAGCAGGTTCAAATCCGCTACTTCTCATTCTCCACCCAGGAAGAAGCGGGACAGGTGGCGGATCGGCTGGGCAAAGGGGAGAAATGGGAAGACATCGTGGCGGAGATAGAGGCGGACGAGGAAAGCGCCGCGTATGCCAGCGAGCCCGAGTGGGTCACCCAGGGATTCCTTGCGGAGCAGTTCGGCGAAGAGGCTGCCAGCACAATATGGGAGACCCCGGTACAGCAGTACACCGCACCTCTGGCGGGAACAGATGGCCGCTGGTACATCATCCAGGTGATGGGCCGCGAGGTGCGGGAACTGGAGTCCTGGCAGCGTTCCTATGAGGAGCAGCGGGCTTTCCAGGAGTGGCTCCAGGCCCAGATGGCGGCCGTTCAATACAGCGAAGACTGGGCGTCCAAAGTTCCGACGCCGTAAAAATCCACAAGAAGCAAGATGCGGGCGCGTTCTCGCTCCTGCATCTTGCTTTTTGCTATCCACGTTTTACACCAGCCCCTGCCGCACGGCATAGACAGCCGCCTGAACCCGGTTTCTGAGCCCCAGTTTCTCCAGAACGCTGCGCACGTGGTTGCGCACTGTGTTCTTGGCAATTCCCAGTTCCTCGGCAATCTCCTCATTGGAAAGCCCCTCCGCCAGCAGGATCAGCACCTGACGCTCCCGCTCTGAGAGGGAATCCGGCTGGGCCATGGGCATAGGGGCCGGGGTGGCGCGGGCCAACTGGCGAAGCAGTTTCCCCGTCATCGTCCGGGAAAGAGGGACCTCTCCCTGAGCCAGTCCCCGCAGTTCCTGGAACAGCGCCTCTGGCCGCATGCTCTTCACCAGATAGCCATCGACGCCGCAACGGATGGCGGCCAGAAAGTCCTGGTCGTCCTCTGAGACGGTAAGGACCACCACCTGAACGCCGGGCAGTTCCCGCTTGATCTGCCGGGTCGCCTCCAGACCGTCGCAAACTGGCATCCGCAGGTCCATCAGGACCACATCGGGGCGCAGAGCGCGGGCCTTCTCCACCCCCTCCGCTCCGTCCGACGCTTCGCCAACTACCTGAAAATCCGGCTGGGCATCCAGCAGGCGGGCCAGCCCCTTGCGGAACAGAATATGGTCATCCACCAGCAGGATACGCAACGGGTTCATTTTTCCATCCTCAAACGGTACGCCAGCACCGGCTCATATCGCCCCCGCACCTGGACAACCCCCAGGGGCTCAAAAGTCCACTCCTTTCCCGCTGAGGCGACTACGGCCTCGGTGACGTAGATTTCGCCCGCCGGGGCATACGTGCTGAGACGGGCCGCGATGTTGACCGCGTCGCCGATGGCGTCGTACTCCGGGTACTGGGATGACCCCAGCAATCCCACCACGGCGGCTCCCGCATGGATGCCCACCCCCATTGGCATGCGCATCATCCTGGGATTCTCCTTCCAGAGTTTCTCCAGACGTCTCAGCCCATCCTGTGCCGCCCGCAAGGCCTGGTCCACTGGTTGGTCCATCGGCAGGGGAGCGTTGAAAATGGCGGCTACCATATCCCCCACGTACTTGGTCACAATCCCCCCGGCCTCCACCACAGCCTCCGTAAAACAGGAAAAATGGTGGCCGGCCGCCTCCCGCACCATCCGGGGGTCCTGTCCCTCTGTCAACCGGACAAATCCCCGGACATCGGCGAAGAGGGCGACGACAAACCGCACATCGGTATGGAGCAACTTTTCTCCATCCGGGATCTCTGCCAGGCGGTTGATGAGCCGGGGAGAGGCCCGACCATGAAACAGAAGGGACAATTGGAAGCGCCGCCGCCGTTCATCCCGGGAGCGCCACAGACCCGTCACCCCAGTGGTGATCAGGATCCCCATCAGCGGTGAAACAGGGTCCACTCCCTGCCCCTGGCTGATACCGATGGCGGTCAGCCCCAGAGTGCCGCCAATGATGGTCAACAGGGCGAGAACCACGAGAAACAGCGGGCGAATTCGGGCAACCGCCCAGCCAGAGAAGAGGGATGCAGTCAGAATCATCAGGACCGTCAGGCGGAAAGGAACCGGTGTGATGACATCGCCCATCAAGAGAGCGATCGCCACCTGAGCGTGGACTTCTACCCCGGTCATTTCCCCCACCGGGGTCCGGTAAACCTCTGCTCCGTCTCCGGCCGTCACACCGACAAAGAGAATCCGTCCTGCCAGGACCTCCGGTCGCAAATCCCCTTCCAGAAAGGCCCGCAGGGGATATGTGGGTATGGAGCCCGGACGCGCCGGATAGCGAATCTGAATCTGGCCCGCTTCGTCTGGGGTCAGGGTGAAACCAGCCCATTGGAAAGGGGAACTGATTGGTGGTGGGATGGCCGCCTGCAAAAAGAAAGCGGCGGCCCGCCAGGCCAGTGCGGGCACTGTCTCCGTACCTAACTGCACCCAGAGCGGCACCCGACGTAGGACCCCATCGGAATCGGGGAGCAGGTTGATGTGTCCGAGGATCCCGGATTGAGATACAGGACGAAGCAGGTAAGGGAAAGTGACCCGGCCATCCTGAACGGACGGCGCCCCCACGCCAACGGCTGGCCAGATCATCAACCCGTTCGGCAAATCCTCGGGCAACGTCTCTTCAACCGATGGCGGGAGGGGGAAATCCAGCGCCAGCACCCGCACTCTGGCCTCATAGGCCCGCTGAAAGAGGATTGCATACTGCTCAGGAGACCATTGGTCGGGCCGTCCGTACTGCTGGAGGGCTTCCGCATCCACAGCGATGATGGCCACTGGCCCTTGTGTCCCGCTGGGGATATGAAATAGGTCGCCCACCCGTCTTGCCCAGCCGGGGAGGAAGTCATAACAGGCTGCAAAGCAGACCAGCAGGCTCGTGAGAGTTCCGATGAGAAAGCCAACAAGCGTTCTGCGCATTACGCAGGATGACTATCGCACGGGTACCGCCATCAGTGGGACAGGCACAAACGTTATCACCCATATGATGATCAACAGGATTCCCAGGACGGTCCGTCCCGGCCCCAGCCGGGAGGCGTCGTTCAATGGCGGGGGATGGCGGGGCCCAAAGAAAAGGCCCAGCAGGGCCCAGACCACCCAAGTCGGCCAGGCCGGATTTCCCATCACCCAGAGGTACATCCCCAGAGCGACCAGCATGCCGATGACCATGTAGGCCAGTTTCCAGGCCCGACGGCCCAGCAGGGCATAGGCCACATGCCCGCCGTCCAGTTGGCCGATGGGGAGCAGGTTGAGGGCCGTCACCAGCAATCCGGCCCAGGCAGCAAAAACGACGGGGCCGCCCGGGCTGACCGGCAGGGAAAGCCAGACATCCTCGCCGGTTACCCGGTCCGGCAGGATGCGCCCAAAGACCAGATATTTTGCTGCCAGGTACAGCAGCGAGTTTCCTTCCTGATAGACGACGGCGACCTGCTCCTGGGGCGAAAGGAAGTCCGATGGCCGCCCCACACGGGTGAAGAGCAGTCCCAGAAAAAGCAGGGGGACGGCGACGATGAACCCGGCCAAGGGCCCGGCAATACCGATATCAAAGAGAGCCTTGCGGTCGCGTATGGGGGCTCGCTGAAAGATGACCGCGCCCATTGTGCCCAGGATGCTGAAGGGCATAGGAATGAAAAAGGGAAGACTCACTGGCGAACCATACCGGCGGGCAACGAAGTAATGAGCCAGTTCGTGGGCCAGGAGAATGGCTATCAGGGCACCGGCGAAGGGCAGCCCAGAAAGAAGCACGCTCAGAAGCGTTCCGCCGGGTTGAGGAGCCGCCCCGGCCACCATCACCGTCAGCAGGGTCGCCAGAAACAGCATCAGATTGACCCAGGGGCGCGGGGTTGGGATCCGTATCATTCGCCGGACGGCGATGACCCGATAAAGGCCCTTTTCTTGGGAGAGGAGGGCTATGTAGCCCAGAGCGGCGAACCGTTCCGAAATGCGCTCAAAGGCCCGGTCTGGATCATCGTAGAGGCGGCCATAGAAGGCAAAAGCCGGGTCGGTTCCTGGTTGGACCTCCACCCGCTCCACCGCCATCAGGTCTCCCAGTTGGCTCCGCAGTCGGTCCAGGATAGGAGAATCAACAAGAAAAGTCGTGTCCATTCTGTCCATTGCCTTTTCAGAGATGGAGAGTAATCAATTCATAGTAGTCCGAAAGGACTCCCCGGTTATTGTACCATGAAATGGTCCAGAAGGGAAAAAACGGGCTATGGATTCGGATATGTCCCCCATCTTCCTCGCACAACAGTTCCGCCGACCCCTCCCTATTACCTCTCCGCGACAATGACCGCCGGCACCGCCACCCCCGAATCAATCTCCACCGCCGTCCCGTCCGCAAGGAAGTACATACCGGTGGATTGCCCCCCGTCCAGGTTGAGCGCCACATAGAGATCCAGGTCCGACTCCAACAGCCAGCGGGCCAGTGCGTGGAGCGAAAAGAAGCCATCCCGCGCCACGATGAACAGGACCCGTCCGCTGTGGTCCTGTGCCACGACAGTCCGGCGGGCCGTACGGCCATCGTCGGCATCGGGGGGAAACCCCAGGACTCCCCCCGGTCGGACCAGTACTGGGAAGGACTGTACGGCCTCTACCAGAATCTCCGTGGGGTCGTAGGGGCGGGCCACCAGCCAGCGAACTTCCACCCGCCGGCCAGGGAGGACGGCAAACATCCCGCCGAAGCCCGAATAAGTAGTCCCATAGACCCGCCCGTTGCTGACCAACAGGCCGGTAGCAAGGTATTCCGGCGTGAAATATCCCCCGTTGACCACCAGCAGCGGTGACATGCCGGCTGCCCTCAACGAGGAGACCCACTCCAGCACCCGCCGCCCCTCACCAGGGGTGTACAGGACGCGAAAGCGAACTCTCTGCGGGTCCAGCCGTACCAGTGTCACCCGTTCCACCATTCCCCCCTCCAGCGTCACCCGCATCCGGCGGATTTCTGCCCCATCCTCCACCTCAAGCCAGCCTGTATCAGGCGGCTCAGGAGTGGGGGTAGGCAGTAATGTCGGAGTTGCTGTCAGGGTAGGTGTGGGGGTCGGAGCGGAGAGAAGCCCGCAGGCCAGAGAGAGCAACAGGAACAATGGGGCTGTCCATATTGTCAGGCGATATGGCATTTCATTGCATCCTTTCACTGTCCCAACGAGGGGCTGCCAGAATAGCAGTATGCCGCAAAAACGGGTTTCGGTCAAGTAAGATTGCCGATTGGCGATTCTGGGTTATAATTCCCGGGGAGGAGTAAATATGGAGATCGTCTGGTATGGACTGAATTGCTTCCGGCTGACGGAGCGGGGGATGGCTACCGTTATCACCGACCCCTATGGGCCGGAGGCGGGCCTGACCCTGCCCCGCCCCAAAGCCGATATTGTCACCGTCAGCCGGGACGTTCCCGAGTGCAATCACACCCGCGCGGTGCGGGGGCCATTTCGGGTGCTGGATACCCCCGGCGAGTACGAAATCGGCGGCGTCTTCATCACCGCCATTCCCGCCTACGCCGATAAGAAGAAGAGCGCGCTGAGCACCATTTTCCATTTTGATTATGACGGTTTGACCGTCTGCCACCTGGGACACCTGGGACAGGCACCGACCCAGCCGCAAGTAGAGGCGCTGGGAACGGTGGACGTCCTGCTCATCCCCGTCGGCGGGGATGGCGGACTCACCCCTGCCGAAGCGTCGGAGGTCATCAGCCTGCTGGAGCCGGCCATTGTGGTACCGATGTGGTACAAAATCCCTGGCCTGACCCTCTCCCTGGGGACGCTGAACCGGTTTCTCAAGCAGATGGGGGTGGAAAAGGCGGATGCCCGGGAGTCCCTCAAGGTCACCAAAGGGAACCTTCCCCAGGAGACGGAGGTCATCGTCCTGGCGCCGAAGCAGGAGTAGCAGGGGTTGACATCCCGGCGCCCGGACGGCGCGGCGACAAAATTGAATTCCCTCGGGCTTTCGGCCCGCATCCCCAAACGCTGTTCTGTATAGGAGGACTGATGGCAAAGAGACGGATCATATCTGGCGGACTTGGCGCCCCCGGCGATATGCTGCGTCGGTTGCAGAGCCTGCAGGACGACCTGATGAAAGCGCAAGAGGAGATTGCGGCGATGACCATCACCGCTACGGCCGGTGGTGGAGCGGTGACCGCCGTCATCTCCGGCGACCGTCGCCTGAAATCGCTGCAGATTCAGCCCGACGTCGTGGACCCCAACGACGTGGAGATGCTCCAGGACCTGATCGTGGCTGCCGTCAACCAGGGTCTGGAGCAAGCGGAGAAGGCCGCCGCCGAGCGAATGAGTGCAGTGACCGGCGGCCTGGGGCTGGATTTAGGACTGTAGGAGAGCACCCGTCCCGATGTCCGCTCTTCCGCCCTCCGTGCTGCGGTTGATAGAAACCTTCTCCGAACTCCCCGGCATCGGGCCCAAAACCGCCTCGCGCCTCACCTTTTTCCTACTGCGGGGAGAGTCGGACCTGGCATCGCGGCTGGCCCAGGCTCTGCAGGACCTGCGGGAACAAACGCGCCTCTGCTCCGTCTGCTACAACATCACCGAACAGGACCCCTGCCCCATCTGTAGCGACCCGACGCGCGATCGGGCAACCATCTGCGTGGTGGAGGAGCCGCTGGATGTGGTGGCCATTGAGCGGACGGAGCACTATCGGGGGCTATATCACGTCCTCCACGGGGCACTGGCCCCGATGGAGGGGGTGTTTGCCGAAAACCTGCGGGTCGCCGAACTGCTGCAGCGGGTGGAGAGCGGGGGAGTACGGGAGGTCATTCTGGCAACGAATCCCACCAGTGAGGGGGATTACACAGCCGCCTACCTGGTCGCCAAACTCCGTCCCCTGGGAGTCCGGGTGACCCGCCTGGGGCGGGGGCTTCCCGTGGGAGGCGACCTGGAGTACGCCGACCAGGTGACGCTGACCAATGCCCTGGAGGGGAGACGGGAACTGTAGCATGCCTGAAACTCGCTGGCGTATCACCTACACCGTTGAAGGTCCCCTGCGCTACATTTCCCACCTGGAGCAGGTGCGGGTATGGGAGCGAGCCATCCGGCGAGCCGGCTTGCCCCTGGCCTACAGCGGTGGCTTTACCCCCCGTCCCCGCCTTCAGGTCGCCGCCCCGCTGCCCCTGGGCTTCGCATCGGAGGCGGAGTGGCTGGACCTCTGGCTGGAACAACCGGTAGAGCCGGAGACCATCATCCAGGCGCTGACCAGCACCCTCCCTAAAGGACTGACGATACAGAGCATAGAAGCGATTTCTCTGAGCGCTCCGTCCCTCCCCTCGCAGGTGGTGGCTGCTGGCTACACCGTGACGGTGGAGACGACCGTTCCGGCGGATGAAATCCGGCAGCGAATAGCGGACCTGCTGGCGGCGGAGACGCTCCTCCGGGAGCGGCGGGGTCGCCCCTACGACCTGCGCCCCCTGATCCTGGACCTCCACCTGGAGGAAGTCCGCGCCGATGAGTGCGTGCTGACGATGCTCCTTTCGGCCCGCGAGGGGGCCACAGGCCGCCCGGAGGAGGTGCTGGACGCGCTGGGCCTGGCCGATAGATTCTTCCAGGTCACCCGACGGAGAATTCTATTCGCAAACGGCAAAGAGCAAGCACGTACGATGCCCTTCACAGCCCCTGCCACACAAACAGCAGAATCATCATTATCCCTATGGTCACCTGAATGAGTCCAGAAAGAAGGCATCCTGCCAGCCATCCGGTGCCTGCGCGAGCAACCGCTCTCCAATCCTTCCGCCGGTGGTACTCTACCCACAAAACCCCGACCAGGGCTCCGATCAATCCCCCTGGCACAGCGCCGATGCCCCCTGCCAACAGGCCGATGATGAATCCCACCGCCCCGAGTCCCAATCCAGCCAGCAGCGCCTGCCAGGATGCCCCGCCCAAGCGGCTACCCAGATGGCTGGCCCAGATGTTGGCTGTGATGCCGATGGCGGCTAGCGCGGTGAGCGCGGCGAAGGTGATAGGATCAATCGTGGCGAATCGTTCAGCAATGGCATAGACCAACACAGCCAGCCAGATCAGTTCCACGCCAGGTAGAAAGGGGATCAGCGTCCCGATCAGCCCTATCACCATCACGCCTAACGTCAGCCAGAAGGCCCACTCCGGCAGGGACATCTCACTCCTTTCTGAACTGAAAACCCTCCTGCAAGCCCCGAAGCCTGCAGGAGGGTGAGGCAACATGGTGAGCCGTGCAGGATTTGAACCTGCGGCCAAGGGCTTAAAAGGCCCCTGCTCTACCTGACTGAGCTAACGGCCCCTTTCATCGGGGAGTATAACACGGGAGCAGGAGATTGTCAAATAGAAATCGGTTTTTGCGGCAGGCGGCTCTGCCGTCCACCGCAAAATCCCGTTCTTCATTGACACAATCGGAACCGCCACATATAATCGGTAATGACCATTGGCCCTGTTGTCTGTGGTCCATCGCCTGTGATCCGTCGTCTGTGATCCACCCAGGAGATCCCTATGCCTCCTCTGCAGATGACTGTCAACGGTCAGGCGGTAAGCCTGGATGTGCCCGAAGGCCGCTCCCTGGCGGACATCCTCCGATATGACCTGGGGCTGACCGGCACCAAGATCGGATGCGGTGAGGGCGCCTGCGGTGCCTGTACCGTCCTGGTGAATGGCAAGCCCGTCCGCTCCTGCCGCTTCCCGGCCCACCGGGCGCAGGGTGCTCAGGTGCTCACCATTGAGGGCGTCGCCCAGGGCGGCATCCTCCACCCCCTGCAGGAAGCCTTCATCCGATACGGCGCGCTCCAGTGCGGCTTCTGCACGCCGGGAATGGTCATGGCCGCGCTGGGACTCCTCCTGCGCACCCCCCACCCGACCGACGAGGAGATTCGGGACGCGCTGCGCCATAACCTCTGCCGCTGCACTGGCTACCGGAGCATTGTGGACGCCGTCCGCGCGGCGGCTGGGCGGGATACCGGGCCTTTCATCCCCGCCACCCGGCCGCCGGGGCGCGTGGTCGGCCGTCCCCTCCTCCGCCCCGACGCCATCGCCAAAGTGACCGGCGCCGCCCGCTACGCGGATGACCTGACCTTCCCCGGCATTCTCCACGGCGCCGTCCTGCGGGCCGGCATCCCCCACGCCCGCATCCGGCAAATAGACGTCTCCGAAGCCCGTGCTCTCCCCGGCATATGGGCCGTCCTGACCGGGAAGGACGTCCCCGGCGAGAACCGCCATGGGCTGATCCACCGGGACTGGCCCGTCCTCTGCACCGACAAAGTCCGCTACGTGGGGGACGCCCTCGCGCTGGTAGCGGCGGAGAGCCCCGAGATTGCCCAGCAGGCGCTGGAGCGCATCCGGGTGGAGTACGAGCCGCTGCCAGTGGTGGCGGACGTCTTTCAAGCCCGTCGCCCGGACGCCCCGCGCGTCCACGAAGACCACCCCGCCGGCAACATGCTGGCGGAACTCCACGTCCGACGAGGGGATGTGGAGCGCGGCTTCGCCGAAGCGGAAGTAGTCATAGAGCAGACGTACCAGACTCCAATGATAGACCACGCCTTTCTGGAGCCGGAGTGCGCGGTCGCCCGACGCGGGGAGGACGGACGGCTGGAAGTATACGTCGGCTCCCAGATTCCCCACGCCGACCGGGATCAAATTGCCGCCGCACTGGGGGAGAACGTCCGGGTGATTGCCACAACGATGGGCGGCGGATTCGGCGGGAAGGAGGACATCGCCGCGCAGATTCACGCCGCGCTGCTGGCCCGCGCCACCGGCCGGCCGGTCAAAATCCGCTTCAGCCGCGCCGAATCCCTGCTGGTGCATCCCAAACGACACGCAACCGTCATCCGGGTCCGGCTGGGCGCCCGGCGGGATGGGCGCCTGATCGCCCTGGAAAGTGAAATCTGGGCCGATACGGGCGCCTACGCCAGTCTGGGGACGAAGGTGCTGGCCCGCGCCGTCAGCCATGCTGGGGGGCCGTATGAAGTGCCGAATGTCCGTGTTGACGGCTATCTCTACTACACCAACAATCCGCCCGCCGGGGCGTTTCGCGGCTTCGGCGTCCCCCAGGTCGCCTTCGCCGTGGAGAGCGCGCTGGACGAACTGGCCCACGAACTGGGGATGGACCCGATCGCCCTTCGGCGGCGGAACCTCCTGCGGGTGGGCTCCGTCACCTGCACCGGGCAGCGGCTGCGGGAGAGCGTGGGGCTGGAGGAGTGCCTGGACCGGGTGGAGGAGGAGATTCGGCGGGAGCAGGGACTGGGGCCAGAAGAGCCGATCCGCTGGGGCTGGGGGGAGGGCGGGCGCGCCTTCGGCTGGGGGGTCGCGCTGGCCTACAAGAACACTGGCCTGGGCGGCGGCGCCACCGACTTCGCGATCGCCGAGGTGGAATTGACCGAGGAGGGCGGGGCTGAGGTGCGCGTCGGTTCAGCGGAGATGGGGCAGGGATTGCCAACGGTCCTGATGGCCATCGTCGCCGAGGAACTGGGCATACCCACCGAGCGGGTCCAGGTCGTCCCGCCGGATACGGACCGGACCCCTGACGGCGGCCCCACCACCGCCTCCCGCCAGACCTTTGTCTCCGGCAACGCGGTGCGACTGGCCGCCCTCCGTCTGCGGGAAGAGATAGCCGCCGTGGTGAGCGAGCGGCTGGACGTTCCGCCGGAATTGCTGGAGTTCCGGGAGGGTGCGGTCGCCACACCACGCGGGGAGATTCCGCTGGCGGAGGCCATCCGCTGGGCGCGGGCAGAGGGACGCCCCCTGATCACCCGGCACCGGTACGATATGCCGCCCACCCAACCGGTGGACCAGGAGGGAGATACTTATGCGGCCTACAGTTTCGCTGCCCACGCCGCGCTGGTGGAGGTAGACGAAGAGAAGGGAACAATCCGGGTGCCGAAGATGATCGTCGCCCACGACGTGGGACGGGCGATCAATCCGCTGGCGCTGGAGGGGCAGATTGAGGGCGGGGTCGTGATGGGACTGGGGATGGCGCTGAAGGAAGTGTTCGTCCTAGAGAATGGCGTCCCCCGGACGCGCAAACTGGCCGATTGCCGCCTGCCCACGCTGACGGACGTACCAGAAATCGTCTCGTTTATTGTTGAGCACCCCGTTTCGGAAGGGCCCTACGGGGCCAAGGGCATCGGCGAACTGCCGACCATTCCGGTGGCCCCGGCGGTCGCCAATGGGGTCTATCATGCGGTGGGAAGGCGTATCCGTCGGTTGCCGCTAAAATAAAGGTACGGCGGCGGCCCTTTGGGTCGCCGCCGCAAAAATTCGGGGGCCAATCTCCACAGCAGGGCCAGAAGGTCACTCCCCCTTCCGAGCCTGCTTCTGCGCATAGTCGGTTGGGTGAATCTGGGCGTCGTAAGAAGCAGGACGCCGCAACTTTTCCAAATCCAGCAATAGGTCGGCCCGGTCAAAGGCCATCACCTCAATCTCGTGCCCCATCTTGATGGCGTCAAAGGGGCAGAACTCGGCGCAGAAGCCGCAGTTCATGCAGATGCTGATATCCACATAGAACTCCGCCGGCTCCCGCAAGGGTTTTCCCGTCTGCGGGTCAGTGGCGCGGACGATCCAGATGCACTGGGGCGGGCAGACTCGCGCGCAGGTCCCGCAGGCTGTACAAAGAAGTTTCCCCGTCTCGTCATCGTAGACCAGAAAGGGGAAGCCCCGGAACCGCTCCGGTAGCGGCAACCGCTCCGCCGGATACTGCACCGTGAAGATGCCCCGCTTGGTCAGAGGGTGCTGACGGACAGGGAGCGTCTCCGGCGTATATCGCTTGCCGAAGCCCTTCTTGAAGAGCCACCTCAGGTCGTCTATATACGACTCTACGAACCGGCGGAAGGTGATCCAGAGAGACTTGAGGATATTCCATCCGATGTACATGGGCGTTCTCCTATCGGTCCACCTCTCCCAGGGTGATGTCAATACTGGCCAGGATGATGACCACGTCGGCGATGAGATGCCCCCAGCAGATTTCTCCCATCACACCCAGGTTGACAAACGAAGGGGCGCGGATGTGGTAACGATACGGGTTGGGGCCACCGTCAGAGACGATGTAGAAGCCCAGTTCGCCCTTGGGAGCCTCAATGCGGCCGTATGACTCCCCCGCCGGAACCTTGAGGGTCGCCGACTTCCTCCCGGCCATAATCGGCCCGTCGGGTAGGCGGTTGAGGGCCTGCTGAAGGATGCGCAGGCTCTGGCGCATCTCCCCCACCCGCACCAGGTAGCGGTCGTAGACGTCGCCGTTCTGGCCCACAACGATGTCAAAGTTAAAGTCATCGTAGGCAAAATAGGGCTCGGCCCGACGGACGTCATAGGGGACACCGGAAGCACGCAGGAGCGGCCCCGTGCAGCCGTAGGCGACAGCCATCTCCGGCGGCAGGACTCCCACGCCAACAGCCCGGGCCTTGAAGAGTTCGTTGTCGGTGAAATAGGATTCCAGTTGGTCCAGGTAGCGGGGCAATCGTTCAAAGGCCAGGGCGCGGGCCAGAGCAATTGCCTCCTCGCTCATATCGTGGGCTACGCCACCGAAGCGCATATAGTTGCACATCAGCCGGGAGCCGGAGACCATCTCAAAGAGGTCCAGGATATGCTCGCGCTCCTCCAGCGCGTAGAGCATCGCCGTGAAGTAGATGCCCAGGTCGTTGCCGGTGAAGCCGATGGAGACGGCGTGGTTGAGGAAGCGGGTGAACTCGGCCATAATGACCCGGATGTACTGGGCGCGCGGCGGTGGCTCCACCCCTAACAGTTTCTCCACCGCCAGGACGTAGGGGAGTTCGTTGGACATTGCGCAGACATAGTCCAGCCGGTCAGTATAGGGGATATTGCCCAGCCAGACATTGCGCTCGCCGATTTTCTCGTGACATCGGTGAAGGAAGCCCATCATCGGCTCCAGTTTGACGATGCGCTCCCCTTCCAGCGTGACCAGAAGGCGGAGGACGCCGTGAGTGGAGGGGTGGTGGGGGCCCATGTTGAGCACCACCCGGTCGGCGGGGTGGTTCGGGTCTTCCTGCCGGGCCAATTCGTCATGGGGCGCGTATCCCCAGACGTCTACCAGGGGGCGCCAATCGCGCGGCGACCAGCCGGGCGGGTAGCGGAGGTTATCCCCGAAGGGGCTGCGGCTTTCCGCGGGTACCGGTCGTCCATCCGGAAAACGGCTGCCAAAGGGCTTGTGCTCCTCCTCGTAGTAGACCTCTTTCCAGTCCTTCCGCAGAGGATGACCATCAAACCCTTCCCAGAGGAGAATGCGCCGCAGGTCGGGGTGGCCGTCAAAGCGGACGCCCATCAGGTCCCAGGCCTCCCGCTCCTGGAACAGGGCGGAGGGGAAGAGAGGGACCAAAGAGGGGACGACGGGGTTCTCCCGGTCGGCCTGGACATGGAGGGTAAGCGGCCCGCCCCGGCCCTGGAAGAAGTGATAGACCACGTCATAGCAGGCAGGCATCCCGTTCAGCGGCTGGGGATAATCCACCACCGTGACACTGGAAAGATAAGCAAAGTCCAATTCGTCCCGCAGATAGGTTGCGACCTCCACCAGGCGGTCCTGCGCAACGAGAATTCCCTGATACGGCGCCGGAGCGGGCTGGACTGCGTCGGGGAATCGTTCCTGAAGATGGGTGACAATGTCCGTCGTGGAGCCGATGGATTCGTTCATCCTCTGAACTCCTTGATAGGGATGGGGGTGAAGGGGATCATTCCACCTGCGATGGGACAACTTCTTCCTGCATCGCCTCTATCTTCTCCGTCAGCCGCCAGTCCACCAGATCGGGGCCCAGTTCGGGGACGGGGATGGGCTCTGGAACCTCCCCCTTCTTGTACCACCGCAGGTTGCGGAGGGACTCTCGCTCCATCTTGGCATGGATAGTCAGGATGCCATGAATGAGCCCCTCCGGACGGGGCGGACAGCCGGGGACGTAGACATCCACCGGGAGGTACTTATCTATGCCGGAGACGACGTTGTACCCTTCTTGGAAGGGGCCGCCGGAGATGGCGCACGCTCCCATCACCAGGACGTACTTGGGCTCCGGCATCTGGTTATAGAGGCGGACCACCTGGGGGAGCATCTTCTTCGTCACAGTGCCATTGATAATCATCAGGTCAGCCTGGCGGGGGCTGGCCCGCATGATTTCCATTCCGAAGCGGGATGGGTCAAAGCGGGCAGCAAAAGTACCGATCATCTCAAAGGCACAGCAGGCCAGGCCGAAGAAGATGGGCCAGAGGGAGCGCTTGCGCGCCCAGTTGTAGATGGCATCTATGGGGGTAATGTGAACAGTACCGACCAGTTCAGGGGGAATTTCCGGCAACTGTCTCTTCCGGGGTGACATCGGGACGTTTCCTCCGTTTGAGATAAGTCGGGTCGGCATAAGCGGGTTATATTTTACATCGGAGTTCTCAAACGCGCAACTGTCGCTGTAAGAGTCGCCCAAAGCATATGCACGATCGGTCCGGCGACGGGCGCCGAATGATGCAGGATGGCCTTTCTGGAAACATGCGATTCCATTTGCCTTCGCCGAGGCTAAATGGTATAATAGACTTCCAGTGCCCGGATGGCGGGTCTAAGGTTGACAAACATACCGCCCTCCGGAAAAAGTGATAGACCCCTTCGTCAAAGTCAAAGGAGTCCTTTGGAAGCGATAGAGACTGCCGTTGTAGAATTTCTCTATTCCGTGTTGAATACCATCGGTTGGCCTGGAGTGATGCTGATTATGGCCCTGGAGAGCGCCAATATCCCCATCCCCAGCGAGGTGCCGATGCCACTGGCTGGGTGGATGCTGGTCCAGGCAAAAGGCTTGCCTCTCTGGCGAGCCATCCTGGACGGCGGCCTGTACGGCGGCCTGGGATGCACCATTGGCTCCATCGCCTCCTACCTGCTGGGGATGTGGGGAGGACGGCCATTTCTTCAGCGCTGGGGCCGGTACATCCTTGTCTCCCAGCACGACCTGGAGCAGGCCGACCGCTGGTTTGCCCGATGGGGCGACTGGGCTGTCTTTATCTCCCGACTCCTGCCCATCGTGCGTACGTTCATCTCTTTTCCGGCCGGTGTTGCCCGGGTCCCCCTGTTCCGATTCACTGTCCTCACTTTCATCGGCTCATTCATCTGGTGCGCCGCGCTGGCGGCTGCCGGCTATGCCTTCGGAAGCGAATGGGAACGCATCCGGGATGTCATGCGCCCCTTTGACATTCCCATCGCCATTGCCATCCTAGCCGGTCTGGGTTACTACATCTATCGGCATATCCGCCGGGCTCGGATTCCCGTTGCGGCTGAAGAGGGCGAACCGGTATAACCACCTCCGCGAAAGCGCCTACGGCACTTTATTATGTTCCGCGCTCTGTTACGAACAGCCGCACAGTAGTGCCCCAGCGGTTTCGGGCAACCCTGATGGACCTTCTTCAACACCTACGAGAAATTTGGCAGTACCGGGATCTGGTCTACAACCTGGTCATCCGGGACCTGAAGGCCCGCTATAAAAATTCTATCCTGGGCATAGCCTGGTCCTGGGTCAACCCTCTGATGATGATGATCGTCTACACCGTCGTCTTTAACATTCTGGCGGGCCGATCCCATCTTCACAACTACCCAGTCTTCATTCTTTGCGCCCTGTTGCCCTGGAACTTCTTCGCCAGCGCCGTCTCACAGGCGACAAACAGCATCGTGGACGCCGCCTCTCTGGTCAAAAAGGTCTATTTTCCTCGCGAGGCGCTGCCCCTCTCGGCTGTCCTGAGCAATATGGTCCATTTCCTCATCTCCCTCCCCGTCTTCTTCCTGTTGGCTCTGGCGATGGGAAACCCGTTGACCGGCTGGGCTCTGCTATTCCCTATCACTCTGGTGATTCAGGTGATGTTCACCGTCGGTGTCAGCCTCATCACGGCCACGCTGAACGTCTTCTACCGGGACACCCGGTTGATTATGGACGTGCTCCTGTTGGCCTGGTTCTTCCTTACCCCCATCTTCTACCCTCTCACCACCGTCCCGGAGCAGTATGTCCTCTGGGGTGTCTCCATCAACGTGCGGGCCTGGCTGTTGCGGCTCAACCCTATGGCCTCCATCATCTCTTCCTACCGGGACATCCTGTACTGGGGAACTTCCACCGCCTGGGACTTCCTCCTGCGAACGGCAGTGACATCGCTGATCGTCTTGATTATTGGCTACCTGGTCTTCTTGCGGTACAGTCCCCGCTTTGGAGAAGAGGTGTAAAAAAAGCAGAAAGCAAGATGCAAGTGCGGTTTGCAGCATTCGTCTCCTCAATGATGGCCGTCGGCCTCCTCCTGACGGCTGCCCTGGCCTGTGCCATCCCGGGCTCCCCGACCGGACCGATGCCCACCGTACCGCTCCCATCTCCGTCCCCCGACCTTTCTCTCGCCCCTGAAGACGTGGTCATCTACCCACTATCCGTCCCCAAACCGGGGGGCCGCTGGCTTTTTTACCGGGGCGACATCCTTTCATTTGACATCACCCCGCGCCATTTGGGGGCGATCCCGCCAGAGGACCTCATTGTCCGTGTTTACCGACTGAAGGAGACAGAGCGGGAAATCCTGACCGAAGGGGCTATTGGCTATCCCGCCTTTGATGGGGTGCCGCGCGCCCGCCTGACCTGGGTCTGGGACACGCAGGACGCCGAAGGACGGGAGACTCTGGTAGTCCATCTGGACCCCGATGACCGCGTGCGGGCAGGAGACAAGGACCCGACCAACAACGTAGTCACGCTGACTATCCGCTTTGTCACCGACGCTGCCCGCCCAGCCCCGGAGACTCTTGCCGCATGGGCGACAACGACCACGAACTGCTGCATCATCCACTATCTGACCTGCACCCGCGCCGAACGGGACCTGCCCATGTTGATTCGGGCTACCGACCGCGCGGTTGCCTTTGCCCAGGAGCAGATGGACACCCGGCTGGCATCGCCGCTGGAGGTGTACTTTATTGAGCGGGTGGTCGGACAGGGTGGATATGCCCAGGAGAGTATTGTCCTCTCCTACTCGGACCGCCTCTACACCGGGGAGGGTTTGGAGACCGTCCTCCGTCACGAGGCCGTCCACTTGTTGGATGCTCCCCTGGTGGGGCCGGCGACGCCAGCCCTGCTACGGGAAGGATTGGCCGTATGGGTTGCTGGAGGTCATTACCGGCCCGAACCGATTCCTCTGCGGGGCGGCGCATTGGTCCGGGGAGACTGGTATATCCCGCTGGCAGAACTGGCGAGCGATTTCTATAAGCACCAGCACGAAATCGGTTACTTGGAGGCTGCCGCCCTGGTCGCTTATCTGGTGGAGACCTATGGCTGGGACGAATTCCTGTCTTTCTACCGCCGAGCCGGAGAGAAGCCCGATATATCCCCCGCCGAGGCGCTGGACAGTGCGCTGCGTTCTTCCTTTGGTGCGGGGTTGGAGGTGGTGGAACAATCGTTCCGGGCCTGGCTATCCGCTCAACCCACCCAACCGAAAGATGTACGGGATTTGGAGTTGACCATCCATCTCTTTGAGGCCATTCGCCGTTACCAGAAAACAAGTGACCCGATGGCATACTTCCTGAGCGGATGGTTCCCCAACGCGACGGAAGGGCGGCAACGCGGAATCACCGCTGATTTTATCCGGCGCCCGCAAGCGGTTAGGGCCATTGCGGTAGAACTGATGCTCGCCTCTGCCCAGGAAGCCCTTCGCCGGGGCACTCTGGACGAAGCGGCCTTCCTGATCCGCGGCGCGGAGCGGGCCCTGGAAGGGGATTTTTCCACCCCACCGGCATCAGAATATCTGGCCATCGCGCGGGCCGTCGCTGACCAGGGCGGCGAGGTTCAGCGAGTGGAGATCAGGGGAGAAACGGCTCAAGTCTGGGTCACCCCTATCGGGGACAAGAACGCCTGCCGTCCGCTCCAGATATGGACCCTGCATCGCGCCAATGCGACCTGGATAGCGGGAGAATAGCGGGCTTGACACCCCCTCCAGTTTATGCTATCATCTTTTCACTTCCCCAGGGCGGGGATTGGGGACAGCGGCACCGCCTCACCTCCCTTACCGACAGGCAACAGGCAAGGAAGTGAAACATGCTCCAGGAACGGGTCTCCACCGACATCTACCTCTTTACCAGCGACCTTTACACCCAGGTCACCGCCGGTGTCATCGTGACTCCAGCAGGAGCCATCCTGGTGGACACGCTCCCATTTCCAGTAGAGACACAGGCCATCCTCCAATTCCTTTCCCGACGGGTACCCGCTGGCCTCCGTTACATCATCTACACTCACTACCATGCCGACCACATCTACGGGGCCCATTTGTTCCCCGATGTTCCCATCATCGCCCACGCGCGTTGTCGGGAACATCTGCTCACTTCGGGAGCAGAAGGGCTGGAGGCCGCGCGCGCGGAGGCGCCGGACCTCCTGGAAGATGTCATCCTGCGCCTGCCCGATATCGTGCTGGACCGAGGAGAGTTGATCCTTTCCCTGGGCGGCAAGACCCTGCGCATCTTTGAGACCCCCGGTCACTCCGACGACGGCATCTCCATCTACGTAGAAGAAGACCTGGTACTCTTCGCCGGCGACGCAATGATGCCCATACCCACCGTTGTGGATGGCGACCCGGAAGTATTGAAACAGTCGCTCCGAAAAATCCAGGCTATAGAACCCGAAAGCATTGTCCAGGGACACGGGGAGGTAATTCTGCGGGGAGAGGTCAAGGACGCGCTGCGGACCAACATCGCATATCTGGAGACCATTCAACGGATCGTTAGCGAGGCAGTGACCAACGAACGGCGTCGGGCCACCCTTCTCAAAACCGACGTGGAGAAGTGTGGAATTCCTCGCGTGGCTCTGAATGGAGAAGCCTCCCGTCTCCACGCGGCCAACCTGTGGACGCTCTATAACCGAGCAGCCCGGTCTGCAGGCCAGGACGGGATAGCCCCCCCTCAGAAATCAGGGAAAAAAGGATGAACGTCGCAATTACCGGGGCGGCAGGATACCTGGGACAGCAATTGATGGCCCGATTGGAGGCCAATCCCGAGATAGAACGAAGCAGGAGAAGCAATGAACCGTTGCCCTCATCATCGTCACGACCTGTCTGCTCCTGACTTGGCTGGAGAAACGAGAACATCCGGCATGGTGGGCATTGGGGGGAATACTAAACGGCATTGGAATATTCGTATATTCGGCTATCGCAGTGGTATTATTGCGATAGTTGCACCTGTCTTCCTTCTGAGTATTGCTGAAAAATACAACGCTGTTGGCTCATAGCCAAGTTTACACTGGCACAGGATTGAGCCTTCATTCTTGAGTGATAAATTTTGCCGGTAACGCTCTTATGGGGAGATTATCAGAATCATCTGGTATGTTACCTTACTTTGTTCATAGTCATCGTAGAGGCTGGGGATTTGTGGATAACGGGGTAAAAGGGGCCAACAGCCCCCAATTCTTGGGAAGCGGATACAGGCGAGGGGAATTAGTGGGGGTGGACAAGGCAGATGTTGCCTTCGGAAGTTGGGGATAGATGTGGAAGAACAGGGAAAAATCTATCCGGCGCTGGTATCTGGAGCGGGTAAACTGTCGGCAAGACGCGCCGTGTCGGGGTGGAATTATCCACAGGCGCCCCGGGTTATCCACAGAAATTGGCAATTTGTCCACAGCCGGAACGAGACACGGGATGGGGAAGAGGACAGATATGGGAGAGAGCGACAATGTCCCCGCCAGAAATGGGGGGATGTGGATAAGTGGAAGAGTTGTGATTTCCGGTAAGCAGAGAGAATAGCATTCGCCCATAGAATTCCCAGGAGGTATCCTATGGAACTGGTCCGATTTCTTACCATAGCCCGAGGGGACAAACCAGCAGAACTGGTGCTCCGAAATGGACGAGTCATCAATGTATATACGGCCGAAATTATAGAGGCCGACATCGCAATTGCCGATGGTCACATCGTCGGTGTGGGAGGTGGGTACGACGGATACCAGGAGATAGACCTGGGGGGCCGATATGTCTGCCCTGGCCTGATAGATGCCCATGTCCACATAGAATCTTCTATGGTGACTCCCTACCAGTTCGCCCGGGCCGTTGTCCCTCGGGGAACGACGACCGTCGTCTGCGACCCGCACGAAATTGCTAATGTGGTGGGGGTATCGGGAATCCGCTATATGCTGGACGCCTCAGAAGGGTTGCCGCTGACCGTCTATGTTAACCTGCCCTCCTGCGTGCCCGCCACAACTATGGGGACGGCTGGCGCCGAATTGGGAGCCGCGGACCTTCTCCCACTGGCGGACCTCCCCCGTGTCCTGGGCCTGGCCGAATTGATGAACGTCCCGGGCCTGGTCCTGGGATTCCCGGACGTGCTGGCAAAGGTAGAGGCGTTTCGGGGACGGGTGATAGATGGCCACGCCCCGGGCATCAGCGGTAAATGGCTTCAGGCATACGTGGGCGCCGGGCCGGCCTCGGACCACGAATGCACCACCGCCGCCGAGATGCTGGAGAAACTTCGCCTGGGGATGCGCGTTTTCATCCGGGAATCCACGGCGGCGAAAAATCTGCGCGCGCTGATACCGGCTATCACCCCCCAGAACAGCCGTCGGTGTGCCTTCTGCACCGATGATCGCCACCCGGCGGACTTGCTGGACGAGGGGCATCTGGACCATCTCATCCGGCTGGCAGTAGCGGAAGGGCTGGACCCGGTTACAGCGATCCAGATGGCCACTCTGAACACAGCAGAATGGTTTCGCCTGCGCGACCGGGGAGCCATTGCCCCTGGCCTGCGGGCGGACCTGGTCGTCTTCTCGGACCTGAAGCATTTCCGCCCGGAGATGGTCTTTTCCGCCGGCCATCTGGTGGCTCAGGCCGGAGAGCCGGTGGGCCACTGGGAGGAGCCTTCGGCGGATGATTCCTCGGTGCGGGAGACAGTGCGGATAGAATGGGGACGGGTCTCTTTGCGGATTGCGGCCCCCGATACGGGTGCCCAGAGCATTCGGGTGCGGGTTATCGGCGCCATCCCTGACCAGGTCCTGACGGAGCATCGGGTGGAGGAACTCCCCGTGCGGGACGGGGAGGTGGTGGCCGACCCGGAGCGGGACATCCTGAAACTGGCGGTCATAGAGCGGCATCGGGGCACTGGCAACGTCGGACTTGGGTTTGTACAGGGGCTGGGGATTCGCCAGGGGGCCTTGGCGGGAAGTGTGGGGCACGATGCCCATAATCTCATCGTCGCCGGTTGCGACGATGTTTCTATGATGACGGCCGCGCGCTCGGTGGCCCAGATGGGCGGCGGCCTGGCTGTCGCGGTGGGGGAGAAGGTGCTGGCGACCGTGCCGTTACCCGTCGCTGGTCTGATGTCGGACCAGCCGGTGGAGACGGTCCGCTTCCAGATGGACCACCTGACCCAAGCCGCCCGATCGCTGGGGACTTCCCTGCCGGACCCATTGATGACGCTGAGCTTCCTGCCCCTGGAGGTGATCCCGGCCCTGAAGTTGACGGATCGGGGGCTGGTGGATGTAGAACAGTTTGCCTTCGTGTCCCTTTTCGTTTGAACTGCAGGGGTGAGGGCGATCCCTGCACCTGCGGCGGTGCCAGAGGAGGCGGGATATGAGTTTCGCCAAAGCAGGAGTGACGCTTGGGGAGGGCCCCCTTCGTCCAGCGGACCTGGCGGCCCTTCAGCAGGCCGCTATAGAAGCGGTACGGCTGCGGGCCGGAGTCAACCCGGTAACCGATTTGGACGCTCTTCGGGGGGTGGGCATCCAGCGCTTCCTGGTCCAACTGCTGAGCCCTCGGCCCGGCGCGGAGCCAACTCCGCCGGAGGCGTTTGTGGAGGAGTTCGCCCCTCTGGTGGCCGCGTTTCTTCATAAAGGCGCCACCGACTTTGAAATCCACGGAGAGCCCAACACCGCCGCGCGCGGCTACGGCGTCTCCTGGGATTCGCCCGCTGCCTTCTCCAACTGGTTCATCGCTGTGGCCGATGGCCTGCGTCGCCGCTTCGGGCCGCCGCTGCGGGTGGGCTTTCCGGGCCTGACTCCCATTGGCTCCTCCCTGCCCGGACTGGCCCCTCTTGTCCCGGATGAGGCGTTCCTGAGCGAGTGCCGGGAAGCACTGACTGCTGCCGACTTCGTCTGCTGCCACGTTTACTGGACGAAGCGGGCGGAAATGGAGAACTACAACGGCGCCTTGCGCTTCCTACGCCTCTACATGGAACGGCCGGAGGTCCGCCCTAAGCCGATCGTCATCTCTCAGTTTGCCAACGTCAACCCAGCCCAATCGGACGCCGAGAAGGGCGCCCAGTACGCTGATTTCTACTTTTTCTGCGCTCAGTACGACCGCATAGAGGCCGCCTGCGGCTTCCTCCTCCGCTCCTCCGATCCCTCCTGGGGCGGGCTGCCCTGGCTCCGCCCCGACGGCACTCCGACGGCAATTCCGGGCGCGGTGGGCGGTCGGAAACGGATGCCCCATCCGGCCGCGCTGCGGCTGGTCTGGCCGACGGTCACCCGAGCCTATACTCAGGCCTATGGCGACCGTCAACAGATATACTACGAGGCCTCCTGGGACCCCGTCAACCAGACTTATTGGCTGCACGGGGGACACGAGGGGGTGGATTTGCAGGCGGCGGAGGGCTCTCCCGTTCTGGCCTGCTTGCGGGGACAGGCCTCTTATGGGCCGCCTGGCACCGCCTATGGGAAGTACATCCGGATTATCAGCCACGTGCCCGGAGTGGGCCAGGTCACCCTGCTCTACGGCCACCTGCGGGAGATTCTGGTGCCGGATGGCAGCACCGTCTCAGCGGGGGAAGTGATTGGCCTGGCGGGACGGACCGGTCAGGCAACGGGGCCGCACCTGCATCTGGGGATGAGGATTGCCGGG
This sequence comes from Chloroflexota bacterium, assembly GCA_014874475.1. GTDB lineage: Bacteria > Chloroflexota > Anaerolineae > B4-G1 > DUEL01 > SpSt-77. The sequence continues at coordinate 110,392 of JADBJJ010000026.1, forward strand.
CTGGAACTGCGGCCTAACAGCCACTACCTGAACGCCCGGCGGTATCTGGAGCCGCTGCGGGGAGCGCCTCGGGTGCCCTACGAGCGCACTTATGTCCTCCTGCCCCCACAGGCCGACCAGACCTGGGCCGAGGCGGTGGTGATGGCCACATGGGACACCCGCCGTTTCACCGTTGGCGGCAGCGCCGACGATGCCGGTATCGGCGATCTGCCGGTCCGGCGGGTGATTGCCGTCAATCCGGAGGGCTGGCCCGGTGACCTGGCGGCTTTCTTTGCGGAGTACTATCCGGGCGTGGCGCTGGTGCCGGTCAGCGCAGATACCCCTGAGGAACTGGTGGAGATTCTGCAAGCCCTGCCGCCTTCTCCCGGCGCGCCGGGAGGGCCGCCTCCATCCGGCGGTTTGCCCCGGGTCCAGTACGGTCGGACCTATGTCCTCCTGCCACCCAGCGCCAACCGGGCCTGGGCCCGGGCGGTGGTGGCGGCAACATGGGACCGTCATCGGTACACCCTGGGTGGCAGCGCCGACGACGCCGGCATCGGCGACCTGGATTTCCGACGGGTGATTGCGGTCAATCCAGCAGGTTGGGGCGGAGACCTTCGGGCGTTCTTTGAGCGGTACTATCCGGGGATCATTTATGTCCCTGTGAACGCAAAGACGCCCGAGGAATTGACGGAGTTACTGTAGAAGAATAGGCCGAGATCGGTCGGATAAGCGCGCCGCCCCGCTTCTTATGCGAAATTGAAAGGCCGCCCCCTTTGGGGCGGCCTTTGGGTTGAGGGAGAGTTACACCTGGTCCTTTCCCGGACCAATCTGGTAATAATCGGCGTTCTTCTGGATGTCGGCCTTATAGGCGTCGGGCACCTCATCCTCGTAGAAGATCGCCTCGTTGGGGCACTCCGCCGCGCAGGCTCCGCAATCAATACAGGTGTCGGGGTTGATGTAGTAGGTGGGCCAGTTGGGATCACCGTCCACAAAGTGGATGGAATCGGTGGGGCAGACATCCACGCAGGCTCCGGCCCGTTTGCACAGACTGGTGATGACGTATGCCATTTTGAACCTCCGTAATATATGTTTGGGGTAATGGGGGGCTCTTTCGTAGCAAGGTTGCTGGACAGCGTCCATTATACCATTATGCCGGAGATTTGCAATTCAGTTCTGGCGGGAGCCGAGGGGACGACGGTGAGCCCAGCGTTCGCCCCCGTCCACGAAGAGGGCCTCTCCAGTGATATAATCGGAGCGGAGGAGGAAGAGGACGGCCTCTACCACATCCTGCGGGTCTCCCCAGCGTCCCAACAGAGTCCCCTGGGCGATCCGGGCCTGGTCTTCCTCCGGATAATCCGGTGGCGGGAGGACGGGGCCGGGGACTATTCCGTTCACCCGCACGTGGGGCGCCAGTTCCACCGCCAGGTTCCGGACCAGTGCCCAGAGCGCGCTTTTCCCCACACTATGGGCCAGAAAGTCCGGCCACGGGTCAAAAGTCCCCCGGTCCAGGATGACCACGATGCCTCCCTCCCCGCGCGCGACCATCCCCGGCGTCAGTTCGCGGGCCAGAATGAAGAACCCATCCACCAGTACGCCCAGAACCTGGCACCAGATTTCGGGGGTCGTCTCGGAGAGAGAGGCCCGTACGAAGGGAGAAGCGCTGTGGACGATGATATCCACGCGGCCGAAGTAATCTTCGGCGGCGCGGGCCAGGGCAAGAGCCTCCTTTGAATTTGCCAGGTTGGCCGGGAGAGCAACGGCCTCCACGCCTCGCTGACGGGCCTCGGAGACCGTCTCTTGGGCGGCATCGGCGGAGCGGTGATAGTGGATGACCAAATGGGCGCCGGCTGATGCCAATCCCAGGGCAATGGCACGTCCTACCCGTACGGCTCCCCCGGTGACCAGGGCAACTTGGCCAGAAAGGTTCATTGGCGGTGGCCTCCCATCGCAGATAGCGGATTCTCGTTCCCGCCTTCTGAAGAGGGCATATGGTACTTGCCAAAATCGGCAGACCTGCTATAATACGAATAAACGGGGCGTGGCGCAGTTTGGCTAGCGCGCTACAATGGGGTTGTAGAGGCCGACGGTTCAAATCCGTCCGCCCCGACAAGAGGCGTGCCAGGCACTTCCCGAGTGCCTGGCACGTCTGGTTTATACCGAAACGCCCAGCAGTTGCTGGAGGCGCCTCTCGGAGACCGCCTGTACCTCCTCGTGGATGGAGCGCCCGTGGCTATCCATCGTCACCACCAGGGGGAGATTTTCCACCCGGATGACCCAGAAAGCCTCTGGCACCCCGAATTCGTCTTTTTTGTAGACGGTTAGGACCTCCTTGACGGCATCGGCGATAAGGGTGGCGGCACCACCTACCGCATGGAGGTAAACCGCGCCGTGTTTCTGGCAGGCCTGAAGGGTCCGGGGCCCCATTCCTCCCTTGCCGATGACTCCTCGCAGGCCGAAATGGGCGATGACGTCGGCCTGGTAGGGCTCCTCCCGGATAGAGGTGGTGGGACCGGCGGCGACAAACTCCCAACGCCCGTCTTCCCGCTGGCGGACCACCGGCCCACAGTGGTAGATAGCGCTGCCCGCCAGCAACCGGCGCAGTTCTTCGTAGAGGGCCTGCTCGCTCCCCGGTACATTGGCGGAGCGGATAAATGTCTCCACCATATACTTGTGGGCCGCATCCCGCCCGGTGACGATGATCCCAGAGAGGTAAACAGTATCCCCTACCTGGAGGGAACAGACGGCTTCTTCGGAAATGGGAACGGTCAGATGGACGGTTGCCATGTCCTTTTTCTCCCTGGTCCGGATCAGGGGTACACCACAGTCCCGTTCTTGACTTCCATCCGCGCCCGGCGACATGCCCAGCACATATAGGCGACGGTGACAAAGAAGGAAGCGGGTAGCCGGTGGGCCGCGCCGATTTTGACGCCGAGAATGGTCGTCTTCCCACCGAAGCCCATGGGACCCACCCCCAGTTCGTTGCACTCCCGCAGCAATCGCTCCTCCAGTGCGGCCAGTTCCGGCACCGGATTGACGTCGTCCAGCGGGCGGAGGAGTTGCATTTTGGCATAGGTGTAGGCTGTACTCCGGTCGCCCCCGATGCAGATGCCCAGAATGCCTGGGGCGCAGCCTTCGCCCTGAGCCCGATGGACCGCGTCCAGCACGACTCGTCGGACTCCCTCCAGGTCCCGGCCCGCCTTCAAGGGCTCATAGGGGAGGCTATACTGGATGCTGACGTTTTCACTGCCTCCTCCCTTGAGCAGCAGGGCAATTTCCAGGAGGTCACTCTCCCACTCCTCCATGTGGAAAACCGGAAAGCCGATGCCCAGGTTGTTGCCGCTGTTGCGCCCAGTGATGGAGTCCACTGCGTTAGGGCGCAGGTAGGCGCGGCGGGTGGCTTCCACTACGGCCGCTTCGGCCTGGGCGCGCAGTTTCCCGGCGCTCGTTCCGGCGGGGTAATGGATGTGGAAAATGGGGGTACCTGTGTCCTGGCAGATGGGCTGGGAGCGGGCCCGGGCCAGGGCGACGTTATCCAGGATGGCCGTCAGCGTGCTGGCAGCGGCCGAACCGGCTTCCTCCCGGTCGCGGGCGGCTCGCAGGGCGGCCTCCACATCGGCGGGGAGGTCGGTAGAGGCCCTTCGGATCAGTTCTACTATAGGTTCGGTCAGGTCCATCGCGTTTTCTCCTGGGATAAGGGCGCTAATGGAGAATTTGCAACCAGCGATTGTACCCGGAGAGGTCTGGCTGCATCAGTCCCTTCTCTACCAGGATTCTCTCCAATATCGCCATTCGCTGTCGGTACCGGCGCAATTCAGCGTTTAGCGCCTGTACCCGGTCCTCCAGTTCCCGCATCCGGGCTTCTATCTCCCGCAGACGATGTTCCTGCTCCCGAAGTGTCCGTTCAACCGCATGAAGCCAATCCTCTATGGTCAGAGAGTCCATCTTCTCTTCCCCCATCAGATATTTACCGTGGCTTCGGGATGGCCAGATCGGCTGATCCCAGATCGGAGAGTTTGAGGTGGGGGTGGGTGGCCTGGATGAGTTCGTGGATAATCTGGGCGTATTTCACCTTTTCGCGGGCTTGCCAGGCCAGGAAATCCGGGCTGGTCCAGGGGCGGTACATCGCGCCAGCGCCCGCGGCCAGCGCCGGCCCGGGCTCAATCTTGAAGTAGCATGGCGCGCAGACCCGCGCCATCTCTGCCCCTTCGTAGAAGCGGTTGAAACCGCCGAAGGAGTCGGAGAGGTAGATGTGCAGGTCCATCGGGATGTCTATGGCCTGACGGATGGAGGCCAGTTGGGGCAGGGAAAGGTCGCCCAGGGGGTTGAAGGTGGAGGCACCCAGCATCTGGAGCACCTTCCCGCCGGCCGCTGAAGCGTGTCCGGCGAAGATGCTGACCTTGAAGACCACATCCTCGGGAATATCGCCCGTCTTCTTCAACTGGTTGACCACCCAGAGAAGCCCCTCGTCAATGCACAGAAAGCCGCGAAAGCCGATGTCAATGCATCGCAGCATCTCGGCGATGACGTAGGAGAGTTGGTCGGAGCCCCGGTAGCGGAGGCCGGAGAGGGCACCCTCGGGCGTCGCCAGTTGCCGCCCCACGTCCCAGCCGGAGCGGGGGCCAGGAGTAATGATAACCTCCAGTTTCGCCTCTGCCGCCATCTGGGCAAAGTCCCGCAGTTCGGCATCGTCCAGCAGTGTGGAGCCCATCACCGTGGAGATGAGCCGATGGATGGGGATATGGCGCTTGTGCATCTCGTCAATGAGCGCTTCCAGGACTTGCGGTCGCTCCACGCCGGAGATTTCCATCCGGTAGTGGGCGCCGTCGGGGAACCGCTTGGGGCTATCGGGCAGGTCGTAGGCATCCCGTCCAGGAATGCCAATTTTCTCCAGCATCCTTTGAACTTCATTCAGGCTTCGCATGGTTCCTCCTTTGAGGTTGGATTCGGGTCACCACATCTGAGCAAAGGCAGGCCAGGGGTACCCTTCCTTGGCCTGGATTTCCATCCAGGGATACGGAGCGCCGGTCAGAGTGCCGCTCACCGTCACCGCCATTTCGTTCAGTTGCATCCAGGCCGGCAGGAACCGACTGAATGGGTAGTAGTGGGTTCGTCCGTCGTAGGCGTCTATCAGGTGGAGGCCGTCGGCGTCGTAGCCGACGGCGATGAAAGTATGCTCCCATTGGACGACAATAGAGACCGTGCCATCGGCGGCGGTCCAGGAGGCGATTTCCGGCTGGAGCATCCGGTAGGTGGCCCAGATGATGACGGGGCGTCCGGCGGCCAGTTCTTCCTTCAAGGACTCCAACCCAAACCAGCGGTGGGCGCGGGCATCCAGGCCGTACCGGCGCAGGGCGGTGGCGACGGGGCCGGCGTAGACGCCGTAGCCGCCCGGGGGAAGGCTCCCCGGTGGGTCATTTACGTCACCGACGAAGCCGGAGTGGGGGTTATCGGAGCGGGGCAAAGTGGCAAAGAAGGCCTCCTCGCTGACGGCGACGCCCCAGAACGCGGCCAGGTCCGCCGCCGATCGGGCCTCGCAACTGAGCGGACGTTCCTGCCGGTGCCCCACCACTCCGAGGACGTAGGCAGATTCGGGGGGGCCTGGGGCCGCCTGGACGGCCACCGGGAGGACCAGGGAGAAAATCAGGACCTGGCTTAAAAGTCGCCCTCTCGCCACACCTCAATCCTCAACCCCATACTTCTATCCCTCATGCCCGGCTTCCCCGGCGACCCTCTCCTTCAGTTGCCGCACGATGGCTCGCGCCTCCTCCACCGCTTCCGGTGCCGCCTCATACACTGCCATCCCTCGCAGGTCGGCCTCAATGATGGCCGGATTGGCGGAGAGGTACCCCAACACCGGCAGAGGGCTCCGCCCGACGATGAAGGCACGGTCGGCGTCGGTGCGGACTTTGTTGCCCACGACATACAGCCGCTTCAGGCTGATGTCACCGGCCAGTTCCCGAATCCGTTCGGCGACCTCTATGCTTCGCCTTCCCGGCTCCACCACCACCAGCATCGCATCCACGGCCTGGGCGGTGGCCCGCCCCAGGTGCTCCACCCCTGCCTCCATATCCATAATCAGCATCTCGCCCCGGTAGAGCAGCAGGTGGGTGACCAGCGCTTTCAACAGAGCGTTCTCCGGGCAGAGACAACCGGACCCGCCCTTCTCCAGCGTGCCCAGTTTCAGTAACCGCACGCCGTTATGGAGGATGCTGAAGCGGTCGGGGATATCGTCCACGCGGGGATTCAGGCTGAAGAAGCCGCCGAAGGAGCCGGGCTTGGCCCCGGTCCGTTCGTAGATGAGGTCTTCCATCTCGGAGATGGGGGTGAGGTTCTCCGCCAGTTCAGGCGGGAAGCCCAGGGCCCCGGCCAGCCCGCCCGCCGGGTCAGCATCAATGGCGATGACGTCGCGCCCTTCGCGGGCGTAGATGTGGGCCAGCAGGGCGGCCAGCGTCGTTTTTCCCACTCCACCCTTGCCGGTGATGGCGATTTTCTGTAGCGTGTTCATGGGTCTGCTCCCCTATCTTCCCACTATCGGGTCAGGTATCTGGCGGCCACGTGGTATGCGGTCAAAATCGGTGTCAAACTGAACAGCGCAAATTCTTCTTCTTCTCCGGAGACTGGACCTGGGGATCCGTATTCCCTCCCGATGCCTTCGCGCGGCTCGTATTTTAACACACTCTGGGTGAGTTGCCAATAGCGAGGGTTTTGATATACTTGCCTCTGTACAGGAGGAGGAACGTGAAACTTTCCGTCATCATGCCCGTCTACAACGAAATTGGCACTATCCGGGAGATCATCCGCCGGGTGCGCGCGGTCCCGCTGATCGTCCCTATCGGCTACGGGCCCCAGAACGGGGAGGTGGTTCAATTGGAGCGGGAAATCGTCATCGTGGACGACGGCTCCACTGACGGGACCCGCGAGGTCTTGCGGGAGTATGAAGGGGAGCCCGACATCCGGGTTATCTACCACGAGCGGAATCAGGGGAAGGGCGCGGCGGTATGCACCGGATTGAACCACGCCACCGGCGACATCTTCATTGTCCAGGACGCCGACCTGGAGTACGACCCCCGGGACTACCCGGCCCTGCTCCAGCCCATTCTGGAAGGGCGCGCCCAGGTGGTATACGGCTCCCGTTTTCGGGGCGGCCCTACAAAGGCGATGTTTTTCTGGCACATGGTCGGCAACCGCTTTCTCACTCTGGTCACCAACATCCTCTACGATTCCATCCTCACCGATATGGAGACGGGGTACAAAATGTTCACCCGCGAGGTGGCCAGCAAGTTGCGCCTGACCGAACGGGGCTGGGGGTTTGATCCCGAAATCACGGCCCAGATTCTCCGCCGGGACTACCGCATCTACGAAGTCCCCATCTCCTACACGGGCCGAGAGTTCGCCGAGGGGAAGAAAATCTCCTGGAAGGATGCCTTCACCGTCTTGAGGACCCTGTTCCGCTGCCGGTTCCAGCGGCTGGAATGAAAGAGGCGCGGGTTTTCTCGCCCCCAGTTTTTTGTCCGCGAAATACGTGCACTTTACGGAATAATGAACGCAGAAGAGAGAGACGGCGAATATCTGCGCCTATCTGCGTTCACGCGCGTCTCTTTGAGCGGCTCGCTGGCCGACGGTGCGGCCGTCCTGGCCCTGGGACTCCTGGTCTTGCTGGCCTTCTGGCATATCGGCCCGGCAGGTCGGGTGATTGCCGGGGGTGACCTTTTCACCTACTTTTACCCGTACTGGGCCGAGGCGGGGCGGGCTCTGCAGGCCGGACGGCTGCCCCTCTGGAACCCGTATCTTTTTATGGGCGTCCCTCTCCTGGCCAACAGCCAGGCCGGGGTGCTCTACCCCCTCAACTGGCCCTTCTGGCTCCTTCTTCTGCCTCATGCTGCCCTCCACTGGAGCGCGCTCCTCCACCTCTGGCTGGCGGGAAGCGGAACCTATTTCTATGCCCGCGCGTCGCTGCGTCTGGGACGGCTGGGGGCATGGACGGCCGGAGCCACCTTTGCTCTGGGCGGATACCTGGGCGCGCAGGTGGAACATATCAACCAGTTACAAGCGCTTTCCTGGTTTCCGTGGGCTTTGCTTCTCTACGAGAGGGCAATAGGCTGGGGGGACGGTCGCCATCGGCGGGGCGCGTTAGGCGGATTGGCCATCGTCATCGGGCTGATGCTGCTGGCTGGGCATACCCAGTCCGCCTTCATCGGACTGGTGGGGCTGGGAATCGGTGCGCTGGTCCCGCGCGCCGATGTACCCCTGGGCCGCCGCCTGGCCGTCCTGGCCGGGGCGGCTGTCCTGGGAGCCCTGCTGGTGGCAGTCCAACTGGTGCCCACGGCTGAACTGGCCCGCCACTCCGTTCGCAGCGGCGGTCTTCCCTTCAACGAACGGGTCTCCTTTTCCCTCTCACCCCTCTACCTGGCCCGCGCACTCCTCCCCACCTGCGGTCAACCCGTTGCGCCGGAGCATCTGGAGTATGTGGCCTTCATCGGCGTCACCGGCATCTTGCTGATGCTTCATTTCCAGAACACGAAGACCCAGGGAAATTTCAAACTCTTTATATCTTCGTGCCTTCGCGGTTTCCCGGTTCCCCTCTGGCTCTCTCTCTCCGGCCTCTTTCTGGCCCTGGGCCTTTACAATCCTCTTTACCTCGTGCTGGCTCGCTTCGTGCCGGGGTTTGCCCACTTCCGCGCGCCGGCCCGCTGGCTGGCCCTCTGGGCCTTCGGCGCCGCCGTTTTGGTCGGGACGGGGCTGGACCAGGTCGCCCGCTCTTCCCAGGGTCCATCGTGGCGCAGGATTTATCTGGCACTGGCCCTCCTTTTCCTCTGGGGCGCGCTGGGCGGCTGGGTTGGGGCGCGGGATTTATCCGACGTCCCCTTCTGGCTGGCCGTCGCTGCGCTGGGCGGGGCGCTTCTGGCTCTGAGTCGTCGCTTCCCCCGTCCTGCTGCCCTGGGCCTGGTCGCGCTCCTCCTGGTGGAACTCCTCCTCTCCGCCCGCGCCCTTCCCCACGCCCGCGCCACCGCGCCGGAGGCCTATACCTCCCTCCGGCCTGCTACTGCCCACCTCCTGGCAGCGGGGAAGGAGAAATGCCCGCCCGACCGTTTTCTCAGCCTCTCCGCTCTGGTCTTTGACCCCGGCGACAAGCCGGAACTGGAAGTCATATACGGCCCGCAGTTAAGCCGGGACGCCGTCTACAGCCTCCTGATTGCGGCCAAACACCGGGAAGTCCTCTCTCCGAACCTGCCCCTGGCCTTCCGGGTCCCGGCGGTGGACGGATATGACGGTGGCCTCCTGCCGCTGGCCCGCTACATCGCCCTGGAGCGGGCCTTCCTGCCCGGGGAGGCCGTCGCCATAGATGGACGGCTGCGAGAGAACCTGCGCACTGTTCCTGACGGCCGCTGGCTGAGCCTCCTCAACGTCCGCTACCTCATCACCGACAAAGTCTTTGACGCCTGGCTGGATGGCGTCTTCTACGACCTCCAGTTCGGGGCCGATCTGACGGCGGGGGAGTTGGCGGCGGTAGCGGATGTTCCTCCCTTTGAAGCGACGGCCCTGGGGCTGGTCAGTTACCTGGACGGGGCCGCTCATCTGCCCGACGGGGCTGTGGTGGGCCAGGTGACGGTCGCCTTCGCCGACGGTTCCGCCCGGACCTTCCCGCTGCGGGCCGGAGTGGAGACGGCAGAGGGGATATACGGGCCGGGAGTGGCCCATGCGCCGGCTCCTATCGGCGGCCACTTCTGGCCGGGCCAGCCCGAGGGGAATGACTACGCCGTCCGCCTGCACTGGGGCCGGGCTGCTCGCCCGACCGCCATCTCCATCCAGGCCGATCTCCCCCAAGGGCGGCTGGTGGTCCGGGGCCTCAGCCTGATAGACGAACGCACCGGCGCCTTCCAGGCGCTGGTCATCTCCGACCGGGGCCGCTTTCGCCTGGTCCACTCCGGTGATGTGAAGGTCTACGAGAACCTGGACGTTCTTCCGCGCGCGTTCATCGTCCATCGGGCGCGGGCGCTGGACGCCTTTCCGGCCGATTTTGACCCGAAAGCCGAAATCATCGTAGAGGGCGGGCCGGAACTGGATGTGCATGCGGGGGGGCCCGAATCGGTGCGAATCACGGCCTGCGAGCCGGAGCGGGTGGAGATAGAGGTGAAGATGACCGCGCCGGGGTATCTGGTGCTGACCGATGCTCACTACCCGGGCTGGCGGGCCTGGGTGGACGGGAGAGAAGTGTCCATTGCAACAGCCAACCTCCTGTTTCGGGCGGTCTATTTGGAGGTCGGGGAGCATCGGGTGGAGTTCCGGTTTCAGCCCCGGTCGCTCTGGCTGGGCGCGGTGATCAGTCTGGGGGCGCTGGTGGGGATTGCGGCCAGATGGATTTTCCGCCTTGCGGCTTCTCGGCGGCCTCTTTCCTGAGTGTTGCCGAAAATATAACGCTGTTGGCTCGGGGGCAGAGTTGTGCTGGCACAGGATGGGGCCCCTAACGCCCCCTCATCCCCTGGGGAAGGGTCCAAAATCCCCCCTCCCCGCACGGCGCAGCCGTGGGGGAGGAGGGCATGGGGGTGGGGCCGATATGCCGGAGGGTACGCCCGCTTTTATCCAGGAAACGGAACTCGGCATTCTCGCGCGGCGGTGAAGATAAAACATCATCACTTCAGCAGCCGCACTATGATATTCAGGATGATGGTCAGCAAGAGGCTCAGGATGATGGACCCCAGAATGGGGATAACGCAGGTGAACCCTGGTCGCTCAATGCGGAGCGTTCCGGGGAGATCCCCTATCCCGGCAAATCGGCCCATCAGCCAGATCAGGCCGCCGATGCCGGCCAGGACCAATCCAAAGAACACCATCCATTTCCCCAACCATTCCATACCGTTCATCTCTGCCTCCCCCATTCGCTATTCGGTTCGGGTGACTTTTTGCAGACCGCGTGGCTGATCCGGGTTCAGCCCCCGGGCCCGGGTCAGCCCCAGGGCAAAGAGTTGCCCGGGGACGATGGCGACCATCGGGGAGAGCCATTCGGGAATCCCCTCGGGCAGCGGCAGCGGGGTTTGTGCCAGGGAGAGCACCTCCTCCTGCGCCGAAATGACCACCAGTTCCGCCTCCCGTTCCCGCAACCGATGCAGAAAGTCCGTCATTTCGGCCATCACTGCGCCCTCTGGCACGATGGCGATGACCGGGAATCCCTTCTCCACCAGCGCCACCGGACCGTGCCGGAAGTCGGCCGAAGAGTACGGCTCAGCCAGGACATAGGTCAGTTCCTTCAGTTTCAGGGCGATCTCGTAGGCAGTGGCGTAGTTATAACCCCGGCTGACTACCACGCAGGCCTCCATATACCGGTAGCGCTCACTGGCCCGGCAGATCTCTGGCGCCGAAGATACTACCTGGCGAATGGCCCCCGGTACCGTCTGTAGAGCAGCGAACATCTCCGTGTCCCCGGCCAGCGCGGCGCTGAGCATCCCCAGGGCAAAAAGGGAGGCCGTGTAGGTCTTCGTCGCCGCGACGCTCCGTTCGGCACCGGCGTGGAGGGGGATGAGGAGTTCGGCCGCCTGTGCCAGCGGGGATGCTGGGTCGTTGGTCACCGCCAGAGTGAGGGCTCCCTGCCGCCGTCCTTCCTCCATCACAGCCACGATGTCGGGCGATTGGCCGGACTGGGAGACCGCGATGACCAGCGCATCGGCCAGGCGAGGCGGATGGCGGTACAGGGTGAAAAGCGAGGGAGTTGCCAGAGCCACCGGCAGGCCGTTCACAGCACCCAGAAGGTACTGCCCGTACCGGGCGGCGTTATCGGAACTGCCGCGAGCGACCAAGACGGCGAAGCGCGGTTCGCGCTCCCGGATCGCCCTGGCGACGGTTTCCACGGTGCTCTTCTCCTGTTTCATCAGCCGGTCCAGCACCTCCGGCTGCTCCAGAATTTCCTGCTCCAGATAGGACATCATCTCTCCTTGAGATTACCAGAATTTGTTCCCGCCCAGCATCCGTCGGAGAAAGTGGTACATCGCATAGCACTCCATAGCGAACGGCGGGAAGCCCAGCATACCCAGAAGGGGCATCCGGAAGTAATAGACCCCGAAATCCAGAGGCCAGGGGATGGTATAGCGCCAGCCAGCCATAGCCCAGTAGTTCCAGAACTCCCAGAGCAGCCCACAGACACCGCCCGCTGTTAGCAGGATCAGCGCGGGGCGGGGATTCCCTTCCTCCCATGCCCGGTAGCAGGACGGTGCTCCCAATTCCCGATTGACCGGCTCCAGGAACAGGATGAACCCGATCCAGACGAACGCGAAGGTGAAGGGGCGGGCCGGGGCTGGCAGAATGGGGGGAATGGTCAGAAAGGCGACCCCGAGGAGAAAAGACAGAGCGGTTCCAAAGGGAGTCATCGGTCGGGGCGCAACCCGGACCCGTCGGAAAAGGCCCAGTCCGTCCAGCACATCCGCCGTCTCAAAGATGGCGGGGAAAATGGTAGCGAAGGACCACAGGTAGGCCAGGTTCCGCACCCATGGGTTCTCCGGCACCCCCACATAGTACCAGTTGCCCAGACGCAGATTATACAGTTCAAAGGGCATCCAGCAGCCAACGGAGAGCCAGGGCAGCATGAGCGCCTGGCGGGGCTCATTCCGGATCAGCGAACGTCCCCGCAGGCGAAAAGAGAGGGCGTCGGCGAAGAGAATGTAACCTGTCCAGACGATGGGGGTAAACCACTGGGAGATAAAGGGCTGACGGAAAATCAGGCCTGCTTCTGCTCCAATGATGATGAGAGCACCGAGCCAGCCATAGAAAGGGAACCGAGCAGGAGATCGCTCTTCCATAGACCCTCACCTCCGGCATATAGCAAAATAGCCCGGCGGAGCGCCCGGGCTATAGAGGAGCGGGTGACGGGATTCGAACCCGTGGCATTCAGCTTGGGAAGCTGACGTTCTACCGCTGAACTACACCCGCCTTGTTGATAATTATAGCCGGGAGTTCGGAAAAGTCAAGCCGCCTGCGAACAGGTCTTGACAAACCCTGGATCCGGACATACAATAAAGTGGGGGGTGATGGATGTTCCTGGAAGAGTTGCTTCAGTCGCCGGACTTCAGGCCTGCCATTGAGAATCTGGCCCGTCCTTTCCGGGAACGATGGGGATTGCCGGAGGTCCATCAGTTGGGCCTGGTGGTGCCGGACGTGGAGAACGCGGCCGATGCGCTGACAAAGCGGAACATCGGCCCGTTTTTCATTGCCGTCGGCGCTCCCCGGCTCTGGCGGGAGCGCGGTCAAGAGCGACGAGTGCGCGGGAAAATGGCCCTGGCCCGTTACCAGGGCGTGGAACTGGAGTTGCTGGAGCCGCTGGATGGCTCCGATTTCTATACCGGGAGCGTGGACCCCGACGGACGCCCGGTTCTTCACCATCTGGGCTTCCATGTTGCTGACGTGGACGGTTGGGCGGACCGGCTGGCTCGGGCAGGTTACCCCGTCTGGGTGCGGGGGCGGCTGGGCCTGGGCCCCTTGCGGACCGACTTCGCCTATATGGACACCCGCGGGGACACCGGTGTCATTGTGGAATTCATCCGCTGGCGGATTTTCGGTATCCGCTTTGTCCCTCCGGGCCCCGTCCTGAAAGCCATCGGCGGTTTGGAGAGACGGTTGGGATTCCGGCTGAAGGCGTAGGGGACATACGCATACGGATATGGAATACAAAGACTACTACAAAATCCTCGGCGTTGATCGCAACGCCAGTCAGGACGAGATTAAGCAGGCCTACCGCCGACTGGCCCGGCAGTACCACCCGGATGTGAATCCGGGCGATAAGGCTGCCGAAGAGCGGTTCAAGGAGATCAACGAGGCCTACGAGGTCCTCTCCGACCCGGAGAAGCGCCGCCGTTATGACCAGTTCGGCGCCGACTGGAGCCGCTGGCAAGCGCGCGGCGGCCCCGGTGGGTTTGAGGACTTCGCCCGCCAGTGGTTCGGGCAGGCCGGTCCGTATGTCCAGTACGTGGACCTGGACGAACTCTTCGGGCAAGCGGGCGGCCTGGGGGATCTCTTTGAGTTTCTCTTCGGCACCCCGCGCACCCGGCCGCGCGCGGGCACCCGCCGGACCGCCACCACGAAGGGCCAGGATGTGGAAATGCCAGTGGAGATTACCTTGGAAGAGGCCTTCCATGGCACGACTCGCCAGGTGGAGCGGGCCGACGGGCGCGTCGTTACGATCAAAATCCCCCCCGGGGCCCGCACTGGCTCCCGTATCCGCTTTGCCGGTCTGGGCCAGCCGGGCCTCTCCGGCGGCTCTCCGGGCGACCTCTACCTGAAGGTGACCGTCCAACCCCATCCCGTCTTCCGCGTGGAAGGGAGCGACCTCTGGCGGGACCTGCCGGTGGACCTTTACACCGCCGTCCTGGGTGGCGAAGTGCCGGTGGAGACGATGGATGGGACGGTAACGCTGAAAATCCCGCCCGGTACTAGCAGCGGGACCAAATTCCGCCTGCGCGGGAAGGGGATGCCTCGCCCGGGCAACGCTGAGCGCCGGGGCGACCTCTACGTCGTCGTCCAGGTCCAGGTCCCCCAGCGGCTGAGCGCGCGGGAGCGGGAACTCTTTGAAGAACTGGCCCGCCTGCACCGGGCTGCGCAGTCGTGACTCACTCCAGAGCACGCAGAGATTAGACTTTATTGGGAATATTAGAACATCTGTGTTCGTCTGCGTCCGATTTCCGAGGCTATTCACCCAACCTTCACAATGTCTTCGCCCTATCTTCACAATCTCGTGATAGTGTTCCTGGCGGCTTCACTGCGGAAATGGTCTCTTTACCGTTAATTCAGGCCGATAGGTGGGAATATGCGCTTCGCTGATATGCGCCCTGCGACATACAACTTACGACGTGCGCCCCGCTCCCTGCGCATCGGGCTGGGAGTGCTCCTTCTGCTGCTGACGACCCTGGCCTGTGCTTTGCCCCTCCCCACGCTGCCCCCTCAATCGGAGACGGGGGCCCCGGCCAGCGCGCCGGTACCGGTACAGGTCGTCGTCACCACACCGACCCCGCTGCCGGACTCCCTGGTCGCCGAAGCAACAGCCGAAGACTTCCTGCTCATCAATCTCTACGCGCGGGTCAACCCCGGCGTCGTCAACATTGACGTGGCAGCCGGGACAGGAGACGAGGCCAGCATCTTCGGCAGCGGCTCCGGATTCCTCATTGACGCCGAAGGGCACATCGTCACCAATAATCACGTTGTGGAGGGGGCCGACGTCATCTGGGTCACTTTCAGCGACGGCAGTCTGCGAGAGGCGAGGGTGCTGGGCACCGACCCCTTCTCCGACCTGGCCGTCCTGCGGGTGGAGGACCTCCCGCCCGGCGCGGTCCCGCTGGAACTGGGGGATTCGGATACCCTTCGGGTCGGCCAGCGGGTGATTGCCATTGGCAATCCCTTTGGCCTCCAGGGGACGATGACGGTGGGAGTCATCAGCGCGCTGGGGCGGGTGTTGCCCACCGTCACCACCGCGACCGGTGGCTCCTTCTCCAACCCCGAAGTCATCCAGACCGACGCGGCGATTAACCCCGGCAACTCTGGAGGCCCCCTCCTGGATTCGGAGGGGCGGGTGGTGGGGGTGAACACTGCCATCCGTACTACCACCGGGGGGAACATGGGCGTCGGCTTCGCCGTGCCGGTGAACACCGTCAAGCGCATCGTGCCCCGTCTGATCTCGGAGGGGACATACCGCTACCCCTACCTGGGTATCGTCTCGGATAACCGCTTCACCCTGGCCCAACTGGCCTCGGTGTTGGACCTGCCCGTCAACTACGGCGTCTTGGTCTCCTCAGTGGAGCCCGGAACTCCGGCAGACCGGGCAGGCATTCGCGGTGGGACCCAGTCTGTGCGGGTGTTGGGGACGACGGTGCGGGTTGGCGGTGACATCATCATCGCCGTTGACGGTCGCCGGATAGAAGACTTTAACGACCTCATTGCCTATCTGGTGCGAGAGACTGAGGTAGGCCAGGAGGTGACGGTGACCATTCTGCGGGACGGGCAGCGGATGGACATCCCCGTCCGGTTGGGAGAGCGCCCTCGCTGACTTCCGTTCACTCAGAAGCCTCAGAACCACACGAGAGTACGCAGAAATTTCTGCGGAAATTCGCGCGATTCTGCGGCAAATCCCCAAATGTGGAGGAACCCCCATGATTGACGAAACCGAACTGCGAAATCTGGCCCAGTTCCAGGCCGAGACGCCCATTCTGAGCGTCTATCTGGATGTGGACCCGACCCGGCATACGAGCGAGGAGTATCTGCTCTCACTGCGGAACATGCTGAAGCGGGTTGAGGGCGAAGCGGCGCCGGAGGACATCCAGGCCGTGCAGCGGTACTTTGAACACGAGTATGACTGGTCGGGCCGGGGGGTGGCTGTCTTCTCCGGCGCAGCGGCGGGTTTCTGGCGCGTCTACATTTTGCCCCTTCCGGTGGCCTCCGGGGCGACGGTGGCCCGTCGGCCGTACATCTCCCCCCTGGCGGCCCTGCTGGATACCTATGAGCGCTACACAGTGGCGGTGGTGAACCGGGAAGGAGTCCGGGTGTTGCTTTTCCATCTGGGTGAACCGATTCAGGAGGAGGTTTTTGAGGGGGAGGAAATTAAGAAACTGAAGCGAGGGCGGGGCTCTTCCGGAGGCGCTGAGCGCCGGGGCGGTGCCCCATCGGGCAGCCGTCATATGGAAGAGATGGCGATGCGCAACCTCCGCCAGGCCGCGCGGGTGGTGGAGCAATTCTGGCGCCAGCACAACCCCCGGCGGCTCATCCTGGCAGGCGCTGAACCCACTATCTCCCAGTTCCGAGACCTGTTGCCCAAAGCGCTGCAGGAGATAGTGGTCGGCACTATGAGCGGGAGTCCAACCGACAATGAGCGCATACTACGAGAGCGTTCACTTTACATTCTCCATCAGGTGGAGCAGGAGCGGGGGGCAGCGATGATAGAGGCTATAGTGACGGCGGCGGCGAAGGGCCGGGAGGGTGCCCTGGGGCTGGACGATACCCTCAGCGCGGCCCACGAGGGCCGCATCCGCACGCTGGTCATCTTGCGGGATTTCCACGCTTCGGGCTATCGCTGCACCTCCTGTGGTTACCTGACGGCGCAGAATCCCGGTGTCTGCCCCTTCTGCGGCGGTGTCTTTGCTGAAATTCCCGACGCTGCCGAGGCCGTGGTCACCAAAGTGGTGGAGGACGGAGGGGAGATAGAGGTGGTGGAGCACCATCCGCTGCTGGAGCAGGCTGGCATCGGAGCACTGCTGCGGTATTGAACTCCGGATAGGACGCGGGTGAACGTAGATAGAAAGGTCCAGAATCCGAATTGAGGCTTACCAATTCATCGGTCTGTACCCCCGATCCTGTGGCCTCGTCCCCCCCGCAAGGCAGGGGTTTGTGCGGCGGGAGCCAAAGGCCTCCGCTGCACAAACCCACCCCTATAATATCCGACGAATCTCCTCGGCCGTCTCTTTGGCCCGATGGCGGATCATACCCAGGGGGACTTTGCCCGCCACTACGACGGAAAGGATGAGGTTTTCGGTAATCGCCAGGGAGTAGAGCAGATATTCGGCGCCCTCAATGCTCTGCTCAAAGCGAAGTTGTTCTTTGCCCAGAATCTGCGCCACGCGCGTAGATGCCCGCCAGGCATCGGATACCAGAGAAGTGAGAGCGGCGACGCCGTTTTCGCCCATCCGGCCCGTATAGGCGACCAGTTCGCCGCCCCGAATCAGGAGGACAGCCTCAGCGCCTAATTCCTGCGCCAGCCGGGACATCAGAGGCAGAGCATCTGGAACGGCCGCTTCCGCAGGCGCGTGAGGGGGGACTTTCTCCGCCGGTGCCTGAGTTGTCATCGGGCGGGAAAGGGCTTGCTGGATGCGTTCCGGCAACTCGGGGAGAAAAAAAGGCTTGGGGAGGGTGCCCTGAATGGGCACATCCGCCAGTTCCGCCGGAATCTCTTCCCCTTCCAGCGGGATTACCATAAGCCGGAGGTCCGGATGTTCCTGGCGCAAAGCACGCACCAGTTGGGCGGCGGGGAGGTCGGGCAGGCCCATATCTACAATGGCCATCGCGTAGTCGGCAGCAGTGGTGGCCCGCAGGGCGTCGTGCCCGTTGACGACCAGGTCCACACGCATTCCCATGCCCTCCACTTCCTGCTGGAGGAGCGCTGCGAAGGACTCATTTGCATCGGCAATCAGAATTCGCTTCATTGGACCCCAGACGCATTGAAAAATGAAAGACTGCCACTAACGGCTGATGACTGACGACTGGCTATGGGCGGGACGCGACCTCAGCCTGGCTGACGATGACCCGCCGGGTGGCGATGTACCAGGAAGAGATGGTCTCCAGACGGTCGGATGGTATCATCAGCGGGCCAATTTGAACGCCCTGAACCTTTTGGCCCACCCCATAGGTGTAGATCGGCTGGTAGAGCAGGATAGCAGGGATCTCGTCGGCGAAAAGTTCCTGAAATTCCCGATAGAGGGCAACCTGACGGGTCGGATCCACTGTAATACGGGCCGTCTCTATGACCTCACTGATGCGCCGGTGGTCTAGCCCAGCGTAGTTCTGTCCGCTGGCAATCTGCGTCTGATGCCAGAGGGGGTAAGGGTCGGGGTTACCAGGGAGGGCCAGTTCCACCAGCGCGGCCTGATAGTCTCGCCGTTCCAGCCGGCCCCGCAGTTCCAGCGGGGGGACGGCGATGACGCTGACATAAACGCCGATCGCCTCCCACTGATGGGCCACCTCCTGCGCGACGGCCATCTGCACTGGGTCGGTGGAGGAGAGCAGGGCGAAGGAAAACCCCACTTCCCCTTTTACTCGGATTTTGCTGCCCGGGGGCAACGTCCAGCCAGCGCCGTCCAGCAGCGCGCGGGCCTTCTGCGGGTCGTACTCGTAGTGACGGATGCCTTCGTAATAGGCCCACGTCCCAGCCAGGATGGGACTATGGGCCACAATGGCCTGTCCTTCCAGCACACCCTCCACCAGCCCCTGCCGGTCCAGGCCGTAGAGGAGCGCCTGCCGGACTTCCTTCTCCTGGAAAAAGGGCAGTTCTTCTTTCTTTGCAAGGTTCAGGAAGATGAGCACCTGGTTGGCCAGGGGGGCGGAATAGAGGTTAAGGTCCGCTTCCTGCCGGGCCTGAGGCAGTTCCGTGAGCATAATCCGTCCCACTCCTTCCACCTCTCCGGCCTGGAGGGCGCGGAACGCGCTCTGATAAGAGGGATAAAAGCGAAATCGTACACCCTCCAGATAGGGCTTAGGGCCGTAGTATTCCGGGTTGGGCTTCAACAGGATGGAGGCGATGTCCCCTCCCTGAGTTTCTACCTCCATCACCTGGAAGGGGCCGCTGCCCACCGGTTGAAGGTTGAAGTCCAGGGACGGCAGATCCGTCGCCCGTGCGCCCTCCAGAATGTGGCGCGGGAGGAGTCCGATGGTGGTGTAATCCAGGAACGGCGCGAACGGTTCGGAGAGGACGAAGCGGACTGTCCGGTCATCATCTTTAAAAACCTGGACGGTGCGCCAGAGAGCGCCCAGGTCGGAAGGGCCAGGAAAGTCGGGGTCCTGCATCAGGCCGATGGTGAAGAGGACGTCATCGGCCGTCAGGGGAGCGCCATCCGACCAGCGGAGTCCGCTGCGCAGGTGGAAGACGTAGGTCAGACCGTCCAGGGAGGTCTCCCATTTCAGGGCCAGGTCGGGCTCCACTTCGCCCTGGGCGTTCATCCGGGTGAGGCCGCTGTAGACCAGAGCGCAGAGGTCCCGGTCCACGTCGTTGTAGGCAGCCAGGAGCGGGTTGATGGTTTGGGGAAATCCCGCTACCCCCTCCACGTAAGTCCCGCCCGGCGCCGGGACCGTGACGGTGGTATAGGTGAACGCCAGATAGACCAGTGCGACGACCAGCAGGGTGGCGCCGGCGCCGATGAGCAGGGCCGACCAGCGGACCGTTCGTGCCATATGCGCTTATGCTGGACCGATGACCACAGCGTTCAGGATGGCGACCAGGAAGAAGAGGACAGAGAGGATGATGGTGACGATAAACAGGGTGCGCTCCACGCCCCGCCGGGTCCGGTAAATGGAAGTCTCGCCGCTGCCAAAAATCGCGCCCAGCCCGCTGCTGCGCACTTCCAGCAGGATGACGGCCGTGAGCGCAATGCCCAGGATAATCTGGACGATATACAGGTATGTACTCATTACAAATCTCCTCCGTTCAGTTTTTCTTTGCTCCCTGCCAGATTCGCCCAACCGTATGAGCGTCAGGATTTATACGGGTGGTATTATAACACGCCCCGGGTTGGAGGCAAGCGCTTGACCGATTGCGTTCCCGGCCAATCTCTGCTATACTTGAGCCTATCCCCCTCCACGAGGTGAGTATGGAGCCCCAGGCTGGTGTCCGAATCAGTACCCGTGCATTTATCCAGTCGCTGGTCATCCTGTTTGTTTTCATGATGGTGGCGGGCTTGCTGACCCGCATCGTCCCGGCTGGAGCATATGACCGTCTCTCCGTGAATGGCCGGGAAGTGATTGATCCCGCCTCGTATCGGGTGACCCCGCAGCCCGATTATCCCATCTGGCGATGGTTCACGGCCCCGGTAGAGGTGCTGGGCGCGCCCGGAAACCTGACAATCATTGTCATCATCATTTTCATCCTCTTTATCGGTAGTTCGTTCGCGGTGCTGGATCGGAGCGGCATCGTGCGGGCAGCCATCGGGCGCATTGTGGGGCGCTTTGGGCGGGAGAAATATGCCCTCCTGCTGGTCATTTCTTTCTTCTTTATGGCACTGGGGGCCTTCTTTGGCATCTTTGAGGAAGTCGTCCCGCTGGTACCGGTAATGGTCGCCCTCTCCTACTCTCTGGGCTGGGACGCCCTGGTAGGCCTGGGGATGTCTGTGCTGGCGACCAATCTGGGTTTCTCGGCGGCCATCACCAATCCCTTCACCATTGGGGTCGCCCAGAAACTGGCCGAACTGCCCACCTTTTCGGGCTGGTGGCTGCGGGTCCCTATCTTCCTAGTCATTTATGTCCTTTTCGCTGTATTTCTCACAAACTACGCCCGGAGCATTGAGCGTGACCCGACTCGTTCCCCTGTCTATCGGGAAGACCTGGCGGAGCGGGAGAAGTACCGGGCCATGCAGGTCGGGCCCGGCGATGAGCCTCCGCGCGTCGGCCGCGCGCTGGTCTGGTTTGGCGCTTTTACTCTGATCATCCCGGTGGTCCTGGTCGCCGGCCCGTTTATCCCCGCCCTTTCAGACTACATGTTGCCGGTAATGGGCCTGCTCTTCTTCTTCGCAGGGGTTGGCGCAGGACTGCTTTCGGGCGTAGGGAGCAGAACGGTAGGGCGGGCGCTGATAGAGGGCTGGAAGGGCGTTGCGGCCTGCATCCCGCTGATCCTGATGGCCGCCAGCATCCGCCACATTGTGGTCCAGGGTGGCATTATGGACACGATTCTCCATTGGGCGTCCCGGCCCTTCAGCCAGGCCAGCCCTCTCGTTGCTGTCCTTGCTATGTATGGCCTGACCCTGATCCTGGAGTTTTTCGTCCCCTCCGGGTCGGCCAAAGCGTTTCTGATGATGCCCATTCTCTTGCCGCTAGGCGAACTTCTGGGCATTACCCGTCAGACAATTGTCCTGGCCTACTGCTTCGGTGATGGGTTTTCCAATATGGTGTACCCCACCAACGCGGTCTTGCTGATCTCCCTGGGGCTGACCTCCGTCAGTTACCCTAAATGGCTCAAGTGGTCGCTACCGCTCTGGGTGTGGGTGGTTCTGACGGCGGTCGTCTTTATGGCTGTAGCGGCGGTCATCCGCTACGGACCGTTCTGACCCCTTATCTCCTTCGCCGAAAAGCAGGAGTTACGCGCGTGCCCTGCAGGACGGCCCTTCCCAGCGGTCCAAGCGGGCTGAAAAGCCCATCCTGCAAGTAAACCGCAAGGAGGACGAATGTCGCGAACCCTTGGGACCCTTCGCTACCCCGGCTGGTGCGAGACCTGGCAGAAGTTGGTGGAACTGGGCCTCCTGGACCTGACGGAACGGGAGGACCTGACCGGAATGACATACCGGCAGTTGCTAGCCCATCTGATCGGCTGTCCAGAAACGGCCGACCTGCGCCGAGACCTGGCAGTCCACCTGAACCTGCCCGAAGACTCTCCCGTTTACGAGCCGGTGCCGACGGAACTGAAGGGGAGGGGTATCCGGGTAGAAGAGCGGACGGAGCGCCTCTGAACCGGACGCAAAACGTGAAAAATCGGCGTTCATCCGCGTTCACTTGCGTCCGATTTCCGACAAAGTCCAATATTACCTTGCTACTGGGAGATTCGGACTATGCCCAGCGAATTGATGCCCGAGCAACTCCGTCGTATCTGCGACTCTCAGCAGTTCTCCTTTGAGACAACGGCCGAACTTCCGTTGATCCCGGACATCATCGGTCAGCCCCGGGCCACCCGGGCCATTGAGTTCGGGCTGGATATGGAGGCCCCGGGCTACAACATCTTCGTCCTGGGGCCGGGGAGGACGGGCCGCACTACCACCATCCAGCGCTTCCTGGCCCAGCGGGCCGCCCAGGAGCCCACGCCCGACGACTGGATTTACGTCCACAACTTCCAGCATCCCCGCAGTCCCCAGGCCATCCGTCTTCCTCCTGGTATGGGCGCCCGCTTCCGGGATGACATGGCCACGCTGGTGGCCCAACTCCGCCAGACCATCCCCCGGGCCTTTGAGAGCGAAACCTATCAGGAGGCCCGCCGTCAGATTGAACAGCGGTTCCAGCAGGCACAGGAAGCGCTCCTGAAAGAACTGGACGCCCAGGCCCGCCAGCGCTCCTTCGCCGTGGTGCGCGCCCCCTCCGGTCTGGCGATCGTCCCTCTCAAAGATGGCCGTCTCCTCCCCCAGGAGGCCTTCCAGGGACTGCCGGACGAGGAGCGGGAGCGCTACGCGGCCCAGTATCGGGAACTGGAGCCGCTGGCCGAGGAGACGGTCCTGCGATTGCGGGAGCAGGAACAGATTAGCCGGGAGGCCCTCCAGAAACTGGATCAGGAGATAGCGGCCGCAACGGTGGGCCACGCGGTGGACGAACTGAAATCCCGCTACGCCGAATACGAGGAGGTCAGCGAATACCTGGAAGAGGTGCGTGCCGATATCATCCGGCGAGCGGAGGAGTTCAAGCAGACAGAGCAACCCGCTCCTGGAGCCCCCGGAGCACCCCCCGCGCCACCGTTCGGGCGGTATCTGGTCAACCTGCTGGTGGATAACAGCCAGCAGCAAGGCGCGCCGGTGGTGGTGGAGGCCCACCCGACCTATGTCAACCTCTTCGGGCGGACGGAGTACGAAATCCGGATGGGCGTTCCCGTCACCGATTTCACCCTCCTGCGCGCCGGCACTCTCCACCGTGCCAACGGTGGCTACCTGGTCCTCCAGGCCCGAGATGTCCTGGCCGACCCCCTGGCATGGCCGTCGCTCAAGCGCGCCCTCTCTGAGGGCGTCATCCGTCTGGAAGACCGCACTGTTAGTCCAGTCTCCGTCGTCAGCCTGGACCCAGAGCCCATCCCGCTGGACGTCAAGGTCATCCTGATGGGCAGTCCCTACCTCTACTATCTCCTCTACGCCCTGGATGAGGAATTCCGGGAACTCTTCAAGGTCAAGGCCGACTTCTCCACCGAAATGGATCGGACGCCGGAGAACGAGTATCTTTACGCCCTTTTCATCCGCGCCCGCTGTGAGGAGGAGGGTTTGCGCCCCTTTGACCGGACGGGTGTGGCGCGGGTGGTGGAATACGGCTCCCGGCTGGCGGAGGACCAGAACCGCCTTTCCATCCGCTTCGGCGAGGTGACCGACCTCCTGCGGGAGGCCGACTACTGGGCAGGCAAGGCCGGGCGGGACGTGGTGACAGGAGAGGACGTGGAGCGGGCCATCGCCGAGCGCACCTACCGGGCCAATCGGGTGGAGGAGGAAATCCGGCGCGTCATCACCGAGGGCACCCTCCTGGTGGATACCGAGGGCGCCGTAGCGGGACAGGTCAACGGGCTGAGCCTTCACGTGGTCGGCGACCACATCTTTGGCCGCCCAACCCGGATTACCGCCCGCGCCTACGTGGGCCGCAGCGGCGTGGTGGACATCCAGCGGGAGGTCAAATTGAGCGGCCCCACCCACGGCAAGGGCGTGCTCACCCTGGCCGCCTACCTGGGCGGTCAGTACGCCACCGACCAGCCGATGACCCTCTCCGCCAGCCTCAGTTTTGAGCAGACCTACGACGAGGTCCACGGCGACAGCGCCTCGCTGGCCGAACTCTATGCCCTTCTCTCCGTCCTGGCGAACGCCCCCCTGCGGCAGGGCATCGCCGTCACCGGTTCGGTGGACCAGCAGGGGCGGGTCCAGCCCGTCGGTGGCGTGACGCACAAGATTGAAGGCTTCTTCCGGGTCTGCAAGGAGCGAGGTCTGACGGGCGATCAGGGCGTCATCATCCCGGCGACCAACGTCCGCAATCTGATGCTGGACCCCGAGATTGTCCAGGCCGTGGCGGAAGGGAAGTTCCACATCTATCCGGTGACAACGGTGGACGAGGGGATAGAACTCCTGACGGGCATCCCAGCCGGCGCTCGGGATGAGAAGGGACAGTTCCCGGAGGGGACGCTGCACGCGCGGGTGCTGGCCCGGCTGAAAGAATTGGCTGCGCGGCTGGAAAGAGGTGGAGAGGAGAAACCCCAGCGGTAACTAGACGGGCCGTACCTTGAGGAAGTGCCTGACCTGTCATAGGAGTCCACTATGTTGATTGCTCATGCCTGCCTAATGACTATGGGAGAGGCCCCCCGATTGATAGAAGACGGCGCTCTGCGCATCCAGGGCGAAGTCATCACCGATATCGGCACCACTGCCGACCTGATCCGGCGCTACCCCGAAGAGGAGCGGTGGGATGCCGGCGGGCAACTGGTGATGCCAGCCGCCATCTGCGGGCATACCCACTTCTACGGCGCCTTCGCTCGGGGCATGGCGCTTCCCGACGAGCCGCCTGCCGACTTCCCCCAGATTCTGGAGCGGCTCTGGTGGCGGCTGGATAAAGCCCTCACCCTGGAGGACGTCCGCTACTCAGCCCTGGTCTGCCTGGTAGACGCTATCCGACACGGCACCACTACGTTGATAGACCACCATGCCAGCCCTAACGCCATAGAGGGGAGCCTGGATGTCATTGCGGAGGCGGTGGAGGAGGCCGGCCTGCGGGCCTCCCTCTGCTACGAGGTGACCGACCGCGATGGTCCCCAGCGCGCGCGGGCCGGCATAGAAGAGAACGTCCGCTTTGCCCGCTCGCTGACCCCGGACCGTCGGCGCTATCTGGCGGCCTCCTTTGGCCTCCATGCCTCGCTGACTCTCTCCGACGAGACGCTGGCGGATTGCGTCGCCGCTGCGCGAGACCTGGGCCTGGGCTTCCATGTCCACGTCGCCGAAGACGTCGCCGACCAGGAGGATAGTTTCCGCAAGAGCGGCAAACGGGTGGTCCACCGGCTGGGGGATGCGGGCATCCTGGGCCCCCAGACCATCGCCGTCCATTGCGTCCACGTGGACCCCACCGAAATCGCCCGTCTGGCGGAAACGGAGACGTGGGTCACCCATCAGCCCCGGTCCAATATGAACAACGGCGTCGGCGTGGCGCCGGTGGAGGAGATGCTGAAGGCGGGCGTGCGAGTGGCGCTGGGCAACGACGGCTTCTCCAACAACATGTTCGCCGAGATGAAGGCGGCGTACCTGGTGCACAAACTGGCCCGCCGCGACCCCCGGGCCATGCCCGGCGATCAGGTGATGCGGCTGGCCTACGGGAACAATGCCGCCCTGGCCCGCGTTTTCTGGCCGGATTTGTATCTGGGGGAACTGGCCCCCGGCGCGGCGGCGGACTTGGTC
This sequence comes from Chloroflexota bacterium, assembly GCA_014874475.1. Taxonomy (GTDB): domain Bacteria; phylum Chloroflexota; class Anaerolineae; order B4-G1; family DUEL01; genus SpSt-77. The sequence goes on from JADBJJ010000026.1 coordinate 136,209, forward strand.
TTTCTGGATTACCATCCCACGACCCCGCTGACGGCGGGGAATCTGCCCTGGCACATCCTCTTTGGCATAGAAGCCTCTATGGTCACTGCCACCATCTGCGCCGGGCGGGTGCTGATGCGGGACCGGCAACTGTTGACGCTGGACGAGGAAGCGATCACCGCGCGCTCCCGCGAACTGGCCGCGCAGGTCTGGCGGCGGCTCGGGTAGCCTCCACGGAGACCACACTTCAAGAGTTGTCCTTATCCTCCGCGCCGGGCGCGGTGGACAAGCCCTGCCGCCCCCGGAGGAGGTCATCCGGGGATGGGAGAGGAGCGGGATGCCCGGCTTGCCTCAGGGCACAGGAGGGACAAGGGGATGTGCCCGTTGTGGCCCAATCAGGAGATAGCCATATGAAGGGCCGTCAGGCCCGCTGGGTAGAAAGGGCGAGATTGGGGAGGTGGCGGCAAAGCCGCCCGTTCCAAAACCCCATCCTTTCGCTGAAGGAGTCCCTATGTTTCACAAACTCTGGCCTCTTATTCGGAGCGAAATCTCCGGCACGGCGGCGGCGCGCGCTGTAGCCGAAATTGCCCGTTTCCACCGTATCCAGGCCAGTCCGGGATTCCGCCAGGCCGCCGAATGGGTCTGCCAGGAGGCCTCCCGCGCTGGCCTGGCGGCCGGTATCAACTCCTTCCCCGCCGACAGCGCCGCGCGCTTCTGGAGCGCGGCCAGTTTCCAGGAGTGGGAGGCCCGCGCGGCGACGCTTTACCTGATAGAGCCCGCCGACCAGGCCCGCAAACTGGCCGACTTCCGGGACCTCCCCCTCCACCTGGTTGCCCGCAGCCTCCCCTTTGACGGCGAAGCGGAGGTCGTTGTCCTGGAGAAGGGCGAGGAGGAGAAGGAATACGAGGGCAAGGACCTGAGAGGCAAAGTCGTCCTGGTACGGGGGAATGTCCGACGGGTTCAGGATTTGGCGGTCGTCCGGCGGGGCGCCGTCGGCCTCATCTACGACGGTATGGCCGAACAGGAACCGGTCCGCCCAGCCTGGGCTCTCCCCGACGCCGTCCAGTACACCTCTTTCTGGTGGTATGGGCCGGAGCCGCGCGGTTTTGGCTTCGCCATCACTCCCCGCCAGGGGGAGACCCTCCGCCGCCTGGCCCAGGAGCACACCCTGCGGGTGCGCGCTTACGTGGACGCCTCTCTCTACAACGGCTGGATGGAGGTGGTGGAGGCCTTCATCCCCGGTGAGACCGACGAGGAAATAGTCCTGCTGGCCCACCTTTGCCACCCCCAGCCTTCCGCCAACGACAACGCCTCCGGCGCGGCGGTGCTTTTGGAGACGGCGCGCGCTCTGGCCGCGCTCCTGGCGCGGGGGGAACTGGCTCCTCCCCGCCGCACCATCCGTTTCCTCTGGGTGCCGGAAATCACCGGCAGCCTGGCCTGGCTTTCGTTCAGCGAAGACTGCATCCCGCGCCAGATCGCCGGCCTGAACCTGGACATGGTCGGGCAGGACCAGGATCAGTGCGGCAGTTCCCTACTGGTGGAATCTCCGCCCGAGGCCCTGCCCAACTTCACGGGCGCGCTGCTGGCCCGCCTGCGGGACCTCCTTTTGCCAGAAGTGAAGACCTTCGGCGGTGTCGGCGGCTATCCTCTCTTCCGCACCGCCGATGTCCCCTTCGGCGGCGGCTCCGACCACTCTGTCTTCTCCGACCCGTCGGTGGGAGTCCCGATGCCGATGCTCATCCAGTGGCCCGACCGGTACTACCACACCAGCGCCGACACGCCGGACCGGGTGGACCCGAAGATGCTGGGCCGGGTGGCGGCCCTTTCCGGCCTCTATGCATACTGGTTGGCCCAGGCGGGAGAGCAGGAGGCCCGCTGGCTGGCGCGAGAACTCTCCGCGCGCTTCCGCCAGCGGGTGATTGCTGAACTCCAGGCCGCCCTGACGGGGGCGGACGAGGAATCTGGCCCAGGCCGGGAGGAGATTCGGCAGCGATTGGAGTACCGGATAGAACGCCACCAGAGGGCGCTGGAGAGCGTCCGGCGGCTGGCTCAGATTGACATCTCTTCCCATCAAGCCGCTGATGCCGACTTCGCTGGGCAGGAGTACCGCCGCGCGGCTGACGATCTGCCCGACCGGCCCGCCCCGGCGATGCCGGAGGTGGAGGGGGCGGAATGGGTGCCTCGTCGGCGCTTCCGGGGGCCCCTCCACCCCGAGGAGGAGGTAGCCCGCCGAGACGCGGCCGTCCGGGACCGCTGGTGGGAGTTCCAGCGGCGCATGCGGAAGACAGCCTCCGTCCTCCCCAACCTGGCCGAATACTGGGCCGACGGCCGCCGCACCGTTGCGGAGATAACTGCGACGATCCGCCATGAGACCGGATTGGAAGCGGCCGCGCTGATTGCGGAGTATTTTCGCTGGCTGGCTGACCTGGGGCTGGCAGAAGTCCGTGTCACGGATCACTGATTCACGGCGCACTCTTCACGACTCCCAGTTGAACTCGGTCGTTGATTATGCGAATCCGTTCTCTCAGCCTGGAAAACTTCCGCAACTACGTCCGCATGGAGGTTGAATGGCCCGACCGGCCCGTTCTCCTGGTGGGTGGCAACGCTCAAGGCAAGACATCCATCCTGGAAGCCATTTACTATCTGGCAACGGGCCGCTCCCCCCTCACCGCCGTGGACCGCCAGTTGATTAACTGGACGGCGGAGCGGGAAGGGCTCCCCTACGTTCACCTGCGGGCGGAAGTGGTCGGATGCCATCGGGTGCGGGAAATCGCCATCGCCCTGAGCCTCACTTCCAACGCCAACGGCGCCGTCCGGCTCCAGAAAAGCATCCGGGTGGATCGTCAGCCTCGCCGTCTGCGGGACCTGACCGGCTGCCTGAATGTGGTCCTGTTCCTGCCGCAGGATGTAGACCTGGTGTCCGGCTCGCCCGCAGGCCGGCGGGACTACCTGGATGCGACTCTCTCCCAGGTGGATAGCGCCTACGCGGCCGCTCTGGAGACGTACACCGAGACCCTCCGGCAGCGGAATGCTCTTCTCCGCCACTTGGCGGAGGAGGGCGGCGACCCGGCCCAACTGGACCCTCTGGACGAGCGACTGGCGCAGAGCGGGGTGGTCGTCGCCCGGGGCCGCCGCGGCTTCATCGCCGACCTCTCCCGGCACGCCGGCCCCCTGCACGCGGAACTGACCGGCGGACGGGAGTGGCTCCGTCTGGAGTATCGGCCCAATTTTGATCCCGCCCGTCCGCCCGCGCTGACCTACCAGATGAGCCTGGCACTGGAGGAGCCGGGCGGCCTGCCTCCCGGCGTCTCCGCGGAGGACCTGGAGCGATCGTTCCTACAGCGCCTTCGTCAGCGGCGGAAGGAGGAGATAGAGCGAGGGATGACCCTGACCGGTCCCCATCGGGACGAGATGCGCTTCCTCATCGGCGATGTGGACCTGGGCATTTTCGGTTCGCGGGGCCAGCAGCGGACGGCCGTCCTGGCCCTCAAAATGGCGCAACTGGCCTGGATGCAGGAGACAACGGGGGAGTCCCCGGTCCTCCTGCTGGACGAAGTGCTGGCGGAACTGGATAGCGAGCGGCGGGCGTTTCTCCTTTCCTGGGTGGATCGGGTAGAGCAGGCCATCCTGACCGCCACCGACCCGGAGATGTTCAGTCCGGAGTTCCGCCAGCGGGCGGCTCTGTTCCGGGTGGAAGGCGGCATCCTCCGACCGTATTGATAAGGGAGGAGCAACATTCAGGCCTTGTCCGGTCGCGCACTTTGCGTTTTGCCTGCGGTCGTGCTATAACGTTTGTGGGCAAGGGTTATATCGTCTGGGGTTTGCCTGGGGCTGCTCTGGCAAATGGTCAATGCACTGCGCGGTAGGATGGACGCTGCCGAGTACAAACAGGTCGTCCTCGGCCTCATCTTGCTGAAAACATCTTCTGGGCGCCGCCCGAAGCGCGCTGGGCGCATCTTAGAGCACACACGAACAAGGCTCACCGAAGGGAAGCCATACCTGGCTCGCTGATATTGGATAGTCTGTTTGGAACTGGGCATATGCCCCCAGGGCGTGCGTCCAGCCTTTGCGCCATAAATACGTGCAGCCGTTCAAGCGAGCGCTGTCTGTTGGAGACCTACATGAGGCCTGAAGATAGAGAGCGTATCATTGCCACGTGGAGTCAAAATCTCTGTGAAAGACTCCCCCAAATTCTCTCTTCTCACCCCACCGAGGCGGACTTTCGTCGGGCGGTGGACCCCCTCCTGGACAAGTTCTGCGCCGAGATGGGCTTGAACCCCCTGACTCACGCAGAATACACCCTCGCCACCGGCCGCGCCGATGCGGTCTTTAACCGGCTGGTCATTGAGTACGAGCGCCCCGGTGTGCTCAAAAAGACTCCCGACGCTGCCACACGACATGCCGCTCAGCAGGTGAGGGATTACATTGCCGGCCTGGCCCAAAAAGAGCATCGCGAGATGAGGCACCTGGCGGGGGTGGCCTTTGATGGATACTTCCTGATCTTTGTGCGCTATATAGACGGCAAATGGGTGGAAGAGCCACCCGTTGAGGTCAACCGACACTCGCTAGAAAAGTTCCTCACCTGGCTCGCTGGGTTGGCCTCCGGCATTGCGCTCACCTCGGAAAACCTCAACCGCGATTTTTCCATTGAGCAGTTGCGCACTCAGAACATCCTGCGCGGACTGTTCCGCGCCCTCGGCCCGGCGCTGGCTGCTCCCGATGGCCTAGTCGCTAAGCTCTTTCAGCAGTGGCGGCTGTTCTTCAGTGAGGCGATCGACTACTCCGAAGCCTTCGGCGGGCGCAAACTGGAGCCGCTGAAAAAGTGGGTGCGCAAGGCCGGCATTGAGGTCCGAACCGCCGAGGAGGCGGAGCGGTTTTTCTTCGTCCTGCACACCTACTTCGCTCTGCTGGTCAAACTTCTGGCCTGGCTGGCCCTCTCGCGGCACCTGGGCGTCCGATTGGGCGTGCCATCCTTTGCCAACCTGGCCACCACGGACAGCGAAACCCTACGTCGCCGCCTTGCGGAGATGGAATCAGGCGGCATCTTTCGCGCCTACGGCCTCCTCAACTTGCTGGAAGGCGACTTTTTCTCCTGGTACCTATCCACCTGGAACGACGAGATTGAAACCGCGCTGAGGGAAATCCTCAAGCGTCTGGATGAATACGACCCGACCACGCTGACGCTGCTCCCCGAAGAGACGCGGGATCTCTTCAAGAAACTCTACCACTACCTCTTGCCCCGCGAAATCCGCCACAACCTGGGCGAGTACTACACCCCCGACTGGCTCGCCCAGCGGCTGCTCAACCAGATAGACCAGCCGTTTTTTACTGGACAACCCCCACGGGACAAGGTCCTCAACAAGCGCTTCCTGGACCCTGCCTGCGGCTCGGGCACCTTCCTGGTGCTGATTCTGGCCCGTATGCTGGAACTGGGCCGAACCCTCTTCATTCCGGAATGCGAACTGCTACAGAGCCTGCTGCACAACGTGGTGGGCTTTGACCTGAACCCGCTGGCTGTGCTCACCGCGCGAGTGAACTACTTGCTGGCGATTGCCGACCTGCTGGAGCACCGCTCCGGCGAGATTACCATCCCCATCTACCTGGCCGATTCGGTGCGCACGCCGGCCGTAGGGAAAGACCTGTTTTCTCACGGCGCCTACGAATTCCCCACCGCCGTCGGCAAATTCCTGGTGCCGGCAGTTCTTTGCACCCGCGAACGATTCGACCGCTTCACCGCAATTCTGGAGGAAAGTGTGGGAAGCGATGTCGCGTGGGACAGTTTTCGCAAACGCCTGGAGGCCGAATTGCGGTTGACGCCGCCCGAATGGGAGGAGCGCGCGGTTGGGCACTTGCAAACCCTTTATGAGATGATGCAAGACCTGCACCGCCGCGGCCTGAACGGGCTTTGGGCGCGCCTATTGCGCAATAACTTCGCCCCCCTCACCGTCGGGCAGTTCGACTACATCGTGGGCAATCCCCCGTGGGTCAACTGGGAACACCTGCCCGACGAGTACCGCAAATCGATCGTGGATATCTGGAATGAGATGAACCTTGGCGCTACCGTCCATCTGGGCAAAAAGTGGGATATCTCGTACCTGATGACCCAAGTAAGTGCCCATCACCTGCTGAAGAAGAATGGCAAGCTGGGCTTCGTCATCACACAGTCGGTGTTTAAAACCAACCTTGGCGCCAGGGGGTTTCGTCGGTTTCAGCTTCCGGACGGTACTCCCCTTCGCGTGTTGGGGGTGGACGATATGGTGAGCCTCAACCCGTTTGAGGGCGCCTCCAACCGCACGGCGGTGATGGTGCTGCAAAAGGGCCAGCCCACGCAATACCCCGTGCCTTACACCGTATGGCGCAAAGAAAAGGGCGCGCGCTTTACCTATGAGAGCACGCTGGACGAAGTGGTGGACGCAACCCAGCGTCTCCACTTTGTGGCCGAGCCGGTGGACCCTAATGACCCCATCTCGCCGTGGCTCACCGCGCGGCCAAAGGCCCTCCGAGCCGTGCGCAAAGTGCTGGGCAAGTCCGACTACAAGGCCCACGAGGGTGTCAACACCGGCGGCGCCAACGCGGTCTACTGGGTGGAGGTGGTGTACAGACGGCCCGATGGCTTGATGGTGGTGCGCAACCTGACCGAAGGGGCGAAGGTCAAGGTGGACGAAGTGACCGAGCCGCTTGAGCCCGACCTGCTCTATCCGCTGCTGCGCGGGCGGGATGTGCGGCGGTGGCGGGCGGAGCCATCCGCTTTCATTATCATGACTTACCCGGAGGCTGGGGAGATTGATCTCGAGGAGATGCAGAAGCGTTTCCCACGCACCTACGTCTACTTCAAGCGCTTTGAGGCCGTGCTCAAACAGCGCGCGCACTATCGCCACTATTTTGGACCATCGGGCAAACCTTTCTTTACGATAATGCAGATGCCTGGCTCTTTCGCGCCGTGGAAGGTGGTGTGGAGAGAAGTATCGCATACTCTCGATGCAGCCGTCGTTTCGCCCCATGATGACAGACCTACGGTTGCAAGCCATACTCTGGTTACGGTGGGATGTTCAGACAAGCAAGAGGCTCATTATTTGTGTGGTGTCCTGAACAGTTCAATGGCTCGGTTAGCCGTCCAGTCCTATATTGTTCTACATCCTGACCCTCACATCCTTGAGAACATCCGCATCCCCCGCTACGACCCCGCTAACCCCGTCCACCGCCGGCTGGCGGAGTTAGCGGAGCGGGCGCACTGGGCAGTGGCGTGCGGCGAGGAGAAGGCGCTTGCCGCGATTGAGGCTGAAATCGACGAAGAGGCTGCGCAGGTGTGGGGCCTGAGCAAGGCCGAACTGCGGGAGATTCAGCGCAGTCTGCGCGAGTTGGAGGGGGAGATTCCCACTTCCGCAGAAGAATAGTGTCCCATTTCTGAGACTCGCCCAAAATGACCACCGTGACTGAATACGACCTGTGGGATCAACCAGTGCATCGTGAAGAAGAGTGGTGCGTCTTTCACGATGAGAGCATTCCCAATAAGAGGTGGCTGCTCATCGGGTTGCTTTTTGTCCGTGAGAAAGATGTAGAAGAGGCCAAAAGGGTTTTGAGGCAAGCACGGCAAAACGAGAATTACGAAGGCGAGATCCACTTCTCAGCGCTTCCCAAGTCCTTTGGAGGTCAGTATGGAGCCAAGGCAAGGGTAGCTCGCTCCTGGCTGGAAGCCTACCAAGACCACTTGTGCGAGCGAGTGTTTTTCTCCTGTCTGGCGGTGGATCGGCACAGCCCAAAGTACAAATCTGAACATTTTCCGAAAGACTTCCACGCCTATAACCGGTTTACAGCGATGGCTCTAAAGGCGGGCATTGCGTGGCATCTGGTCCCACGGAACTTGAATTGCGTGGTTATTCACTTCGTTTCGGACAAGAAAGACCGCCAGACTCGGCCCGATGAAGGGTGGCAGGACAACTTTGAACAGTACCTGCCGTATCGGGCTGGACGGGACGTGTTTTCGGCCCAAGTAGAAGGCAGGAACTATCCTTTGGTGAAAAAGTTCCGTGTCGAACTTCGCGATTCCAAGTCTGAGGACCTGCTCCAATTGACTGACTTACTCCTTGGCGCTATGCAGGAAGCCCTTGTCAGTGGTTCTTCCCGGGCCACGAAGCAAGAGTTGGGAAAAATGGTGCTTCGGTGGTGTGAGGACATAAGGAAGAAGCCGCGTGAACAGCAATATGCTTTGCATCGCAAATTCAATGTTTGGGCTTTTCCGGACGAGCAAGGAAGGCCATATAATAATGTGCGATTTGCGTTAGACGCAAACCCTAACCAGCTAAGGCTGTTCGAGGCATAAATGATGATGGTATTAAGCGGAGTACGCGATGTTCTAAAGATGCTCGGGCGGGAAGTTGAGATTCTACCTGCCGTCGGCGGCGCGATCGAAGACCTCGAGCGCCCCGACTTTGAAGAGCGCGAGGATCAGGCGCTGAACGAAGACGAAAAAGTCTTTGAGACGATCTTTGAGCGCGATCCTGCAGGCGTGCGCCTGTACCGCCATGTACCGCCCCTGGACCGTACCGAACAGCACCTCTTTCGGTATTTCCTGGACGGCTCGTTCCGTTCCTACTTCCTTGGAACGGCGTTGGAGCACGAACGCGAATCCCCGGTGCACTTTGCCCAAATCGGTGCCTGTGTGTTGCGGCGCGAAGAGGACGGCACAGTGCGGCGCGAGGCGCTGCGTGTAGACCACCTCCTGCTGGCCGGAAAGCAAAGGCTATCCGAGCAGGTATGGCAACAGCTCAGCGCTTTGAGTGCCCAGGCAGGCATCCGATTGGTTGACCTGACGGAGCGGGATATTGTCAGCGGCATCCTATCGGACTTTGACTTGCGCAACAAGGCTGCCGGCAAGGTGCGCTATGAGATGCGCACCCTGGAGGCGGAAGTGATCCAGACCATCTTGCCCCACCTGACGGCCGAGCGATGGTTGATCGCGGATGGTTCGCTTATGTTTGATCCGATGCTCAAGCAGGTAGGCAGCGAAGGTGAAATCAAACCGGTCATTGGCGTGGCAAAGAACTTTCGCAAAGACCCGCAGTTTGTTTTCGGCCGAGGCCCACGTGCCGAGCGCCGCTCTATCTACAAATTACTGGCCGACTTGCAGGCCGAGCATCGCACCGCCGCCTTTAGCGCGCAGGAGGGCAAAGTGGTGTTCTGGTATGTCCGCCTGCGTGAGCAGCGCCATCTGGACTACCCCCTAATGGGCGTGGTCAAAGTGGAACTGGCGAACCCGACTCAGGAAGCCGTCCCTTCGGAATTGGTAGACCGGATTTCGCGGGCACTGGTGGCGGAGCGTCAGGTCACCCCCCACGGCCAGGACCGTCGCTGGCACGCTCACCTGTACCCCATCTTCCTCGCCGAGCGCGCAGTGAAGGAGAGCCTGGTCTCGCGTGAGGTGGTTCAACAGTACCTAAAATGGAGGTGAAGAGTATGAACGCTGAACGCCCTATCATCGGACTTTCGTCCGCAACCGCTAACCAGCCCAATACATCCGATGAATTCTCCTTCTGGCTTGCGCCCGAGGTCATTGTCAACCCATTTGACATTGTGGAGGTAGAGCAGGTCGCTCCTGAGGGCACGAGCCGAACCTTCGGTATCGTCACAACTCTTGAGCACAGTACCGATGCGCCGACCCATCTTTCCAACTTCATCTCCAACGACTTTGGTCAGGTGAGCGGTGAGGCCAACACGGTACGCCAGGGGACGACCGTCGCACACGTGGCCGTGCTTTCCAATGATCAAGACGTCTACATGCCGGTGATGAATGACCGCCCGGTGCGCTTTGCCGACGAAGCGGGCATCCACACGGCGTTGGGCATTGACCAGGTGCCGGAGCGGTATCGCGTGCCTGCTGGCTTGATTGAGATGACCGATGGAACCCGCGCCGTCGTCTACTTGGATAGCCGCTACATTCTGGGACCTGAGGGCGCGCACGTCAACATCACCGGCATTTCGGGCCTGGCGACCAAGACTTCCTACGCGATTTTCCTCATCCAGTCCATCCTGCAAAAGGTGGAAAATCGCGACCGGATCGGCGTCATCATCCTGAACGTGAAGCATGGCGACTTGCTCACGATTGACCAACCGCCGCGGGGAGGTTTGCCTCCGGAACAGCACGACCTGTGGCGCGCGCTCGGTCTTACGCCCCAGCCGTTCAGCAACGTGCGCTACCTGCTGCCCTATGGCAAAGACACCCTGACTACCGGGCGGCCAAACAGTTTCCGGATTCCGGAGCGCAATTGGTTCCTCTACGCCTACTCGCTCAAGGACACGTATGACAAGTTGGATTTGCTCCTTTCCAACATCCCCGATCCGTGGGATACCGTCGGCGCGCTGATCGGCGAAATCCAACAGGGGCTATCAGATCCGAAGACCGGAAAGTGGGGCCAGACGGGCAAATGGAAGAGCGTTACCGACTGGAACAGCCTGCTGAATGGCGAGCCGTTGGTCAAAGAGGGGCAGGCGCAAGCGGTGGGCGATGTACGCGCGGTATCCGTGGGCCGCTTCCGGCGGCTTCTGCGGCGTATCGTCCAAACCAGACAAAGCGGTGTCTTCGTCAGCCAGCGCCCAAGAAACGTCAAAAACCTGAGCGAGGAAATCGCCAAGATTCGCGGCGGCGAAACGATTGTCGTGGACATCGCACGCCTGACGGATGACGAGCAAACGCTCGTCTTCGGAGACATCCTGCGCACCATCTACGCCCTCTACGCCGAAGAGGGAAGCGAACGAGAGGACTTGCCGGAGAAGGTCATCATCTTTGTGGACGAACTGAACAAGTATGCGCCTGCCCGCGAAAAGGAATCGCCCATCATCGAACAGGTCCTGGATATCGCCGAACGCGGGCGTTCGCTGGGTGTGGTGCTCCTGGGCGCGGAGCAGTTTATGAGCGCGGTGCACGAGCGGGTTGTGGGCAACGGCTCGACGACCGTCATCGGTCGGAGCGGTTCGGCCGAACTTTCGTCGTCCGCGTACCGCTTTCTCGATCCAGCGGTCAAAGCAAACATCTCGCGCTTGCAGAAAGGCGAGTTGGTCATCAGCCATGCGACGTTTCGGCAGCCCGTGAAAATCCGCTTTCCCAAGCCAGCATATCTGCAAGAAGGTGCTTGAGGAGAGTTCTGGCAAGCCCGTGATGTTTCGTGCTAGGGCGGGCGTGTTCTTTCCAAGCAGTGGAGGCAGGGCGTGAGGGCGGGGGCGAACCACGCGCTCCAGCCCGGCGGCAAGCCAGGCGACTGGCGCTGCTCCGCGTCAAGTCAAATGATAATGTTACCGGAGCGAGATCGCGCCAGTTTGACCGCTGCGCTCTATTGGGCTATAATCAAAGTCCGGGCATGTGTCTCGGTACAGGCCCGGGGGAACGAATCAGGTGGGCATAACCTGCCCCCTCTGGACCTGAGGAGATATGCTGGACCGAACCCCCAATCGGAGTGGTACATCCGGCCTGTTAATCTGGGTTGGGATGCTGTTGCTGATGGCTGGAGGGGTTGTAGCCGGACCCTACCTGGTTTCCGGGATGCCGTTGCCAGTAGCCTCCCCACCGCCATCTGGCGCTCCCGCTGCTTCCCCCTCACCGCTCCCAGCCCTGCCGACCCATACAGCGATACCGACGCCCATTCCAACGGCCTCATTGCCTCCCACCCTGACGCCAAGCCCGTTGCCTCCTACCGCAACTCCGACCCCCGCCATCTATCCTCCCACCCGCCTCGTCATCCCCTCCGTGGACATAGATGTGTCCGTTATCCCAACTCACTGGGAGATGCAGGAGGTGGACGGGACTCAGCAGCCGGTGTGGGTGGTCCCGGATGCGCCCTACGTCGGCTGGCACGAAACCTCCGCCCCCCTGGGGCGGCCAGGGAACACCGTCCTCAGCGGCCATAACTGGCCGGAGAACGGGCCGTTCCGGTTCCTGTATAAAGTTCAGCCGGGTGATCCTCTCATCGTGTATTCCGGTGCTATGGTCTTCCTGTATCGGGTGGATGAGGTGCTCCTGTTGCCGGAGGCCGGGCAGCCGCTGGAAGTCCGGCAGGCCAATGCCCGCTACATTCAACCCACCGATGATGAGCGCGTGACGCTGGTTACCTGCCATCCTTACGGGAGCACTCGCTTCCGCCTGATCGTGATTGCATATCCGGCGGAAGTGCCCTCGCGCTACCGGGAACTGGAGGCACCCTGAGGAGGCAACATGGGTTTTCTGGACCATCCGCTGATAGACCGGGTCCGACGGAATCATGCCTTGGAGCATGCGACCATTCATATCCTCTCCCGCTACTACCGGGACCTGCACGTGATGGGACGGTCTACCCCGAATGGGTTCATCCTGTACGGTGACCTCCCGACCGATGCCGTCCATAAGGCCGTGCAGGAGGCGCTGGAGCGGCTGCGGGCAGGCGAGCGCCACCTGGCGGTCCACCCCACCTGTGGCACCAACGCCGTCGCCGCGGGTACGTTGGCAGGGCTGGGGGCGTTTCTCGTGCTTTCCCCCCGCCGCCGCAGCGGGGCCGAATGGCTGAGCCGATTGCCGGTAGTTATCCTCTTCACCACCCTGGGCTTCATCCTGGGGCAGCGGATAGGGCTGGCCCTTCAGGCTTCTCTGACTACCGATCCACGCGTAAGAAATATGCGCGTGGTGGCGATTGTTCGGGAAGAGCGCGGCCCTATGGTTCTCCACCATATCTACACCGAGCCGTAGATGGATAGCCCTCGCTTCTATGTCTTCCACGGCAGCGATGAATTTACCCGCAGCGAGGCGGTCGCTGACCTGCGCCACCGCATGGGGGAACTGGGGGAACTGAACACCGTCCACCTGGATGGACGCACGGTAACCCTGGAGGAACTTCGTCGTGCCTGTGAGACGGTGCCGTTTCTGGCCGACCGGCGGCTGGTACTGGTCACCGGTCTCCTGACCCGGCTGGGGCGCGGGAAGGAGCGGGCGCTCCTGGAAGGGGTGTTTCGTCTTCTCCAGGCCTTGCCGGAGACGACCCGCCTCGTCTTTATAGAGGACGGTCCCCTTCCCGACGGCCATCCGGTCCTGAAATACGCTGTCGGAGGGAGCGAGGGGTTCGTCCGACAATTTGAGCCGCCCTCTCCGGAAGCGCTCCCCGGCTGGATCCAGGCGCGTGCCCGTCTCCACGGCGGGGAGATGGAGCGGGAAGCGGCCCTCCATCTGGCCCAGGTCATCGGCCCCAGTGACCTGCGCCTGCTGGATAGCGAAATCGCCAAACTGGTCACCTACGCCGGGCCTGGGCGGGCGGTAACTTCCCAGGACGTCGCGCAACTGGTCCCGTATGTCCAGCAGGCGGTAATCTTTGATCTGGTGGATGCACTGGGCCGGCGCGAGGGCCGGCAATCTGCCATTCTCCTTCACCGTCTCCTGGACGCGGGCGAGAACCCGATGGGCATTCTGGCGATGGTCGTCCGCCAGTTCCGCCTCATCATCATGGTGAAAGACTTGAGCGGGCGGGGGGAGAACCCGGCATCCACTGCCCAAATGCTGGGAATTCACCCCTTCGTTGCCCGAAAACTGCATGCCCAGAGCGCGAATTTCACCCTCGCCCAACTGGAACGCATCTACCGGTATCTGCTGGACCTGGACGTGGCCATTAAAACCGGAGATATGACCCCCGAGACCGCGCTGGACCTGCTGGTAGCGGGGCTGGGGGAATAAAGGGGCGCGAAAGGCGCGAAAACGGAGGTGATGATGACCCGACATCCGCATCTGGACCCTTCGCCGTTTCTGCTGGAAGGCGGGCCGATTGGCATGCTGCTCATTCACGGTTTTACCGGCTCCCCGCCGGAGATGCGCCTGGTGGGAGAGTACCTCCACCAGCGCGGCCTCACCGTTTATGCTCCCCTTCTCCCCGGCCACGGGACGACCGTGGAAGATATGAACCGCTGTCGCTGGACCGACTGGGCAGGGCATGCGGAAACGGCGCTGACCGACCTGCGCGCCCGCTGCGAAACGATCTTCGTCGGCGGACTCTCTATGGGGGCGGTGTTGACCCTGTACCTGGCGGCGCACCATCCGGAACTGCCCGGCGCTGTTGCCTACTCCCCCGCGACCATCGTCGCCGACCGGCTCATCTATCTGACCCCCGTCCTCAAATATTTCATCCACCGGCGGCCCAAATCGCCGGATAAGGACCTGACCGACCCGGAGGCGGACCTGCGCCTCTGGAGTTATGAAGAGAACCCCGTCTTTGCGGCCCACGAACTCCTGAAACTGCTCTTCCGGGTACGCCGGGAACTTCCCCGGGTGACCTGCCCGCTGCTGGTCATCTACAGTACCCTGGACCGGGTCATCCACCCTCGCAGCGGGCCGTACACGTATGAGCGAGCCGGCTCTCGGGATAAGGAATTGGTCACCCTGCACAACTCTGGCCACGGCATCACCGTGGATAGCGAGTGGGAGTTCGTGGCCGAGAAGACCTATCAGTTCATCCAGAGCCACCTCTGATGCCTGACCTGTTCGCTTCTCTGCCAGCTCTGGATGGCGTCCATCCGTTACTAATGGGGCGGCGGATTGCCCTGATCGGCGTCTCGGTCCTTTTGCGGGACGATGATGCCTGGTACTTTGAGATTCAGCGTCCCCGCTACTGGGCCCGCCGCCCGGACGGTCTCCCCTCGGTGGGCATCGGCGGCATCGGCGGTAGCCTGCGAGTCGGAGAGGATGTCCTGACCGCCCTGCGGAGGGAAGTGCGGGAGGAACTGGGGGTGGATGTGGCGCTGGAGATGCCGCCCCACACCGTCTTGCTCCACGAGTGGCAGGTGGCAGGCTATCTGGAGGTCCCCTCCAGCATCCTGGGGCCGGAGACATGGCTTTACATCGTTAACCTTCTCCCGCCCCAACTGGGCGGTTCCGAGATGCCGGACGCGCTGGCGCTGGTGACTTTTCTGGGCCGGCCACTGGGCCGTCCCCGCCGGGGCGACCTTTTCGGTCTGCTGACGGTCGCCCCAGAAGCCCTTTCCGACTTTCTGGAGACCCCCGAATGGCCTCTGGAAATGGTCCGGGCCCACCCCGGCCTGGGCCTGGACCTGGCCTCTGAGTTGCCCCCGGGCTGTGTTCTCCGCCCCATTCTCACCGCGCGGGCGTTCCGGGTGGTGATGGGGCGGGAGCCGAGCCCCAACGGCTGATGCGATGAACTTATGCCGGGCTACAAACCACATCTGGGGAGAGAAGCGGGGGATCAAGGGGGGGTGGAGAGGCGGAATCCATCGTCTGCCACCCGGAACAGGGCGGCCCCAAAACCTGCAACGCCGCAAATTTGACATTTACCCAAGTTGCGATAAAATATAAAGCCGTAGAGGGTTCTCTTCCCTGAAGGGCCCCGGGGCCCGTTTTCTGATTTCGCGGTTGTTTTGCACCTTTGACTTTCCGATTCTCTACTGGCTGCGAACAGGAGCAGTAGGCCATCCCTTCAGCGAGTCGGGGACGGTGAAAGCCCGACACCTGGTGCCAAAGGGAGCACCGTAAAAGGCCGAACTCGCCTGGGAGCCGCGTCGGCGAACAGGATTTCCCCAGTAGTCGGCGACGGGTGGCCCCCGTTATCGGGCTGAGAGCGGGAGACGCACCGTTATCAGGCACGACGAGCGGGAGTGCCATTGGTCATAAAACGGCGTCTCCAACCAGGGTGGTACCGCGGAGCGTGCCCCTTCGTCCCTGGACGAAGGGGCTTTTTTTGTTTTAGTTTAAGGAGGGGAAATGGGCATCCAGCCAACATCGTATATCTGGCACAACGGGAGGTTGGTTCCGTGGGAAGAGGCGCGTGTGCATGTGATGACTCACGCCCTTCATTATGGCTCCAGCGTGTTTGAGGGGATCCGTGCTTATGGAACCCCTCGGGGTCCAGCCATACTGGGCCTGCGACCTCACGTGAACCGCCTCTTCGCATCCTGCAAAATTTACCAGATGGCTATTCCGTACTCGCCAGAGGAGGTTGCCCAGGCTATCCTGAATACTGTTCGGGCCAACGGCCTGAGGGATTGTTACATCCGTCCTCTCGTCTTCCGGGGGATGGGGACGATGGCCCTGGACGGCCGCGAATGCCCCACCGAAGTTATCATCGCCGCACTGGAGATGGGGAAGTACCTGGGAGAAGAGGGCCTGCGCCAGGGAATTGATGTAATGGTTTCCTCCTGGCAACGGATGGCCCCCAACACCTTCCCGGCAATGGCCAAAATTGGCGGGCAGTACATCAACTCTCAATTGATCGCGATGGAGGCTCACGATCGGGGATTCGCTGAAGGATTGGCTCTCAGTACGGAGGGCTTCGTCAGTGAAGGGAGTGGGGAGAACATTTTTGTCGTCAAAGACGGCGTTCTCTACACCCCGCCTTCCTACGCTTCCCTCCTGCCCGGCATCACGCGCGGGTTCGTCATCCAACTGGCCCGCGATATGGGATACCCGGTGCGGGAGGAACCCGTTGCCCGGGAGATGCTGTATTGGGCGGACGAGATTTTCTTGACCGGGACCGCGGCGGAGATTACCCCTGTCCGAAGTGTGGATGGGATTCTGGTTGGAGACGGTCAGCGAGGTCCGGTGACGACCCGTATACAGGAAGAGTTCTTTGGGATCGTGACCGGCCAGAAAGAAGACCGCTTCGGCTGGCTGACGTTCGTGGAGGACCGATGAACATCGTAGAACTGGCGCCGGGCATCTTCCACCTCCAGGGTGGCTCCAATATGGGGCTTGTCGTCCGGGAGGGGAGAGGGTTGCTGATAGATGCCGGTCTGGACGAGGACGCGGCGCGGCGGGCCCTTCGCTTCGCCGAAAGGGAGGGCGTCCAACTGGAGGCTGTATTCCTCACCCACGCCCATGCTGACCACCACGGCGGCGCCTATTTCCTCCAGCGGCGGCTGGGGGTCCCGCTCTACGCGCCGGCCCTGGAGGCCGCTATGATGGAGCATCCCATCATAGAGCCGCTGTTTCTTTTCGGCGGCGCAGCGCCCATTCGGGAACTGCGCCAGAAGTTCACAATGGCCCAACCCTGCCAGATCGCCCGCGTCGTGGACGCGGGTCCCCTGGAGGTGGGGCCGTTCCGGGTGGAAGTGGTGCCGCTGCCAGGCCACGCCCTCAACCAGATGGGTGTCGCCGTGGACGACGTCCTCTTCTGCGCCGATGCCGTCTTCCCGGCGGAGACGCTGGAGAAGCACAAACTCATTTTCTGCGCCGATATGGACGCCGCACAGGAGACGCTGGAACGGCTCCCGGAGATGCTGTATGCCCGCTTTGCCCCCGGCCACGGCCCGGCTTATGCCACGGGAGAGGAAATCACCGCCATCTGTCGGGCCAACCGCGAGCGCCTGGAGCAGATACGGGAGCGGGTTCTGGCGGCTTTGACCGAACCGGCAGACACGGATACCATCATCCGCCGGGTGGCCGACTCATTCGGCCTACAGGTGACAACGGCTACGGCCTTCTTCCTTGCCCGCGTCACCGTCCTGGCTGCCCTCTCCTCGTTGGAGCGGGCAGGGGAGGCGAGGGCGGCAGTGGAGGGGAACCGACTGATGTGGCAAAAGGCCGTGTAGCCCATCGTTATTATCCGCGTCTCAATTCCCGGGACGCAGACGGGTACAGAAATACGTCCGTGTTCATCCGCGTTCATCCGCGTTTATCCGCGTCCTAAAGTAGGAGAACATACCCGACCCATACATCCTGCGAGAGATAGAGCCGAAATGGCAGAAAAAGACGCAGACGAGCACAGAAATACATCTGTGTTCATCCGCGTTTATCCGCGGCCTAAAGGAGGAGAACATGCCCGACCCATACATCCCTCAACAGATAGAGCCGAAATGGCAGAAAAAATGGGAAGAAGACCGCCTTTATCGTTCCGTCATTGACCCGAGCAAGCCCAAACACTACGCGCTGACTATGCTGCCGTACCCCAGTGGGGACCTGCATATCGGCCACTGGTACGCTATGGCCCCCTCGGACGTCCGCGCCCGCTACATGCGCATGCGCGGCTACAATGTCCTTTTCCCGATGGGCTTTGATGCCTTCGGCCTCCCCGCCGAGAACGCCGCCATTGAGCGCGGGATCCATCCCTACCAGTGGACGATGTCCAACATTGAAAGGATGCGCCGTCAACTGCGCAGTATGGGCGCAATGTTTGACTGGGAGCGGGAGGCCGTCACCTGCTTGCCCGGCTACTACCGCTGGACTCAGTGGTTCTTCCGCAAGATGTACGATATGGGCCTGGCCTACCGCAAGAAGTCTCAGGTGGACTTCTGCCCCAAATGCAACACCACCCTGGCCCGGGAGCAGGTCTGGGGGCCGGAGCGGGTCTGCGAGCGCTGCGGCACGCCCGTCATCAAGAAAGAACTGGAGCAGTGGTTCTGGCGCATCACCGCTTACGCCGAGGAACTGCTGGACTTCTCCAAAATTGACTGGCCCGAGCGGGTGGTCGCGATGCAGACCAACTGGATCGGCAAGAGTATCGGGGCCCACGTCACCTTCCGGACCGAGCGCGGAGACCCGCTGGTCGTCTTCACCACCCGCCCGGATACCCTCTGGGGCGCCACCTTTATGGTACTGGCCCCGGAGCATCCGCTGGTAGATGAACTGACCACGCCCGAGTACCAGGAGGCCGTGGAAGAATATAAGTACTTCGCCGCCCGTCAGAGCGAGATTGACCGTCTCTCCACCGAGAAGGAGAAGACCGGCCTCTTCATCGGCGCGTACGCGGTCAACCCGGTCAACAACAAGCGGATCCCCATCTGGATTTCCGACTACGTCCTGATGAGTTACGGGACGGGGGCCATCATGGCCGTCCCGGCCCACGACGACCGGGATTTCGCCTTCGCGCTCAAATTCGGCCTGCCGGTCATCCCGGTCATTGACCATCCCGAAGAGGTTCGGCGCTCCTTCGTTCGCGCCGATGCGGTGAAGGAGGGCTTCGGCGAAGCGCTGGCAGAGACCGGTTTCTCCTGGGAATCGCAGGAAGGAGGCCTGCTGGTCGCTTTTGATCGCGCCCAGGAGGACCGCTACATCGCCCTGGCCCAGGAATACGTCCGGCCGGGGGCCTGGGTGGAGGTCGTCGGCGGCCCCTGGCTCTTCGTTTTCGCGGACGGTGTGCTCTCGGTGTCCTCTCTGGAGGACGAGCAGTGGATCCTGGAGCGCTGCCGAAGCCTGGACCCCTCGGCCCAGGAGTGCCGGACCGTTGCGGAGATGCTCTGGCGCATCCCGTCCTACCGGGACGTCCTCTTCCACGTCCGCTACGGGCCGATGATCAACTCCGACCTGCTGACGGGCACCCCAGGCAACGTTGCAGTCCAGAGGACGACAGAGTGGCTGACGGAGCGCGGGATCGGCGAATTCGCCGTCAACTACAAACTGCGGGATTGGTGCATCAGCCGCCAGCGATACTGGGGCGCGCCCATCCCCATTATCTACTGCGACCGCTGCGGCATCGTGCCCGTCCCCTACGAAGACCTGCCGGTCCTGCTGCCCACCGACGCCGTCATCCCGCCCACAGGGGAGAACGCCCTGAAGTACCACGAGGGCTTCCTGCATACCACCTGCCCCCAGTGCGGCGGCCCCGCCACCCGCGAGACCGACACTATGGACACCTTCGTCTGCTCGTCCTGGTACCAGTACGCCTACCTGAGCCCGTACTACAAAGAGGGCGAGCCGGCCCATGCTGACTCTATTCCCTTTGACCCCGCGGAGAAGTACTGGCTGCCGGTGGACGTCTATACGGGCGGGGTGGAGCACGCTACCATGCACCTTATCTACACCCGGTTCTTCACCAAAGTGATGCGGGATATGGGGCTGGTGGACTTTGACGAGCCGATGATCGTCCTGCGCAACCAGGGCGTCATCTTGGGCGCGGATGGGGAGAAGATGTCCAAGAGCCGGGGGAACGTGGTGGCGCCGGACGACCTGGTGGAGCGGTACGGGGCGGATACGGTGCGGGGTTACCTGATGTTCGGCTGGCGCTGGGAGCAGGGCGGGCCCTGGGATCCGATGGGGATTGAGGGCGTCTACCGATGGCTCCACCGGGTGTGGAATCTGGTGCTGGAGTCGGGGAGCGGCAGAGCCGGCGGCCAGCCTGCGCCGCAAGAGATCGCCGACCTGCGCCGCTGGACCCACCGGACCATTCAGCGGGTGACGGAGGACCTGGAGAATTTCAACTTCAACACGGTCATCTCCGGACTGATGGAGTTCACCAACGCGCTCCAGAAGGCGAAAGAGACGGCAGTCTGGGGGACGGAAGCATGGGAGGAGGCGATCCAAACGCTGATGCTCCTGCTGGCCCCCTGCTGCCCGCACATCGCCGAAGAGTTGTGGGTACGGACCGGCCGGCCCTATAGCGTCCATCTGCAGTCCTGGCCTCAGTACGACCCGACCCTGCTGGTGGAGGAGGTGGTGACGCTGGTGGTGCAGGTGAACGGGAAGGTACGGGCCCGGCTGGAGGTCCCGGCGGACATCGCCGAGGAGGCCGCGCGGGAGACCGCGCTGACCCATCCCAACGTGCAGAAGTACATCGCGGGGAAGGAAATTCGGCAGGTGGTCTACGTGCCGGGGCGGCTGGTCAACATTGTGGTGTAGGCAGCAGGACAACTGTGAGCCATCCTGTTGCTTTGGGCGTGCCAGGCACTTTCTGGAGTGCCTGGCACGTTTTTGTTTTTACTCCATCGTCCCGAAGCGGGTGAGGGCCACTGCGCCCAACCCCACGCAGGTGACCAAGAAGCCGCCGATCCAGCCCACGCAGGGGATGAGCCCCAGCAGGTCGCTCAGCAGGGTCAGGAGCCCCGCCCCCAGCGCGGCGGTCCAGAACGGCGCGACGGTCCGGGATGTGAAGGTCGGCATCAGCCGCTCGCCGATGGTGATGCCAATCGCCAGCCAGCCGAAGAGGATGGCGACCACCAGGGCAACTGCGGCCGCGATCCCCACTGGCGAAAGGCAGATGGTGATAACAAGCCCGATGATGAGCAGGACGCCGACGACCAGCGTCAGCAGGCCCATACCGAAGGCGGGAAGGGGCCGCTCCAGCGCGCTCCGTCCGACCCGCGCCGCCGCCCGGGGCCACAGCAGTGCCACCAGCCCGGCCAGTCCGGCCATCACCACCGCCCGCAGGAGAATCTCCACCCCTCGCATGGCGACCTGGAACATCAGTGCGGGCAGCCCGTCTGAAGGGAAGTACGGGTAGGTGGGAATCGCTACCCACCCCCAGCGCCACCAGGACCATTGTTGGGGGTTCACCACCTGCTGACCGCGCACCTGGGCGCCCTCTTCCCGCTCCATTACGCCTCCGAAGGCCATCACTCCGCCGTCCACCCGGGCCGTCCTGCGCAGGAGAACGTTGCCACCGAAAGCAACCACATCCCGCTCCACAGTACCGGCGATGTCCACGTCGCCGCCCCAGGCCACCACACTGCCCTCCACAGTACTGGTGGCCTCTATCCATACGTCGCCCCCGAAGACGACCAGGTCGCCATCCAGTGTCTGACCGCTCTGGAGGGTGACATCTTGCCCGAAAACGACCTGGCCCGGCGGCTGCCCGTCTGAAGCGAAGGCCGGAGTGGCCATCGCCAGGATCGTCATAACGACCAGAAGGGCTGGCAAAATGCGTGTGAACCGCATAGGAAACCTCCCCAAGATTGAGATTTGTCGGGAGAGGGCAGCCACGAGAGATGCCCCTATCATTCCGATTCCAGTATCACGCCCCCGACCCCGGCGGTGAGGGTAACATCCAGGGTCGTACCAACCTGCCCGTAGGCTTCATTGAGATACGCGCCCCCGGAGAGCCGCCAGTTGCCACTCGTCGTCACATTGCTCAGGCCGCCCTCCACCGCAATCTGCACCCCTACATCTGAGGGGAACCGGAGCGTTAGAGCCCCCACGCCGGCGGTCACCTTGACCCGGGCGGAATCGGTCCAGGGGCCCCTGAAATCCAAGGTCAGGTTGCCGACTCCGCCTTCTACCTGGACGTTCCGGGGGCGGGCGTAGCCGATGCCCCGGACCTCCATGTTGGCTGCCCCAGCGCGGAGCAGAAATCGCTCCATCGGGACGGCATTGGGTACGTCCCAGCGCACAATCATATCCGAGGCGCCGGTCTCCAGGGAGAGATGGGTCAGTGCCAGGCCGCCCAGGTCCAGTTGCCCCTTTGTGGCACCGACCTGCAGTTTCAGGTTCATCGGCACGCGGGGGGCCAGGGCGAGGTCCCACTCATTCTCTGCCCCGGGGCCAGGTATACCCCGGATATCCGGCTGGGCGACCTTCAGGACTCCGTCTTTCCAGGTTACTTCGGGCTTCCAGGCCGGGACATTGGTTCGGAAGAGGCCAGAGAAGAGCAGGTCCGGCTCTCCGGCTGTCAGCGTCAGTTCGCCTATGCCCAGGATGATTTCCACCTGGGCGGCCGTCGTGCCCTCCAGGGGAATCTCTTCCCGGTACTCCTGTATCGGCCCGACCTCCAGAGTAGGCACGCCGGGCAGGGAGATACGGGGAACGGTGATGGTGCATGCCAGACTGCTCAGCACCAAGAACAGAACAGGCCAGATATATGTGGTTTTGCGCATCATCCCTCCTTATCGCACTTCACGTTTTACGAAGAAACTGGCTGCCAGCGGCGAAGCAGTCCCCACCACAGACTACCCAGCAGGAGCGCTGTCACCAGGCTGCAGAGGGCCAGGGGTAGGGTCTGGATGACCAGCGCGCCCGTCAGCAGGCCCAGGGAGTTCAGAAATAGGCGGGCCGCCCCGAGGAGATGCTCCAGCAGGACACTCCCACTGTGAGAGAGTGCCACCAGGAAGCCTGCCCATCCGGGCAATGCCCGGAGAACCGGAAGGAACCCGATGAAGAGGACAAGGGCAGATCCCGCCAGCGCCAGACTGCCGAAGAAAGCGCGCTGCCGGGCCCGGCGCCGGTCCACCTGTGCCATCACCCGCCCGACAAACCCCGGCGGTGGGGAGAGGATCGGCGCGCCGCTCAGGACTTCCTCCGCGGCTTGCAGTCGCTCCCATTGGGCCCGACAGGGGTCGCAGACTTTCAGGTGAGCCTTCAGGATGCCCCATTCTTCGTCCGGCAGTTCACCGTCCAGTGCCCTCATCATTCGTTCCAGAGTCTCTTTACACTCCATATTTCCCTACTCCTTACTTCCCGCACTCTGTTCCCTATCCCGACTTCCTTCCTCCCCCAGCATCTGGGCCAGCGCCAGACGGGCGCGGTGGAGTCGGGATTTCACCGCACTGACCGTTGTCCCCAGAATCTGGGCCATCTCTTCGTAGGAGCAATCGTACCAGTACCGCAGGGTTACCGCCGCCCGGTCCTCGGCGGGGAGGCGCAGCAGCAATCGCTGAATTCGCTCCCGGGTTTCCCAGGCGATGACCGCATCGTCGGAGTTTGCGCCGATTTTTCCGACGGGAAGTTCGTCATCCAGTGCCAGAACGGGCCGACGGCGGCGGATGCGGTCCACACAGTAGTGGGCTGTGATGGCCAGCAACCAGTTCCGGAAAGGACGGACGGGGTCATACTGGCTCAGGTTGCGAAAGGCCCGCAGAAAGGTCTCCTGAGCCGCATCCTCCGCTTCCATCCGTTCTCCCAGCATCCGGTAGGCCAGGTTATATACCGGCGTCTGGTAGAGATGGACCAGATGGGCGAAGGCATCCACGTCTCCCTTTTGGGCTTGCTGGATCCAGGTCGCTTCGTCTATCATTGGCTTCCACTTAATTATACGTCAGATATGGCGAAAAGTTGCGGACGGTTGCTTCTCTCTCCCCCTCTCTCCCTCTCTGCGACCCCAGGGGGAATGGGGATAAAAGGGGATATTTTGGACGGGCGCTTCGCCTGCCACCCGCTGCAAAACCCCCATCAACCCACTTGACAAGACCCGGTTCTTGAGTACACTTTGAACACGTCAAGAACTATGGACACCGAAATCGGCTTCTTACTGATGCTGGGTTATCTGCTCCCGGTCGGTTTCTTCCTGCTGGCATGGGGTGGGATGGAGCCGGAACGGGCCCGGCGGGCCGCTATCCAGGGATTGGTGGCCCTGGCGCTGGCCGCAGTGGGTTACTTCGCTACCGGATTCGCTTTTCACCTGGGCGGCGCTGCCGTCTTTTCGGACCGGCCTGGACTGGGCGGGCTGGATAGCATCTGGTCGCCTCTGGACCGGACCCGAGGGCTGGGATGGGGGATCATCGGGCTGAAGGGTTTCTTCCTGGGCCAGGGTGCGGGTACCCCCGAGGCGCTGGCTCTCTTTGCCGCCTATCTCCCGATGGCTGCGACGGTTGTCCTGATGCCGGTGATGGCCCTCTTTGGCCGGGCACGGGGTGGCTGGATGGCCTTGCTGGGGCTGCTGACCGGCGCCTTGCTCTTCCCGCTGGCGGCCTGCTGGGTCTGGGGGGGAGGGTGGCTGGCCAGCATGGGCCAGACTCTGGCGCGAGGCCACGGGACGGTGGACTATGCGGGCAGCGGGGTGGCCTACCTGCTGGGCGGGATGATTGCCTGGGGTGCGTTGACGGCGTTGGGCCGCGAACCGCTGCAGGAAGGCCCCGCCGAGATGCCTCCGGCTCATTTCCCCTTGCTGGCCAACCTGGGCGCGCTTCTGATGGCGGTGGGCTGGCTGGGATGGTCGCTGAATGTCCCCTTCCACGCTGACGGGGCTCGCCTGGACGCCGGGCGGATTGCCGTCAACGGCCTTCTGGCCCTCGCTGGAGCCACGCTGATCTCCCTCTTTTACTGCTGGCTGGCTCTGGGGCACGGCGACCCTCTAATG
Organism: Chloroflexota bacterium; assembly: GCA_014874475.1. Taxonomy (GTDB): domain Bacteria; phylum Chloroflexota; class Anaerolineae; order B4-G1; family DUEL01; genus SpSt-77. The sequence continues at coordinate 160,922 of JADBJJ010000026.1, forward strand.
GTGGCACGCGGTGCAGCAGGGGGACTGGTCGCCATCTCTGCGGGCGCGCCGTTTCTCCCGCAATGGGCCGCGCTGGTGATTGGCGTTGGGGCTGGACTGCTGGTCCCGCTGAGTGTCTATTGGGTGGACCGGGTTCTGCGGCTGGCCGATGCCTCGGCATCAGTGGCGACGGCGGCCCTTCCCGGGCTCTGGGGCCTGCTCTCGGTGGCCCTCTTTGCGGACGGACACTGGGGGCAGGGCTGGAACGGTGTCGGCGCGGAGGTTTACCGCACTGTGATTGGGCAGGGAGTCAGTGGCTTCTTGGTAGCGCCGGGTTTTATCGGCGACGGCCCGGGTCAGTTGATAGCCCAGGTGGTGGCGGTGGTCGCCCTGGGCCTTCTGGGCTTTGCAGGGGGGTGGCTGATCATATCTGTTAACCGTTGGCGACGGTAACGGTCCCCTGACCGGAGTTGGTGGTGCGGCGGCGGCCTGAAGGGCCGCCGCCGCATCGTTGTTTCTCCCCATCAGCCCGGCGGCCCCGGTGGGCTATGGCGTCGGCGAAGGCGTCGGTGTTGGAGTAAACGTTGGTGTCGGTGAGGGCGTCGGTGTTGGAGTAAACGTCGGCGTCGGCGAAGGTGTCGGTGTTGGGGTAGGAGTCGGTGTCGGTGAGGGCGTCGGTGTTGGGGTAGAAGTCGGTGTCGACGAAGGCGTCGGTGTTGGGGTAGAAGTCGGTGTCGGCGAGGATGTGGGCGTTGGCGTAGCCGTGGGCGTGCCGGTTGGGGTGGCAGTCGGCGTACGGGTAGCGGTGGGAGTGCTGGTCGGCGTCGGTGTAGGCCAGTCGCCAATCCGCTGCCACCAGACCTTCAGGAGCGCCCTTCCGGTCGCCTCATAATACTCCACCGTCAATGGCTGAGCGCCGGTCAACAACAGGTCCACAGAGTAGATTCTACTGCCATCGCTGGGATGCCACTCATCCAGCACCCGGGTGCCGCCCACGTATATCCGGACTCCATCGTCGGCCTGGGCGTACAGGCGGTAACGGGCCGGCTCAAAGGTCACCTGGCGGGTCCAGCGGGCGGAGAAGTTATCCGCCGGGAGACCCCACGCGGGCGACCCCGTACCCCAATCAAAGTTCAGAGCGCGGTCATTGCGCACCAGGACAGGGTTTCCGCTGAGGTTGGGGTTGGGCCAGTACTCCCCTTTCCAGTCCGGATAGGAGGGTGAGGTGATCTTCTCCCACCATACCCGGATGCGCGCGTCGCCGGTGTTCTCGTAGTACTCCACTCGTAGACTATGGGTCCCCTGTACCAGGGCATAATCCACCGTGATTTCACGGGTGCTGCCGTCGTGCCAGGAGTCAATGATCAACTGATCGTCCACCCACATGCGCGCGCCGTCGTCCACGATAATGCGGAATCGGTACGTGGCCCCCTCAAAGGGGTACATGCGCGTCCAGCGGGCGGAGAAGCCATCAGCAGGGATGCCGGGCGCGGGCGAGCCGGCTCTCCAGTCGTAAGAGATATTCTCGTCGTTTCGCACCAGCACCGGATTGCCGCTCAGGGTCCGGTTAGACCAGTATTCTCCTTTCCAGTCCGGATAAGCGGTCAGTTTCTCCCACCAGACCTGGATCACCGCGTCGCTGCCGCGCTCGTAGTACTCCACGCGCAGGATGTGAGAACCGGCGGCGATTTTGTAGTCGGCCGTCACTTCTCGCCGGGCTCCGTCCTGCCAGGCATCCAGCACCAGGGTGTTGTCCACGTAGATGCGCACTCCGTCGTCCACGACCGCGCGGAAGCGATACAGGCCGGCCTCAAACGCCAGTGTGCGGGTCCAGCGGACGGAGAAATTGTCGGCGGGGAAATTTGGGGCCGGTGCTCCCCGGCCCCAGTTGAACCGGATTTCAGCATCGTTTCGCACAAACGCCGGAGGACCGGCCAGCGAAATGTTGGCGAAGTACTCCCCGCGCCAAGCGGCGGGCGGGGTGGTAGGTCTGGGAGTCGGCCTTCGGGTAGGGGTCGGAGTGGGGAGGGGCGGAGGGGCCGTCGGCGTTGCAGTGGGCTCAGGGGACGGCAGTGGAGTGGCGGTGTTGTTGGGGGTGGGGGTAGGCGTTTCCGTAACGACGATGAGGAGGGGAACTCTCACTACCGTGCCGGTCGTAGAAGACCACACCGCGATAGAGACGGCTTTGCGCTCTGCCCCAACCTCTGCAGGTATCACGAACACCGCCGCGAACTGCCCATCGGCCCCCACCGCGGCGGATGCCAGGGCGGTCCGTCGGCCGTCCGGGCCCTCCGGGCCGACGAAGACGGTGTCCCCGGGTTTCCAGCCTTCGCCGTTCACGGTGATGGGAGTGCCAGGAGCGGCCGTTTCCAGGGACAGCCGTATGGATGGGGTGGCCTGGGGCGATACCGGCGTTGGGAACACGGGATATCGGCGGGTCAAGAGAGCCGCGCCGAGGAGACACAGCGCCAGAAAGATCAACGAGATGCCCAAAAGCGCGATGATGAGGGATCGGGATTGTAGGTTAGAATCCCCCTTTCTGCTTTTCATTGCATCCACCTCCGATGCGAACCCGAGAGCCTGCTGACCTGATTGTAGGACGTCCGGGAGGGGCAGAAAGTTCCTCCGGCCAGGATCGGACCTGGCCCGACGGCGGCGGTTGCTCTGGTTCCATATCCAGCATATCGGCCCTACCTCCCTTCCCCCTTCTCTCCCGCCGCGACGGGGGAGAAAAGGGCTCGGGGGATGAGGGGGCGTTAGAGGCCCTATCCTGTGCTCGCACAGGCTTTGCCCATAAGCCGACAACGTTACAATTTCAGCAACCCTCAGGCGGGAGACGACCGCAGTTTTTCACCCCCAATTGGTTCTGCAGGCCGCGTCCTAAACGGGCGACAAACAAAAACGGGGAGCGGGCACCTGCCTGCTCCCCGTTTTTTGCACGGGCTTGCCTACGGCCGCGTCATCCCTCTCACGTCGCCGCCGATGTCGGCCAGGCTGTCATACAGCACCTGGAGGATGTATTTGCCACCGTGGATGTAGTCGCCGGGGTCCTTTTGGGCAAACTGGTAGTTGTAGGCGGCCTTGAGGAGGCGTGGCGTCCAGGCGTTGTAGCGGTTCTGGGAATTAACCTCATCCGGGTCGGCCTGGCCGTTGCCGTTGGTGTCCACGAAGAAGTACGGATGAGTATAGGCATCGTAGACGATGGGCGTACCCACCGTCTCGGCGGCGTACTTCAGGATCGCGGCGTAGAGAGCCTCCTCCATAGTCGCCACCTCGCCTGCGATGCCCTCCTCGGTGTCGCCGTCGCCGTCAAAGTCGGTGGCATCCATGCGGATGGCCTCCGGCTCCTCTACCTTGTGGCATCCGGCGCAGGCCTCCAGTTCCACCTCCAGCGCGTGGGCATCGTGGCAATCCACGCAGGTCTGGAAGCCCTGGACATGCTCAAACCGGCCCACGTAGGTCTTGCCCTCATACTCGTAGGCGCCCTTGACCTCTGTCCCGTAGAGGGAGGCCCCAGCCGCAAAGTAGTGGATGTTCCGGAAGGTCAGTTTTTCGGATGGGGTGTCGGAGTCCACTCCGGCTGCGGCAATGGCCCGGTTGACGCTCACCGTGGACTCCCGGCCCTGGTGACAGTTGAGGCAGAGATTGGCATCCAGGTTCTCCAGCGCAACCTTTGCGCCGCTGGGGAAGGTTACCTCTTTGACCTCGTAACGGGCCGGGAAGTTGGCGGGATCGTGGCAGGTGGTGCAGGCCATACTGCTGGAGGGTTCCACTGCGATGGTGGCGTTGTTCTTCAAGAACATTGGCAGCCCCTCAGCGGTGTGGCACTTGACGCAGGCCGCCCGGACCTCGCCCTCGTCATCCCAGTACCGCCAGGCCTCAGCGGAGCTGTCAAAGTGACCGGCGTCCACCCGATGGGCCTTGCTCAGGTCCACCGGCTGGGTGAGGGCCTCATTCAGGTCCTCAATGGAGTCGTAGAGCAACTGGAGGATGTATTTGCCACCGTGGACGTAGGCGCCAGGGTCCTTCAGGGAGGTCTGGTAGTTATAGGCGGCCTTGAGGAGGCGTGGCGTCCAGGCGTTGTAGCGGTTCTGGAAATTGGCCTCATCCTGGTCGGCCTGGCCGTTGCCGTTGGTGTCCACGAAGAAATATGGATAGGCCGCCGAGCTGTAGGCGATGGCTACCTTGGCTACTTCGCTGGCATAGGCCTGGATGGCCTGATAGAGCATCGCCTGGAGGCCCTCTATCTCGCCGTAGATGCCCTCCTTCACGTCCCCATCCCCGTCATAGTCCTTGGTGGAGCCCAACGTGCGGACTTTCTTGAAGTCCTCCACGGATTTGACGTCCTGGTGGCATGTGGTGCAGGCTTCCACCTTGACCTTGAGGGAATGGGAGTCGTGGCAGTCCACGCAGGCGGTGAAGCCCTCCACATGTCCGAAACGGGCGTCGTAAGACTTGTCGGGGTACTGGTAGCCGCCCTTCGCCAGGGTACCGAACTGGGTCGCCGCTGCTGCGTAGTAGTGGATGTTAATGAAGGCCAGGTCGGCACTGACTTGGTCGTCGGCAACGCCGGCTTTGGTAACGGCTTCATCCACCGCGACCGTGGAGGCCCGCCCCTGATGGCACTGCATACAGCGGGCTTCGTCGCCCAGGCCCTTCACCTCCATGCCGGAGGGGAATACGACGGAGGTCAGTTGCGCCGCCGCCGGGTTGTGGCAGGCCTCGCAGAAGATAACCGTGCCGACGGGGGCGGCTTTATCTACGATGCCGGCCTCGCTCCCATCCGCGCCCAGGAAGTCTAGGAAACCGGGAGTGCTGTGGCACTTGGCACACTCCACAGGGATCTCGCGCGGGTCTTCCTCGTTCCAGTGGGTGAAGGACTCGGAAGCGGCATCGGCGTGATCGGATTGGGCCCAGACGTCCAGGTACGGACACGTCGCCGCCTCAATAGGGGAGGGGAGTTCCTCCTCGGGAGGCGGCGCGGTCGTTGGGGTCGGCGGCTCAGGGGTCGGGGTAGGGGTGGGTTGAGCGCATGCGGTCAGCAAAACGGCAGCCGCCGCCAGCAAAAGAGCCGTTAACCCCAGAAGCCATTTGCGGGTCAGAGAATGGTCCATAGACTGCCTCCTGTACAGTGGGATTTTTTTCGCTTCCTGATAAACAGGAAACTGGAGTGCGACAGAGAACAAAAAGGGAAATTGGATTGAGGGAAAGTATTCTATCCTGAATAGTAAAACCTGTATGTTATATCTTGTAGATTCTGTACTAATTATACCATACTTACGAGAGGCTGTCAAGAGCGCGCGGGGCAGAGCGGGCCATAGGATGGGGGGTGAAAGAGCGGTATCGGACGATGCGGGGGTATAAGCGGACGGTGTCGGTGTTGAATGTGAGCAGCCTGTTAGGAGAATTGAGGAGAGGGAAGATTTCCCTGGCGGAACTGATGGCCGCATAAGAAAAAGGCGGTAAATGGGGAGATATTTGAAATTCAAACTCTATGCTAATTTTGGAACAATCACTTTCTACAGGTTCGACCCGTAGAGTTCTACAGGTAAGTAACCGAGGTATCTCCGATGCCAACGAAAAGGCCCGGCTGTCAGTGCCGGGCCTGCAATCGTCACGCCGGCGTCACGGAATGATCCCGTGCTCTTGCGCCCGTACCACTGCTTCAACCCGTGAGGCCACCTTCAATTTGCGCAGGATGGCGCCCACGGGAAACTCCACCGTCCTCTCCGTCACGCCCAACCGACCGGCGATTTCTTTGTTGCTCAGACCCTCCGCCATCAGGTGTACCACTTCTAATTCCCGCTCGGTCAGGCCGCCAGGCCGCTTCCCCGCACCCAGGCCGCCGTCTTTAGCGCCAAGCGATCGTCGGTCAGCCGCAAGAGGCCGCTGTCTCCTCGGAGATAACGGCCTCTATTGATTCAGCAGTTCCGGCTGCGATTTCTGTGGCTTTACATTACCACTCGAGCCTCCAGAAGGGAGACTCAGAGACTATAATTATCTCCCTGCCAGCCACTATATCCGCATGCCTCTGAGCGAGGAGCTCGTTGATCTCCACTGCAATGGTGTCAATTATGTAGACGCGGTTATCTGTCAGCCACCGGCCCAATCCCCGTTCTGTTGTCTCCACCCACCCTTGCAGAAACATAACTCCAAGGTCTGGATCACAGACCGGTTGGTCAAGGTTGCCAATCGCGTCTATACACCATACCCTACCTCCTTGAGAATTACGGCCAGCCATAAGGAAATCTTGCACCTTAAAGCCCGTCTCTTTGACCAGGGAGCTCACCTCAGCGCTGGGGATTGGGCGGGCAAAAGTCACCTGCACCCATATGAGCTGCGGCTCTTTCTGCGCGATAAGGGCACGGCTTCGCCGGATATTGGCTTCTCTATAGGCTTGTATTGCTTTGTCGCCGCCACGGAGGTAGTAAACGTTTACAAGGACATCTCCGGTGTGCTCTAATACCTTCCCTGCGTACTCATAAATTGCAGTTTTACCGCCGAAGACAGGTTTTCCCGCGTAGACCCCAAGGGGCTTCCTGAGTAAGATTGCCGCCAATGCTACTATCAACGTCAATCCCAGAAATCCGATGCCTATCCAGAGTTTCTTGTGCTTCATGTAGACCTCCTGCTTCTTTGGGCAGATCAGCGAACAGCGCTCTTCTAATTGACCAAGCCGGGCGGGTCGCTGTGTTTCTTGTTAACCACCGATCATATACTACTTTGCCCAGCCAGCTATCGCTCCAGGCCCACTCGTACGAGAAAGAGTAGTTAACCTCGCCATCACCACCACTTCCTGGGTTCTGTTTTTCATAAGTTATTCGGTGCCGGTACCACACATTTGCATCGATGCTGGTCTCCTTTAAGTCCAAATGCACTAATTCCTTAATACTACTGCTGTCGCAGCCATTGCGAACTCTGTAGCCGGTGATTGGCAAATTCCATATCGGAGGTTGGTTTGCATAAACTGCGTGCACCTTCAAACGGTCACAAGAAGTTCCCGCACCTGGATTGTAAGCCTCTTGTTCAAGACGGTATTGCCGCCCATAATATATGTGACCCACACGTAACGCATTGACCCCTGACTGAGTCCAAAGGTCATCGATGTCCCAGTCAAGATAGGCCCCGTTCCACCACCACCAGTTGCCCAGGTACGGTTATTCAGGCCAATTGCCGTGATAAACAGCATAAGCATAAACGACAGAGGTCATCAATAAGGTAGCCGCGATCGCCAAGGCCAACACCGGGAAAAGCTTAATCCTGCGCATCAGCACACCCCCTTAATTTGAGATTCTCACCGCTCTCCCCAGCGGCATCTTCAGTATAACCCATCCCGTGCCCGCTGGCTACTGTGGAAATTACCAGGTTTGACTACTTATCCTCGCCCGGGAGGAACCCGTACTCCTTTGCCCACATCACCGCTTCCAGACGCGTGGTCACCCCGATCTTCTGTAAAATGTTCCCAACGTGAAATTCCACCGTTCGGGGGGTCAAGCCCAACCAGACGGCGATCTCTTTGCTGCTCAGCCCTTTCGCGATCAGCCCTAACACCTCCCGTTCCCGCTCCGTCAGATTCTTCCAGCACGCTTCCACCTCCTGGTATTGCTGAATCCGTTGGCTCTGGACAGCCGTCCAGAGAGATTCGCCACGAGATGCCTGCCGGATGGCCGATACAATGCGGTCCAACGGCTCCTCTTTAAGGAGGTAGCCCCAGGCTTCTGCTTTCCACATTTCGGCTAGGTAGCGGTCGTAGTCGTAGGCGCTGAGGGCCAGGACCCGCACCGGCAGGCCTCGCCGCTGGATCTCCTGCGCCACCTCCGGCCCCGAAAGGCCCGGCAACTGGCAATCCAGCACCGCCACATCGGGCCGAAGGGCCAAAATCTTCTCCAGGGCTTCCTCCCCACTTTCGGCCTCGGCCACAACGTCTATATCCGGCTCCCGGTCCAGGAGCACCCGTAGCCCCAGCCGCAGGGTGGGATGGTCATCGGCGAGAAGGACGCGAATCTTCATAACGCAGGTCACAAGGCGCAGGTCGCAAGTTGCAGGACACAACTTTCCTTATACCCTTGCCGTCTTGTCCCGTGCCTCTTTCTCACCGCTTCAGCAACTCCTCAAACTCCTCTGCGGCGTCCACTAGGCGGCCCCGCCGACGGGTCAGGCTGAAGTTCTCCCACTGGGTGTCCCCGGGCAGGTCGTCCAGAAACCAGCAGAGGGCCTGAATTTGGGGTTCGCCGTTCACCACGCTTATGGCCGAACTCAGCCAGCCTCGGGGGTAGTTCTGGGCCGGAGGAATCCCCACCGCCGGAATGAAGGTGTTGGCCGAGGTGACGTAGACGGGGAGCCCTCGGGTGGACGAATAGGAGTTGATGATGTCCAGCCACTCCCGATAGATCCGAAAGCCGGCCTGGGCGCCGTTCCATTCCGCCCGTGGGAGGTCGGTCTGGGGCTCCGCAGAGCCGGATCCGCCCAGTTCGGGGGCATCGGGGCGGCCCGGGGCCTGGACGGCGAAGCCATCGGGGGCGGCAAGGGGAATCCCCGCAGTGGCCTTCGCTCGTGCCGATTCGTCCACATAGTGCACCAGAGTGTTCATGTAGTTGAGCCAGGGCGCATCTATGCGGTACTTGTGAAGACCGTCCTGGTCGGTGTTCCAGGGCCGGACCGGGCCTACCAGCACTCGGACGGAGGGGTTCTCGGCCCGGATCATCTGGACGGCGTTGTCGGTGTGGTAGACGGGCTCGCCATAACCGTTGAGGACCCGGGCATACCACTCAGGGGTCACTGGACGGTCGGGGGCCAGCGCGTTCTGGTCCAGGCCGTTATAACTGCTTCCCAGGATGTAGCCGTAGACCCCCCGGAGACGGTCGTCCCGGGCCAGGCGCGCCAGATACTCCAGATACTCCGCTAGGGCCAAGTAGTCGCCGGTCGGCGGGATGGATTGGTTGTAGTCATAATCCACCCGCACCAGCACCCGCAGTCCCTTTGTTTGATGCCGGTAGACCTTCGCAGCCAGATCGTCCACTCCCCAGCCGGGCTCCTGGGCCCGCCGGACGTAGGTCATCTCCACAACCCAACCGCTGCGCCCGTGCCAGTCCCGATCCGGGTTGGGAAAGACCACGCCCAATTTGGTGGGAGTCAACACAAGGGGAGGGGTGGGCGTCTCCCCCACCGACATTCGCCCCCGTTCCCGGCATCCGGTATCGCAGTCGTGATAGAAGACCAGTTCCGCAGGGCGGGTGGGGAGGACGAAGTGAAAAGCCCAGGTCCATTGCCCACCCAGGCCGGCCTCCCACCAGGTCTCCGGATGGACGGAGATGCCGTTGACGGTCAAGAGGACGTGGGTCCAGGGGATACGGTCGGTGATGTGGAGACGGACTTTGTCGCCGGGGCGGGCGAAGAGCGGGTCCAGCCGCATCTGTGGGCTCAGCGGGGCAGGGATGACGGGGCCATTTCCCCCCGGGACGATGACCACGTAGCCGGGGATGGGAATCAGCGCGCAGGCCAAAAGCGCCAGCAGTAACCCCAGAAGCCACCCTCGCCGACGAAGAAAGGCTCCTATGGCCGCAAGGGTGTAGTCGGTAAGATGAACTGGACGCATGTACCGGTCTCTCCTTCCGTCCGGCTGGAAATCTCCAGGCGACTCCCGTGGCGGCGGAGAATCTCCTGCACCAGCGCCAGGCCCAATCCGCTCCCTTCCACTTCCTGCTTCGCCGCCCTATAGAAACGACGGGTAATGTGCGGCAAATGTTCCGCCGGAATGCCCGGTCCGGTATCCTGAACCGCACAGAGGACGCCGTCCTCCATCCGCCGGAGGAGGACGGCGGCGCGGTCACCCGGGCGACAGTGCTTGAGGACGTTATCCAGCAGGTTCAGGAAGACCTGCATCAGCCGGTCCGGGTCCCCCCAGATGGTGGGGATGGGGGAGTCGGCCTCCAGGGAGAAACGGATGTTCCGTTCTTCCGCCTGGGAGGCCAGGGTGGATATCGCCCGCTCCGCCAGGTCCACCAGGTCTACCGGGCGCCGGTCTATCTCCGGAGAGGTCTCCAGGCGGCCCAGTTCCAGCATCAGGTGGACCATCCGGGCCAACCGTCGGGCCTCTGCCCGAAGCAGGTGGAGAGATTGCGCTTTGGTCTCTTTGGGGATGTCGGGCAGGCAGAGGATTTCCAGGTGGGTGAGGATGGCGCCCACAGGAGTCCGCAGTTCGTGGGAGAGATCGGCAAAGAGTTGGATGCGGGCCTCCTCGGCCTCGTAGTGGGAGGTGACGTCCAGCAGGAACAGGTAATCCCACCGCTGGCCGGACATCAGCCACCAGCGGACGGCCCGGCCGGAGGGAAGGCGGAGGACGCGGTAGCGACCTTCGGGGGCTCGGCCCCGCCGGACGTCGGAGCGGTCATCGTCCAGGAGAAAGCCCCACTCCACGGCCGGGACAGGGCCAGAGGGGGCCTGCAGTTCCAGCAGACGGCGGGCATACTCGTTGGCGTAGACGTAGCGCTCCGCGCTCTCTAAGACGAGCCAGCCGAAGGGGGCATGTTCCAGGACGGCGTGGAGGGCGGCGTCGGCGAAGGTTTCTGCTGCGCGCCGCCCGGCACGACGACGGTCCAGCCAGAGGGTCAGGAGAGTCGCTGCAACGACGGTCAGAAACAGGCCGAAGAGGAGCCAGCGCAGTTCCAGGATCAGCATCCGAAGGTCACCCCTTCAGCGCGCCCGCCAGGAGCCCTCGCATGAAGAAGCGTCCCAGGAAAATGTAGACCAGCAGGGTGGGCATCGCCGCCAGCAGCGCCCCGGCCATCTGGACGTTCCACTCCACGATATAACTCCCGGCCAGGTTGTAGAGGGCGACCGTCACCGGGCGGATGGCTGGGTTCTGGGTGAGGATGACGGCGAAGAGGAACTCGTTCCAGATGGAGGTGAATTGCCAGATCATCACCACGGCGAAGGCCGGCATAGAGAGGGGAAAGAGCACCCAGCGGTAGACTTTGAAGATGTTGGCGCCGTCAATTTTGGCGGCCTCCACCAGTTCGTTGGGGACCGTCGCGTAGTAGTTGCGGAAAATCAGCGTGGTGATGGGGATGCCGTAGACGATGTGGACGAAGGCCAGGCCGGCGATGGAGCCGTAGCCAGGCACCAACCACCGCAGCGTGGCCGGGATATGCAGCGCATCCGCGGCCGTATTGACCTTCTGCAGAACCTGCACCAGCGGGATGAGAACACTCTGGTAAGGGATGAACATCCCAAACAGCATGAGGGGGAAGAGCACCTCCGATCCCCGGAAGCGCCACTTGGAGAGGACATACCCGTTGACCGAACCCAGAAGCGAAGAGAGCAGCGTCGCCGGGATGGTCAGGTAAACACTGTTGCGGAAGTGGGGTCCCAGTTGCCCGAAGGCGCGCAGGAAACTCTCCAGACTGGGAGCGGAGGGGAATTGCCACATCCCGGCCAGGTTCGCCTCAGCATAGGGCTTCAGGCTGGTCACCACCAGGACATAGACGGGGAGGAGGTAGAACGCGCTGGCTGCTAGGAGGGCCAGGTAGATGCCTGCCCGGCTGCTGTGTCGGATGAGCCAGTTCCGTCCGGTCGCCTTCATAGTTCGGCCTCCCGACGAGTGCTGTAAACCAGGTAGGGGATCACCAGGAGGCTAACGGTGACCAGCAGAAATATGGCGATAGAGGCCCCCTGAGAATAGTGGTCACCCTGGAAGGTGGTCTCAAACATAAAATAGGCCGGCACATCGGTAGCGAAGCCGGGTCCTTTCTTGCTCATCGCGGCCACCAGGTCAAAGATTTTCAGCGAGATGTGGCCCAGGACGATGACGACGCTCAGCGTGACCGGTCGCAGGAGGGGGAAGACGATGTTCTGGTAGACCTGCCACTCGCTGGCACCGTCCACCCGTGCTGCTTCCCGCAGTTCCTCCGGAATCCCCCGTAGTCCGGCCAGATACATCGCCATCACGTACCCGGACATCTGCCAGGTGGCGGCAATCACGATAGAGATCATCGCCACCGGCAGGCCAAAATTAGGGGTCGTCAGAAAACCCAGGTCGATTTGCTGGAGAAACTGCCCCATCGCGCTGGTGGGCTGAATGTGGACGACGGTGGGGTCAGTATACCACCGAGAGAGGGGAATGCCGACGGCATCCAGCAGGACGTTGATACCGGTCAGACGACCTGTCGCCGGGTCGCCGGGGGCCAGGAGCCATCGCCAGGTGACTCCGGTCACGATGAACGAAATGGCCATCGGGAAGAGGAACAGGCTACGGAAGAAGTTCTCCCCCCGGATGCCCTGGTCCAGCAGGATCGCCAGCCCCAACCCGATGACGATGCATGTGCCCAGGAACAAGACGGTGAAAACAACGGTATTGCGCAGGTCAATCTGGAAGCGGGGATTGGCGAAGAGTTTAGCGTAGTTGACAAAACCAGCCCAGGAGAGGTCCGGACGCAGGCCGTCCCAGTTGGAGAGGGAGACCCATCCACTCCAGGCGATGAAGCCATAGACGAAGACGGCGATGGCCAGGATAGAGGGGAGGATAAGCAGAATAGAGATGACCCGGTCCCACGATATGCGGCGCATACTCAATTGTCACCTCCTTTCTGGAGGTCATGATAGTTGACAGCGGGGCAGCCCGGAGGGGCCGCCCCGCTGCATCCAGGCCGGGGCGCCTACTTGCAGACCCCGACATCCTTGCAGGCCTGAGCCATGCCAGCCTGGGCCTTGGCCACGTCCCTGTCGGTGACGAAGGCGGTCATCACGTCGTTGATCTTCGTCACCCAGGCCTCGGAGGCCGCGGCACCGTGGGCCAGGCTGGGCACGATGGTATCTTTCTGCCAGTCCTCCATCGCAGTCTTCAGGTAGGGGCCGAAGAGTTCGGGGTTGCAGTCGTTGCGGGCACAGATGGAGCCCTTGAGCGGGTTGAAGGCCTCCTGACCCTCTTTGGAGCCGCAAATCCGCAGCCACTCAATGGCCTGCTCCCGGTGCGGCGCATTCTTCGGCAGCCCGAAGGTGTCGGAGAGGGCGACGAAGATGCCCTTCGTCCCCGGTGGAGGGGCCCAGCCGGAGTCCTTGAAGCCCTTCGCCAGGTTGTCGGCGTCCACCCAGTCGCCCATAATGGTCATTCCGGCCTTGCCCTGAATCACCAGATCGTTGGCCTGGTCCCAGGATAGAGCGGAGTGGTCTGGATTGACGTACTCCAGCATCTTCGCCATTGTCTCCAGGGCCTTCTTGACCTCCGGGCCGTTCCAGTCCGTCTGACCGGTCCAGAGCCCTTTGTATTTCTCCGGGCTCATAGTACCCGCCAGAATGACCTCAAAGAGATGGGTGGAGGCCCAGATGCCCACATCGCCCAGGGCCAGCGGGGTGATCCCCTTGGCCTTCATTTCCTCCGCCAGGGCGAAGAACTCGTCAAAGGTCGCTGGGGGCTTCCAGCCGTTGGCCTCAAAGACCTTTTTGTTGTACCAGAGGACGTTGGAGCGATGGATGTTGACAGGGACGGACCAGTAGTGGCCGTCATAGGAGACGATCTCCAGCACGCCCTTGGGGAAGACGGACTCCCAGCCTTCCTGCTTGTAGAGGTCGTCCAGTGGCTCCATATAGCCTGTGGTGACCCAGGTGTCAATGAGTTCGTGGCCCATGTGCACCTGGAAGGAGTCCGGGGGATCACCGCCCAGCATACGGGCTTTCAGCGCGGGCTTGGCTTCAAAGCCGGCCCCACCAGCAACAGTGGCGTTGATGATCTCCACATCCGGAAACTTCTGGTTGTAGAGTTCAAAGAGTTTCAGGAGACCGGCTGCCTCTCCACCTGTTGTCCACCAGGAGAAGATTTCCAGTTGCTTCTTCGCGGGTGGGGGTGTGGGCTGGGGCCTGCAAGCAACCAGAAGCAGCGCCAGCACCACAACAAGGCTCAGCACAGACCAGATAGTTCTGCGGGACATGGTTACTCCTCCTTGAGTCATAATTGGGGACTTGAAAGATGCTGAAACGTGGAAGTCAAGGGATTTTTCCCTCAAAACATAGACATCAACGGGGACATCACCTCCTTTCGGGAACCCGGACTTCTGAGAACGCCCTGGGGCCGGGACATCCAGAAGCAAAAATAGTATACTCCTATGGAGCAGTTTGTCAAGTTAAAGGTCGCCGCAAGACCTGCCTGTCTTGGAGGCCCGTTGGTTTGCCCTCCCCCCGGAATGTGCTATAATCAATGTGTGACGTCAAGCCGGAAAGTGAGGGAGAGAGAAATGAAATACGGGCAGCGACTAGTCGGTGTCATGCTTTTACTGATAACGATGATGCTGGCCCTGGCACCCCGGACTCAGGCTCGTCCCCTGATGCAGAATCTCCTGGCGAACCCCGGTTTTGATGCCTGGGAGGGTGCTACGGCTTCCGGCTGGTATCCCTGGCATGAAGACGCCGGGGATAAATGCAAACAGGCGCCTGACTGGCTCCCCTGTCGCCCTAACTGGTGGGTGGAGCGGGACTTTAATGGATACGGTTTGCTTCGCAGCGCGCCGTCATCCCAGGCGGTCGGTGTCCAATACGTACCCTGGCGTGGCGGCGTGATGCAGACCGTCAGTGTGGCGCCGGGAACCCGGCTGCGTTTCAGCGTTTGGGCGCGCGCCCATATCAGTAACGACGACCTCCCCCGTCCTTCCTACGGCGGCTGGAACTCCAATTTCCAGGTGGGAATTGACCCCGAAGGGAAGGGGCTCTGGTACGATTCCGGCGTCGTCTGGTCGGCGCCGGTGAACGCGCTGGACCAGTGGGTGCGGGTTTCGGTGGAGGCTACCGCCGGGGCCAGCGGCAAGGTGACCGTCTTCGTCTCTGCCCGGATGACCAACCAGCAGCCGCTGAAGCACAACAATGCCTGGTTTGACGACGCCGAACTGGTAGTGGCGGCGCCGGCGGCCACTGCTACCCCCGTCCCCACCAATACCCCCACCCGTCCCCGCTTCCAGGCTGCCTTCGCCGGAGAGACCATTCCGGACGGCACGGCGTTTAATGGCGGTGCGGCTTTCACCAAAACCTGGCGGGTCCGCAACACCGGGACCGACGCCTGGCCCGATAACACCGTCCTGATCTTTACGGGCGGGGAGAAGATGGGCGGGCCGGATTCCCTGCCCATTGGACGGGTGGCGCCCGGGGAAGTGAAGGAGATCAGTGTGAACCTGGTCGCGCCGGCCGCACCGGGGGACTACACCGGCAACTGGGTCCTGCAGACGGGCGGTACCCGCATCCCCGGCAGCGAATTGTGGGTCAAGATAAAGGTCACAGCACCGGCACCTCCGACCCAACCGCCGGCTTCTCCCACGCCGGAGGCCACGCCTACCCCAGAGAGTGGCCAGATTTGCGTCCTGGCCTTCCACGACCGCAACGGCGACACATTCCGCCAGCCGGAGACGGAGGAACTCCTGCCTAACGCGACCTTCTCCGTGGGCGGCGCAGCGGGCATAGTGGGCCAGTACACCACTGACGGCATCAGTGAGCCCTATTGCTTCGCGGGCTTGACGGCGGGTTCCTATCGGGTGACGATGCAAACGCCGGCAGGATATGTTTCCAGCGGGCCCTCGGATGTGATGGTGGCGCTGGCGGGCACAGCCCGGATGGATGTGGCATTGGGTGCAAAGCGCGGAGAGGGCCCGGCAGCGACGTCTACCCCCGGTGTCGTTCTTCCCACTCCCGTTGGTGGCGGGGAACAGCCCTCCTTCTGGTCTCAGGCTCTGCGGGGGATGGCCAGCATCGCAGGTATCCTGCTTCTGGTGCTGGCGGTGGTCATCGGGGTGGTGTTTGTCCTCTCTCGCCGTCGGTGAGATGGTACAACTCGGGGTTGGGGGTGGCCCGGCGTGGCGGCCTCCAACCCCGTATTTTTTAAGCCCCGGAAATAGGACGCGGATGAACGCGGATGGACGCGGATGGACGCAGGTTTGTTCCTAATCATAGAGTACAGGTCTGCTTCCCTCGGCGTTATTCCCGGTAAAGTCTGTTAAGAATGGACGGTAACCCACCCGCAGGGCATCATCAGGCCAACAGATACCTCTGGCTTTTCTTAGCCGGAGCCTGCCTGGTGGCGTTTGCTCTCCGGATGTACCAACTGGCAGTCCCGGCCCTGCGCTGGGATGAAGGCTGGACGATTGCCCACGGCACTCTGCCCTGGCCCGAGGTGGTCCGGATTGCCGCCCTGGAGTGGCATCCGCCGCTGTTTTATATTTTTTATAAACTCTGGCAGTCGCTGGTCGGGGTGAATGCTTTCGCCGCGCGCTACCTGGCCGTTCTGGCCGGGGTGATCATCGTTCCCTTGACGTATGTCGCCGCAATTGCCTGGGCATCCGACCGGCGGGTCGCGGCCATCGCCGCCCTCTGCAACGCAGCGCTCCCCCTTCTGGTCTACTACGGACAGGTCAACCGCATGTACGCCTGGACCCCGGTAGGCGTCCTGCTGGCGACCTGGGCGCTCCTGCGGGCCACGGAAAGGAGGAGCGGGGCCTGGACATTGGGAGCGGGCATCGCCACTGCTTTTGCCCTGTATCTCCTGTACTACACCGTCTGGCCCCTGGCGGCTCTCTACCTGTATGTCCTGCTCGCTCGCCCGCGCGCCTGGCGGACTACGCTGATGGCCGCTGGAATTGCGCTCTTTCTCTTCGCCCCCTGGCTGGTCTACGCGTCCGGGACCCTGCAGCACCGCATCCAATCCGGCCCCGTGCTCCCTTCCCTGCGCAACGCGCTGGAGTTTGTCGGCCCCTCCGTCTTCGGGCTGGTCTTCGCCTATGGGCGAGGATGGACGGCCGTCGGCGTGATGGGAGGGGTGCTGCTGGCCGGGCTCCTGCTGGCCCCCCGACATCAGTGGCCCCGCATGCTCCTCCCGGCTCTGGGTATCGCCATCGCTGTCATAGGCGTCTCCTACGGCGCTCAGGCCGTCCGCTTCTTTGCTGTCCGTCACTTCGTCCCCGTCGCGTCGTTCCTGGGGATGGCTCTGGCCTGGGCATTGGCGCAATTTCACCGTCGGAGTGGGTGGCTGCTGGCTCTGGCCCTCGTAATTCTGGTAGTCACCTTCTGGCCCGTCCGGACGGACGTCTACGCGAAGATGCTGGAGGTTGTGGACCCCTTTGACCCTGCCGCCGACTGGCGGTATCTCTCCCCGCTCCTCCGGCCCGATGACCTGGTGTTCTTTAACAACCTGGCAAAGGCCGGATGGTACGAAGCAAGCCGGGCGGGCCAGGGAGCGCCCTGGTCATACACGCTGGCATGGGAGCCCATCGTAGAGCCGATGCCCGTCATCGCGGAGCGGGTGGAGGCGGCGATGGAGAACCACTCCCGCCTGTGGTTTGTCCTGTATAAGGGAACCCTCGGAGCGAACAATGACCTGCGGGCCTGGCTGGACGCGCATCCCCGGCTGTATCCGATGTGGGAAGGTTGGGCCGGGGATACCCTGGTTCTGGGCTACGGAGTGCCTCATGGGCCGCTGGTGGAATCCCCTGCGCGGGGAGCCCTGGTGGACGGGGCGATAGAACTGACCCGCGCCGGCTTTACGCCGGTCGCGGAGTCTATGGTGGCTGTTGAACTGACCTGGCTCGTTGAGGAACGCCCCTCTCGCTCCCTTAAAATATTCGTTCACTTGATGTCTGCAGACGGCCAACTGGTCGCTCAGCACGATGTTCGCCCGCCCGAATCCTGCGGGGCATCCGCTGGGGAGCCCTGTACCGACCGTCACGGGGTCGCGCTCCCGGCAGATGCCCAGGGCCCCCTGACTATCCGGGTCGGCCTCTACGATGAGGAGACGGGTGAGCGGATGAGGTGGGACAATGGGGGTGATTTTTTGACCCTGGGGCAGGTCAGGATTGGGAGTGAGGAATAACGGAACTCCGGGAACCAACTTGCCTCCTGCTCCGACCATGTTATAATCACCGGCATATAGCAACACTGGCAAAAATCTGTTATTAAGGAGATGTGGTTTATGAAATACCTGCGCATTGGTTGGATCGCCATGGCCGCGCTTCTTCTGTTGGGTCTCCAGCGGCCAGTCTACAGTCAGGAAGGCCCCAACCTGCTGCGAAACGGGGACTTTGAAGAAGGGGGGCCGGGCCAGGCCTGGCCTTTCCAGGACGGCATTCCGGAAGTACAGGTCGCCCCGGGATGGCGAGCCTTTTATCTGGACAATCCTCCACCCTATGCGGTGGCGCCCAACTATTGTGGAGGGGATGTCCGTTGTGCCTGGGGACGACCGGAATTCCGGGGCGTCGCCACCTACGAATTTGCTAACCGGGTCCGTTCCGGGCAACTTTCTCAGAAGTACTTCTCCTGGAACCGGCAGCACGAGGCGGGGCTTTACCAACAGGTGAGCGGTATCCAGCCGGGTACCCGCCTGCGCTTCAGCGTCTGGATTCAAACCTGGTCCTGCAAGCCGGCCTCCTCAGAGACCTGGAACATCTGCCCGACTGGCGACCGGTCCAACAACCCGGCCCCCATGCATATCTGGGTCGGCATTGACCCCACCGGCGGCACGAATTGGGCCGCTCCGACGGTCGTCCGCTCCCCGGAGGGGGATGCCTGGGATAACTGGACGCTGTTCCAGGTAGAGGCAGTGGCCCAATCAGATAAAGTCACCGTCTTCATCCACTCCCGCGCCGACTGGACGGACGTCGAGCCCCGCATCAACAACGACGTCTACATTGACGACGCCAGTTTGGTGGCGCTGGGGCGGGCCACACCGACCCCTCTGCCCCCGCCGCCGACGTCTGCCTCTACTCCCACGGCGGCACAGCAGCCATCCTGGACGCCTGCTCCCCAACCAACGCCCCGACCGGACGGCTGCCGGGTCCACATCGTCCAGTCCGGGGACACTCTCTTCGGCATCGCCCTGCAATACGGCATCCCATTGGAGGACCTGGAGCGGCTCAACGCCGGTTCGCTGGGGCCCAATAAAATGATATTTGTCGGGCAGGAAATCGTCCTTTCCTGTCCCACCGCCACTCCCACACCGGCAGCCACGCCCACGCCGGAGGCCACCCCGACGCCCCAGAGCGGTCAGGTCTGCGTCCTGGCCTTCCATGACCGCAACGGTGACGGCGTCCGGCAGCCAGAGACGGAGGAACTGCTCCCCAACGCCGTCATCGTTCTCAGCAATGCCGGTGGGCTTGTAGGACAGTATACTACCGATGGCATCAGCGAGCCCTACTGCTTCCCCGGCCTCCAGCCGGATGCGTACCAGGTTGCTGCCCAGCCTCCGGCCGGGTACGGCGTTAACGGACCGGCCCAACTGGCACTGGCGCTGGCTCCCGGTGGGCAACTGGAGGCCGCTGTTCCTCTGCAAAGAGGCGCATCTACCGGCGTCACGCCGGCGGTTGTCCTGCCTACGGTGGCATCCGAAGAATCCTCTGCCGCCCGGCCCTCTATTTGGCCCCAGGTCTTGCGGTGGGGGGCCCGTATTGGCGGCATCCTGCTGGTGATCCTCGCAGTTCTGATACCAGTGCGGTGGCTGCTTTCTAGACGATAGGTTTTCGGAGTGCGCAACGCGCGGAGCGTGAAGCGTGAAACGTGAAACGGAGGTAGTGTCAATGGGAGCGAACGACGTAGCGACCAGGAATCCGAAGCCCTCTGCCCTGCAACGGGTCGTCAGCCACTTCCGGGAGTTCGGACAGTGGCTGGCGGCTGGCAATTGGATCTATGGCGCCATTGCTTTCCTGGTCATCGGAGCGCTGATTCTGCCGCCCATCTCTTTACCACAGCGACTGCACATTACCGGGTACACGCGCCTCGGCGCGAAAAACCCATCCGTTTCCCACCCCGACGGCCTCACCGTCGGCGTCAACCCGGAGGAGAATGTCTCCCTACGGGTCCGGCTGGATTCGGTACCCCAGGCCATATTCCTGGAAGGCTCCGCTGGAGCCGACCTGAAGGCGGCCCTGGCGGCCATCCCGCCCGTCCTCCAGGTCAAGAGCCCCCTCTACCGCATTCAGACCGGTTCCCGCACGGCCGGACCGGCGACGGTGGAGGTCGTCATCCCCAACGATGCCGAGCCCTGGGAGGCGCTGGACCTCTACACCTGGACCGGCGCGACCTGGGAGTGGGTCGGCGGGACGCTGGACCGGGAGCGGGAGGTGCTCATTGCTTATGTGGACCGTCTCCCCTCTTCGGTGGTGGTGATGCAGACGTTGCCGGTGGTTCCGGCTATCGGTACGGTGGCCCAGGGCGAGGCGGTGAGCGGCCCGGCGGCGGGTCTCCTCACCCAGGTGATGCTCCCCGGCCTCTACCTGGGCGCGGATGGAACGCTCATTGGCCGGCCCCCGACCCTTCCCTCTGGCAGCCCAGAGGCCTTGTTGCTGGTGGGTAACCGCCCGGCCGGTCAGCCCCTGAATCGGGTCCTGCTGGAGGAGTTGCTCTCTAACCCCGACCTTCAGGCCCGCCACATTGCCGAGATTCTCTCCAAAGCCACAGGCTATGTCGGGGTCGCCCTGGATTATGAAGGAGTGATACCCGAGCAACGGGAGGCGTTCTCGGCCTTTGTCGCTGCGCTGGCCGACGCGCTGCACGCTCAGGGGCTGCGCCTGGAGGTAATGGTGCCGGCCCCGTCCCGTACCGACTCCGGCTGGGATCCCGGTGGCTACGATTGGGCCGCGTTGGGCCGCGCGGCTGATGCCCTGATCTTCCCTCTGCCCGCTGACCCTGCCGCCTACACGGAAGGAGGCACGGTTCCAGCCCTGCTGGAGTGGGCTGTGGGGCAGGTGGGCCGCTACAAATTGCGCGCCGCCGTCTCTTCCCTCAGCGCCGACTCCGGCGCCGACGGGGTCCGCTACGTAGGCCTGGAGGAGGCCTTGGCCCCCTTCGGTCAGGTCCAGCCCCCCGCCGAATCCTCTCTCCAGCCCGGGCAAGAGGTAGTTTTCACCCTGGTTGGTCAGGTGACCAGTATCACCCCGATGGAGTCGGTCGGTACCTACGCCATTGCCTACAAGACGGAGCAGGGGGAGGGGCGCACTGTCTGGCTGGGCACTCCGTCGTTCCTGGCCCGCAAACTGGACTGGGCTCTCCGTTACCACCTGGGCGGCGTCGTCGTCCACGACCTGGTGAGCGCTGGGAACATGTCCGGCGTGGCTGAGGCGGTGGACGGATACCGGGTGGCGGCAGGCCTGCCCCAGCCGACCGCGCTGGAGGTGGTCTGGAAGGTGGAGGGCTCCCAGACCGCTGAGGAGCGAGTCACCCTGAGCCAGCCAGAGTTCCGCTGGAAGGCCCCGGAGACGGCGGGAACCTACACCATCTCGGCGGCAATTGCCGGGGTGAACCGGGGCTCTGTACAGGTGAACGTCGCTGCGCCCACCCCGGTGCCGACGCCCACTCCTGCCTCCACCGCTGCGACGGCCGCAACGACGACGGCCCCGGCTTGTATGCAGGCCGCGTTTGTGACTGATGTGACTGTGCCGGACGGCACGAAGTTCAATAACAACGAGACCTTCAAGAAGACCTGGCGGCTGCGCAACAGCGGCACTTGCGACTGGCCCCAGGACACCATCCTGGTCTTCGCCAGCGGCGAGAAGATGGGCGGGCCGGATAGTGTCCCTGTGGGCGCCGTCAAAGCCGGCACGACGGTGGACATCAGCGTGGACCTGAAGGCTCCGGCCAACCCGGGCCGTTATACCGGCATCTGGTACGTGAAGGCCAGCGGCGCCAAAATTCCCGGCAGCGATGTCTCCGTCGTCATTCAGGCCGGGGAGGTCGCGCCGGCGCCGGCCCCGGGGGCGCGGGGCAATTTTGAACTGGGCGGCCACGTGGCCAACTTCAGTTTACCCTATGCCAGCCAGATGCGCTACGCCGGAATGAACTGGGTGAAGACGCAGATTCGCTATCCGGCCGACGCTTCTGGCGTCATCGCCGCAGCCCATGCGGCCGGCTTCAAGATTCAGGTCAGCGCGCTGGGTCCAGCCAATATGACGGGTCAGCCCGGCTTTGAGCAGGAAATTGCCCGGTGGGTCGCCGGGATGGCGGCCGCGGGCGCCGATGCCATTGAGGTCTGGAACGAGCCGAACATTGACCGGGAGTGGCAGAACGGACTGATCCATCCGGCCAACTACACCAAACTGCTGTGTGCGTCCTATCAGGCCATCAAGGCGGCCAACCCCGGCACTGCGGTCATCAGTGCCGCGCCGGCCCCGACCGGCTACTTTGGCGGCTGCCATCCTCACGGCTGCGATGATAAGCCCTGGCTGGAAGGGATGTACGTGGCTGGCGCGGCGAACTGTATGGACTACATCGGCGCGCACCACAACGCTGGGGCGACTCCTCCATCGGCTCGCAGCGGCCATCCCGCCGATCGCGGCGACCGCCATCACTCCTGGTACTTCCTGCCGCAGACCGAACTCTACTACAACATCTTCCGGGGCACCCGCCAACTCTTTTACACCGAGTTGGGCTTTGCCTCGCAGGAAGGAGTGGAACCCTTCCCCGACAACTTCTGGTGGGGCCGGGAGACGGATAACAGCGAGCAGGCTGCCTGGCTGGCGGAGTCGGTACGGCTGAGCATTCAGACCGGAATGGTGCGCTGCATTATCGTCTGGAATGTGGACTTTCTGCAGCCCATCCCGGGTGACCCGCAGAACGGCTACGCTATCATCCGGCCTGGTGGCAGCTGTCCGGCCTGCGACGCGTTGCACGCAGTGCTGGGAAGCCGGTAATCCACTGCTGATCAGGAGGTTCTATGTTCCAACCACGCTCCACGCGCGAGCGCCAGCAACTGATCTTCGGTATCGTTCTCTGGCTGATGGTCTTTCTGCTGGGGGTCTTCTGTCTCTGGTGGGGCTTCTTTGCCCCTCAGCCGGAGACGCCCCGGCCCGCTGCGGAAACCGCCATCCCTACGATGACCGCCTCCCCCGCTGGGGGCCTGCGACCCCTGGCCACTGTCACCCCATCCTCGGGCACCGGATCTCAGCCCACTATCCCTCTGGACCAGGAAGTCTTCGGCTACGGTATTGCTGTCCATGCCGTCGTCGGCGACCCCAACTACACAATGGATGTGGTAAAGTCGCTGGGGTTGGGTTGGGTCAAACAGCAGGTCCGCTGGGACCTGGTGGAGCCCAGCCCGGGCCAGTACAACTGGGGGATGTACGACGGGGTGGTGGACGCCGCGAACATGCGCGGCCTGCGGGTCATGCTCAGCGTGGTGCACGCGCCGGCCTGGAGCCATACCAGTTATGTGGACGACAACCCCGAGGGCGCCCCGCCGGATGACCTGACCCTCTTCGCCGATTTCCTGGGTCGCCTGGTGGACCGCTACCGGGGCCGCATCCACGCCATAGAGGTCTGGAACGAGGAGAACCTGGACCGGGAATGGGACACAGCGGAGGGCGTGAATCCGGCCCAGTATGTGGAGATGCTCCGCCTGGCCTATCAGGTCATCAAGAGCCGCGACCCCAACATTATCGTCATCAGCGGCGCGCTCTCGCCGGTGGGCGCCACAGCCACCGACCCCCAAAACCCCAACCGCATCATCTATATGGACGATTTCCAGTACTACCAGGAGATGATCGCCAAAGGATTCCTGAGTTATGCCGATTGCGTGGGCATCCACCACAACGGCTACAACATCCCCCCGGACATCGCCTGGGACGACCAAACCTACCAGGACCCCACCGCGAAGTTCCGGGGGTTCTGGGATAATCCCCACCCGTCCTGGTCCTTCCGCAGCACCCTCTGGCGCTACCGGGATGCTATCTCTGGGATGAAACCCCTCTGCGTGACCGAATTCGGCTGGGCTTCCTCCGAAGGGTTGGGGACGCCGTCGCCTGGCTTTGAGTTCGCGCTGGATAACACTCTCCAGGAGCAGGCTGACTACATCGTCCGCGCCTACCAGTTGATGCGCCAGTGGGGTTTTGTCCGCCTGGCCTTCCTCTGGAATCTGGACTACATCCAGAAGACGGGCCTGCCTCCCGAAAAGGACCCATACGGCCCATACAGCATCATAGACCCTCAAGGGGTCCCCCGTCCGGCCTTCGGAGCCATCATGAGCATGCCCAAACCATAGCCAGCGGATGCAGGGAATAGAATAGACGTGGCGGCGAAACGGACGGACCTCCTGGAACGGGAAGCGTATGCCTCCTGAACGGCGTCCGCTTCGGTTGTTCTTTTATCTCTTTCTGTCTCTCCTCTTGGCGCTGGGCATCGCTGGCTGGCTTCGTTTGGGGAGGCTATCCTCTCCTGCCCCTGCGACTCCAACCCCAACTCCGTTACCGCTTCCTACCCCTACCTCCTGGCCGCGCGTCCGGCTGGGGTCTCCTGAATACGGTATGGTCGCCTTCCTCTGGTGGCGGGAGGAGGTCGCCGACCGGGACCTCAACCTGATCCGGGACGCCGGCTTCACCTGGGTTCGTCAGAACCTGCACTGGGTGGATGTGGAGTTGTACAAAGGGGGCTTTGACTGGCGCTACAGCGACCGCATCGTCCGGCAGGTCCAAGAGCGGGGTCTCAACCTGCTCTTCCGGTTGCACGGCCTGCCCCGTCCCGGTTGGGTCTCCCTGCCCGAAGACCCGACGCTGCCGGTGCCGGTGGAGGACTTCGCTGATTTCTGCGGCGCGGTCGCGGCTCGCTATCGGGGACAGGTGCGCGCCTACCAGGTCTGGAACGAACCCAACCTGGCCCGGGAGTGGGAGGCCCGGGCGCCGAACCCCGAGGGCTACGTCCGCCTGCTGCGGGCCTGCTACATCGCCATCAAGCAGGCCGACCCGGACGCGCTGGTCCTATCGGCCGGAATGGCGCCCACGGGCACGGAATTGCCCCTCGCGATGCCCGATATGGACTACTTCGCTGGAATGTACCAGGCGGGCGCGGCGCCGTATTTTGACCTTCTGGGCGTCCATGCCCCCGGATTCGCCGCGCCGCCGGAGGTCTCCCCGGACGAGGCCGCCACCAACCCTGCCTACGGTGGCCAGCGCTTTTTTTGCTTCCGCCACACCGAGGATGTCCGGGAGATTATGGTCCGCTACGGCGATGGGGAAAAGCAGATTGCGATTACTGAGATGGGGTGGACCTCCGACCCTGTCAACCCCGAGTACTCGTGGTTTGCTGTCACTGAGGAGCAGAAAGCGGACTATCTGGTGCGGGCGTTTCGGTACGCGCGGGAGCACTGGCAGCCGTGGGTTGGCCCCATGTTTGTGCTGGCCATCGCCGACCACGACTGGACTCCCGATGAAGAGCAGTACTGGTGGGCCATCACTGAACCGGGCTGGCCGTTGACGGTCGTCCGTCCCGCCTATGAGGCGTTGAAAAATATGGAGAAGTAAACGCGCAGTTTCCCCTTTGTTGATCTGTCCTCTATTCGGGGAAACTCGCTTCCCGATTGAACCGGCTCCAGGCCAGAGAGAACGGTAGCGGCGGACGATGCCGCACCGGGGTGTTCGCGACAACCTCAACCCAGCGCTCCGTGGCCGTTGCTGCCCGCTCAAAGGAGGAAGCGCTAAAGGCCCGCAAGGACTCCGCCCGCTCTGCAGGGCTCATTTCCTGATATCGGGCAACTATCTCTGCCGCTTCCTGCAAAAAGGACGCTTCCAGGGCGTCCCGTTCTTTCCGATAGAGCGGCATACGGCTTGGGTAATCGCGAATCACCTGGCGGTGAAGACGTTCATGGCTCCACCACAAAGTGCGGGGGTCATAGGTGCCCGTTGGCTCTCTATCCAGGCCCGGAATGGAAGGAAGCCCTGCGCCTCCCAGGAACACCGGCTTGAAGATACTCGTGCAGATGCCGGAGGTGCCCGTTACCCAAACGACGGGCATGCCCGGGATGAGATGGGCGACCATTGCGCCGACGGACTGGCTGGGGCGAGTTGGGCCCAGCCCAGCATGGACACAGATGGTATCCATTATCCAGCCCCGACCGGGATTCCAGAGAGGGTTCGCGGATGCCTCTGGCCCATGATCCCGGAGGGCGGCCATCATTGTCTCCACGGTAATGCGGCCCTTCTCGGCTTCCAGGATGGCGGTAGAGCGGCGCTGGCGAGCCCGACAACCGTCCAGCCGGGTGTAGAGGAAATCAGAATAGCAGCGGGCAAAGTGAAAGTCGTCCCGCGATTTGCACCATCCCTTCTTCACTGCATACTCCACCAGGCCGGGGGAGGCCTCATCCCATTCGGAACCGATGGTCAGGCCGTTGGAGATGGTTCGCACATCCCGTACCCGCTCCGCCGCCCATTGCTTTCCGACCGTCTCCAGCACCCAGGCTTCCTGGGGGTCGGCGATGATATAGGAGTTGTGGTAATAGGTCTCGTGGCGGAAGCCGCAGTTCCCCCCTTGACCGTAGATTTCCAGTAACTGGACGATTATCTCCAGCGCGCGGCGGGCGGTGTCGGCCCGCTCCAGCGCCAGGCGAATGTAGTCCATTCCAATCAGTCCAGGGGCTTTATTATAGGGCTCTCTGGTGAAGACAGCCTCGTTGCCGATAGCCACTCCGTGTTCATTGACACCCATCTCGCAGCCCCAAATCCAGAAAGGCTTGCAGGGCAGAACTTCGTACGTTTCTGGTACCTGGGGCACTTCTATGTAGGTGCATTTCACCGTAGTTCCGGGTTCGTGATGGGCGCGGGGAATGTGGACCAGTACATGGGCCTCGTTGGGCTCCCGGTCGCTGTTTTTCGCCAGGATCGTTGTTCCGTCAGCCGTAGCGTTGCCGATCGCAACCAGTGTGTCGCACATCCTTTACCTCCTGGCAAGTCGTATTTTTACCCCTCCCGGAATGATGAGCGGCAGCGGCCGAAGACTGCTGCCCTTCCCTCTCTCCCCCCGCTGCGCAGCAAGGGGAGAGGGGAAATGGAGGGAGGGGCGAAAAAGAAGTCTCTCCCATAGCCAGCAAAATTCCCATCGGCAAGTCCGAAGGGCAAGGGACAGGATGAGGGCGTTATATCCAAACTTATGCCCCGACCTCAGCCGTTTCCCTCATTGGAAAACTGGAGTAAAATCTGCATGCAAGGGGCATCGCTGCTATCCAATTCCCTTATAACTCCGCCTGCAGGTCGGCCAGGGCCCGCCGGTAGAGGGTGGGGGCTTCCCGGCGCAACCGCTGGAAATCCGCTGCCACCCGTCCACCAGAGGCAAAGTAGGCCAGTGCTCCCAGGAGACTGATGCCGTTGACAGATGAGCCTTTCAGGACGCCGGTGGGGTCAAAAAGCAGAAGCGGGTAATCGGGATCAGCGATGACGAAGTCGCCGGGGAGGTCAAACTGGGTGGCGGCAAAGCAGATGGCCGTTACTGCCTCGTCGGAGGCATCGGGGCCAGCGATCGCCAGAGGGTCAAAGCCGACGGCCTCCAGCAGGGATATGCGGCATGCCACTCCCCACCGCCGGACCCGGAGCACGCAGCCAGCCTGGCCGACCCGCACCGGTTCGCAGACGGCCGCATAGCCTGCTGGCAACTGGAGGACGACCGCATGCTCCCGCAGGGAGCCCTCTTCGGAGACGCTCCAGTAGCAGACGTGCCAGTTCTCCACCGGATACCGACCGGGCAGGTTGTTGAGCACCCGGGCAGTGGCCGGTGCCCGGCTGGGGCGAAATGCGTTTCCACCTCGCGGCGCCATCGGCCCTCCAAATTCCATTATAGCATCAAACGGAGGCGGGGCAACCTGTCCGGCTATTCATCGCAATGGATATGGGGTCAGGGGACGGCAGCCGTTTGGGCTACCCCCCTACAAAACATTCTCTGGGCGAAGGGAGCAGAATGCTGAGCGAAGAGGATCGGGAACGCTTTGCACGGCAACTGGTTCTGGAGGGAGTCGGGGAGGCTGGTCAGGAGCGGCTGAAAGCCGCACAGGTGCTGGTGGTGGGGGCGGGCGGCCTGGGCTCGGCGGCTGCCTTCTACCTGACCGCCGCCGGCGTCGGTACTCTCGGCATTGTGGATTACGACACAATCTCCCTCTCCAACCTGAACCGGCAAATCCTCCATACTACTGCTGAACTGGGCCATCCCAAAACGGAGTCAGCCGCGCGGCGGCTGATGGCCCTGGACCCGGCAGTGAATCTGGTTCTCTATCCGGAAGCCCTGACATCCCGGCGGGCCGCCGAACTGGCGGCGGCCTATGATCTGGTGGTAGAATGCTCGGATAACTTTGAGACCAAGTTTCTGGTCAACGCAGCCTGCGTGGAGACCGGTACGCCGCTGGTCTGGGCGTCTGTGCTGGCGTGGGAGGGGCAGATGTCCGTCGTGATGCCGGGAGCAGGGCCCTGTTACCGGTGCCTGTTCCCCCCATCCATCCAACTGGATAAGGTTCCCACCGCTCGGGAGGTCGGCATTCTGGGCGGCGTCGCGGGGACCTTCGGCGCGCTGGAGGCGGTGGAGGCGGTCAAGGTCCTGCTGAATATCGGCCAACCGCTTGTTGGCCGACTGCTGGTATGGGATGGTTGGAGGGGGACTTTCGACGTGGTGTCTTTTGCACCTCAACCGGGTTGCCCCGTGTGTGGGAGGACCCTGATCTGATGCTGGGCTTATCCATTCTCCAACTCCCCTACTCTCACTCTCCGGCCTCTCGCCTCTCCCATTCCCTTTCGGCGGCAGGAGAGGAGAAGGGAATCAGCAAATGATGAACGAACCCCCACTTGTCTTTAAATGAATTGTGTGGTAATCTTATGTATGAAATAGGAATCTTCCCAACCGGCTCCGCCACCGTCATCTTATTGCCGTGCAGCGAAATGACCGGTCTCTTACCTAAGGGGGAGTCATGCTCAACAAATTACTGAACCTCTATAATACCCGCAAGACGACTTTGGCGTTTGCCTTTGGTGCCGTTCTTGGCCTGGCGGTGGGCCTCCTCTTCGCCTGGGTCATCTGGCCCACGTCCTACTATAACGCTACCCCGGCGATGCTCCGCCAGGACTTCCGGGATGACTATCTGGTGTGGGTTGCCCGAGAGTATGCCCAGAATCCGGATCTCCAGCAGGCCCAAACCCGGTTGGGCATCGGCCTGTGGAAGAATGACCCGGTAGCAGTGCTGGAGGACCTGGCTGAGCGGCGCGGCGGTGCCGATGGGGAGAATTTGCGGGTGCTGGCTCAGGCCCTGAAAGAGGCACCACCCCCTGCGCCTTCCGGGCCCACTACCATCCAGCGAGTCCGTCCCTTCCTCCAGGTCTGCGGTATCGGGTTACTGGCGGCCGCGCTGGCAGCGCTTCTGTACTTCGTCTTCTCCCGTCTCCGCCGCCCCCGGGCTCGCCCCGTCTCCGAGCGGGCTATCGCCTACCGCCAGGTGGAACCGACTCGCTGGGAAGAGGAAGTCGCTCCGGCGCTCCAGTTCAACACCACCTATGTCCTGGGGGATGACCATTATGACCCCTCCTTCAGCATTGAACGGGGCACGGATTTCCTGGGGGAGTGCGGAGTGGGCATTTCGGAAGCCATTGGCGTGGGTGACCCCAAGAAAGTGACCGCGCTGGAAGTGTGGATGTTTGACAAGAGCGACATCCGCACCGTGACCAAAGTCCTGGCCAGCGGGTTTGCGTACCAGGACCCGGCGCTGCGGGCCAAACTGGCGGCGAAAGGGGAGATCGTCCTGGCTGAGCCGGGTGCCGAAGTCATCCTGGAGACAACCAGCCTGGTCTTGCGAGCGCGAGTAGTCAATATGGAGTACGGGATTGGGCAACTCCCTCCGGAGAGTTTCTTCCAGCGGATTTCTCTGGAACTGGGTGTATGGTTTAAAGAAGGAGAAGGGGGAACGTCTCTGTCTGATGAGTTCGCCTTCCCGCCCACTTTATAAGGTGGGAAGAGGAGAAGAGAAAAGGGGATTCCGCAGCGGTCGATTGCTGCGCAATCCCCTTTTTTGTCTTGCCAGGACCTGATAGCGTGCGATCCGCGATGCGCAGACCGCGATGAACCGTATGCGATGGGTGACCTCTCTCCTGCGCCTTTTTTTTCGTCTGCTCTATGGCCCCTTCGCCTGGACGTATGACGTCGTCGCCTGGGTGGTCTCCCGGGGGAAGTGGACGGCGTGGGGCGCGGCGGTCCTCCCCTCCATTCCCAGCGGGCCAGTGCTGGAACTGGCCCACGGTCCGGGCCACTTGCTCCTGCGGATGGCCCGCCAGGGGCTCCGGCCAGTGGGCATAGACCTCTCTCCGCAGATGGGCGCGCTGGCCCGCCGTCGCCTCCGCCGGACCGGTTTCCCTCTGCGACTGGTACGGGCACAAGCCCAGCGTCTTCCCTTCCCGGACGGCACCTTCCAGGCCGTCGTCTCCACCTTTCCCACAGAATTCATCTTGGACCCTGCCACCGCACGGGAGGCCGCGCGCGTGCTGGCGTTGACGGGATCGGTCATCATCGTGCCGGCCGCCGTGCCTGGCGGGGGGGACCTTCTGGCTCGCGCTCTCCGTCTCCTCTACCGCGTCACCGGACAGAACCGTTTCTCACCTGAAGACTCCTTCTCAGCCTGGCGGGACGCTGGATTTTCCCTCCGCACCGAATGGCAGCAGGTAGGCCCCGACGCGGTCCTGCTTATCCGGGGCACCCGGCCCTGATTCGCGTTTCCCGTTTCGCGTTTCCCAACCCCCTCTCACGCCATCATTTCCCCCAATTCCTGCAGTGTCCGCACCACCTCCTTCGGCAGGGTCGGCGGCTTCTTCCCTGCTGCGTAGCACCCCCAGATCAGTTGCGCCGTCCGCTCCACCACCTCCAGGATGTTGCAGGCCCGCCGCAGGCTCGTCGCCGCCACCACTATGCCGTGGTTCTGGAGCAGAGCGACGGGATTGCGGCCCATCGCCTTCACGACGGCTTCTGCCAGTTCCTTCGTCCCCGGCATAATGAACGGAACCACCGGCACCTCCCGGAAGAAAGCGGCTTCGGTGGTGATGGGCAGGAACGGGAGCCCGCTCAGGGCCAGAATCGTCGCGTAGGGTGCGTGGGCGTGGACCACAGCCTGCACCTCCGGGCGGGCCCGGTAGATGGCAGTGTGCATCGGCCACTCCGACGATGGCGCCGGTACACCCTCATCCAGGACGTTCCCTGCCAGGTCTATCCGCACCATCAACTCAGGCCGCAGGTCGCCCTTATAGAGTTGACTGGGCGTGATCCAGCACTCCTCCCGACCCTCCACCCGGACGCTCACATTCCCGCCGGTGGCGGTGATGAGTCCCAACTGATAGAGTTCGTTGATGGCTCGGACCATCTCCGCGCGCGGGTCTTTCTCCGTCGGGGTAGGGGGCAGACCGACAGCCGGCGCCCTGCCGGCAACAGCCGGGGCCGGTGCGGCTGCAGGGGTGTAGGGCAGACTATCCGTCGGCGCTATGCCCACCTCCTCCCGCGCCGCCGTATAGAGGCGAACCAGGTCGCCCTGGACCCGCTGGACACCCATCGCGATCCGGACATCTCCGCTGAAGGAGAGTTTGCCGCTCATGGCCGCCTTCTGCCCGCTGATGCGGCCGGTGAGGATGTCGTCCAGCACCTGTGCTGTCGCCTTCATACGGACCTCTGCCGGCGTGGGCGATGGGCCCAATCCAGCGATCACTTCCCCGTCCTGGAAGCCGATGTAGAACTCCAGTCCTAGGTCGGTCACCGTGTAGTGGGTAGTCACCCGCCGTTTGGCGGCGAAAGCCCGCAGCGCCGGGTCAGCGACGGCCTTCTCGCAGAACCGGCGCAGGATTTCCTCAACCGTATTGCGGATCGTCTGTTCCGTACTCCCTGCGACTTGCGACATGCGACTGGCTCCTTGTTCCTCTGCTCCCTGCTCCGTGCGACGGGCGACCTGTAGGTCTACAATCGCCGGGCCGGGGCGCTCTGCGATGCTCTCTAGGGCCTGCTGATCGGCGCTCCGGCGCGGGCCTGTCCAGGAGAACCCTTCCAGCGTCTGCGGGTTCAGGATATGGCGCGGTCGCTCCCCCGCCAGCATCCGCCGCAAGTCCTCCACGATGATGCGGCCCTGGTGGGCCGCTACCTCCTGCGTGTTCCCCCCGATGTGCGGCGTGGCGATGACGTTGGGTAACTGGAGAAGGGGGTGGTCCGAGGCCGGCGGCTCCACGGAGAAGACGTCCACCGCTGCCCCCGCCAGATGACCGCTCCGCAGCGCTTCCGCCAGTGCCTCCTCGTCCACCAGCGCGGCTCGGGCGGTGTTGATCAGAAACGCCCCCTGCTTCATCCGGGCCAGCGCCTCCTGCCCGATGAGCCCGCGCGTCTCGTCGGTGACTGGCGCATGCAGGCTGACGAAGTCACTCTGGGCCAGCAGGTCCTCCAGGGAGACCCGATCTGCATCGTACCGCGCGGCGTCTTCCGGGCGGATGTACGGGTCGTAGACCAACAGACGGACGCCGAAGGGCGCCAGCCGCCGGGCGACCTCCCGCCCGACGGCGCCCAGTCCGACCAATCCCACCGTCTTCCCCCAAAGTTCCCGGCCCAGGAAGGTCTGGTACGCTTGTCCCATACGACCCATATCTTCCGCCTCGCCGCCCGGCTGGCGCAGGAACTCGTTGGCGGGGATGAGTTTGCGTGCCAGTGCCAGCATAAAGGCCACCGTCAGGTCGGCGACGGCGTCGGCGTTGCGGCCGGGTGTGTTGAGGACGGGGATCCCCAGCGCACTGCAGGCCTCCACATCCACGTTCACCACCTGCCCCCGGCAGGAAGCGACAACCCGCAGGTCCGGCAACTCCCTCAGCGCCTCCAGGTCTACGATATCTGCCTCAGTGATGAAGACGTGGACCCCCTGCAGGGCTTCCACCAGGTCATCACCGGTCAGAATCCGCAGCCCTTCCCGATAACTGGTGTGCTCTACTTCTCCCAGACGGCGGAGTTCGGCCAGACTCTCCTCGTCCATCTGCGCGGTGACCAGAATCTTCGGGCGGAAGGCGATGCGTACGGGCGTGGCGGCCTGGGCTACAGCGGCTTCTATCATCCGGGCGGCGACCCGGTCGTGACCGTCCGCCAGAGCGGCGCGCAGGTCCCGCCATTCGTTGTAGAGGGCTTCGTATATCCGAGCATTCTCTTCGTTCGGGTGGACGGTGCGGATAGGGGCCAGGCGCGCTGCTCCCTCCGCCAGGTCCGCGAAGAGTCCGGCGCCGACCCCGGCGCAAATGGCCGCGCCCAGGGCCGTTCCCTCCGGGATTTCGGGGACCCGAATGGGCTGCCCCAGGACATCGGCGACCAGTTGGGCCCAGAAGGGGTTACGGGTGAGGCCGCCGGTTAACCCGTAGCGCGGGCGGCCAGCCTGTGCCCCCGTATGCAGGCTGACGGCCTGCGCTACGACCGCCGCGACCTGCTCCACGTTGGCCCGTAGGACGAAAGCCAGCCCCTCCAGGACGGCCCGACAAAAGTCGGCCCGGCGGGAGGGGCCGTCGCCGCCCAGGAAGGGAGAGAGGGTGAGGCTTCCCACAGGGAAAGCCATTGCGCGAGCGTTGAAGACCTGTCCACCGAAGGTGGAAAGGATGCCCCCGGCGCCAGGTCGGGCCATTGCAGCCTCCCCGACCATCCGGGCCGCCGGTCGGGGTGACTCCGGGAAGAGGAGCCCGGCCAGCCAGTCCAGTGCTTCCCCCAATGGCCCCCCGTTGCTTTCCACGACCCAGCGGTCGGGCAGCAGGTGGGGCCGGGTCCAGAGGCGGCCTTCCGGGTCCAGGGTGGGGCGGTCGGCGACGCCCTGCACCGGCCCCGTCGTCCCGGCGACGATACCCACGTCACCGGGGCCAGTGGCGCCCAGAGCCAAGAGCGCGCACTGGGTATCGGCCCCGCCCACGCTCACGGGGATCCCCGGCACCAGTCCCAGGTCGGCGGCGGCAGAGGCCATCAGCCGTCCCAGGAGCGTCCCCGCCGGGCGGATGGGCGGGAGAAGCGATGCCGGGAGCCCCAGTTCCGCCAGGAAATTCGTCATCCACTCCCGCCGGGCGACGTCCAGGAGCATGCTCTCCCCAGCGTGGGAGAAATCAGTTGCGGCCTCCCCGCAGAGGCGGTAAGCGGCCCAGTCGCCGACGGTGAGCGCCACTGCGCCTTCCAGCCACTGGGGATGACGCGCGGCCAACCAGACCAGGCGCGGGGCCATAAACATCGGCGCGGGCCAGCAGCCAGTGCGGCTGCAGACCCGCGCGCCCAGTCCGGCGGCCATCTCCATCCCCTCGGCGGCCGCGCGGGCATCCCTGTTGGGGGCAGCGAAGAGGACCTCCCCACCTCGCACCAGCACCAAACTGTGGCGCATAGAGGCGGCGGCGATTCCGGCGACATCTGCGGGGGCGGCGCCGGCGCGCGCCAGTGCTTCCCGGACCGCCTCCGCTAACAGAGCCCAGTTGCGCTCCGTGTCAAAGTCATACGCCCAGCCCCCGTCGCCGGCGGGCGGATGTTCCCACCGGCGGACAGTGAGAGTTGTCCGTCCGTTCTCCGTATCCACCAGTAAGGCCCGGATGGAGCCACTACCGGCATCCAGGCCAAGAAGGTATCGGGGCATAATCGATCTCCTTTCAGGGTGTCACCGGGTTTCAGTTCGCCACTGAGAATCTGCCGTCGGAGTTGCTCACGAAACTGGTAGATGGGGATAGGGCTTTGGGGGGGTCTACGCGCAAAATCATAGCGTTCCTCATGTGGAACCTTTATAGGCATTATACCATACAAAGGCAACGGTACAAATACCCCGCGGGAAGAGGGTGTGTCCCAAAATGGTTGGGCTTCCTTTGCCCGGTGATGAAATGGGGACCACCCGGCGACCAGCGGGCAACGGCCTTGACATCTGCCCGGATTGCGGTAGAATATATGCTTGGAAGGGGCTGTAGCTCAGCTGGGAGAGCGCTTCAATCGCACTGAAGAGGCCAGGGGTTCGAATCCCCTCAGCTCCATCGTGGGCCCGTGGCGCAGCTGGGAGCGCGTCTCAATGGCATTGAGAAGGCCGAGGGTTCGAATCCCTCCGGGTCCACCTCTGTCCCCTCTTTCCCCTTGACCTCGGCGAGATGATGGCTCGGGGAGAGAAAGAGCCCCCATCGGTGAACGCCACCGAACCATCCGCCGTTGAAAGAGGTCTCTTCCAGAAAGGTATCAGTTACGTTTCAGGTCGCTGAGGTGCCTCCATATTTTTACTGGAGCGCTTCTTTCCTTGCCAACATGACCCCTCATAAGGAATGACTTCGCCCCGGCATCGGCATTCTCCTCCCTGCCCTCAGCGCAATACTGGCTTCCTATACTCGTTGCGGGTATCCGTTGCACGGCCGATAGCGGCGTGCGCGCCTTTCGCGAGCGCGCTGGCTACCGCTGGTTCATCGCCTACGGCGCGCTCAACTTACACCCCCCCGCGGTTCTGCCAGGCTGCCCGGTGAGTGGACAAACGGGCTTCCTTACTCCCAGGCCCTGGGTGCCCTCTGAAATATGGGTAAGTTAAGAAACCAGACGGTTGCGCTGTTCGTTGAGGTGTGGTATACTTGAATTGCTGTCAGTCTACCGATTTGATTTGAACTTTTTGCCTCTCAACGCAGTATATTATATGGGGTCTCAAACTTCCGATCAATCGGCCGTTCCAGATGGCGTGCTGGTCGCCCGGATGCGTCAGGGAGATACAGCGGCGCTGGCCGAATTGTATGAGAGGTATAAAACTCCCATCTTCCGCACCGCCCTGGCGATTACCCGGGACCAGGGAGCCGCAGAGGACATTCTTCAGGAGTGTTTCGTTCGGCTCCTCATCCACGCTGACCGTGTCCGCACGGATGCTCCAGTGGGCCCGTGGCTTTATCGGGTGGCGATCAACCTGAGTTGCGATTGGGTGAACCACCGGCAGCGATGGTCGGTTCTGCTGGGCAAACTGGTGGAACGCTGGACCGCTTCTTTCCACGTGGAAGGGACGGTGGAGGAGCGGGAAATCCAGGAAAAGGTCCGAGAAGCCATCGGTACCCTTCCCCTCCTCCAGCAAGTGGTGATTGTGCTCTATTATCTGGAAGGTTTGAGCCTGAAAGAGATCGCCGAGATTCTGGAGGTGCCGGAGGGAACCGTCAAATCCAGACTCCATTATGCTCGGGAGGCGTTGAAGGAACGTCTGCTGGAATGGCGGCCCCGGCGCGGCGTGGTGTATGAGTTGACGTGAGCCGATATAGGGATAAATGGACACCCTGGATGTCTTGATTGCTCAATCTTTACAAAGCCGTTGGGGCAGCGCTGTGCCATCTTCGCGTGTATGGCGGCGAATCATCCGGCGCGTTGCCTCTTTATTCTCCTCGTCAATCCCTCTTGCCTGGAGCAGCAATTCCTTTCATTATCAGAGATATTCGCTTGAGCCCACTCCTATCGCATCATTCTCCTCCGCCGGCAGCCTGCTGCTGTGGCGGTATGACCTTCTGTTGATGCGGGTCGCATAGACCCGGCTACACCTTCAGGATAAGGAGTCTTTATGGCCATCTTGATGGACGTCAGGAACCTGGTCACCCGTTTCTACACCCAGGACGGGGTCGTCCATGCCGTCAACGGTATCTCCTACACGATGGAGGAGGGGGAGATTCTGGGCGTGGTCGGCGAGAGCGGATGCGGCAAGAGCGTCCACGCCCTTTCTATCATGCGTCTTATCCCCAGTCCCCCGGGGAAGATTGAGAGCGGCGAAGTTTGGTTTGACGGGCGCGATCTGATGCAATTGAGCGAGGCCGAGATGCACCATGTGCGCGGCGCGGAGATTGCAATGGTCTTCCAGGACCCGATGACCTCGTTCAACCCTGTCTTCACGATCGGCTTCCAGATTATGGAAGCCCTGAAACTCCATCAGGGGATGGACGATAAACAGGCCCGGGAGCGGGCCGAAGAGTTGTTGACTATGGTAGGCATTCCGGAGGCGAAGACCCGTCTGGACGATTATCCCCATCAGTTCTCCGGCGGTATGCGCCAGCGGGCGATGATCGCAATGGCCCTTTCCTGCAACCCCAAACTCCTCATCGCCGACGAGCCCACCACCGCCCTGGACGTAACGATTCAAGCCCAAATTATTGACCTGGTGAAGCGACTTCAGGAGCAATTGGGCATGGCGGTGATGTGGATCACTCACGACCTGGGGGTGGTGGCCCGGCTGGCTCAACGGATCAACGTGATGTATGCTGGATTCATCATTGAACGGGGCTATGTAAAAGATATCTACAAGCGGCCCTGCCACCCCTACACGATGGGCCTTTTGGGGTCGCTGCCCCGGCTGGACGAGGCGCCGGGGACCAAATTGGTTTCCATCCCTGGCCTCCCGCCCGACCTGATTGACCTGCCGCCGGGCTGTCCCTTTGTCCCCCGCTGCACGTACGCGGTGGACCGGTGTGTGGGAGAGATACCGTCTCTCCAAGAGGTGGACGGAGCGAATCATCTGGTCGCCTGCTGGCGCTGGGAAGAGATTTCAGGGAGGAGCCGATAATGGCCGCTGAACGAGTCCCTCTGGTCCAGGTCATCCATCTGAAAAAGTATTTTCCCATTACCCGTGGGGTCATTTTCCAGCGGCACATCGGGGATGTCAAGGCTGTAGACGATGTCAGTTTTGATATCTACAAGGGCGAAACGCTGGGGCTTGTGGGCGAGACGGGCTGTGGGAAGACCACCGTCGGGCGTACTATCCTGCGCCTCTACGAGCCAACTTCCGGCGAGGTCATCTTTGACGGTGTGGACATTATGAAATTGAAGGGCAACGAACTGCGCCGGATGCGCCGCCGGATGCAAATTATCTTCCAGGACCCCTACGCCTCTCTGAACCCCCGGATGACCGTGGGGGCCATCATCGCTGAGCCGCTGGAGGTCCACGGCGTCGCCCGGGGCAAAGAGAAGGAAGAGCGGGTGCAGGAATTGCTGCGGGTGGTCGGGTTGAACCCGTACTTCGTAAACCGCTACCCCCACGAGTTCTCCGGCGGTCAGCGACAGCGCATCGGCATTGCCCGCGCCCTGGCTCTCAACCCCGACCTGATTGTCTGCGATGAGCCCATCTCCTCGCTGGATGTCTCCATCCAGGCTCAGGTGGTCAATCTGCTGGAGGACCTCCAGGAACAGTTCGGGCTCACCTATCTCTTCATCGCCCATGACCTGAGTATGGTCCGCCACATCAGCGACCGGATGGCGGTGATGTACCTGGGCAAGATTGTGGAGTTGGCCGACCGGGATGAGATTTACTTGAACCCGTTGCATCCCTACACTCAGGCACTGATGAGCGCAGTGCCGGTTCCAGACCCAGAGATTGAGGAGAAGCGGCAGCGCATCATCCTGAGGGGCGAAATCCCCAGCCCGGCCAATCCGCCGAAGG
Source organism: Chloroflexota bacterium (assembly GCA_014874475.1). GTDB lineage: Bacteria > Chloroflexota > Anaerolineae > B4-G1 > DUEL01 > SpSt-77. The sequence goes on from JADBJJ010000026.1 coordinate 199,032, forward strand.
GCTGCAACTTTAACACCCGCTGCCCGGTGGTGATGGACGTCTGCTACGAGGCCGACCCGGAGTACCGGGAAGTGAAGCCGGGCCACTGGGTGGCCTGCCATCGGGTGTGACAGCAGACGGCTGACGACGGACGATGGAGCACAGACAATCAGGGGAAATGGGGCTGATTTTCACCGGTTGTTCTGGGAGGGCCTGGAGATGACCCCCTCTTGGGCACCGTGACGCGGGGGATTCTTGGGCTGGTCTGGAATCCGTTCACCCGTGCTTTACAACTGATGCAGTAAGGAGATGGGGGGATGTTCCGGCCTGAAGGAGGCACTGGGGCCACCGAAATCACCTGGGAGGACCTGATCCGGGTTCTGGAGGAGCGCCCGGAGTGGCTGGCGCGCGTCCGCCAGGTAGTGCTCACTCCGGACCTGCTCTCCCTGCCGGAACAGGTCCGGCAACTGGTGGAGGCCCAGCAGCAAACCACCCTCCAGATTCGGGAACTGGTGGAGGTCCAGCGGCGGCACGAAGAGCGGCTGGCTGGCGTGGAGGAGCGGCTGGGCCGCCTGGAGACCACCGTTTAGGAACTGCAGGAGGCCCAGGAGCGAACCAACCTCCAGATTCAGGAACTGCGGGAAGCCCAGGAGCGAACCAACCTCCAGATTCAGGAACTGCGGGAAGCCCAGGAGCGAACCAACCTCCAGATTCAGGAAATCTGGAAGGTGCTGGAAGAGACCAACCTCCGGATTCAGGCCCTGGAAGCCATTGTTCGGGATTTGGTCAAAATAGTCAGTACACTAGCCAAGTCGGTTCGGGCTCTTGGTGTGGATATGGCCCGGATGAAGGGCTTCTACCTGGAAATGCAATATCGGCAAAAGGCTTCCGCTTATTTTGGTCGCCTTCTGCGTTCTATCCGGGTCATGATGCCCGCGGATATAGAGGACCTGCTGGAGCCTAACCTGACACCTGAAGAGGTGGAGGACCTGATGCTGCTGGACCTCCTCATCTCGGGGCGGCTCCGCCGGGATCCCCAGCGGCCGGAGGTGATGCTGGCACTGGAGATTTCCTTCACAGTGGGCAAAGAGGACATCCGACGGGCGCGGGAGCGTGCAGGCTTGCTCCGGAAAGCGGGTTTCCGGGCCGTCCCGGCCGTGGCGGGGGCGGAAGTCTCCCTGGAAGCATTGGACCTCGCCCGGGCAGAGCGGGTCGTCGTGTTTGAGGACGGACAGGTTTTCCTGTGGGATGAAGCCCTGCAGCATTATCTGGGAGGAGGGCCGGCAAGTTAGCGGATTGCTGACTTGCTGATGCTCCGACTCTCCGAAAGGAGGTGATGTCTATCGGTGAGGCGAGGAGACGTTCCCAACTCTCTGCGTTACTCTTCAAAACTGTACCCAACATCCATTAACAGGAGGAGAAAGATGTCCAAGAAGTGGTCTATTGCGGCCATCGTAGCCGTGGTGGCTATGCTGGTGGTCACCGCCTGCCAGCCGACGGAGGTGGTGAAGACCGTGGTGGTGACCGTTCCTGGCGAGGCCAAAGAAATCGTGGTGACGGCGACTCCGGAGCCGGTGGGCCGTCCCAACATCCTGCGCGTCAACCTGGGCCCGGGCGATGTCCCGACGCTGGACCCAGCCCTGGCGACCGACACGTCCTCCGTCCAGGTGATTGATATGCTCACTGTGGGTCTCACCCGCCTGGACGAGGTGACGCTGGAACTGAAGCCGGGCATGGCCGAGAAGTGGGATGTCTCCGAGGACGGGTTCACCTATACCTTCTACATCCGCCAGGGCATCCCTTGGGTGGGCTGGAATGGCCAGGCAGTGGAGCAGGTCGTGGATGAAGAGGGTAATCCCCGCATGGTGACTGCTCATGACTTTGAGTACGGCATCAAGCGGACCTGCAACCCCGAGACCGCCTCGGACTATGCTTACGTCCTGGCCTATGCCGTGAAGGGCTGCAATGAACTCCTGAATGCGGAGGGCTTTGCCGAGAAGACCTCCGAGGAGAAGCAGGCCCTGATTGACGGCGTGGCGGCCAAGGCGCTGGATGACTACACCCTCCAGGTCACCTTCACCACCCCAGCCGTCTACAACCTGAACATCATCGGGATGTGGGTGGCCCATGCTATGCCGAAGTGGCTCATTGAAGAGCGGGGTGACCGCTGGACCGAGACGGGCTTCAACCAGTCCTACGGGCCTTACGCTCTGAAGGAGTGGGTGCACGACTCCTACATCACCATCGTCAAGAACCCGTTCTGGCCCGGCATTGAGAGTTCCCCGCAGGCCAGCATTGAGGAGATTAAATTCACAATGCTGGATGCGTCCCCGGCCTTCGCTGAGTACGAGGCGGGCAACCTGGATGTGGCGGGCGTTCCTCTGGCCGATATGGATCGCGTGAAGGCCGACCCGGTCCTCTCCAAGGAACTGGTAATCGGGCCGATGGCCTGCACCTACTACTATGGCTTCAACACCTCTAAGACGCCGACGGATAACGTCCACCTACGCCGGGCCCTCTCGCTAGCCATTGACCGCCAGGGGCTGGTTGACAACGTCCTCAAGGGCGGTCAGCAGCCGGCCCAGTGGTTCTGTCGGCCCGGTATGGCGGCCTGCCCCACGATGGATAAGTATCCGGACCTGGGCGTCAAGTACGACCCGGAGAAGGCCAAGGCGGAACTGAAGGCCTATATGGACGAGATGGGCTTCACGGACGTGAGCCAGATCCCCGAGATCATCCTCATGTTCAACACAGCCGAGGGCCACAAGCGGATCGCTGAAGCCATCTCGGCGATGTGGAAGGAGGTTCTGGGCATCCAGGTGACCATCACCAACCAGGAGTGGAAGGTCTACCTGAAGACGATCCAGGAAGACTCCCCCAACGTCTGGCGGCTGGGCTGGTGCATGGACTACCCGGATGCCAACAACTGGACCCGGGAAGTCTTCGCCATCGGTGGGCATGAGGAAGCCGCCACCCAGTGGCGCAACGAGGAGTTCACGAAACTCCTGGAGGAGGCGGCCCTGGAGAAAGATCCGGCCAAACGGCAAGATATGTACGCTCAGGCCGAGCAGATTCTGGTCTGGGAGGACGCGGCCATCGCTCCCATCTACTGGTACACTCGCGTCACCTGCACCAAGCCGTACGTGAACCGCACCTTCTCCCAGCACGGCCACGAGATGTTTGAGAAGTGGAGCATCCAGCCGTAGCGTATGGCTCCGAAGGGCAGGGCCCCAAAAGGGGCCCTGCCCATCCTTCATCCGGAGGTTCTGAATGGGTCGGTACATCGCCCGTCGTTTCTTATGGACATTGGTGGTGTTGTTGGTTCTCTCACTAGTGACATTCGCTCTGCAACGCGCTGTACCGGGTGGTCCTTTTGACCGCGAGAAAAAACTGCCGGAAGAGATTATCCGCAATCTGGAAGCCAAATATCACCTGGATGAACCCTACTGGAAGCAGTATCTGCGGTATCTCAGTGACGTGCTAGTTCCGCGTATCGTCAAAGGGGAGCCCAAGTCGCTGCTGGAGGAATCCTTGTTTGACATTAAGTTGTGGGATGATTATCACCTGCGCTGGGTCAACCTGGGCCCCTCCTATAGTTCCCGCAGCCGAACGGTCAACGATATCGTTCGGGAACAACTTCCGGTCTCCTTTCAGTTGGGCGTTGCTGCCCTCACCATTGCCGTTCTCATCGGCATCCCGATGGGTATCATCGCCGGGCTCAAGCAGAACACCATCTGGGACTATCTTGGCATGAGTGTCGCCATTTTTGGCGTCTCGGTGCCCGTTATCGCGATGGGTCCGATCCTGGTCTGGATCTTCGGCGTGATGCTCAAGTGGCTCCCGCCTACCGGCTGGGGAGCCAAGCCACCGTATATCCTGTTCTTCATTCCCAGCGACCTCTCCTGGAACTTCTGGCGCTACGTCCTGATGCCGGCCTTCGCGCTGGGTCTGGGGCAATCCGCTATCATCGCCCGCCTAACCCGCGCCAGCCTGCTTCAGGTCATTCGGGAAGACTATATCCGCACAGCCCGGGCCAAAGGCTTGCCGGAGCGGCTGGTCGTCCTGCGGCATGCCCTGCGCAACTCTCTTATCCCTGTTGTAACGGTGCTGGGCCCGATGTTTGCCGCAGTGGTCACCGGTACCTTCGTCACCGAGCAGATTTTCGGCATCCCGGGTCTGGGCAAGTATTTTGTCACCAGCGTCACTAACCGGGACTACCCGGTCATTATGGGGACCATCCTGCTGTACGCGATTTTCCTGGTTCTGGCCAATCTGGTGGTGGATATCACGTACGCCTGGTTGGACCCGCGTATCCGGTACGAGTAGGAGGATGGGTATGGCAGAGTCCAGTCGTGTAGAGGCATTGCGGACCGCCCTTCCCCAGCGGCGCAAGACAGCCAGCCTGTGGGCCGATGCCTTGTATCGGTTGAGCCGAAACAAAGCCGCCATTCTGGGGGGGACTCTGGTCATTCTGTTGACACTTACTGCTATCTTTGCCCGTTACATCGCGCCCTATCCGTACGATGTACAGGACCGGAATGCCGCCAACGCGATCCCGACCTGGATGCTGGAAATCTTCCCGATGATGAAATCCTACGCGGTCATCTCGGATAAGTTTCCTCTGGGGGCGGATTACGTGGGGCGGGATATGCTGAGCCGCCTGATTTACGGCACTCAGATTTCCCTTGCTGTCGCTTATGTGGGTCCCATTATCGCTCTGCTGGTAGGAACGATCTATGGCTTGATCTCGGGCTATTTCAGCAGGTGGGTGGATAATATTATGATGCGCTTCGTGGACCTGATGTATGCCTTTCCCAGCCTGCTGCTCATCATCCTGATGATGGCGTTCTTCCGATCCACCTTTGCCCAGAGCGAGCCCGGAACGTTTGCCTATGTGATGAACAAGATTGATGAGCGCTTCGGCGGGATGCTCTTCATATTCATTGGCATCGGTCTGACGGCCTGGATGGGCACGGCTCGGCTGGCCCGGGGGCAAGTCCTCTCTATCCGGGAGCAGGATTTCGTGCTGGCTGCGCGAGCAGTAGGTGCCAGCCACCTGCGCATCATCTTCTCTCACATCATGCCCAACATTCTGGGCCCTCTGGTCATCACGGTTACGCTGGCGATTCCCGGCTACATCACCACCGAGGCGTTCCTGAGTTTCATCGGCCTGGGCGTCAATCCGCCGACTCCCAGTTGGGGCTCCATGATTTCCGACGGGAGCCAGGCCATCCGCACCTACCCGCCGCAGGCCATCCTCCCAGCGCTGGCTCTCTCCATCACGATGTTCGCCTTCAACTTCCTGGGAGACGGTCTGCGGGATGCGCTGGACCCGCGCTTGCGGGGGACGCAGTAGCCAGCGCGCTGGCAACAAGGGGGGGCGGTCTGTGGGCAGGCCGTCCCCTTTTTCATTCGCCGATTCTCTGCTCTCCGACTCTCTTTGATTCTTAGATTTCCTATGTCATCTGTCCAATCTTTCGCCGAACGGCTCATCGCCAACGTGGAGCGGGTGATCGTCGGAAAGCGGGAGGCTGTAGAGTTGACCATCATCGGCCTCCTCTGCCAGGGCCATCTGCTCATTGAGGACGTCCCCGGCACCGGCAAGACTATGCTGGCCCGGAGCATCGCCCGCTCCCTGGGTTGTTCCTTCAGCCGCATCCAGTTCACGCCGGACATGCTTCCCAGCGATGTTACCGGCGTCTCCATCTACAACCAGGCCACCCGCCAGTTTGAGTTCCGTCCCGGCCCCATTATGGCCCAGATCGTCCTGGCGGACGAGATCAACCGGGCCACGCCCAAGACCCAGGCGGCGCTCCTGGAGGCGATGGAGGAGCGGCAGATTACTGTGGACGGCGTCACCCGGCCCCTGCCCCGTCCCTTTATGGTGCTGGCCACCCAGAACCCCATTGAGTACGAGGGGACCTTTCCCCTGCCGGAGGCGCAACTGGACCGCTTCCTCCTGCGCATCCGCCTGGGCTACCCGGTGGTGGAGGACGAAGTGCGCATTCTGGAGCGCCAGCAGTACCGCCACCCGATAGAGGAACTGGAGACGGTCGCCTCGGTGGAGGAGTTGCTGGAGGCTCAAGAGGCCATCCGGACCGTCTACGTGGCGCCCGCGGTGAAGCGGTACATCGTGGAACTGACTCGCCGCACTCGCGAATATCCTGACATCTATCTGGGGGCCAGTCCGCGCGGGAGCCTCACTCTCTACCGGACCGGGCAGGCCCGGGCCGCCATCTCCGGGCGGGATTTCGTCCTCCCCGACGACGTGAAGGCACTGGCTCTCCCAGCCCTGTGCCATCGGGTCATTATCGGCCCTACGGCCCGGATGCGGGATGTGACTGCCGAGGAGATGGTAGCGGAAATCCTTCGCCAGGTCCCCGTCCCCGGCGGCGATGTCTCCCCGGATAGATGATGCTTTATGCCCTATGCCCACCCTCTGGCTCCTCCTGATCCTCCTTGTCGCCAGCGCGGCCGCCCTGGCCCTGACCGGCAATCCTCTCTACGCCCATCTGACTTATCTTTGGATCCTTGTCCTGCTGGTCAGCCGGATATGGTCGGCGCTGGTTCTGCGCGGGGTGGAAGTGCGCCGTCAGGCCCGCACCCTGCGCGCCCAGATGGGCCAGGTCTTTGAGGAACGGTTTGAGGTCCTGAACCCTGGCCGCTGGACCCGGTTGTGGCTGGAGGTCCGGGACTGCTCTTCGCTTCCTCATTCTCGGGGCTCGCGGGTGCTTTCTATGATCGGCCCTCGCCAGCGGTACCGCTATCTGGCCCGCGCCCGTCTGACTTCCCGGGGCGTCTTCCCTCTGGGACCCACCGAAGTCCGTTCCGGCGACCCCTTCGGCCTCTTCCCGGTCCGACGGGAGTTCCCCCCCACGGCCACTCTCGTCGTCTATCCGATGACGGTGGAGGTGCGGGCGTTTCCGTCCCCGTCGGGGCTTCTGCCGGGCGGGGAGGCGCTCCGCCGCCGGACTCATCAGATCACTCCCAACGCCGCCGGAGTGCGGGAGTATGCTCCCGGCGACCCCCTGAACCGCATCCACTGGCCTAGTACGGCCCGCCGAGACCGGCTCATCGTCAAAGAGTTTGAACTGGACCCTCAGGCAGAGGTCTGGATTTTTGTGGATGCCGAACGCGCCGTCCACCATGCCCTTCCTTCCGTTCCGATCGTTCCGGCGGACGAACTCCTCTGGCGGCCCCTCGGCCCGGTCACCCTGCCGCCCTCCACAGAGGAGTATGCGGTGACGGTCGCGGCTTCGGTGGGGCAGTACTTCCTGCGCCGGGGGCGGGCCGTAGGGCTGGTTTGCCAGGGGGCCGGGCTCACCGTCCTTCCCCCGGACCGGGGCGGGCGGCAACTGCGGAAGATTCTGGAGGCGTTGGCCCTGCTTCGGGCCGATGGCGACCTTCCCTTTTCGGCGCTCCTGGGCGTCCAGGCCCGCCATCTCCCGCGGGGGAGCACCGTCGTCTTGATTACTCCTTCCGCCCGGCGGGATGTCGCGGTGGCGGCGGACCAGTTGGTTCGCCGGGGACTGCGCCCGGTGATGGTCTTGCTGGATGCCGCCACCTTCGGTGGCCCGCCCGGGACGGAGGAATTGGCGGCGGCGCTGCGGGCACTGCAGGTGCCCGTCTTGCGGGTGGCCTGCGGGGCTGACTTGACCGTGGCTCTGAGCAGCGGCTGACCCGATAAGATCTCTTCTGTTCCTCTCCCCTTTCGTTGGAGTGAGCGTATAAAGAGGCGTCCCGGACCTGGAGTAAGAGGCCTGCGGAGGCTGAAATCCGGCTTGTCCAGGGGCTCCATAGCCCGAGGGGCCTCGTTTTCTGGGCCCGGACGTTTCCCGCATCGGGCTTCTCTTGACAAATTGATTAGAAGTTCTATAATTAGGATGTTATCGTTTCCCCCTATCTACCAATAAAGGAGAACGCCATGGCCGAGGCAGGATATGGAGAAGTCACTCAGGACGATAAACTGTGGGCCCTTCTCTCATGGCTCATCTGGATCATCGCCCTGATCGCCCTCTTAATGGAAGACAAAAAGTCCCGCCCCTTCATCCGCTACAATGCTGTCCAATCCCTGGCGCTGGCAGTGGTCGGCTGGGTACTGTCCCTCGTCCTCAGTTTCGTCGTCGTCGGCTGCATCGTCGGCGTTGCCTGGCTGGTCTACGTCATCGTCCTGGCCATCCAGTCCTACCAGGGCAAGTGGGTCACCATTCCTTTCCTGACCGATTTCTGCAAGAAGCAGGGCTGGATTTAAACCCCACCTGTATGAAACCGAAGGTGCCAGGCATTTCAGAAATGCCTGGCACCCACAGATGTTGATGCGCGTCTCCTGGCTGACCCGTTTTCTGTTCCCCATCGGCGTGCTGGCGGCGGTGACCTTTTTTGTCGCCCGTGTGCCGCCCGTCTCGCTGGAACATTTGTTTCCCACCCTGACGCCTCCGCCGACGGCTACTCTGCTCCCGCCCACCCCCACTCCATCGCCTACGCCGACGCCGACTCCTACGCCCACTCCTACCCCAACGCCGATGCCTACTCCCACGCCAACCCCAACACCTACCCCGACCCCCGGCCCTCTGCCGGATTTCGCGGAGGTCCCCATCCTGATGTACCACTATGTGGAGGACCCGCCGCCGAACGCGGACCGCATCCGGCGAGACCTGACCGTCCGCCCTGAAATGTTTGAGGCTCAGTTGCAGTACCTGGCCGAAGCCGGATACCATACCATCACCCTGACCGATCTGTACCTCCACCTGACGGAAGGGCGTCCCCTGCCGGAGAAGCCCGTCATCCTGACCTTTGACGATGGCTACCGGGATGCCTATACCGTTGTCTTCCCCCTGCTGCAGAAGTACGGGTTCGTGGGGACATTCTTCGTTCTGGCGACCCCCGCTCACTACGGGAGTCCGCTGTATCTGGACTGGGGGATGATGAAGGAAATGGCGGACGCCGGGATGGAGATTCAGGGGCACGGACGGGATCACGTGGACCTGCGCGGGAAGTCCTACGAATTTCTGGTCTACCAGATTCTGGGGATCAAGGAGGCGGTGGAGTACCACACAGGTCGGCCGGTGCGGTTTTTCTGCTATCCGTCCGGCCAGTACGATGCCAGCGTGATTGCTGTTGTGCGCTCTGCCGGGTATTGGGGTGCGGTGACGACTGAGTATGGCCGCATCCACACCCGCGAAGACCTCTACACTCTCCACCGCATCCGCATTCGCGGCTCCGACACGCTGGAAAGTTTCATCGCCAAAGTGGAGGGGCCGTAATTGACCCCCCATAGCCATAAAGGGCACACAAAGGGCACGAAGTCATATTTTAAACCTGCGTGCCCTTTGTGGTTTCAGATAATCAGTAGTTCGTCGTCTGGTCTATCAGGCCCTTCTCCCGGGCCTGCCGGTCACACAGGCGGAAAGCGACGACCGCCAGTAACCCAAAGAGAACGGACAGGCCTGCCAGAATGCCCAGGAGTTGGCCGTTCGTGAAACCGGAGAGGGTGGCGAAACCGCTGGCAATATCCCCCAGTAGGGAGCGGCGGATCAGTTCCAGCCAGTAGGTGATCGGCATCGCGAACCCCAAAGGCCGTAGCCACGGCGGAAGGACCTCCAGCGGGAAGATGGCCCCACTGAGAAGATAGAGCGCCCCCGCTACCGCCTCGCCGATAAGGAAAAAATGATGGGCGATCATCAAACTTACGCTGGCCAGTACCAGCCCCATTAGGGCCAGCATCATCACCCCCAGGGTTAGCGACAGCAAAAAGAGAGGCCAATCCACCCGGTCGGGGTGGAACGGCACGTGGAGGAAGAGTACTCCAGCGGCCAGGGTGATGAGGACGGCGAAAGAGCCGGTCAGGAAGCGGGCCACCCCTCGCCCCAGCCAGTAGGCAGGGATGCGGATAGGGGCGACGTAGATGTACTTCAACGTTCGGTAGTGCTCCCGGTCGTCTATCACTGCCCAGGAGACTCCCGTCATCACTGCGCCAACGTAGATGTAGAAAGCATTGCCCAGGTAGATGTACGGGAAGACCGGATTCTCAAACTGGCCGTTTGTGATGACGCCGTACATCACTACCAGGATGGCTGCCGAGGCCAGCGGCTTCAACATGGAGTAGATGGCAAACAGGAAGGGGTCGGTCCAGTTGGACTCAATCTGCCAACCCAGCCACGCGGCAACGCGGAACGACCGCCAGGCGGCGGCCCATCGCTCTGGCAAACGGGTGTCCCGATAACTGGCAGCCCTCATCTCCGGCTCTCCAGCAGCCGTCCCTCCCGGACGGCGATCCGCTCCATATATCCCAGCAGCCATCGCGCGGCGGCCAGGAAGAGGACACACAGGACCGCCAGCACGCCGATCTCCACGGGGACCGATAGAAACCCCAGTGCCGCACCGGATGGGAAGAGAAGTTGCCGCATCGCGTCCAGCCCCAGTGTCAGTGGGATGATGGAAGCCCCCACTGCCACCCAGAATCCCAGGTTCTTGACTGGGAAGTAGAAACCGGAGAGGAGGTAGATGGGCTCCTGGGCCAGGTTCGCCAGGTGCCACGCCTCCCGCCCCCACAGCAGGAAGAGAGACGCGCTCATCATCCCCAGCCCGTAGAGGGCCGCCAGGGTGAGGATGAAGACGGCCACCAGCGCGAGGATGTTTCCCACCGCGTACTGAACACGGAAGATGAGGCTGCCGACCAGGAGGATAGCCCCTGCGCGGAGGGCCGTTGCGATGATGCCACCCAGGGCCATTCCCAGCAGGATGGCCATCATAGAGTTGGGGGCCATAATGTAGAGGGCCAGGTTGCCGGATTCTTTCTCCCAATAGAGTTGGCTGGACATACTCCAGAGGACGTTGAGCCAGAAGGCGGTCATCGCTCCGCCGACGACGACGAAGCCCACATACTCCTCTGGTGCCCCGATGGCCCGATAGACGAAGACGTAGGCGGAGACGGCCAGGATGGAAAGGAAAACGTCAAAGAAGATCCACGACCGCTCCCGCTGCTGGCCAACTACTCGGGGGTAAGCCCGGGCGACCACCGTCTTCAGGAACAGGCGCCAGCCAGTGGCTTTGGGGACGGGCGTGAAAAAGGGGCGGGCCTCACTGCTCATCGCGGCCCTCCTCCTCCGCCAGCGGGCGTCCCACCAACTCCACGAACACATCCTCCAGCGTGGGCTCCCGTTTGGTCAGATGGCGGACCTGGACCGCGCGCTCGGTCAGGACGCCGATGACGCTGGGCAGGGCGGAGTCCTCCGCCAGGACTAATTTCAATAGTGCGCCGCCGCTTGCGTCGGTCAGCACCGCCTTACGGACCCCAGGCAGGGCCTCCAGTGCCGCCGCTGTCAGGCCATTGGGGGCGGTAATCTCTATGTCAAAGAGGGCCTCCCGCTGGAGGCGGCGCTTCAGCGCCTCGGGGGAATCGCAGGCCAGCACCCGCCCCTGGCTGATGATGGCCACCCGGTCGCAGAGTTCGTCGGCCTCTACCATGTAATGGGTGGTCAGGAGGACGGTGCGGTCGGGGTGGGCATCCAGCCACTCCCGGACGAATCGCCGGACATCCCGCGCGGCGTTCACATCCAGCCCCAGCGTCGGCTCGTCCAGAAAGAGAATCTCCGGATCGGTGAGGAACCCCCGGACGATGTTCATCTTCTGGCGCAAGCCAGTGGAAAGGTCGGAGGACTTAGTGTGGATACGGTCGGCCAGACCGATGCGACGCAGCAGATCCTCAATGCGGCGGTTCGCCTCCCGGGAAGGGAGGCCGTAGAACTGGGCGAACATCCAGAGGTTCTCCCGTACCGTGAGCAGGCCGTAGCCGGAGGCCTCACCGCCGGAGACCATATTGATGCGGGGACGGATTTTCTGGGGTTCCCGCACCACGTCATACCCGGCCACCCGCGCCCAACCGGTGGTGGGGGCCAGCAGGGTGGTCAGAATCTTGATGAGCGTCGTCTTTCCGGCGCCGTTGGGGCCCAAAAGGCCAAAGAGTTCGCCCCGGGGAATCTGCAGGTTCACATCCTGCAGGGCGATAATCTCTTTGCGGATGCGCCGCTCCCGCCGGTTGCGAATGGTGTAGATACGCCCTAAGTTGTGGGTCTCAATCGCTAGGTCTATGGACATCGGACTCCTCAAACGGACTACCGGTCCGCCAGCATCAACCAGCAGCGAATCGGAGTCCTATTGTACCTCTTTCCAGGGATTCGCGCCAGTTGCCCTATCCGGGAGGCGTGTCATGATTTGCTCGGCTTTCTTCGCCCGGCGGTATTGCAATTTTCTGGCTCACCAGGTCCCTGCCCAGGACCAGGAGGGAAGTTCAATGGGGAGACTACAATGAAGGTCAGGGAGGGAGGCAATGGGCAGACCATTCAGGCGCAAGGGGGGGCTTGCAGTGGAATCTGTACAGGTTTCAGGCCCAGACATAGGGGTTCCACGAGCGGGGCCTGCAGGAATCCGCTCGCGCATGCAGGGTAAGCGGGGGTCTCCCGAAATAGTCGGGCTTCCTTGCCCGGCGGTGAACACTCCGGCCGGGTGGCTTGTCTTATCCTCCCGGAGCCTCACAAGTCTGGAAAAAGCGACGGCCGCGCCTCCGCAGACCCGTTGGAGAAATTGCCGCCGCTCCCTTCTATGTCGTCGTTGGCCGTCGGCTGCCTTTGCTCCCCATAAAAAGACCCCGCCGTGCCGTGTGCCGCAAAGTTTTGAACCCGCTTTCGCAGGTGGGAACCTACCCAGCAGGTCTGCCTTGCCCGCAGGGCTACCGCATTCCTGTCCGCGAGATCGGTTCCCGTTGTATAGGTGTTGGCTCAAAACCCCAGTTCGGCGATCACCAGCACAGCAGGGTTACCCATATTATACCATCTTTTGTCCAGAGCGCAAATCGCCCATCTCCCCACTATCACCTTCGCCCCCTGCTCCCTTACTCCGCGACTTGCGCTATTGGCAGAAATGAGGCATAAATAAGGAGCGTGCTATTTCGCCCGGTTCGGGATGGTGAAATGAGCAGTCAGGGTAAAATAATCATCGGCGATAGTCGCAACATGGCCGAGGTGGCCGACGCCAGCATCGGCCTGGTGGTCACCTCGCCGCCGTATTGGCATCTGAAGGACTATGGCGTGCCGGGCCAGATCGGCTATGGGCAGACGCTCCATGAGTATCTGCTGGACCTCGGTCGGGTCTGGCGAGAGTGCTGGCGGGTCCTGATGCCGGGCCGACGGCTCTGTATCAACATCGGTGACCAGTTTGCCCGCGCGGTGATCTATGGCCGGTACAAAGTTATCCCCCTCCATGCCGAAATCATCGCCCAGTGCGAAACCATCGGTTTTGACTATATGGGCGCCGTCATCTGGCAGAAGAAGACGACGATGCGGACCACGGGCGGCGCGGTGGTCATGGGCTCATTCCCTTATCCGCCCAACGGCATTGTGGAACTGGACTACGAGTTCATTCTCATCTTCAAAAAGCCGGGCGGATCGGGACGAATCCCGCCTCATCTGAAAGAGAAGGCCCGGTTAAGTCGGGACGAGTGGAAGGAGTACTTCTCCGGTCACTGGACCTTCGGCGGGGAGCGACAGATTGCCCATGAGGCAATGTTCCCAGAGGAACTCCCCCGTCGCTTGATTCGGATGTTCTCTTTTCCTGGAGAAACGGTTCTGGACCCTTTCCTGGGTAGCGGAACGACCGTTAAGGTCGCTCTGGAACTGGAACGCAACGGGATAGGCTACGAGATTCAGCCTGCCTTTCTCCCCGTAATCCGGCAAAAAATGGGCTTGCTCCTCTCAATGATTCATATAACTCAACGGGACCAGGCTCTCCCGCCAGTGGCCCCTCCCCAGGGATATACCCCCAGGGTGAAGGATGCCCGTCCCATGGTGAACCCTGATCAGTTGAGGTTGGGGACAGAATCTGTCCACCGGGTGATGGCCGTTCGGGACGACCTCGCTCTGCAAATGGATAACGGCCTGGTGGTATCCTTGCTGGGAGTCTGTATCCCTGCGGACCACCAGGAGCGAGTAAAAGAGTACCTGCACCGGTATATCCTGGGGAAAAGGGTGCTTCTGCGCTTTGATCGCCCCCCTGAGGCTTCTGGTGCTCCTGTCCCCGCGTATCTCTACCTCACCAACAAACTGTTTGTCAACCGCAAGATGATAGAAATGGGCCTGGCCGATGCCGACCGTGCGGTCTGGCACCGGTATCGGGACAAATTCCTGGAAGCAGAGGCCCGCCGCAATGGCTAAAGAGTGGGTTCTGAATATCGCCTTCAACCGCTGGCAGTTGAATCGCCCCCGCTATGTTGGGCGAGTGGCAGAAGCCATCCGGGCTTGCGCCCCGAAGTCGCTGGACGAATGGGAGCGTTACTATGACCAAACTGCGCCTCACCCGTGACGAGCGGGCCCAACTGGTAGCCTTTCTGCAGGATTTGGTACGCATCCCCAGTCCCTCCACCCAGGAGGAGCCGCTGGCGAAGCGAGTGCTTCAGGAGATGGAACGGCTGGGCCTGCGGGATATCCGCACTGACCGCATTGGCAACGTCATCGGCTGGGTGGGCCGGGAGGATGGCCCCATTCTGATGCTCAACGGCCACATGGACACGGTGACCGTCAGCAATCCCGCTGCCTGGCGCCACGAGCCCTTCGGCGCAGTGGTGGAAGGCCGACGGCTTTATGGCCTGGGCGCCTGCGACATGAAGGGCGGATTGGCGGCTATGCTCTACGGTGCCTATCTCCTGCGCCGCACTGGCCTCCCCGCGCGGGGACGGGTCGTCGTCGCTTGCGTTGTCCAGGAGGAGCCCTGTGAAGGGCTGGCCAGCCGGGTGCTCATAGAGGAAGAAGGGGTCCGGCCCGACTGGGTGCTCATCGCTGAGCCGACGGATATGGCGGTCACCCGGGGCCAGCGCGGGCGGATGGAACTGGAGGTCACCGTCCACGGTCGGGCCGCCCATGCCTCCCGCCCCGCCCTGGGAGAGAACGCCATCTACGCCGCAGCGCGCCTGGTCTTCGGTCTGGAACTTCTGGCCGGGCAACTGGGAGATGACCCGTTCCTGGGTCCGGGCACCCTGGCTGTCACCGAAATCCGGAGCCACGCCAGCAGCCGCAACGCCATCCCCGACCGTTGCGACCTGGTCGTGGACCGCCGCTTGACTCTGGGGGAGACGGAGGCGATGGCGTTGGCGGAAATCCATCGGGTAATGGCCCGGGAGGCTGTCCGCGCCGACATTCGGGTGGCGGAGTTCTCCGCCACCAGTTATACCGGTTACCCCGGGTACATCCGCAAAGTCTACCCCTCCTGGGTCATTGACGAAACCCATCCTCTGGTGACGGCGCTGGTCCGGGCGGCGCGCTCCCGCCTGAGACACCGCCCTCCCATTGGCCACTGGGCCTTCTCCACCGAGGGTGCCTACACGGCGGGCATCGCCGGTATCCCCACCGTCGGCTTCGGCCCCGGCGACCCCGACCGGGCCCACACCGTAGACGAGTGGGTGGATATAGACGACGTCTGCACGGCGGCAGAGGTCTATGCCCAACTGGCCGTGGAACTGATGGGAGGGTAGGATGCCAGACATCCTGTTGGCCCCTGATGTCGCTCAGGCGCTCCGGGACGGCCACCCGGTCGTGGCCCTGGAATCCGCCCTCATCACTCACGGCCTCCCCCGGCCTCTCAATATGGACGTCGCGCGGGAGATGGAGGAGATGGTCCGGCAGGAAGGAGCCGTCCCCGCCACGATCGCGGTGCTGGAAGGCCAGCCCTGCATTGGGCTGGAGCCGGAGCAGATGGAGCGTCTGGCCGCCGAACCGTCGCCGGTCAAAATTAGCCTCCGGGACCTGCCCGCCGTTGTGGCCCGGAGAGCCACCGGCGGGACCACCGTCGCCGCGACAATGCATCTGGCCCACCGGGCCGGCCTGCGGGTCTTCGCCACCGGCGGCATCGGCGGAGTCCACCGGGGCCACCCCGAGGACATCTCTGCCGACCTGCCTGCCCTGGCGTCCATCCCCATAGTCGTTGTCTGCGCGGGGGCGAAGGCCATCCTGGACCTCCCCCGCACGCTGGAGATGTTGGAGACGCTGGGAGTGCCGGTGGTGGGCTATGGGACCGATACCTTCCCCGCCTTCACCAGTCCCACCTCTGGCCTGCTGCTTTCTCTGCGCGCCGACTCGCCCGAAGAAGTCGCCGCGATGGCCCGAGCGCGAGACGACCTGGGCCTGCGCACCGCGATTTTGGTGACCGTCCCCGTCCCCGAGGAAGACGGCATTCCCTGGGAGGAAGCACAGTCGGAGATAGAGACGATCGTGGCCCAGGCTGAGCGGGAGGGTATTCACGGGCCTGCCCTCACCCCCTATCTGCTGGCCCGTCTGGCCCAACAGACCGACGGCCGCTCCCTGCGGGCCAACCGGGCCCTGCTGCTCCAGAATGCCCGCGTCGCTGCTCGCATCACCCGCGCGGTCTCGAATTCTACCCAATTTTGATTTTTATTTTCTGGAGGCGTGATGACCACCGAAGCCCAATTCTACCGCATGGCCGAAGAATGGCTCTATCGGATGGCCGAACGGGAACCGGTCATGGCGACCCAGATCGGCATCCATCAATCCGACCACCGGCTGGGCGACCGGACCCTGGCGGCACTGGAGGAGGAACAACAAGAAGTCCGGGCTGCGCTGGCCCAACTGCGGGCGATGGACCTCTCTGACTTTCGCTCCGATGCCCGCATTGACCACATCCTCTTCACCCACATCCTAGACTCCTTTATCCGCTCCTACGAGAAGTTCCAGGGCCACCTCCGGCATCCGGGCGGCTATCTGGAAGAGCCCCTGGGCGGCATCTTCCTGCTCATCGTCCGGGATTTCGCCCCACTGCCGGAGCGACTGCGGTCGGCCCTGGGGCGGGTCCGGGAGACCCCGCGCGTCCTCCGGGAGGGGATGGCCAACATCATCCCGGAGCGAGTGCCTCGGGTATGGGCGGAGATTGCCCTGGAGCAGGCCCGCCAGGCCCCGGGCCTCTTCGTCGCTCTGCTGCCCGCCATCGCCGCCGAGGCTGCCCCCGACCTCCAGACCGATCTGACCCAGGCCGGACAGGCCGCCGCGCAGGCCGTCCAGGAGTACGCCGCCTTTATAGAACAGGATGTCCTCCCCCGCGCGGCCGGCGATTTCGCCGCTGGCCGATCCCTCTTTGACGAGATGCTGCGGGAGGAGCATATGGTGGATTACGATGCCGACCAGTTGCTCCAGGTCGGCTGGGAGCAGTTCCACCTCACCCGCCGCCAGATGGAAGAGGTGGCCCGGCAGATAGACCCCCATCGCTCCGTCCGGGACATCCTAGAAGAAGCCAAGAACGACCATCCCACCGCGGAGGGCCTTCTGGATGCCTATCGGGAAGCGATGACCTCCGTCCGCCAGTACGTGATAGACCATGAAATCGCCACTATTCCGGAGGGAGAACTCCTGGAGATTGTGGAGACCCCTCCCTACCTGCGGCCGGTCATCCCCTACGCCGCCTATATGCCGCCGGGCATCCTGGAGGAGCGGCAGGAGGGCATCTTCCTGGTCACTCCGGTGGATCCCAACGCCCCGCCGGAAGTGCAGGAACAGACGCTGAGAGGGCATAACTGGGCCAAAATGCCGGTGACAGCGCTCCACGAGGCGTACCCGGGTCATCACCTCCAACTGGTCTGGGCCAACCGCCAGGAGAGTATCCCCCGGCGGCTGGGCTCCTTCCTGGCGACGCTCTTCATTGAAGGCTGGGCCTTCTACTGTGAGGAGTTGATGGAACAACTGGGCTATATCGCCGAGCCGATCCAGCGCCTGGGCCGCCTCGCCGACCAGTTATGGCGGGCCGCGCGGATTATCCTGGACGTCTCCCTCCACACCCGGGGGATGTCGGTGGACGAGGCAGTGGACTTTCTGGTGCGGGAATGCCAGTTGGAACCGGCCAACGCGCTGGCGGAGGTCCGCCGGTACACTACCAGCCCCACTCAGCCCCAGTCCTACCTGATGGGCAAACTGGCCATCCTGGAGTTGGTGGCAGACTACCGGCGGGCTTACCCGGAGGCCTCCCTGCGCCAGATTCACGACGCCATTCTGGGATGTGGTAGCCTCCCGCCCCGCCTGATGCGCCAGCGCCTGCTGGGATAAGTGGACCACGGAAGAACACGGATGGGACGGGCTTTGTCCGTGTTCATCCGTGTTCATCTGTGTGCCATTCAGGATGCGGATGAAGGCGAAAACTTACGGGGTTTTCCTCCCGGCGTTGCTTCTGGTTCTCCTCCTGGCCGCTGGTCTGCGCTTCTACCGGCTGGATACCCAGTCCTTCTGGAGCGACGAGGGGAACGCCATCCGAGCGGCCCAGCGTTCCATCCCTCTGGTCATCGCAGCGGCGCGGGGGGACATCCATCCCCCGGGGTACTACCTGTTGCTCCATTTCTGGCGCATTCCCACGGGCGATAGCGAGTTCGCCGTCCGGGCCCTCTCCGTCTACATCGGCCTGTTGACGGTCGCGCTCACCGGACGGTTAGGGAGACGGATGCTGGGACATGGCGTGGGGGTGGGGGCTGCGTTCCTGGCTGCTGTCTCCCCTCTGGCCGTCTACTACTCCCAGGAGGCGCGGATGTACAGCCTGCTGGGCCTGATCTCCGTCGCCTCTACCGACCTCCTCTGGAGTCTCTTTCGTCGCCCCCGCCCGCTGACGGGCCTGCTCTACGCTCTGGTCGTTGCCGCAGGCCTCTACGTCCACTATTTCTTCCCCTTCATCCTGGTCGCCCACAACCTGCTGGTCTTCGGACGGTGGGGGTTACGGGCGGGCGATCGCTTCCGGGGCAGGGCTCGTTCCTATCTCTCTGGGGACAACTGCCAGGATTGCTTCCCCGGCGATCCTGTTCCGGGGCCTGTCCCGGAAGGGCAACCGCGGGAAGAGTTGCCCCTGCGGAAGTGGCTTGCCCTCCAGGGGCTGGTGGTGCTTCTGTATCTCCCCTGGTTGCCCGCTGCGCTTCGGGCGACGGGGTGGCCTTCTGCCGGACGGGGGTACACCCTGGAAGCAGCGCTGTTGGATATTTTCCGTGTCCTGACGGTAGGCATCACCCAGGAGGCAATCCCGGCCCGCCCGGTGCTGATTGGTGCAGGGGTTCTGCTGGCCCTGGGGCTGTGGCCCCGCCGAAAAATAGCGCTTGTTCGGACGACATTGGCCCTCTGGCTACTGGTCCCCCTCGTCCTTATCTTCGCCTTTGATCTCTACAAACCGGCCTACCTCAAGTTCCTGCTGGCCATTCTCCCCCCCTTTCACATCCTGCTGGCGGCAGGCGTCCACAACCTGGTCCGCCCTTTCCGGCGTTCCCGTCCTCCCCTCGCATCTGCACTCTACCCCTGCACGTTTCACGCTCTCATGTTTTACGCCCTCACGTTTTACGTCCTCCTCCCCTCCCTCCGCAACCTGTACTTCAACCCCGCCTATGCGCGGGACAACTACCGGCAGATTGCTGCCGCCATCACATCACTGGGCCAGCCTGGGGACGGCGTCATCCTCAACGCTCCGAATCAGTGGGAAGTCTTTACGTACTACTACCAGGGCGACCTTCCTCTCTATCCCGCACCGTATCACCCGACCCCGGAGCAGGTCGTGGACTGGCTATCGCCGATCCTCTCTTCCCATCGGCGGCTCTTCGTCCTCTACTGGGGAGACCGGGAAGCGGATCCGGAGCGCCGGGTGGAGAACCTGCTGGCGGACAGGGCTTATCCGGCCTGGGGCCACTGGTACGGGCGGGTTCGGGTATCTCTCTACGGTCTGGGACCGTTGCCAGAGGAGCCCCAGGTGGTCGTCCGCGCCCGATGGGGCCCGGAGATACTCCTGCACGGCTACGCTCTTGGGGAGGGCCCTTTTGCGCCTGGCGACGTGGTACCCGTCACCCTCTTCTGGGAGGCGAACGCGCCGCCGGGGCGGTACAAGGTTTTCCTGCACCTGATGGACGAGGGGGGAACCCTGGTTGCGCAGAACGACGCCGAACCCCGGGGTGATCTCTCGCCGACCTTCATCTGGTCGGTCGGGGAACGGATAACCGACCGGCACGGGGTATACCTCCCGCCGGACCTCCCCCCGGGCCGGTACTGGCTGAAAGTCGGGATGTACCGCCCGGATACCGGCGAGCGGCTACCCCTCTCTCTGGATGAGACCCCAGCGGGGGATTCCCTGGAACTAGGGGAATTGGTGGTCCGTTGACCCTCTTTGCTCTACCTCCACCGGGGTTGACAAAACTATCTCCCCATGCTACCATAACTTGGTCTATGCGGACGGTAGAATGGAACGAAGAGAGAGTTTGTCTGATTGACCAGCGGGTCCTGCCCGCCGAATTCCGCGTCCTGCGGCTGGAGACGCCCGAGGAGGTCGCGCGGGCCATTCGGGATATGGCGGTTCGGGGAGCGCCAGCCATCGGTGCTGCCGCTGCCTTTGGCCTGGCGCTGGCTGCCCGCCGAAGTCGCGCTGCCGACCGAGCGGGCCTCTGGCGCGACCTGGAAGAAGCCGCCGCTATCTTGCGGGCCGCTCGTCCCACTGCTGTCAACCTGGCCTGGGCGCTGGAACGGGTGCTCCGGCGGTGCGCGGCTGAATCGGACCCCGATGCCATCCGTGGGGTCGCGCTGGCGGAGGCCCAGGCCATCGCCGATGAGGATGTGGAGGTGAACCGGCGGCTGGGAGAATTTGGCGCCGCCCTGATCCCCGACGGCGCCACCATTCTTCATCACTGTAACACCGGCGCGCTGGCGACGGTGGACTACGGGACCGCCCTGGGTGTCATCCGCACTGCCCACGAGCAGGGAAAGCGCGTCCATGTCCTAGTGGATGAAACCCGCCCGCTCCTGCAGGGGGCCCGTCTGACCGCGTGGGAACTCCAGCAATTGGGCATTCCCTTCACCCTCATTGCCGATAATGCCGCCGGGCACTTCCTGCGCACCGGGCAGGTGAACCTGGTCCTGGTGGGAGCCGATCGGGTGGCCGCCAACGGCGATGTCGCCAACAAGATTGGCACCTACAAACTGGCGGTGGCGGCGAAGGAGAACGGCGTCCCCTTCTACCCCTGTGTCCCCACCTCCACCATTGACCTCTCCACCCCGACGGGAGACGACATCCCCATAGAAGAGCGGCCGCCGGAGGAAGTGACCGATCTGGTATTTCGGGGCATGCCGATCGCACCATCGGGGGTTCGGGTCGCCAACCCCGCTTTTGACGTCACCCCCCACCGCTACGTCACGGGCATCATCACCGAGAAAGGTATCGCCTATCCGCCCTTTGGGGTGAGTTTACGCCGGATAGTGGAGACCCCCTAAGTGAGATCAGCGCTCCAGGTTCTGAACGAACTACGAAAAAGGACTCATCACGCATCACGCACCACGTTTCACTCATCACGTTTCACGGAGTCCCTATGAACATCGTCGTTACCGGTTCTATTTCCTATGACTACCTGATGCGCTTCCCGGGCCGCTTTGTGGAGCATATCCTGCCCGAACAACTCCATCGTATCTCCCTCAGTTTCCTGGTGGACGACATGCGCCGTCAGTGGGGCGGCTGCGCGGCTAACATTGCCTATAACTTGGCCCTTCTGGGGGAACGTCCCTACCTGATGGGCACCGTCGGGCAGGACTTCGGGGAATACCGGCAGTGGCTGGAGTCCCATGGAGTGGATACATCCCTCACCCGCGAGGAGCCCGACCTTTTCACCGCCTCCTTCTTTGCCAACACCGACCTGGACGGAAACCAGATTTGCAGTTTCTACACTGGCGCGATGGCGCGAGCGCGAGAACTCTCCTTCCATAGCCTGAACCTCCACCCTGTGGACCTAGTGGTGATTTCCCCCAACGACCCGCAGGCGATGGTCCGCTACGCTGCCGAATGTCAGGAACTGGGCATCCCGTATCTTTATGACCCCAGCCAGCAGATCATTCGCCTGAGCGGGGAGGAGTTGAGAGCGGGGCTTTTCGGTTGTGACCTGCTGGTGGTCAACGCCTATGAGTTTGAGATGCTCCGCCAGAAGACGGGTCTGAGCACCGACCAGATTCACGCTGCGCCCCATCGCGCCTGTGTGGTAACCTACGGCGCCGACGGCTCCCACATCTGGGCCGACGGGCGCCTCCATGAGATTCCTGCTGTTCCTCCCCACCACATCGCCGACCCTACCGGCGTGGGGGATGCCTACCGGGCCGGCCTGATCAAGGGGCTGGCGCTGGGCCTCCCCTGGGACCTGGCGGGGCGGATGGGGAGTTTGGCCGCCACCTACGTACTGGAGAACCCCGGCGGCCAGGGCCACTTCTACACCCCTGCCGAGTTCGTCTGTCGGTTTCGGGAGTATTTTGATGACGAAGGGGGATTAGATTCGTTGCTAAGGGGTTAGAAGACGATGATTTTTGAGACCATCTCGGCACAATGGCAGGATCAGTTTGAAGGCCTGGTGAGCCATATCAGAGAATACGGGCTTATCGTGTCGCCCTATATCACCACCCCTCCTGTTGAGCGCATTGTGGACATCCTGAGGAGGCAGGATGCCGCGTTGACCATCCGGCTGGATGTACTGACTGACCTCTCAACCCCTCATATCCTGTATGGCTCTACAGATCCTACGGCGATTCTTTTGCTGATGGACGCTGTCCCTGGTACCCGGATTACCTATCTTCCACGACTACACGCTAAAGTCTACATCGCCGACGAAAGTGAAGCTATTATCACGTCGGCCAATCTGACCGAGCATGGTCTATTGTGGAACTACGAGTATGGCGTTCGGATCGTGGACCCAACTTACGTACGTCAGATTCGGGAAGATATCCTTGCGTATGGACGACTTGGCAATCTCGTTTCCAGACCAGAGATTGAACGATTGGCGCAGATAGCTGAAGAATTGAGAGAAAAGAGGCAGCGTATTGAGCGGGAAGCAAAGGAAGAACTGTTAAAAGAATTTCAGCAGCGCGTGAACGATGCTGAGAACGAGTTGATGGAAATCCGTGCCAGCGGCAAGACCACAAACGGCATCTTTGCTGATACCATCGTATACCTGCTGCGCAAGTATGGCCCGATGCGGACCGTTGAACTTCACCCCCGCATCCAGCAGATTCACCCCGACCTGTGCAATGATAGCATAGACCGGGTCATCAAAGGTGTGCATTTCGGCAAGAAGTGGAAGCATTATGTCCGGAACGCCCAGCAGACCCTCAAGCGTCAGGGGGTGATTGATTTTGACGGTCAGAAGTGGTACCTCATTCAGGAGAACTATGTCAACCAGTAGAGCACACCAAGTGAAGGAGTGAACTCTATGCCCATAGACTACGACATCAAAGACCTGAACTTGGCCCCGGCGGGCCGGCTGCGCATAGACTGGGCAGAGCGGGAGATGCCCGTCCTTCGCCTCATCCGGGAGCGCTTCGCGGCGGAGAAGCCCCTGAAGGGCGTCCGCCTCTCCGCCTGTCTGCATATCACCACCGAGACGGCCAATTTGGCCCGCACCCTCCAGGCCAGTGGCGCGGAGGTTGTCCTCACGGCCTCCAACCCCCTCTCCACTCAGGACGACGTCGCCGCCGCGCTCGTCTCCTACTACGAAATCCCCGTCTTCGCCATCAAGGGCGAGGACAACGAGACCTACTACAAGCACATCCACGCCGCGCTGGACCATAAACCTCACATCACGATGGACGACGGGGCCGATCTGGTGAGCACCCTCCACAAAGAGCGCACCGACCTCATCGGCAACGTGGTCGGTGGCACCGAAGAGACGACCACCGGCGTTATCCGGCTGCGCGCGATGGCCCGCCAAGGCGTCCTGCGCTATCCCATCATCGCCGTCAACGACGCGCTCACCAAGCATCTCTTCGACAACCGCTACGGCACCGGGCAATCCACGATGGACGGCATCATCCGCGCCACCAACATCCTTCTCGCTGGCAAGACCGTCGTCGTCGCCGGATATGGCTGGTGCAGCCGGGGCATCGCCATGCGCGCCAAAGGGCTGGGGGCCAACGTCATCATCACCGAGGTGGATCCGCTCAAAGCCCTGGAGGCAGTCATGGACGGCTACCGGGTGATGCCGATGCGGGAGGCCGCCCCCCAGGGGGATATCTTCATCACCTCCACAGGCGATATCAATGTCATTGACCGGCAGCACTTTGAGGTGATGAAGGACGGGGCCATTCTGGCGAACTCCGGCCATTTCAACGTGGAAATTAACATCCCCGCGCTGGAAGATATGGCCATCGGGCCATCGCGCCGGGTGCGCCCCTTCGTGGACGAGTACACCCTGCCGGATGGCCGCCGCCTCTATCTGCTGGCGGAGGGACGGCTGGTGAACCTCGCCGCCGCTGAGGGCCACCCCAGCGCGGTCATGGATATGTCTTTCGCCAACCAGGCCCTCTGCGCGGCCTACATCCTCCGCAACGCCGACCGTCTGGAGCGCACCGTCTACGCCGTACCGGAGGAAATTGACCGGGAAATCGCCCGTATGAAACTCCAGGCGATGGGCGTGGAGATAGACGTGCTGACACCGGAGCAGGAGCGATACCTGGCCTCTTGGGAAGAAGGGACGTAGGTGACGGTCTGGTTCTTTGAGAATCGGCGTGGTCGGCTGAGCCGCCGTTTCCCCCCAACGGTATAAACGTGCGGGGAGAGATAGACGTATGGGGAGGGGAAAGGAGAGGGCGGCAGCCTTCGGCCGCTGTTCTAAATCTCCTCTATCCTCTCCCATCCCCGCGTCACGAAGCAGCAGCGGGGAGAGGGCAGGGGGACTGACCCGTTTGCTTCAAGTGCGGGAAGGAGGGTCGGGAAGGCCGTCCTGCAGGGAGGAAAACCGTGGAAACCATCCGCACATTTATTGCGATTATCCTTCCGGATGCCATCATTCGGCAACTGGCCCAGGTGCAGCGGCAACTGGAGCGACAAGTGCCGCCGGAGAGCGTCCGCTGGGTGAAACCGGAGGGGATTCACCTGACCCTGAAGTTTCTGGGGGATACTCCGGTGGGCAAACTGGACGCCATCCGGGCCGCGCTGGGAGAGGTGGCATCCAGGGCCTCGCCATGTGCATTGACCGTCGGCGGGCTGGGATGTTTCCCCAACGCGCGGCGGCCGCGTGTTATCTGGGTGGGCGTTCAGGCTATGGGGGAAGAACTGGCTTCCCTGCAACGGGCGGTGGAACGGGCGATGAAACCGCTGGGGTTTCCCCCTGAAGGGCGAGATTTCACCCCTCACCTGACCCTGGGGCGGGTGCGGGACCGCATTCCTCCGGCTGACCTCTCCCGCCTCGGTGCCCTGGTCTCTTCCACCGACATCGGGACGTTGGGAGAGGTTCAGGCGCGCAGTTTCGCTCTGATCCAGAGTGTCCTGAAGCCCTCCGGGGCCGAATACACTCCGCTGGCCGAGTTCCTGATCGGACCCGACGGAGCCGCTATCCTCCGGACACCACAGAGACCAGTTTGACCGTATCTCCCGGCTCCAGTACAGTGTCCTCGGTGAGCAGTTTCCCATCCCGTACGGCCAGCACCGTTTCCGGAATCAATCCCACTTTCTCTATCGCCTGGCGGACGGTCATCCGCCCCTCCAGTTCCCATTCCCGGTCTCGGTAGATGAGTTTCATGCTCACCTCCTGATGTCATCGGACGCGGATCCCTGCGCGGCAGGTGCCATCTGGGGTGACAACAGCCCAGGCCATATGCGGGGTGGTGTGGGCGATGCCGTAGCGACCGCGCGGGTCCAGCACGATCAGGCCGCCATAGCCGCCCGTCCGCTCCGCCAGCAGGGCCAGCACCTCCTCCGCGGCTTCCTGCGGACTCTTCCCCGCCCCCACTCGCGCGCAGACGGCGCCGGTCGCCAGGATACGCATCAACGCCTCTCCATCCCCGGTGGCAGAGGCCGCTGCCGACCGGTCATCAGCGTAGGCGCCGCAGCCGACCAATGGCGAATCCCCCACCCGGCCCGGCCATTTGCCCGGTTTGCCACCAGTAGAGGTTGCCGCTGCCAGATGCCCTTCCCGGTCCAGCGCGACCGCCCCTACCGTTCCGGTGGAGTTGAAGAGTTCGGCCGCGTAGAGGCCCTCTCCGGCCCGCCAGGCTTCCCAGCGGGCCCGCTCCCGCTCCACCACCAGTTCCTCCGACGGGATCAGGCCCATCCCGTGCTGCCGGGCGAACTCCTCCGCGCCGGAATCCACCAGGAAGTTGTGTGGTCCCTTCTCCATAATCAGGCGGGCCAGTGTTACCGGATTGCGGATGCGCCGAACGGCGGCCACAGCCCCCAGGCGCAGCGTCTGTCCGTCCATAATGATGGCGTCCAGTTCCACCTCGCCGATGGCGTTCAGGCAAGACCCCCGCCCAGCATCAAAGGTCGGGTCATCTTCCAGAAGGCGGACTGCCGTCTCCACCGCGTCCAGCGCTGAACCGCCCGCGCGCAGCACCTCCCATCCGGCGGCCGCCGCGCGCTGACACCCCTCCACGTGCGGCCCATGCTCTTCCTCTGGAATCTTCCACGCACCCCCGTGAACAACGATTACAGGTGTCCGGTTCATCATCTGTCCGTCTTTCAAGCAGTGGTGCGAATGCAGCCGAAGGCCGCTTCCGCAAGCGCTCTCTTTCCTCACTTTTGCTGACAGATCATCGCCTGCCCGATGAGCGTGGGCAAATCGGGCCGGTTGAAGCCCAGCGCCCGTGCGTATCGGAAGGCCGCTTCGGCATCCCCGCAGCGGCCGGTGTGCAGATACGCCGTCCCCAGCGCCAGGGCCAGAGTCGCTGCTGGGTTCCCGGAGACCACGCCCAGGGAGGAGTCTCCGGCCTCCATCAGCGCCTGCGCCTGTTCGTAGCAGATGAGGGCCTCTCGCCAGGCCCTCTCGGCGGCGTAGACCTCTCCCAGGACAAACCACAGCGCAGCCGGGCTCCTCTCCTGCTCTATGGTCTCCCCCAACACCCGGATGGCAACGCGGGGCAAGCCCTGAGCCAGCAGGGCCTGGCCCCGGTAATACATCCGCATCGGGTCGTCGGGATGGAGACGGGCGTACTCAGCGGCCAGTTCGGCCATCCGGTCGGAGCGGGCCGCCGCTACCGCACACTCCCAGCGGACCGGGAAAAGGGCCGGTGAAAGCGTTGGGTTCCGCTGCACTGCCGCGTTGTAGGCATCCAGCGCCTGAAGAGGGTCATTGAAGGCCCGGCGGAGGACCTCCCCCAGCAAAGCATAAGCCCCGGCGTCCTCCGGGGCCAGCATGATAGCCGTCTGCGAGTCCCGCAGGGCCGCTGGGCCATCTCCCAGGGCCAGGTGGACGGCCGCCCGTGCCCGGTAGGCGGGGGCGAAGCCCGGGTCCAGTTCCAGAGTACGGGAGAAAGTTGCCCGGGCACACTCCCAGTCCCCCGCCTGCTGGCAGGCCAGCCCCTGTTCGTAAAGGACGGCGGGGCCGGGCGTCGGTGTCGGCGACGGAACCGGCAGCGGAGAGATAGCAGCGGGAGAGGGCGCTACCGTACAGCCGGTGAGGGCCAGGAGCAATATTCCCAGAATGCTCTGAACCCGGTGACGGTCACCTCTGGTCGCCCGTAAGGTGACCGTCACCCTGCGAAGCGCAACCGTCACCCAACGACTCCCAGTTCCTTCCCGACCTTCGCGAACTTTTCCAGACCGTAGTCCAGATCATCTCTGCTCAGCATAGCGGAGACCATGACCCGGATGCGAGCCTGGCCCTTGGGGACGGTGGGGTAGCCGATGGCCATCGCGAAGACGCCTTCTTCAAAGAGGCGGCGGCTGAACTGCTGGGCCAGCGGGGCCTCTCCCAGCATCACTGGCGTGATGGGGGTCACACTGCGACCCACGTCAAAGCCCAACCGCTTCATCTCCCCCTTGAAGTAGCGGGTGTTTTCCCAGAGACGGTCCACCAGTTCGGTGGACTCGGAGAGGATGTCCACCGCCGCTATGCACGCAGCGGTATCGGTGGCGGTAACGGCGTTAGAGAACAGGAAGGGGCGGGCCCGCTGACGCAGATAGTCTATGACCACCTTCTTGCCGGAGATAATCCCGCCGACGACGCCGAAGGCTTTGGAGAAGGTGCCGATCTCAATGTCAAACTTCCCGTGGAGGCCAAAGTGGTCCACAATGCCGCGACCGCCGTGGCCCAGGACACCCTCACCGTGGGCATCGTCCACCATAGTGATGAGCCCGTAGCGCTCCGCGACCTCGTAGATTTTGTCCAGCGGGGCTATGTCGCCATCCATAGAGAAGACGCCATCGGTGATGACCATGCCGCGCCGGAAGTTGGAGAGATTCTCCTTGACCTTAGCCTCCAGGTCGTCGGGATCGCAGTGCTCATAGACGATGATTTTGGCCCCGCTGAGGCGACATCCATCAATGATAGAGGCGTGATTCAGCCGGTCGGAGAAGATGACATCCTCCCGGCCCACCAGGGGCGGGATGGCGGCCTGATTGGCGCAGAAGCCGGACTGGACGTAGAGGGCGTCTTCCACATGCTTGAACTCGGCGACCTTCCGCTCCAGTTCCACGTGGATGCTGAGAGTCCCAGCGATGGAGCGGACCGCCGTTGGCCCAACGCCCCAGTGGTCCAGCGCCTCGTGAGCCGCTTGGACCAGTCGGGGGTGGGT
Organism: Chloroflexota bacterium; assembly: GCA_014874475.1. Taxonomy (GTDB): domain Bacteria; phylum Chloroflexota; class Anaerolineae; order B4-G1; family DUEL01; genus SpSt-77. Next base: position 227,555 of record JADBJJ010000026.1, read on the forward strand.
CGCCAGGCCCAGGTAGTTGTTGGTGCAGAGGTTGAGGACCTTTTTGCCGTCCACAATCATCCGTGGGCCGGGGGCCGAACCGATAGTACGCAGATGGATGAAGAGGCCAGAATCTTGCAGCGCGGCCATCTCCTCGCGGATGAAGTCAAATTTGTCGCCCATAGTCTTGCTCCTTAGTGGAACAGCGAATTTTTTCCACTTGTACGATTCGTACGGTTGCACCGCAAAGGACGAGAAAGTTGTGTGGATTTCTTTTGCGCCCTTTGTGGTCTTTAGTAAGGGACTCCCGCACCCGAGCGTCGCCGGGTAATCGTACAGGTAGAACTTTTCCCGTCGGGTCAGCGGAGGTCATTATACAGAGGCAGAGTGATTCTGTCAATTTGCTACGGTGTAAAGAAAGGCAGGGGAACGCTCATCGGGCGTATTGCCCCCGGGCCCATTCCTCATCCCTTCCTTGCCCTTTCCTTCCTGCTTGCCTGTCGACGGTCGGGAGAGGAGAACATCCTCCCTCAAACTCACACTTCCGGGCCCGTCTCGCCTATTGTGAAATTGCAAAATTAGGGGTATAATTATAACAACGAGCGTCGCCGGGGGTAAATAGGAGGAGGGACATGGCCCGTATCCTGGTCATAGACGATAATGCCGACTTGCTGCAGATGATCCGGATGTTGCTGGAAGAACGGGGCGGGCACGAAGTGATTCTGAGCGCCGATGGTGAGGATGGTCTGGCCAAAGCCCGCGCAAACCCGCCGGACCTGGCCATCGTGGATGTGATGATGCCGGGGATGAACGGGTACGAGGTCTGTCGCCAGTTACGACAAAACCCTGCTACCGCCCAGATGCCGATCATCATCCTCACCGCGCGCGGCCAGCCAGTGGACCGGGAGACTGCACTGGCAGCGGGTGCCGACGAATACATCCCTAAGCCGATCACGATGGCGGAACTTCTGGAGCGGGTCAATCGCCTGCTAACCAGGAAAGTCGTCCACCGCGCAGCGGGAGGGACGGTCGCCGTGTTGAGTCTGCGCGGAGGGGTGGGGGTGACCACGTTGGCCGTCAATCTGGCTGTCATTCTGGGCCGCTCATCACCGAATCAGGTATGCCTGGTGGATCTCTCTCCCTCTTCCGGGCACGGTGCGCTTCAGATGGGACTCCGGCCCGACCCCAACTGGTCTGCTCTGGCCCTCCTGACCTCCGGACCCGGCTCTGCGACTATCCGCAATTATCTTCTGACCCATCCCTCTGGCGTCCATCTGCTCGCTTCGCCCTTCGTCCCTGTCGTGGGAGGAGGGTTATCCCCGGAGATAGTGCTGGCGGTCCTGGCAGCCCTGAGGGAGAATTTCCTCTATGTGGTGGTGGACCTTCCTGCGATTCTCACCGAGGGAGTGATGGCGGTGCTGGGAAAAGCGGACACCATCCTTCTGGTCACTGCTGCCGACCCATCCGCGCTGCAGACCACGGTGGGAACCCTTCAGGTCTTGAAGCCCTATGCTTCAAAGGTCCGGCTGATCCTGAACCGGACGGGGCCGGAGCCGGCGCCCCCTGTGGAAACCCTCCAGCGGGTTCTTAAGCATCCCATCTCCGGGGTTATTCCCTTTGACCCCTCCCAGCTGCGGGCGCTGGCTCAGGGCAAACCCCTGGCTTTGAGTGCCCCTGACTCTCCTCTGGCGCAGGCGGTGGCTCATCTGGTGGCCGAACTGGAGAAGATGCCGGTGCCGAAGGGCACAACCGGATGAAGGAACATCCCATGTTCTCAAAGATAACAAATCGCGCTGACGACAAACACAGGAGTACCCTTCCGCTTCGCTACATAGCGGACTACGAACATCTCATGGAGAGAACGGAACGATCCGGCCGGTCATTACCAGGCACATACAGCCCAGAAGCGCAACGTTCAGAAACAACAGCAGTGCCAGCACGAAGCGCTGAAAGGGGGAGAGCATCCCGATAAGTCCTGCCAGCGCTCCAGAGGGCGTACGGGATGATCGCTTCCCGGGGCCTTTCTTTTGGCTCTTTTTCGGCCGTTCCGTCTCCTCGCCCCGAGTCTCCTCTTCCACCTCCCAGTCGGGCATCCATTGCCCGCGTCCCAGCCAGTCATCGCCCTGCATCTTCTCCTTCGCTCCTCTGCCTCTCTTCTAACCCACCCGCACTCGCCAGCCTTCCTCCAGATAGACATCATCTCTGGGTAGCCCTCGCTCGTCCCAGAGATGGCCGTTCCATTCCCAGAATTGGGCCTTGGAGATATTGTATCGCTTGCAGATGCTCCAGAGAGTATCGTTGACCGTTACGACATAGAACTGGGCAGTGGCGGGAGCCGGCTCTTCTTCGGCTGATATGAGCAGTTCAGAGGCTGCCTGAGGCACAGGTGGTGGCGCCGCCGGCCCCAGCGACGCCAGAATCGGCCACAGTTCCCGGCCCAGAAAACCGATGCCATAGATGCTCAGAAACGGTGGATTGTGGGCCACCAGCGCCTGAACCCATTTCAAGAACTCCGGGACGTCAGGCCGGTGGGCGTCTTCCCCGTTGGCCCCGATGGCCAGGATAGGATAGAGGGGGGGCATGTTGCCCCATTCCCGCCCCCAGCGGGCGTGTTCCCCATACGCCCACTTATCCACCACCGTCTTGGGCGTCCGCTGGGCGGTCAGGGAGCACCAGGGCATAAATCCGCTGCGACAGAAGTCGTTCATCTGCTGATAGGGAATCTCCGGATGCCGCCAGATGTCGGGCGGGGCGGAGTAAAAAAGACGCTCCGGTTCTATCCCGGCCTCCAGGATGCTCCGCCCCAGTGTTGCCGCAGCAACGGTCTTCCCTGCCGTCGCGTCGGTCAGGTCCAGAATGATCCCCTCATAGCCCACGCGTTGGGCTTTGACAACCAGTGCAGCCTCAGCAAAGGGATCGTCCAGAGAGAGGGGAATCCAGGCCAGGGGCATCAGCCCGGCCTGACGGACACGGCGATCCACCCACCGGGCGGCCTCCACGAAGAACATGCCCCGTATGCCCACCCGGTAAATGAGATGGGTAGCGCCGACGGCCACGGCCATCTCCAGCGCGCCGTCCAGGTCGCCAGAGAAAGGAAGCCAGAGGCCTTTGCCGTGCAGTTCCCCCATTTGCCGCTACCGTTCCAGCGTCATCGGCATAACCACGTAGGTAAAGTCGTCCCCGCCGACAGGTCGGAGAACACCCGGGCTAGAGGGGGAGATGATGTCCATCATCACTTGCGGCGAGTTGACCACCCCCAGCGCGTCCAGAATAAACTTCACGTTGAAGGCAATCTCCACCGCCGCCCCTTCTATCGCCGCGTCCATTTCGGTCACATCGCTGCCCGTCTCGGCGGAGGTGGCGGAGACGACCAGCCGCCCCGGCTCCAGGTCGGAGGCGGGATGGATGTGGAAGAGCAGGGTGTTGGTATTCTCGCGGGCGAAAATATGGGCCGTCTGGCAGGCCTTCAGCAGTTCCGCTGTCCCGACAATCAGCCGGGTGTTCCGGTCGCGCGGGATCAGTTGCTGGTAATCGGGGAAGGTGCCAGGGATCAATTGGGAGACCAGCACAACCTCCATCGGGACCGGGGCATCGGGCAGGGTCTGAGCCTGGAACACGATGCGGTTCTGGTCAGGGGTAAAGGTGATGTGGACCGGTGGGCGTTCTTCGCGGCCCTTCGCCATTTCGCCGCAGATGCGGGCCCATTCGGTCATCGTACGGGCCGGGACGATGACGCTGAAGGGGCGCGCGACCTCGCTCTCAGGCAACGGGACCCGCCGGACCGCCAGCCGGTACCCGTCGGCGGCGGCTAAGGTCAGGGTGGGGCCTGTGGCAGTCGCTTCCCACCGGAGGAGGACGCCGGTCAGAATGGGGCGGGCCTCATCGGTCGCCGCCGCGAAGGCAACCTGGTTGATGGCGGTCCGCAATGTCTCCGGGTCCACGGAGATACCGTCTGCTGTACCCTCTTCAGGGGTCGGAATGGGCGGAAAGTCCACCGCGTCCAGGCCTTTGATGTTGGCCTCACTCCGCCCACAGCGGGCGTTGAGGGTCATCGTGCGCACTTCCTGGCGCAAGTCCACCCGGTCCGGCGGGAAGGCATTGACCAAGTCAACGATCGTCCGCGCCGGCACGGCAATAGCCCCCTCTTCCTCTACCCGTCCACCGATCCAGCAGTGGATACCCATCTCCAGATTTGTAGCGGAGAGGCGAAGCCGCCCCTTATCGGTGGTGAAGAGAATGTGGCTGAGGATGGGGAGAGCAGAGCGGGCGGATACCGCCCGTCCGGCAACGCTCAGACCACGAGATAGATTCTCCTGCAGGCAAGAAACCTTCATCCGCGCTCCTCCTGAGGGAATGGACGATTCATCCGGCTGGAAGTATACCGTATTGTCAGGTAACCGTCAACTCCAGAAGGTAAAGGGATCAGCGAACGAGCAAAGCCCCGGTGGGCCGACCGGGCAGTTGTTTGTGCCGGATCAGCCACACCCCCAGACCGACTAGCCAGAGGGCCGTCGCTTCCAACTGGAAAGGCAGTGTTCCCAGTGTCCCGCGAGTCCTCAAACTATAACCCGCTACGCCGGCAACCAGTACAGTGAGGGCAAGGAGGAGAAGGCCCAACATTCGTCCTTCCCGTCCCTTTAGGCTCAGCATACCAGCCAGCCCAATGGTTCCCAGGACCAGCCCCACCCACTTGGGCCAGAGCCCGGGGTCACAGGCAATAGCCAGGAGGGGGTAGGGTTGACGGGAGATTTCCAGGTGGACTCCATCTACTATCTGGGAGAACTGGTCCTCCTCCACAATCGCTTCCTGGACCCGCTCCCCTCCAGGGGCCCGGAAGATTTCCACCCGAATCGGGCTCTGCGCAGAGAGGTTGCCCTGGACCCCCAATCGGACCACCAGGCCGCTCTCCGGTATGGCGAGCGAGCGCTCCGGAGATGAAGGGGTCAGATACAGAACCAGTTCCGTTTGCGCCGGCTCGCGGGCGGTTTGCTGGAGTTTCAGGGGACGGTTGGCATCATCAGTGGCCCGAACGGTCAACGAAGGCCCGAACCCCATCAGGTATTGCTTCAGTGTCCTCCCTTCGTAGTTTGGAGACAAAGCGATCTCTGGGCCGACCAGGCCCTCTTCCCGCCATCCCCATCGGTGACCGATGAGCAGTCCGGCCAGCAGAACCAGCACTCCCAGACAGGCCAGAAGGAGGGATGCGATAGCCCACCACTGGCCCCGGTTATCTTTATCGCGGAGGTGAGAACGGAGCGCTTCTATCAGTTCTGCAGTCCATAGAAGCAACAGGAACGCCAGCAGGGAAAGGAGTACTGGGGTGACAGGAGATCTGGCCAGCGAGAAGAGTCCCAGTTGGTACATGGTGCTGGTCCATAGGCCAAAGCGGGTCTGAACCAGCCATCGGTCCGTCGTCGCCGGGCCAGGGGGGAACTGGGGAATCCATGCCATAAGCAGGAGATAGATTGCCAACGCGAAGAGGCATATCGCCAGCGGGATATTTCCCGTGGCCGTGCGCCAGGCCAGGCGCCAGGGATCCGGTCGGTGTGGAGGCGATACCGTCATCGTCATCCAGACAGGGGTTCCGCCCTTGCCCTGCAGGAGGGCCTGGAAAGGCCGTCCTAAGTAAACTGTGAGTCCTGACAGAAAAGGCCCCGGACTCCGGGGCCTGCTGGGAGTGTAGAGATGCCGGGGGCGGCCACCGGGGCATCGCTCCAGAGTTCGGGCACCCCCAGGGGATTCAGGAGCCACCCGTCGGAGTTGAACCGACAACCGGCCGCTTACGAAGCGGCTGCTCTGCCGATTGAGCTAGGGTGGCGCCAGGAAGAATTATACCACATTTATGAACGCTGACAAGTTTTGCGGTGAGATTCGGATATCAGTAAAATCTCTCATCCCCTTATCGGATAGGTCAGCAAATTCGCGGGAGCAACTCCCCCAGCGGCATGTCCACCACCCGTCGCCCGCCGATGCCGGTACGGGCCAGAACCAGGCCGGGATGCTCCGCCGTCGCCTGGCCGATGCGGGCGGCATCCCGACCCAGCGGGTGGGCTCGCAGCGCGTCCAGGGCCGCCTCCGCCTCTTCTGGCGGGACAAACGCGATCAGTTTTCCCTCATTGGCAACCGTCAAAGGGTCAAATCCCAGCATCTCGCAGGCGGCCATGACGGCCGGACGGATGGGGATGGCGGCCTCATCCAGTTCCACCCCCACTCCGGCGGCGACGGCCAGTTCGTTCAGCGCCGCCGCTACTCCGCCTCGCGTCGGGTCCCGCAGACAGTGGGTATGGGGAGCCGCCGTCAGTAGTGCCTCCACCAGGCCGTTCAGCGGCGCACTATCCGAAACCAGATCCGTTTCAAAACCCAACCCTTCCCGCTCGCTGAGCACGGCGATCCCGTGGTCGCCAACGGTGCCGCTGATCAGGATGACGTCGCCGGGGCGGATGCGATGGGGAGCCACATCCACCCCATCGGGCACCACCCCGACGCCGGTAGTGTTGATGTATATCCCATCCCCATGGCCTCGTTCCACCACCTTCGTATCCCCTGCGACCACGGCGACCCCCGCCCGACGTGCGGCGTCGGCCAGAGACTGAACCACCCGCTGGAGGTCCTCTATCGGCAGTCCCTCTTCCAGAATGAAGGCGGCGGTGAGCCAGAGAGGATGGGCGCCGCGCATGGCCAGGTCATTCACTGTGCCGTGGACGGCCAGGGAACCGATGTCTCCGCCCGGAAAGAAGAGCGGTCGCACAACAAAGGAATCGGTGGAAATGGCGATTCGGCCATTCCCGGCAAGGGCCAGGACAGTGGAATCGGCCAATTGGCGCAGGAGAGGATTATCCAGATGGCGGAGGAAGACCTCCTGGATGAGGTCCGCCATCATACGTCCCCCCGCGCCGTGGCTCATACGAATGGTCGTTTCCATAAACACCCCTCAAGACGGAACAGGGCAGATTTTTGAGAGGATAGTAACCCAGTCTGTACATTTTGTCAACCGCGCATTGAACCAAAAATTGAACCCACTTGCAATCTGGACAAAATCGGTTATCATAATTACGACTCCCCAGGTCAGACGCAGGATATGAACCGCTGGAGAGCGCTCACCTACATCTACGTTAGCGGATTGTAGCGCGGCTTTCCGGGCCTGCTGGCCCCTCCGCGCTACAATCCGCCCTCGCTTGCCCCGCTCAACATGTGAGGCTCTTTCCCTTCAATCCTCGCTTCCCTGCTCCCGCATCTTTGTGCCCGTATATCCTTTCCGTAAGGAGCCGGCTATGAAATCATTATCTGTAGACGAACAGGTTGCCCTGCTGATGCACGGGGCTGAATTTGGCGATGACCAGATCAAAGAGCGGATGGCTCAGGAACTCCGGGAGCGCTTAAAAGAAGGCCGTCCCCTGCGGGTCTACTGCGGGTACGACCCCACCGCTCCCGACCTCCACCTGGGCCACACTGTCACCATGCGCAGACTGCGGCTGTTCCAGGAACTGGGGCATCAGGCCATCTTCGTCATCGGGGACTACACTGCCCTCATCGGCGACCCCTCCGGCCGCGATCGGGCCCGTCCTCGCCCCACGCGTGAACAGGTCCAGGCCAATGCCCGCACCTACGTCCAGCAGGCCTTCAAAATACTGGACCCGGAACGGACAGAAGTCCGGTACAACGGGGAATGGCTCTCCAAACTCTCCTACGAAGAGTTTATCTTTCTGGCTGCGCAGGTGACCGTTCAGCAGTTTCTGGCGCGGGAGAATTTTGCCAAACGGTACGCTGAGGGGGACGCCATCTGGCTGCATGAACTCCTCTACCCTCTGGCCCAGGGGTACGACGCGGTGATGCTGCGGGCGGATGTCCAGATTGGCGGCACGGACCAACTCTTCAACCTGCTGGTGGGCCGAAAAATCCAAGAAGCCTATGGTCTGCCTCCTCAGATCTGTATCACGTTTCCCATCCTGGTCGGCACCGACGGCAAAATACGGATGTCCAAGAGTATGGGCAACTACATCGGCGTGGACGAGCCGCCGGAGGTGATGTATGGCAAAGTCATGTCCATCCCCGACGAGGCGATGCCGAACTACTTTGACCTGGTGACCCGCTGGTCGCCGAAGGAGATTGCCCAGATCAAAGCGGCTATCGCTGATGGCTCCCTCCACCCGATGGAGGCCAAGAAGCGGCTGGCCTGGGAAATCGTGGACATCTTTCACGGACGGGAGGCCGCCGATGCTGCGGCAGAGCACTTCCGTCGCGTCTTCCAGGAACGACAACTCCCGCCGGATATGCCTATCTGGAAACTGCAGGAGCCGGTTAACATTGTAGACCTTATCTACGCTGCCGGGATGACGCGCTCCAAAAGTGATGCTCGCCGGTTAATCCAGCAGGGGAGCGTCCTGCTGGACGGGGTAAAAGTCACCAGCATAGAAACCGTCGTTGAGCCAGGGAAGGAGACCGTCCTGCGAGTTGGCAACCGGGGCTTCCTGCGGCTGGTGCCGACCCGTGAATAGCGAAAAGGCCAGGTGCTTTCCGAAGTGCCTGGCCTTTTGATTCTCTGGAGGAGCGTATGCCCTACGTTCGGGTGGACGGTCTGCGTCTGCACTATCTGGTCCGGGGATTCGGACCGGCCACTGTGCTGATTCACGGTCTGGGCTCCAGGGCGGAGGACTGGTCCCTGTTGCAGGCGCCGGCTCTGAGCCAGCGCTATCGGGTCCTGATGCCGGACCTGCGCGGCCACGGCCGAAGCGACAAGCCCCCCGGCCCTTATACCGTGCCCCAGATGGCCGACGACATTGCAGGATTCTTGAGCGCCCTGGGGACGGATTCGGCCCACATCATCGGGCTCTCCCTGGGCGGCGCGGTGGCCCAGGCGCTGGCTGTTCGGCATCCGGAGAGAGTGCGCTCCCTGGTGCTGGTCAATACCTTTGCCTATCTGCGGCCAAAGGGATGGGCGGAGTGGCGGCTGACCCTGATCCGCTTGGGGGCCCTGCTGGTGAACCTGGCACTTCATGCTCGGCTGGAGGCGGAGAAACTGTTCCCCCGACCGGGCCAGGCAGCTTTACGACGAGTGGCCTATCACCGACTCTGCACCAACGACCCCGCCGCCTACCGGGCGGCGATGATGGCGGTGGCCCGCTACGACGGCCGTGGGGACCTGGGACGCATCCGGGCTCCCACCCTGATTGTGGCAGGCCGGGAGGATACCGTGGTCCCCTTGCGAGCCAAGGAGGAACTGGCCGCAGGCATCCCCGGCGCCCATCTGGTGGTCATTCTCCGTTCCGGCCATGCCACGCCGACCGACCAGCCGGTAGTGTTCAATCGCCTAGTGCTGGAGTTCCTGGATGAACACTCCTGATCGCCTGGGCCCTGCGATGTTCATCGCGGGCTTGACAACTGGAATGGTTTCGCTATAATATGACACAGGCGACGTAGCTCAACGGTAGAGCAGGGGACTCATAAGCCCTTGGTTGGGGGTTCGAATCCCTCCGTCGCCATTCAGAGATGTTTGTTTGTCCACTATGGGGATTCTTCGCTCCCTGGGGGCTTGCGCCAGCCCAGACGGGCCAGGAAGGCCCGATCCTCCTCGGTCAGAGTGGCCCGCTCCAGCAGGTCCGGACGGCGTTCCAGGGTGCGCCGCAGCGCCTGCTCCCGCCGCCAGCGAGCAATGGCCGCATGGTTGCCCGAAAGGAGTACCTCCGGCACTCCCCATCCCCGGAAGACCGCCGGCCGGGTGTAGTGGGGATATTCCAGTAGCCCCCAGGCATAGGAATCCTCAAACGTCGCGCCGGGGTCCCCAAGAACCCCCGGCAGGAGGCGGGTAACAGCGTCTATGATGACCATTGCCGCCAGTTCGCCGCCACTGAGAACGTAATCCCCGATGGAAATCTCATCGGTTGCCAGATGCTCCCGCACCCGTTCGTCCACTCCCTCGTAACGCCCGCAGATCAGCACCAACCGGGGGTGACGAGATAGTTCCTTCGCCACCTCGTGGGTAAAGAGCCGTCCCTGAGGGGATAGAAGAATCACGGGGACTCCCTTCTCCTCTCCCAGCACCGCCTCCACGGCGGCAAAAATGGGTTCCGGTTTCATCACCATCCCCCCACCGCCCCCATAGGGGGCATCGTCGGTGATGCGGTGACGACCGGCGGCGTAGTCCCGGATGTTGTGAAGGTGAACGGAGATCAGCCCGCGCTCCTGCGCCCGCTTGATGATGCTCTCCTGCAGCGGGCCGGTGAACATCTCCGGGAAAAGCGTTAGCACATCAAACCGCATAGGGAGCGCTTCTTTCAGCGACGCAGGGGCTACCCCTGTGTGCGATGGATGCCCTTCCAGACCCGCTCCGGGGTCAGCGGTAACTCATGGAACCAGACCCCCGTGGCATCGTGGACGGCGGCGACCAGGGCTGGCGCGGCAGGGAGGACCGGCATTTCTCCCACCCCCCGCGCCCCCCAGGGCCCGCGCGGGTCGGGCCGCTCCACAATGACCGACTCCACCCGTTCCGGCACATCCAGCGCAGTGGGGATCAGATAAGTGCTCAGCCGGTCAGTGAGAACGTAGCCATCCCGCACGATGAAGTTCTCCACGGTGGCCCACCCCAGACCCATAACCACGCCACCCTCTATCTGGCCTTTCACCTGCTGGGGGTTGACGGCGGTCCCCACATCATCGGCGCAGACGACGCGAGGGATTCGGATCTGCCCGGTCTCGGTATCCACCTCCACCTCCACGGCCTCGGCCACGTAGCCGTAGGCGAAGTTGGGGGTACCGAAGCCGGTTTCGGGGTCAAAGGGGGTGGTTTTCGGGGCCAGATAGGTATATTCGGCGATGGCGGGCCGCTCTTCCGCACGCCACTTTTCCAGCGCGGCCGCCGCCGCGCCCCGGATGGTGTTGCCGGCCATAAAGGTGGTCCGAGAGGCAGAGGCGGAGCCGGAACTGCCAGGACTGGTGGCGGTATCGGAGGCGACCAGGCGTATCCGTCCTACGGGAATCCCCAGCGCCTCCGCGGCCATCTGGACGATGACGGTATGAGCCCCCTGGCCGACTTCAGCACTGCCGATGTAGACGATGGCCTGTTCTATCTCCGCTTTTCCATGCAGTTCCACTTTCGCCCAGCAGTTCTCCTGGTAGCCGAAGGAGAAACCGATGTTCTTGAAGCCGGCAGATAAGCCGATCCCCCGACGGATCGGGCCGGGGGACGGAGGAAATTGAGGCTTACGCCATCCGGCTTCCGTCTTTGTCCAGCCAGCGGCGACCGCGCATCGCTCCACTACCTCCACCAGGTTGACGCCGCCGGGTAGCGGAGTGCCCATCGCAGTCAGGCTTCCCTCTCGCAGGAGGTTGCGCATCCGCAGTTCCACCGGGTCCATCCCCAGCACCTCGGCCAGTTTATTCATTTGCGTCTCGGCCAGGAAGAGGCCCTGCGGCGCGCCGAAGCCCCGGAAGGCCGCGCTGGGCGGGTTGTTGGTGTAGTAACCGTCTACATCCACTTTGATATTCGGGATTTCGTAAGGGCCTGTGCAGGTGACGGTGAGGTTGCCCAGCACCTTGTTGGTGGTATAGCAGTAGGCACCGCCATCGGCGACGACACGCACTTCGGCGGCCACCAGTTTCCCCTCGCGCGTGGCGCCCCACTTGCAGCGGGCCCAGATTGGATGTCGCTTGCCGTGCCCGATAATGGACTCCTCCCGCGTCCAGACGATCTTCACCGGACGGCGCAATTTCCAGGCCGCCAGGGCCAGGACAATTTGGACGGACATATCTTCTCGGCCGCCAAAGGCGCCGCCGATGGCCGGGTAGACCACCCGGACCTGCTCCGGAGGGATGTTCAGCGCATGGGCGATCTGGTGCTGATCCTCCCAGGTCCATTGCCCGGCAACAATGACGGTGATCCGTCCCTCTTCGTCTATATAGGCCAGGCCGGCTTCCGGCTGGAGGTACGCGTGCTCCTGGGAGGGGAGCCGGTATTCGGCCTCTACGATGACGTCGCACTGAGCCCAGGCAGCCTCTACGTCTCCCTTGCGGATCTGGTGGTGACTGATCCAGTTCCCCTCCGTTCGGAGTTCCGGATGGACGGGGTTGGGGGCGCGGGGCGGATGGATGGGGTAGGCGTCTGGCTTCATGGCCTCCAGGGGATCAGGGATGACGGGGAGGTCCTGGTACTCCACCCGGATCAGGTCCCGAGCGCGGGCGGCGGCCTCTTCCGTCTCGGCGACGATGAGGGCCACCTGGTCGCCCACCCAGCGGACGACGTCAGCGCCGGGTTTATCGGAGCCGGGCCCGCAGAGGACGGGCTGGTCGGGGGTCTGGAGGCCGTACTCGTTGACGGGCACGTCCTTTGCTGTGAATATCGCGATGACGCCGGGGACCTTCTCCGCCGCGGACGTATCTATGCTCAGGATGCGAGCATGGGGCCGCCCAGCGAAGAGAAGTTTGGCGTGGCACATTCCCGGCATAGAGAAATCGCCGGGGTACATTGCCTCGCCAGTGACTTTGGCTCGGGCATCTATCCGGGGGAGGGATTGGCCAACAATACGTTTGGTCATAGAGACCTCCGGATTCACGAAAGTCGTTTTTACGGCAGCCTCCAGGCCGCCGCAAAAACCTTACGGGATCTCTTCCCACCGTCCCACCAGTTTTTCCATGACCTGGGGGAGTGTCGTGTATTCCATCTCCTCCATCGGCAACCGGTGGGGCTCAAAGGGGCCGTGACGGCGGAAATGGTCGGCGATGACGTTGCATAGATGGCGCGCCTCGTCAAAGCCTGGGTCGTCAAACATATCCCGGGGCCCCACCAGCCGCCCCCCGGCAATCTGGAACCCCAGACAGACGACGCGCGGGGGGCCATCAAATCGGCTGGGGGTGGCATGATAGAGGGGGACGGGCATCAGCGGGCCGTAGTGGGAGCCCCGCATCCAGCCCTCCACGATGTGGGGCATGGTGAACGGCTCCAACACCTCGCCGACAGCGGGGAAATCCCCCTGGCTGCGGACGATACAGACGGGGTCGTCCTTCCCCACGTACCGCCCGGCGATGAGGGAGAGGCGCTGGGTGGAGGAGACGGCCGCAATCTCGCCCTTTTTGGTGTACACCGCCTTGACCATATAGCGGCCCGGCGCGCCAATAAAGACCAGCAGGTCGTATAGTTCCTCCGGTGTATCAAAGAAGACCCGCTTGCTCTCCTTCACGTCGTGGACCTCAAAGCGGAAGCCATCGTGCATTGCCGGGGAGATGACCAGACCGGCAGTGTTGAAGGGATCGGCGAACATACGGTAGAGAGGGAGGTTCCAGGCCCCGGCGGAGGTCTTATCGGCCATGAAGATCAGCACCGGTTCGGAGGGCCGCTCGGTGAATTCCATCTCCGCCACACCAGGGCCCATGCCTTTTACATTGCCGGAGAAAGCATCCGCCAGCAGGTCCTGCCCGGCGCCGTAGAGTTTCAGCCGTCTGGCGACTTCGGTGCAGGCCTCGAAGGTCTCCCAGGCCAGACGGTGAATGTTGGGGTTATCCACCCCCTGGCGATGGGTTATAATCAACTGCAAATCATCCCCACAGGCCGTCACATGGAAATCCACGATGATGTCCTCTTTGACCGCCGCTTCCAGCCGGTCTTCCGCTTCTTCTATAAGTTCATCGTGAACGCTGGAGTGGCCCACGAACCCGCCAACATCAGCCTTAATGACGCTGAGCGTGATGCGGTCCATTTTTCCTCCTTTCTGGACTGCCAGGTCTCAACTTCTTCCGGTGAATGTTGTCCGAGCGCCCTATTTCAGTTTCTCCTCCCCACCGAAAAGCCGATACGGGCTCAGTTGATCCAGAATCTCCTGCTCTTCTGGGGTGATGGCGTTCTGGACCATATGGGTCAGAAGGACGCCGACGCCCGGTCCCAGCATGTACCCCTGCCCGCACATCCCGACGGCGTAGATGTACCCCTCCAATTCCCGCGCCCAGCCGATGATGGGGAAGCCGTCAGGGGTCATCGGGTAGAGGCCCCGCCAGGTGCGCCGTACTTTGATGTTGGCCAGTTTGGGCATCAGGTCCACCATCCGCTGGGCGATCATAGGCAGGAAGACGGAGGTCTCCCGCCGGTCGGTGCCGATGATGGGCGGCTCGGGCGTGATGCAGAAGACGACGGGGCCGGGTTTGTGCTGGTAGAAGTAGTAGTTCTTGGAGCCCTCAGCGGGGCGGATGTCTACGACCATCGGCTCCAGGAACCGGGCGACTGGCTCGGTGATGCCCGCCTCGTGGCAATCCGGCACCACGGGCACATCCAGCCCGGCCATCTGGGCGACGGCGCGCGCCCAGGGGCCAGCGGCGTTGACTACCACTTCGGTGGCGTAGCCGCCCCGGTCGGTGCGAACTCCCACCACCCGTCCCCGGCGGCGGATGATACCGGTGACCCGCTCCCGGAAGTGGAACTCGGCGCCCCGCTCCCGCGCCCGCACATAGAAGGCGTGCGCCGTCAACAACGGGGAGGCGGAGCCGTCTCCCGGGGAGTACGTCCCGCCGATCAACCCGTCCGGATTCAAATCCGGGATGACCTGGAGAAGGTCGTCCCGGTCCAGCCAGCGGATGTTCAGCCCGTAGGAGTGCTGGATTTTCAGCAGGTTTTTGAGGACTTGCTCCTCCTGCTCCCGGTAGGCGACGAAGGAGTACCCGCCCTGGTACCACTCAATGTTGTCGCCGTAAATCTCCTCCCAAGTGGAGAAAATCTCTATGGACTTGAGACAGAGGCGGATTTTGGCGGGGTCGGAGTGGGTGGCGCGGATGCCACCAATGGCGGCCTTGTTGGAACCCTGTCCAGGGCTGGCGAACTGGTCAATGACCAGGACTTTCAGGCCGGCGTCGGCCATGAAGAATGCAGCAGGCAGGCCAATACTCCCGGCCCCGATAATCACTACATCGTAGGTCTGGGTGGTCATAAGGACCTCCGTGAATGTGGAGCGGGAAGCGGGAAGCGTGAAAAAAATGAAATGTGAAACGTGAAGCGGGAAGCGTGAAAAAAATGAAATGTGAAACGTGAAGCGGTGAAACGTGAAATATCAGGGAACGGTGCCGCCGCAAGAGGCGTAGTTGGCGTTGTGCTCCTCTTCTGTGCGGGCGAAGAGGTGGCTCCCGTCGTTCTTGTGGCAGTCGGCGATGAAGTAGAAGTAGTCGGTCTGGGCAGGGAAAGCCGATGCCTGGATGGACGCCAGGCCCGGACTGCAGATGGGGCCCGGCGGCAGGCCGGGGTAACGGTAGGTATTGTACGGGTGGTCTATGTCGGCCAGGGAGTTAACGCCCAGTTCGTCAAAATAGAGCCGACGCCACCATTTCCCGGTCTTTTCGTCGTAGCCCAGGGCGTACTGGACGGTGGGGTCGGCGTTGAGGAGCCAGCCGTTCCGCAACCGGTTCAGGAAGACGCCCGCGATGACGGGCCGCTCCTCCGGGACGACCGCCTCCCGTTCTACCAGCGAGGCCAGGGTGACCAGTTGGTGGACGGTCAGGCCCTGGTTGGCCGCGCCCAGCCGTATCTCCTCGGTCACCCGCGCGTCAAAGGTGGCCAGCATACGGGCCACCACGTCGTAGGCCGTCATCTCCTCCGGCAGACGGTAGGTCTCCGGGAAGAGGTATCCTTCCAGGGTGGTCCCCGGCGGCAGGTCGGCCAGGAAGGGGTAGTCCTTCAGGTCGGTCTCCCGCCAGCCACGGGTCACCAGGGCGATAAAATCCGCCTCGGCGATACCGGTCTGCGCAGCGACGGCGGCCGCAATCTCCTCCAGACGCAGGCCCTCGCGGATGGTCACCACCCGCTCCGGGCGGAGCCCCGTCTGAAGCGCTTCGGCAATTTCGGGAATGGTCATCGTCTGGCGCAGGGTGTAGGTGCCGGCCTCCAGCCCAGCGTCCATGCCCTTGTACTGCAGGTAGCGCCGGAAGAGTTCGGCGTCGGAGATGAGGCCGGCCTCCTGGAGGCGCTGGGCAACCGACGCCGCCGTCTCCCCGGGCTGGACAACGAAGGTGACCGGGGTGTTGTCGGTGCCGGCGGGGCGCTGGAGTTCGTCGGCGTGCATCTGGATGTAGGTCTCCAGCGCGACCTCTTTGGGAGAGCCCGCCGCGCTGATGTTGCAGAGGGAAAGGCTCAGCCCGCTGGTCCGGTAGAGCGTCCACACGCTCCCGCCGATGATGCCAACAGAGACCAGCGCCAGCAGAAAGGCCACAACACGGATGGTTCGTTTCATTTTCACCCCTTGTGAAACCACGAAGATACTGGGGTCTTCGTGTCTTTGTGGTTTTTACGCTTTTCGGGCTTCCAGGAATCCCTGGAGCAGGACGGCGGCGGCGACGGCGTCCAGGTTGCTGCGCCGGCGGCGCTTTCCGGGCCGGCGGACGGTCTCCAGAATCTCCTGGGCGGCGACGGTGGTGTAGCGCTCATCCCACAATTCCACCGGCACCGGCAGCGTCTCTGCCAGAGCCTGCGCGTACGCCTCCACCCAGCGGGCCTGAGGGCCAACTTCGCCGCGCAGGGTCAGCGGCCGTCCGACGATGACCCGCTCCGCGCCATACTCAGCGACCAATCGGGCGATGGCGGCGAAGTCCTCGGCGCGGGACTTCCGCACCACCACCCCCACCGGTCGGGCGACCGTTCCGGTGGGATCGCTCACCGCCACGCCGATCCGCCGTTCTCCCAGGTCCAGAGCCAGAATTCGCATTATAAACGAACAGGACGCAAAGACATGAGGAAATGGGCCAGTGCCCCGCTCTTTGTCTCTTCGTGTCTTTGCGGTGAACCCTTATGGCGTCACCTGGACGGTGATGCGCAGGGGGAGCAGGGGCATCTGCGGCAGCCACTGGGGCCAGACCTGTATCTGGGGCGGCTGGGCCAGCGGCCACTGGGCGGCGAGCAGGTCGGCGGCCTGAGCGATGCTCTTCCCGCGCACCGTCTGCCGGACGACCTCAGGGTCCACCTCTGCCGCCGCGTAGCCCACCGCCAGGACGGCGAACTGAATGACGCCGTTCTCGGGGCCTGCCATCGGCTCCAGGATCTGAAAGTCGGCATCTATCAGTCCGTGCTCAGGCGGCAGACGGCGCACCAGGGCGGCGTAGCCTACGGCCTCGGCGTTATCCCGATCCACCGCCATCCCGGTGATCAGCAGTCTCATGTAGACCTGCAATGTATCCGCCTGCTCGTAGAGAAACCGGTCGTAGGAGACTTCGCTGGCCTGGATCTCCAGCGATTGCCGGAAGAGTACCTCAGTCGGTTCCAGGTATGTCTGCAGGCCCTGGTAGGCTTCCTCCAGCAACCGGGCCGTCAACTGCTCCCGGGCCCGGTCCATATCTTCCTGAGAGACGGCGCGGACTTCCTTGAGGCCGCCGCCCCGCGTCGGTTCGGGGTTGATGACCCGCAGGGCCAGGGCACTAACGCCTTCCATCTGATTGATGAGTCCGGCGCCCACATTGCCCGCCGGCCCTTCCTCCAGGGCCTCTATAGGGGCTGGGGCCTGGCCGAAAGGCGGCACCGTTACATCCTGGGTGGTGGCGAAGCGGACCGGGAAGGCGCCGGCGGACGTGCGGACAATGGTGCGGGCGGGGACGGTAATCTCCTGGCCCAGCATATTAGTGAAGAGGACAGTTCCGGTGGCTCGGCCGGACTCGTAGGCGGCGGTACCGGTGGTCTCCACTGCCAGGCTGCCTGCAAAGTAATCTCCCACCCGACGGGCGGGAATCTGCCCGCTGGCGGCGTCCACCGCCTGCGTTTCCAGCCCGGCCCAGACGGAGACGGTCGCCCGGATGGTCTCCACGGTGGGGACCAGGGTGACGGTGGCCTGGGGGACGACGGCGTAGGCGAAGGCGATGATGACCAGTAGGGTGAAGATAAAGACGGTCAGCCGGGCACCCAGGCGGACGTTCTGGGCCCAGGGTGGGAGCGGGCGGGCCTGTGGCGGTCGGAGCGGGACTTCCTCTTCCCACCAGGCACGAGGCGGCGGCTCCATCGGCTTCTGCTCCGGACGAGGCCAGCGCGGGGCCGCTTCCGCCTCGGCAACGGACGCGAAGGCCGGCAGCCCGATCCAGCGGACGTAGGCCCGCCGGTCCGGGTCTTCGGATACGACGGCGACTTCGGCGCCCAGCCGCTCTGCCTCTCGGCGCACCCGTTCGCCATCCAGCGGATTGGAGAAGAGACGGGTCTCCCAGGGAAGGACGATGATGACCCGTCCGTCGGTATCTGCGGCATTTCGCTTTGCCCCGTGCCGGACTGCCAGCGTCTGGCGTAACTGGTGACGCAGGACGGTCAGGTCATCATCGGGGTGAAGGGAGATAATGTGTGGCATAATTTAAAAAAACCGCAAAGGACACAAAATTTCAACACCATGTTGCAACAGCGGGAGAAGCCTCTCCGGTCATCTCGCCATCGCGCAGGATTTGGGATAACTCTTTGACGGCCACTCTGTGCGCTTGCTGCCCTCTGCGGGGGGAGTTATGCCCGGCCCAGTGTCTCCTGCAGGAGTTGCGGGGCCCGTCGGAGTGCCTCGTCCAGCCGGCGGGCGTCTTTGCCGCCTGCCTGGGCCAGTGTAGGCCGTCCACCGCCGCCGCCACCCACGACCTGAGCGATCCCGCGCACCAGTTTCACAGCGTCCACCCCCTGACGGGTCAGGTCTTGAGTGACTGCTACCACGAAGGCCGGGCGTCCTTCCAGCACTGTGCCCAGCACCACCACGCCGGAGCGAATCCGCTCCCGATACCAGTCCGTCATCTCCCGCAGGGTCTCCATATCCGGAACATTCACCCGCGCCACCAGCATGGGCACTCCGGCTATCTCCTGGACCTGGTCCAGCAGGTTCTCCAGTTGATGGCGGGCCAGTTGCCGCTGGAGACGGGCGATCTCTTTGCGGGCCGTCTGGAGTTCGTCTTGCAACTCCAGGACTTTGCGGCTCACTTCCTCTGGCGAGCAAAGGAGATGGGCCGAAATGGATTCCAAGGAGCGCAGGCGTTTCTGAACCCAATCCACCGCGCCGCGCCCGGTGACGGCCTCAATCCGACGCAAGCCCGCGCCGATGCCCTGTTCGGAGATGATGTAAAAGAAGCCAATCTCGCCGGTCTCGTCCACGTGGGTGCCGCCACACAGTTCATGGCTGAAAGGCTCATCGGGCCAGCCGATGCGCAGCACTCGCACCACGTCGCCATACTTTTCGCCGAAGAGGGCGATAACGCCTTCCGAGAGCGCCTCTCGGTACGGTTTGTACTCCCAGGTGACCGGGTAGTTGGCCAGGATGGCCTCGTTGACCCCACGCACGACCCGGTCTATTTCGTCCTGGGTGAGCATAGCGCCGTGGGTGAAGTCAAAGCGCAGCCGGTCCGGGGCGACCAGGGAGCCGGCCTGCTGGACGTGTTCACCCAGGACGTAGCGGAGTTCGTTATGAAGCAAGTGGGTGGCGGTGTGATTGCGGGCAATATCCATGCGCCGCTCGTAGTCCGCTAGCGCCCAGGCCCGGTCGCCGACGCGCGGGGTACCCAGGGTGACCTCGCCGATGTGGACAATGAGACCGGGAACGGGCCGCCGCATATCGTCCACCCGAATCTCCCAGATCGGCTCCTCTGCCTCCTCGCTGGCGAAGGCGGCGATGTGGCCCGTATCGGAGACCTGACCGCCGGACTCCACATAGAAGCAGGTCTCGGGGAGGACGACCTCCACCTTGTCGCCGATGGAGGCGGCCTGGATCGGCTTGCCATCCCGCAGGATGGCCGCCACGGTTGTCTCCAGTTCCGTCGCCTCGTAGGGGTTGTGCAGGACGCCCTCCGGACCCAGCAGGCCTTTCTTCTGCAAAATCTCCAGCAGGTCCCGGTATACCCGGAGACTCTCTTCGTCTATCTCCTCAAACATTTCCGCCGCCCGGGCCCGCGCTCGCTGTTCTTCCAGCGCGATATGGAATCCCGCTTCGTCCACCGTCAGACCGTGCTCCTCGGCGACGTCCCGGATGATCTCCATCGGGATGCCCATAGAGTCGTAGAGGCGGAAGGCGTCCCGGCCGGGGATGATCTTTTCCCCGCGCTCTTTCACGGCGGCGATCACCTCCTCCAGGCGGGCCAGTCCCGCATCCAGCGTCTTCAGGAAGCGCAACTCCTCCTGGCGGATGGTAGTGAGGATGAATTCCCGTCGCTTCTCCAGTTCAGGGAAGACGTGGCTCATCCGCTCAATGACGACTTTGGCCATTTCATCCATAAAGGGACGGGTGAAGCCAATTTTGCGCCCGAAGCGAACGGCCCGGCGGAGAATCATGCGCAGGACGTAGTTGCGGCCCTCGTTGCCTGGCAGGACGCCGTCGCCGATGAGGGAGGTAACGGCGCGGGCATGGTCAGCGATGACCCGGTAGCCGACGATGTGTTTCTCCCGCTCCTCGTCGGTATGGCCCAGAAGTTCCTGGACCCGGTCCATAATCGGGGTGAAGAGATCGGTCTTGTAGTTGGAGTCCACGTCCTGCAAAATGGCCACCAGTCGCTCCAGACCAGCGCCGGTGTCCACGTGTTTGGCCGGTAGGGGATCCAACGTACCGTCCTCTTTCCGGTTGTACTGGATGAAGACCAGGTTCCAGAGTTCAAGGTACCGTCCACAATCTTGGTTGACACCGCAGACGTGAGTCGGGTCGTCCTTTTGAGAGCAGAACTGAGGCCCCCGGTCATAGTGGATTTCGCTGCAGGGACCGCAGGGGCCGGTGTCGCCCATTTCCCAGAAGTTGTCCTTGCGGCCGAAGAAAAGGATGTGAGAGGGGTCAATATCGGTCTCGGAGCGCCAGTAGCCGGCGGCCTCATCGTCGCGGGGGAGTTCACCCTTTTCGTCTTCAAAGCAGGTAACCCAGAGCCGCTCTTTGGGCAGGCTCCAGACCTGGGTGAGGAGTTCCCACGCCCAGGCGATGGCCTCTTTTTTGTAGTAGTCGCCAAAGGACCAGTTGCCCAGCATCTCAAAGAAGGTATGGTGGTAGGTATCCCGCCCCACGTCCTCCAGGTCGGCGTGTTTGCCGGAGACGCGCAGGCACTTCTGGGTGTCGGCGGCCCGCTTGTACGGGCGAGTACCGATGCCCAGGAAAACGTCCTTGAACTGGTTCATCCCGGCATTGGTAAACAGA
Source organism: Chloroflexota bacterium (assembly GCA_014874475.1). GTDB lineage: Bacteria > Chloroflexota > Anaerolineae > B4-G1 > DUEL01 > SpSt-77. The sequence goes on from JADBJJ010000026.1 coordinate 248,608, forward strand.
AGGGTGGGGTCGTCCACCGGCACCAGACTGGAACTGGGGACAATGGTATGGCCCCGAGCGGCGAAGAAATCCAGGAAACTCTGTCGGACTTCATCGCTGGTCCACTTTTTCTTGCTCATGGGCGCTCCTCGTCAACGCTTTGTGATGTGTATTGTAGTCTAAAGGAGAGAAACTGTCAACTTTCCGCTTCATCCGGTGTTTCAGATACTCCCTTACCGTCGGGCGACTCGCGGCGGCCAGCATGCCTTACAAAACCCCACGCGGCTCGGCGGGGCTGCTCTGTGAGGGACAAAGAGGCCTCCTGATCCCCAGGCCCTGGATGCCTTCTGAGAGGTAGGTCCGGATTCTCTGCTGGCAAAAGATCGGGTTTGTGCTACAATCCAGTGGGTACGGGGGATTTCGCGGCGCTCCCACCTGCCCCCAAATCCTCCGGGTTACCAATCCTCTACAGGGAGTGGGACGATGGGTCTGAAACCTGACCACTGGATTCGCCGGATGGCGCTGGAGCGCCGGATGATAGAGCCCTTCGTGGACCACCAGGTCCGGGATGGCACTATCTCCTATGGCCTCTCTTCTTACGGCTACGACATCCGCGTCGCCGACGAATTCAAAATTTTTACCCCTGGTCTGGGTGATCTGACCGTCGTGGACCCGAAGCAGTTTGACACCCGGGCGATGGTGGATTTCAGGGGCAAGGTGTGCGTCATCCCACCGAACTCCTTTGCGTTAGGACGGTCCGTGGAGTACTTTCGGATTCCGCGCAATGTCCTGTGTGTTTGTCTGGGGAAGTCCACCTACGCGCGGTGCGGGATCATCGTCAACATCACGCCTTTTGAACCGGAGTGGGAGGGCTACGTCACGCTGGAAATCTCCAATACCACCCCGCTGCCGGCCAAAATTTACGCCGGGGAAGGGATTGCCCAGGTCCTCTTCTTTGAAGCCGATGAAGAGTGTCAAGTATCTTACGCCGATAAGAAGGGCAAGTACCAAGCCCAACAGGGCGTCGTCCTGCCTCGGCTGTAGGCTTCCGCCGTCGCGGCTCGGAAGGGCTCCGTCGGATTGACAATCCAGCATCGTCATATTATAACAGCATTGAATCGGGGGGCGGTCGCTCTACCGCTGCTCCCAGTCCCTTCGGGTTAACCTTTAACAGATTTCTGGTTGCGGAGATGTACCGATCCCTACTGAAGATAATCCGATGAATACCCCCTTCCGCGTTCTGGTCATAGATGATGAGGTCGGCATCCGCGAGGGATGCCGACGGGTGCTGGTCCCACAGGGGTTTGACGTAGATATGGCGGAGAACGGCCCCACGGGCCTGCGCAAACTCCGGGAAGCCCGCTACGATGTCCTTCTTCTGGATATTATGATGCCCGGGATGAGCGGCATAGAGGTCCTCCGTCAGATCCGCCAGATGGACCCCGATCTCATCTGCATTGTTATTACCGGCTATGCTACTGTGGAGTTGGCCATCCAGGCCATCCGCGAGGGCGCCCACGACTTCATCGCCAAGCCCTTCTCCGCTGACCTGCTCCTCCAGGTCATTGGCCGGGAACTGGAGCGGCGGGCCCTGCGCAAAGAAGCCGAACGGCTTCGGGCACTGGAAGAGGAAACCCGGGAACTGGCCCGGGCGAAAGCGGAACTCCAGAAACTGGAGGCGGTAGAGGGCCGTTTTATGCTCACCCTGGTCCACATCCTGCGGGCTCCGGTCGCGGTCCTGCAGAACACCATCCAGTTGATCCGCAAGGGCTATATCCCTCCGGAGGAGCAACCGGAGATGCTGGAGCGGGCCGAAACGCGGGCCGGGCAGTTGCTGGCGACGCTGGACGACCTCCTACTCCTGGCCCACCTGAGAGAGGGCATCGGCCTCAGCCGGGCGGAGGCTGTCTCCCTGGGGGAAGTGCTGGAAGGAGTGCTGGCGACCCTGAAACCCCGCGCGGAGCGGCAGGGGGTCACTCTGGCGGTGGATGTGCGAGATTCCCTCCGGGTGCGGGCCAACCCGGACCATCTCCGGGCCCTCCTGACACACCTGATAGATAACGCCATCCGCTATACTCCCTCCGGCGGCCAGGTGACTATCTCGCTGATGGCGGACCCGGAGCGGGGCGTGGTCGTCGGCGCCGTCTCCGATACGGGCATCGGCATCCCCGCTGACGAAATCCCCCGCATCTTTGAGGAGTTCTACCGAACCGAAGAAGGGAAGCGGATGCAGGAGATGGGCACCGGCCTGGGCCTGCCCATTGTCCGGCAGGTGGTGGAAATGTACGGGGGGACCATTGAGGTGGAATCGGAGGTGGGTTGGGGGAGCACCTTTCGCTTCACCCTGCCCCTGGGGTGAGCATTTACTGCAAAGGACGTAAAGGGCGCAGAGATAGGAATTCTCGGTGTCCTCTGCGGTTTATGGAGTGGATAGCTTGATGAGTTCTCGGTGTCCAATATGCCATTTGCAGGTGGAAGAGGGGCCATTGCGGCTGCACATCCTCCAGGCTCACGGTGAGACGGCGCTGAAGGAGGCTGTGCTGGCCGATAAAAAGCGCGGGATGTCTGACCCGGAAATTGGCGCGCGGTACGGTATTTCTTTCAATACTCTTCAACAAATCATTACCGAAGCCTATGGTGCGAATATCAGCGTGCTCCAGCGTCCCAAAAGAATCAAACGCTGGGAACCTTTCTCGTTTCGGGAGGAGACCACGACCGTGTGGAGTTTCAAACAGCGTGGCGACTGGGCTACCCACAATGGACGCTATCGGGGAAATTGGTCTCCTTACATTCCTCGCAATGTGATTCTTAAGTACTCCAAACCGGGTGATCTGGTGCTGGATTATTTTGTGGGCGGGGGAACCACGGCAGTTGAGGCCAAGTTGTTGGGACGTCGCTGTATTGCCAGGGACATTAACCCGGGAGCCGTCGGGATAACTCTGGAAAACCTGAGGTTTTCGCCACCCCGCCTGGGGACGGGAATGGCCGAACCGATATACGAGCCCGAAGTCCAAGTTGGAGATGCTCGGGATCTTTCCGACATATCTGAAAATTCGGTGGATCTGATTTGCGCCCACCCGCCTTACGCAGGAATCATCCGATATAGTACAAAAATACTTGGCGACCTCTCTGCGCTCTCAGTGCCAGATTTTCTGCGGGAAATGCGCAAAGTCGCCCAGGAGAGCCTGCGAGTTTTGAAACCTGGTGGCAAGTGTGCCATCCTCTTGGGAGATGCCCGGAGAGCAAAGCACGTGATTCCCATTGGCTTTCAGACCATCCGGGTCTTCTTAGATGCAGGCTTTGGGCTGAAGGAACTGGTGATCAAGCGGCAGCATAACTGCAGGACAACGGGCTTCTGGTATGCCCGAAGTATCCAGCATAACTTCCTGTTGCTGGCACATGAATATTTGCCGATCTTTGAGAAACCATTGACCGCGGTGTCGCGAGAACAACTCCCTCTCTGGAGGGAGACTGTGTCCTACTGGCTCTCCCGGGAGGAGGTTACCGAAGCGGAAAAGGAAAATCTGGAAACCACTACGGTATGGATTTTCCCTGAAAACCGACTGGACGCCGAGATGCGGCGGAATCTGATTCAGCGGTTCTGCAGCAGGGGCTATTTTCTGGAAGTACAGTATGACGAGAGAGAAGATCTGCGACTGGGTGAAACCCATGCAAATGCGCTCTTTATCCGCTGGCCCCCTCTCCTGATGACCGAACCCCGATTCGCCGGATATCGCGACCTGGTGGTCCGTCTCGCGCGAGAGAGTTGTGACGGGATTCCTTCGGGGGCCTTTCTGATCGTAGAGGCGATGGATTTCCGCAGCGAAGGGCGTTTGATCCCCTCAGGGCTTCTCCTGTACGAGGCGCTACGGGGACAGCGGCATCTATCATTGAAGGAAATCGTGATCGTGGTCCCAGAGACTCCGCCCTCTAACGAGCCGGAAGAAAACCTGAAGATCATCCACAGATACTTGCTCGTCTATCTTCGTAAATAGAAGGTGTTCTGTGACTACAAACTGGACTGGCCCTGACCTCATCTACACGACGTCTAATGGTACCCGGATTTATGTTCAAAAAGGTGGGAAGTCAGATTTTGACTTTAAGGTACGGTACCAGGAGCCGGGGAAGAACAAGAGAACACCCCAGCATATTCACCTTATCATTGACCTTTATATGAAAAAAGTTGGCAACAAAGAGTTGACTATGCGATTGGTCGATCATCTGATTAAAGATGTCATCCTCAAGGTGCGACCTTCTATGGAAAATCCTCCGGCCCTTCAAGTCTTTTCGCCCGACCACATTTGGCCATTTCAGGATCTGGATGCCTACGGGGAATATTCCGTGGAGTTTCTACTGGTCGTTGGTGAATTGATCATCATTCAGGAGAAAACAAACTATCCTTATGGCACAATGACAGAGCGCCTTTTCCGTTCCTTCAGGGATGAGAAAGACATTTTCTCTGTGGTCAGCACCGCCACATTTCGGGGGAGAAAGTAAGTTAAAGGAGAAAAATGAGAGCATTTTTGTTGCGACTTCTGGGTGGACGGCTGCGAACTGTGCTGACTGTCTCCTTCGCGCTGGTCGCCGCGCTGACGGTGGGGCTGAACGCGCTGGTCGTCTCCCGCGTCATCAACGATTACCTGGCGGCTGCCGAGGCGGAGCGGGTGGCGCGGGATATGAAACTCGCGGAGACCTTTTACAATCTCAAACTGGAAGAAGTCGCCGCGCTCAGCCATCGGCTGGTGCTGGACCCATGGGTGATAGAGAATTTTCCCGCCGCAGTCAGAAAGGCCCCCCAGGCCATCCAGATTATTGACCGGCAGATCACCAACAAAATCATCGTCCTGGCTCTGGGCGGCACTCACCTCATCGCCGTCCTGGACACCGACGGCAACATGGTGGTCGGCAAAGTCCTCTGGCCCGAAGGGACGCTCTCCTCGGCCCTTACCAACGGTCATTTCGGCGACCTGCCCATTGTCCGTGCCGCCCTGGAGAGCGGCAAATCTCAGGCCGCCACTGAAATCATCCCCAAAGAGATTCTGGCCCAGGTCGGGATGGACCGCCAGGCCTTCATCCCCCTGCTGGAGACCCCGCTGGCCGCGCCAGAGCCCTTTGACCCCCGGGAGGGGACGGCGGGACTGGCCCTGGTGGGCGTCTCTCCCCTTCGGGACAACTCGGGACGGTTAATCGGCGCCGTCCTCTCCGCTTATATGTTCAACAACGACTACACTCTGGTGGACCGCATCAAAGAAGTCGCCGGGATCGATACGGTCACCATCTTTCTGGGCGACCTGCGGGTCTCCACCAATGTGCGGGATGAGGTGGGACGGCGGGCCATCGGCACCCGTCTCTCTCAGGCCGTCCGTCAGGTTGTGCTGGAAGAGGGGCGGGAGTACGTTGGCCGGGCCTTCGTTGTGAAGGAGTGGTACATCACCCGCTATGAGCCATTGTGGGACCATAAAGGCAACGTGGTGGGCATCCTGTACGTCGGGGCGCGCGAGGTCGCCTTCCGGGGACTGGTCCAATCCTTCAATCAACGGGTGGCTCTCATTGCCATCATCTGTATCCTGCTGGCGGGTGTTATCGCGGTCCCCATCGGGTACTTCATCACCCACCCCGTCTCCGACCTGGTGGAGGCCCACCGCCGACTGGCCGCGGGCGACATAGCCTTCCGGGTGCGGACTTACGGCAACGGCGAAGTGGCGATGCTGGGCCGTTCGTTCAACGCGATGGCCGAGACGCTCCACCGTACTCAACAAGAACTGCTCCACAAAGAGAAACTGGCCTCTATGGGACAACTGGCGGCAGGGGTGGCCCATGAACTGAACAACCCCCTGGGTACCATCATGCTCTTCGCCGACGCCCTCCATCGGGAACTCCCACCCGATGATTCCCGTCGGAGTGACCTGGAGATGATTCTGAAGGAGGCTAACCGGGCCAAGAAGATTGTCTCGGACTTGCTGAACTTCGCCCGTCAGCAGGAGGTGCTGGCCCAGGATACCAACCTCCACGCCCTGCTGGACCAGTCGGTGGAAAGCGTCCGGCATCAGCCCGCGTTCGCAGAGGTGGAGATTATCCGTCGCTACGACTACCGGGTGAGCACCATCCAGGCCGACCCCGCCCAGTTGCAGCAAGTCTTCGTCAACCTACTGAACAACGCGGCAGAGGCCATAGAGGGGCCAGGGACCATCACGATCGCCACCTGCGCGCGGAACGGTCAAGTGGAAATCTCCATCACCGATACCGGATGTGGCATCCCGGAAGAGTATATGGACAAACTCTTTACCCCGTTCTTCACCACCAAGCCGCCAGGGAAAGGGACGGGGCTGGGCCTTTCCATCGTCTACGGCATCGTCAAGATGCATCGGGGGCAGATTGCCGTCCAGAGCGAACTCGGGAAGGGGACAACCTTCACCATCCTCCTGCCCACGCGATGGATGGGGGAAGCGGAGCGGCCCCTCGCGTCCCAGGGAGAAGTGATCGGATGAAGATCGCCCAGGGAACGGGCCAGGCACTTTGGAAGTGGGGCGCGTTTTGGAGGTGATGCTTGAATGAGCCACCGCGCATCCTGGTGATTGACGACGAGGAAGGCATCCGCGCCGGCTGCCGACGGGCTCTGGAGCCGGAAGGGTACATCGTGGAGACGGCCGCGACCGGACGGGAGGGGCTTCGCCGCTTCAGGGAGGGAAACTTTGACCTTGTCCTGGTGGACGTGGTCCTGCCCGATATGCGCGGGGTGGACCTTCTGAAACCGATCCTGGAGAAAGACCCCGATGTAATCTGCGTAGTCATCACCGGCTACGCCACCGTGGAACTGGCTGTGCAGGCCATCCGGTCCGGCGCCTACGACTTTCTCTCCAAGCCCTTCACCGCCGATGTCCTGCGAATGACGGTGGCCCAGGGCCTGGAGCGGCGCCGGCTCACTCTGGAAGCCAGACGTCTTCAGAAAATTGAGGAAGAGGCGCGGGAACTGGCTCGGGCCAAAGAGGAACTGGAGCGGCTGGACCGTTTTAAGACGACTTTTATGCTGACGGTGGCTCACGAATTGCGCGCGCCGCTGAACGCTCTCCAGAGTTTCCTGCTGACCATCCTCAAGGGGTACATCCCCCCCGAGGAGCAGCAGGAGGTGCTGGGACGGGCCGTCCAGCGGGTACAGGAACTGCTGGACCTGGTGGATGACCTTTTGAAACTGGCGGCGGCCAAGAGTGAGAAGGGGCTGGAGAAGCGGGAACCGGTCTCCCTGGCGGATGTTCTGGAAAAGGTTGCATCGCTCTTCCAGAAGGAGGCGGAGGCTAAAGGGCTTGCTTGGAGGTTGGAAATCCACGCCCGCCCGATGGTGCTGGCAGAGCCCGACCAGATGGCCCAGGTGTGGAGCAACCTCATCTCCAACGCGGTTAAGTACACCCCGGCGGGAGGCTGGGTGCGGGTTCTTTTGGAGGAACGGGATGGGTGGGCCGTTGGGGTGGTGGAGGATACGGGCATCGGCATCGCTCCTCAAGACCAGGAGCGCATCTTTGAGGAGTTCTACCGGACGCCTCAGGCCAAAGAAGTTGCCCCGCGCGGGACCGGATTGGGGCTTCCGCTGGTCAAACAGATTTTGGAAGGGCACGGGGGGAGCATCGCGGTGGAATCCGAGGTGGGGCGGGGGAGTCGTTTCATATTCCGGCTGCCCGCTTCTCCGTAGAAGAGAAGGCTGCGGCGGCCTTTGGCCGCCGCAACCTCATCCCAGAGCCCCCAAAAGAGCGCCGGGTATCCGACACCTGGCGCTCTTTTTTCCGCCTGAACCGCAAGCGCTACGTTTTCTTCCGCAGCATCTCCTCTATCCGCGCCAGCAGTTGGTCCGGGTCTATTGGCTTGTGGATCCACTCGTCCACCGGGATATACTCGCCCGACGGCATGACTCCCTGCGCCCGCGCCCCAACGAGCGACGTCACCATTATCACTGGCACGTCCTTCAACTCCGGATCCTGCGCCATCTCCCGGCTCACATCCAGACCGTCCAGGATGTAAGACATCATAATGTCCAACAGGACCAGGTCCGGCTTCTCCTTCCGCATCACCCGCAGGGCTTGCTGCCCGCTGGCCGCCGTCACTACCTCGTACCCCTTGCCGAGCAGAATCCGGCGCGTTAGGTTCACGAAGTCGGGGTCATCATCTACCACCAGGATTTTTGCCATCTTCGCCTCCTTTTCCCACAAAGGACACAAGGGTACACGAAGGACGCAAAAGAAATCGGGAGTGGAGCGCAGGCCGCCAGGCTTATGGATCCAGGCTGTCGGCCTGTGCTATCCGGTCCTTTGTGGTTTAGTGCTGGGCGGCCTCCCGTTTCTTTGCCTCCCAGATTTCCATCGCCCGCTTCGGGCCGTAGTACCACTTGGCGTGGTGCTCAGCAGCATAATCCGCCGAGGTCACCCCGAAGCGCATGCTGACCAGCCCGGCCCACATCAGCGGGTGCGCCACTGCCAGGTAGAGATGCACCAGGAACATACAAACCGAGACGATCATCGCCAGGTCGTGGAACACCACCAGCCAGCGGTAGAGTTCTGGCGGGATCACTCCTTTGCCGAACCACATCGGCAGACCGGTGAGACCGAAAACGAACCAGGCAATGATCATCACTAGCCCGTTCATCTTCTCCCCGGCGTTGAAGCGGCCCTGGGGGGGCATCGCCTCGTGCCGGCCCAGCAGGTAGTAAGCGGGGGCACCCTTCAGCCAGCCCAGGTCGTCCTTGTTGGGCAGAAACTCCCGGATGTTCAGCAGCAGCCGGCGGGGTTGGATGATGAAGTAGAGGATGGGCAGCAGACCAAAGATGACCGCCGCAATCCGGTGAACCAGTCGGATCAGCAGGCCTGCCTCCCCCTGGGCCAGCGGCTGCAGGAAGGGGAAGTATAGGATCATCCCGGTGACCGCCAGGGGGACGAAGGTAGCAGTGTGGAGCCAGTGGCCCAACCGCTCCATAAAGGTGTACTTGGGAATCCACTGGATGGTGATGGCTTCTGCTCTACCTTTGAGTTGGACGGTCATCTCACTTCCTCCATACGAATCTTACGGCGGACGAAGAGGAAGGCGCCCAGAATGCCCACCAGGGCCGCGCCGAAAGCCACGTTGCCCAGCGGCTGAATCACCCGCTGCCAAGCCCGGGCGAAGGCCGGCGTCTTGGGGACAGATGGCAGGCCATACTGTTCCGGCTCGTCCAGCAGGATGCTCAGCCGATGCAAACCTCCCGCCTCGTTTTCGCCGTAGATGCGGGCGTTCATCCCCCGGGACTGCAACTCGGTTACCCGCGCCCGGGCCTTTTCCAGCAGTTCCCCTCGCTTGCCCCAGGTCAGCGCGCCCACCGGGCAGACCTCCGCGCAGGAGGGCCCGCCAATCCCCGCCCAGAGGCGGTCCTGGCAGAGGGTGCACTTGGCCGACTTCGCCTCGCCCGTCAGTAAATTGGCAACCTGCAGATGCGGGACCCCATAGGGGCAGAACTGGGTGCAGTAACCGCAGCCATTGCATTTATCCCGGTCCAGCGAGACGAACCCCAGCGGGTCATGAGAGAGCGCGCCAGTCGGGCAGACCTCCACACAGGCCGCGTCGGCGCAGTGCATACACTGGTAGTTGAAGAAGTGCCAGCCGACCTCTGTCCGCCGGAGTTTAATGATGTTCCAGGTGATGGCGGAGAGGCCCCAAGGGGATTCGTAGATGCGCAGCGGGTCGGTGCTCTCGTTAGGCAGTCGGTTCCAGCGCTTGCAAGCCATCTGACAGGCCTTGCAGCCGACACATTTGACCGGATCGTAGAGAATTGCGACTTCGTCGGGAGAGGCCGCACGGACCGCGGTCGCAGGACGGGCGCCGGCCAGCGAGATGCCCAGCCCCAGCGCGGAGAGGCCCAGAAACTCCCGACGGCTCATCTTGATTTCGGACTTTTTGCCGTTCATAGTTCACCCCTCCTGGTGGGGCCCATCGCCTTCTGGGGTTTCCCCTAGAGGGCCAACGCCCCACCGCTGTAATTCCGCCAGAACGTTCCGGATGAGGTTTTCCACTTGAGCGGCGACGATCGGCGATAACTCCAGCCCCACCTCCAGGGAAGCGGGCTGAACGCCCCAGAGGACTACCTCGGCGGGAGAGCGACCCAGCAGGCGAGCCGCTGCCAGCAAGTCGCTCAGACCGGCCTGATGAGGGGAATACTTCAGATTCAGTACGGCGGGAACCTGTTCCCCTTCCAGCCGGGCCACTGTCCCCGGAGGGGCATCCATCTGCACGGCGTCTACGACCAGCAGTCGGCCCGCGTTCTCCACGTAGGGCAGCAGGTCCAGACTCAGGGTCCCGCCGTCCAGGATTTCCACCTCCCGCGGAAACCGGTACCGTTCCCGCAGGAGGCGGATCACGTGGACACCCACGCCCTCGTCGCTCAGGAGGATATTCCCCACTCCCAGGACCAGTGTTTTCACAGACAGGTCCCGTCGTTCAAGCGGATTCGGGTCACCTCCCGACCGTGCGCGTCCATAACGTGGACGGCACAGGCCATACACGGATCAAAGGAGTGGATGGTGCGCAGAATTTCTATGGGCCGCTCCGGATCGGCGACGGGGGTACCAACCAGCGAGGCCTCATAGGCTCCCGGCCGGCCCTTCGCGTCCCGCGGCGACGCGTTCCAAGTGGAGGGAACGACGGGCTGGTAATTAGCGATTTTGCCATCCACGATGCGCACCCAGTGGGACAGGGCTCCGCGTGGAGCCTCGTGCGGTCCCCATCCCTGGGCTTCCTTTGGCCAGGTCGCCGGGTCCCACTTTTCCCCGTTATGAACAGCGAGGTCCCCCTTGGCCATATTTTCCGCCAGTTCATCCACCCAGGCGTTCAGTTGCTCGGCGACGACCAGGGTCTCAATCCCGCGCGCGGCGGTGCGGCCCAGGGTGGAGAAGAGAGCCTCCGGCCCAACTCCCAGCCCCTTCAGGACCGCGTCCACCACTTCCTTCACCCGCTTGTGGCCGGAGGCATAGGCCACCAGCATCCGGGCCAGTGGCCCCACTTCCATCGGCTTGTCGTCGTAGCGGGGAGCCTTGAGCCATGAGTACTTCCCATCGGTCTCCAGATACTCGTAGGGCGGTTGGGGGCCGGTATAGTTGGGAATGGTCTCCCCATCCCATGGGTGCTTGGCGACCGTATCCCCTTCGGAGTACTGGTACCACGAGCGGGCCACATACTCGGCGATCTTTTTGTGGTCCACCGGGTAGAGGGTGTTCAGATCCCGATTGAGGATGACACCGGAGGGCAGGAAGAAATTTCCGGCCCGGTCGGGGAACTCGCCATAGACCAGGAAGTTGCCCAACCCTTCGCCCAGGTTGGCCCATTCGTCCTTGTAGAACGAGGCGATGGCCAGGAGGTCCGGGATATAGACCTGCTGGACGAAGGTCAAGGCCTTCGTGAAGAGTTTCTTCAGGAAGGCCAGTTTATCGGCATTGAGGGCGGTTTCGCTATCGGGGTCCACCGGGATGGACATCCCGCCGACCAGATAGGTCTGAGGATGGGGGTTCTTACCGCCCATAATGGCATGGGCCCGGATGACATCCCGCTGCCAGTCCAGGGCTTCCAGGTAGTGGGCCACTGCCATCAGATTGGCCTCAGGCGGCAACCGGTAGGCGGGATGACCCCAGTAACCATTGGCGAAAATTCCCAACTGACCGCTGCGGACGAAAGCATCCAGTTTTTCTTTGAGGGAGCGGAAATAGTCGGGGCTGGAGTTCGGCCAGTCGGAGATGGACTGGGCTAATTGGGCAGTCTTGTTGGGGTCGGCCTTCAGCGCGCTGGTGATGTCCACCCAGTCCAGCGCGTGGAGGTGATAGAAGTGAATCACATGGTCCTGGACGTACTGAATTCCAGTGATCAGATTCCGAAGGATCCGAGCATTATCCGGGATTTGAATCCCCAGAGCGTCTTCTACGCCTCGCACGGAGGCGACGGCATGCACCGTCGTTCAAACCCCTCATATCCGTTGGGCCATCAGCCAGGCTTCCCGGGGGTCGCGGCCTTTCAGGATGATTTCCAGCCCCCGGAACATCGTGCTGGAGGACCAGGCTTGGGCAACACGGCCGTCTTCAACTTGGACCTCAATCCGCAGATGGCCCTCTATGCGGGTGACGGGATCAATAACGATTTTCTGGACCATCTTATCCCTCCTTCTTCGCAATCTGGCTCACTGCTACCGCGCCCGCCACACCGGCGGCGACGCCAACCGCTGCGCCGATCACACCCGCAGTGATGGGGGACATCTCCTCCACGGGCTCCACTTCGGGATAGGTGGTGGGCGGCGTCAGGTTGTGGATGGGGACGGGCTCATAGGCGTGCATTTCCCAGAAGTTGGGAGCCGCGCAAGCGATGCAGCCATGGCCGGCGGCCACGGGCCAACTGACCCCCTCGTTCCAGCGGATGGACGGACAGTTCTGGAACGCCACCGGCCCCTTGCAGCCCATCTTGTAGAGGCACCAACCATTGCGGTGGCCCTCGTCCCCCCAGGCCTCCACAAACTCCCCGGCGTCAAAGTGGCCGCGCCGTTCGCAGTTATCATGGATGCGGCGACCGTGGGCGAAGAGAGGCCGGCCCAGGTCGTCCAGCGCAGGGAATTCTTTGAAGGTCAGGTAGTGGACCACCGTAGCAGTCAGGTTATCCACATTCATCGGACAGCCAGGGAGGTTGACAATGGGGACGCCGGAGATGATATCCTTCACCCCTTTGGCGCCGGTGGGATTGGGAGGGGTCGCTGGCCAGCCGCCGTAGAAGGCGCAGGCCCCCACGGTGATGATGGCCGCCGTGTTGGCTGCCACCTCCTGGAGAATCTCTAAAGAGGAACGTCCGGCGATGCAGCAGTACACACCGTTGTCGGCAGTGGAAATAGAGCCTTCCACAATGGTGATGTAGCCCCCTTCCTTGATGGTGTCATGGAGAGATTTCTCGGCGAGGTGGCCGGAGGGAGCCATAATGGTTTCGTGATAGTTTAGAGAGAGGATGTCCAGAACCAGTTCGGCGACGGTGGGGCGGTTGGCCCGCAGGAGGGATTCCGTGCATCCGGCGCAGTCCTGGAACTCCAGCCAGACGACCGGAGGCCGCCGGACGCTCTCCAGCGCGCGGGCAATTTTGGCCGCCCGGTCCACTGGGAGAGCCAGGACGCCAGCCATAATAGTGCAGAACTTCAGGAACTCACGACGGGTAACACCTCTAATCGCCAGTTCTTCAGCGAGGGTCAGAGAGCGATCCATAAAGACACCTCCAGATCACAGGATTGGAACCGGGAGACCAGGGCAATCAGGCAGATGTTCCGATAAGCACCTCCTGACGGGGATTCTGTACGGTGTACTGCGCACCGCGTTCCATTTTTCCTGGGGACCAGCACGGGAGTGTCCAGACCGAGCCGGACCTGGATTTCTGCCTCCGGCAGTGAGATGGGGAGGAGGCAATTTTTACGGGGGTCTGAGCGGAAAGAGAGGCCAGATACAGCGCGACCATCCCATGCAGTTCCGGCCAGGTGGCTGCCCAGCAGATCAACTCCGTCGCCAAGACGCACGCGTCGGCTGGAATCCAAATAGTAGAGTAATTACATGCAGAATAAGAGGACATCCTCTCTTCCCTGGCAATGCCAATTATAGCCCGTTTGAGCCCTCTGTCAAGTCGGCATCCCTTGTCCAATAACTGACCGGCAGTCAGTTATTAGACCACCACTATGATAGGCACTTTCGGACAATTGTCTATAGCACAAAAGGACTAATTTTTGGGGAGATTTGGCCTTTTGGGACTATTGATAGTTTCCCCATAGAGGGTTGCTGAATATTCACCGCCGTGCAAGAAGGCCGAGTTCCGTTTCCCGGATAAGGGTGGGTGTGCCATCCAGCATACTCTCCTGCTCTCGGCAGTGCCTTACGCATCGGCGGCTCCACGAAGCCAAATGTCCGTTGGCTCCAGACGTTCACGGTGACGTTGGTGTTGGGAGCGTCGTCCGGCTGGATGGGGGCGTTCGCCACCGTGAGGGGGAGCAAGTAGACGATCTGGGCCCGGCGGGGGGTCCCGCGTTCAAAGAGGGGAGCGCCGGGCCGCCGATGAGGGATTCTGTGAGCAATCGGGCGATGGCGCCCGGGGTGTGCCGGGGTCGGTCGGCGATGATGCCTTATGGACAGCCGGCGGGGCAGGAAGGTTCCGGGGGGGCGGAGGGCAGGTCGGCGGCGCTGAAACTCTCCGGCAGCAACTGGCGCAGGGTGGTCTGCCGGTGGCGGCCTGCCGCGTCGCCAATAAGGATGATCAGGTCTTCGGCGAACTCCCGCAGGGTCTGGCGGCAGGAGCCGCAGGGTGTCCCGCCGTTCTCCGTCACCACCGCCAGCGCGATGAACTCCCGCTCCCCTTCGGATACCGCTTTCACCACCGCCGTCCGCTCGGCGCAGGTGCTGAGCGGGTAGACGGCGTTCTCCACGTTGCAGCCGGTATAGATGCGCCCGGAGCGGCCCAGCAGTGCCGCGCCGACGCGGTAGTGGGAATACGGCGCGTAGGCCCGATCCTGGGCCTCCCGGGCATGCTCCAGTAAAACCTGAGGGTCAAAATCTACTATTGTAGGTTGATTCCTGTTCATTCCATCCTCCGCGTCATCCGCACTTTGCGGATACGCCGACCGGAGACAGTCACTACTTCTAATTGCCAGTCCCCAATCTGGAGACCATCTCCGGGGACGGGGACCCGTCCTAGTGCGTCGTAGATGAAGCCGCCCAGTGTGTCAGCGGCTTCGGTGGGCAAGTCGGCCTCCAACAGTTCGTTGACGTCGTCCAGATTTATCCGCGCGTCCAGAATGTATTCTCCCTCGCCGACCTGCTCAAAAGAGGGCTCCTCTGTATCGTACTCGTCCTGAATCTCCCCGACGATCTCCTCCAGGATGTCCTCCACGGTGACCAGTCCCGCCGTCCCGCCGTACTCGTCCACCACAATTGCCATATGGATGCGCTGCTGCTGCATCTCCCGCAACAGGTCGTCTGCCTTCTTCGTCTCTGGCACAAAGTAGGCCGGACGGAGGATCTCCCGCAGCGGCGGTCGGGGATCGTCCTTCTGCAGGTGGAGCAGCAGGTCCTTGGCGTACACCAGTCCCACGATCTCGTCCACGGTCCCTTCGTAGACGGGGATACGGGAATGGCCGGTCTCCGCGATGACCCGAACCACCTCCTCCGGCGGTGTCTGGACGTCCACGGCAACGATGTCTATGCGGGGGACCATAACTTCCCGTGCCATGGTCTCGCCCAGTTCAAAGATGGAGTAGATCATCTCTTTTTCTTTTTCCTCAATGACGCCCTCCTCTTCTCCGGCGTCCACCAGGGTGCGGATTTCCTCCTCGGTCACCAGGGTGGTGCCGCTGAGAGGGATGCCGCCGAAGGGACCGGCCAGGCGGTTGCTCACCCAGACCAGCAGGCGGACGGGGGGCCAGAGAAGGGCCTCCAGAACTCGGAGCCATCCGGCGGAGCGGATGGCCCATTCCTCCGGGCGGGCGGAGGCGATGCCCTCCGGCACCAGTCGGCCTGCGACCAGGATGAGGGCTGAGAGGCTGCCAATGACAACGAGCAGGGCGAGGCCGTCCGCCCAGGGGTAGGGGATGCCTCCAGCGGTCAGTGCCCGGGCCAGCGGAGCGACCAGGGTGAGGGCCGCCAGGGCCGCCGCCAGCGCGGCCAGGAGTGCCTTGCCCATGTAGAGGGTGCCCAGCATACGGCTGGAATCTTCCGTCAGACGGAGGGCCAGCGCGGCGCGCGGAACGTCCTCATCGGCCATCTGGCGAAGTCGCCAGCGCCCGGCGCTGGCGAACGCGGCCCGTATACCTGCCAGCAGGCCGTGCAGAAAGACCAGCAGAAGGGTGCCGGCCAGGCCGGCCCCGGTTTTACCGTCCATATAAAACAGAATGCAAATAAACGCCGGTGAACGTGAATAAATGAAAATACATCAAGCGCTCGTGTCCTTCGTGTCCTCGGTGTCCTTCGCGGTTTTACGCTCCCGCGCCGGGACCCCATAGGCCACTGTGTCGTCGGGGATGTTGTGGGTCACCACGGAGCCGGCCCCGATGACGGCCCGACGGCCTACCCGTACCGGCGCCACCAGCATGGTGCCGGAGCCGATGAATGCCTCCTCGCCGATCTCCGTCCGGTGCTTCCGGCGACCGTCAAAATTACAGGTGACGGTGCCGGCGCCGATGTTAGCCCCGGCTCCGACCTCGGCGTCTCCCACGTAACTGAAGTGGCCCATCTTGACTCCCGGGCCCAGGTAGGCGTTTTTGACCTCGCCGAAGTTTCCCACGTGCGCCCCCGGTCCCAGGTGGGCGCCCGGCCGGAGATGGCTGAAGGGGCCGACGTCGCTCCCCTCCTCCATCACCGCTCCCTTCACTACCGACGCCACCACCCGGCAGCGGTCACCGATGAGGCTATCTTCTATCAGAGTGTTGGGACCGAGATGGCATCCCTGGCCGACCGCCGTCTGCCCGCGCAGGATGGTGTTGGGCCAGATGACCGTATCCGGGCCAATGGTCACCGTCGGCTCAAGGTAGGTGGTCTGGGGGTCTATCATAGTCACCCCGGCTTCCATCCAGCGATGGTTGATACGGCGGCGCAGGAGGGCTTCCGCCTCGGCCAGATGGACGCGGGTGTTGATGCCCAGCGCCTCGGTGGGGTCATCGGCGGTCACGGCAATCACCCGCTGGCCCTCCCCGGCGGCCATCTCCACCAGGTCGGTCAGGTAGTATTCCCCTTTGCGGCTCAGAGGGAGGTCCGGAAGATGGGCCCAGAGCCAGGTCGCGTCGCAGGCGTACACCCCGGCGTTCAGTTCCCGGATGGCCCGCTCCGCGTCCGTGGCGTCGGCATCCTCCACGATGCGCGCTACGCCCCCGTCGTCCCGGCGCACCACCCGCCCGAAGCCCCGGGGGTCCTCTGCAACTACCGTCAGAATGGCAAGGATGGCCCGGGCCGAACGGCGCGCGTCCACCACCCGGCGAAGGGTCTCTCCGGTCAGGAGGGGCATATCGGCATAAAGGATGAGCACTTCATCCACCCGTCCCTCCAGCACCGGGCGGGCCTGCAGGACGGCGTGCCCGGTGCCCCGTTGCTCCCGTTGTTCCACGTAGGTAACGGCCTCTCCCACGGCCCGGCGCACCTCTTCCGCCCCGTGTCCCACGACCAGCACCGGGGGGAGGTCGGAGAGGCCACTCACCGCATCCAGGGCGTAGAAGACCATCGGGCGCCCGCAGAGGGGATGGAGGACTTTGGGGACCTCTGACCGCATCCGCGTCCCCTGCCCAGCGGCCAGAATGACGATTCCCAGCATATTTCTCTGCTCCGGAACTCCGACTATAGTGCCAGGCACGGATGGAGCGCCTGGCATCTATAGATTATACCCGCAAATGGGGATTTGACCAGCATCCCGGATTCTTGCCAGGGGGATTGATTTGGCACTCCGCCCAACCGGTGTATAATTTCCAAGTGCGGCCACCTGACTTCCCCCCATAGGGGGTCATCCAAAGATAACAAAGAGAGCCTCATATCGTGCCCCGAACGGGATGGGAAAATCCTTTCCCCTGGTCAACTCGCCGCGCGTGGGCGAATGGGGCTTCGCCGGACCGGAGGAGGGCCGGAGAAAGGATGAGCGTTTGCGTTCATCCGCATCCTGAGGAGGGTTATGGACAAACCAACCGAGCAGAGGGTGATAGAGATTCTGGAAACTGATCCCGAATTCTACGTTCCCGTTAAGAAACTCTGGCTGATGCTTCAGGCAGAGGGGCTGGCGCTGGACCTGGAACTGGAGGAATTCCAGGCTCAACTGGAAGCGGACGATCGCTTTGAGATAGAGGAGTTTGACGACTCCCTGCCGGGTGAACCTGAAGAGGTCGCCGAAATAGAGCGGAGCCTGGAGTCACTGGGATTCTTTGGTGGCCCCCGGGTGAAATGGACCCGCCGCGAGATGACCGCCAATGATATCCTCGCTGGTCTCCTGCAGAGCCTGGAGCGGATGAACGAGGCGCTGCGCGGCGCCTGGGAGACCCGCCCCGAAGGGGACTGGGAGGCTGAAGGGGAATTGCTGGACGCACTGGCCCTGGGCCAGGAGATGGAGCAGGAGATTCGCCAGATTATAGAGGAGCAACGCTGGGAGAATGAGGCGCCGGATACCCGGGAGGAAAGTGGGTAAAACGCGCCGGGCACTTCAGAAGGGCCTGATACGTTCTCTTTTTCACCTGACCCTTCGGGAGGTATCATGAACCGCCAACTTCGCTGGAGCGATCATATCCTCATCAATATCTACTGGCTGGGGCTGAACGTCGCTTCGGGGACCATCACGCCGGTCCTTCTGCCCTATCTGGTGGCTCTCTTCGTGCCGCCGGAGCAGAAGAACACCTACCTGGGACTGGTGCGGGTCATCGGCCTGGCAGTGGCCATGCTGGTCCAGCCGATGGCCGGGATGTTCAGCGACCGCTCCACTCTCCGTTGGGGCCGCCGTCGCCCCTACATCTTCGCCGGGACGATGCTGGACCTGGTCTTCCTGGCCCTCGTGGGCGCGTCGCCCCTCCTCATCGGTTCGGCACTGGACGGTTTCTTCGTCCCCACCCTGGGCATCACCACCGCCCTCTTCGTCCTGATTGTGGGCATTGTCCTCCTGCAGACTTCCTCCAACATCGCCCACGGCGCCCTCCAGGGCCTCATCCCCGACCGGGTGCCGGAGGACCAGCGGGGCCGCTCCTCCGGCGTCAAGGCGGTGATGGAACTCCTGCCTGTCTTCCTGGTGATCGTCGTCGGGCCACTGGTGGACCGGGGCTTGGTCTGGCTGGTGGTGGGCTTTGTGGGGCTGGCGCTGGTGGTAACGATGCTGGCGACGGTGCTGGGCGTGCGGGAGGAGCCGCTGCGGGAGAAGCCGACCGAACCGATGGGCGAGCGGGTCTGGCGGCTGGTCGCGCTGACGGCCATCTTCGTCCTGACCACCCGCGCCGCTCTCTGGCTGGTGAACGCGGCCGGAGGGGCGACGGCTACGGCCGCGCTGGGCACGCGCGTGACCGTGGGCGTCCTGGTCGGCCTGATCGCGATGGCTGGCTCCATATTCCTGGGCGTCTACTTCGGCGCGTGGGTCGGCATCGGGCGGGAAGCCCCCCGCCAGACCTCTTTCATCTGGTGGGTGGTCAACCGGCTGATGTTCCTGGCGGCCGTCGGCTCCGTGCAGGGTTTCGCCCAGTACTTCCTGCGGGACGTCCTCCATATCCCCAATGCGGCGACGATGACGACCATCCTCCTGGCCGTCGTGGCGGTCTTCCTGCTCCCTGCCGCGCTGGGTGGCGGCTATCTGGCGGACCGGGTGGGGCGGAAGCGGCTGGTGGTGCTGGCGGGGCTGGTCGCCGGGGCGGGAACTATCCTGCTTCTCTTCTCCAACAACATCCCGCTGGTGCTGGTCAGCGGTTGCATTATCGGCCTGGGGACGGGGATTTTCTACGCCTCCAACTGGGCACTGGGGACGGACCTGGCGCCTTCGGCGGAGGCGGGGCGGTACCTGGGCATCTCCAACCTGGCGGGAGCCGGGGCGGGGATTGTCGGCGCAGGCATCGGAGGGCCAATGGCGGACTATTTCAATGCCCTCCAGCCAGGGTTGGGGTATCTGGTCATCTTCGCCGTCTATGCAGCGCTCTTCTTCCTATCGGTCCTGGCCCTGACGCGAGTGAAGGCAGGGCGCTGAAGGGGTCTCTCTGAACGGGCCGGGCACTGCTTAAGTGCCTGGCCTGTTCACATCCCCAGGAACTCCCGGATGGCCGTCCCCACCTCTGCCGGGCGCTCCATCGGCACCATATGCCCGGCATCCGGGATGACGACAAAGCGCGCCTGGGGGAGCACCCGCTCCATCCGTCGCTGTGCCTGCGGGAAAAAGGTCCCCGATTGCTCCCCCCGGATGACCAGGGCAGGAACGCGCAGGTGGGGGATGGCTCGCCAGGTATCCGTCGGGACGAGGTAGAACAGGCGCGCCTCCCATTCCGGCGGATAGACCAGTTCCACCCCGCCGTCGGGCCGCTCTCGGGTGCCAGCCTCTACGTAGGCCCAGAGGCTCTCCTCCGGCCATCGGGCAAAGAAGGGCTTACTCCGGAAATACTCATAGCAGGCCTGCCGGTCCGGCCAGGTCCGCCGACGGTGGAGGGTCCCCCGAATCAGCGAAGCGCGAGGGGTCTGACCGAACCACCGCAGGACCCGGATGATGAGGAGCCAGTGGGGCGGCAGGATGACCGGGTCTACCAGCACAACGGCGCGGAAGAGGTCAGGCCGGGCGACGGCTGCCCAGAGGGTCATCACGCCTCCCATGGAGTGGCCGACGCCGATGATCCCCCGCAGACCCAGCCCGTCCAGCCCCCGGACCAGGTCGTCGGCCAGATTGTGCCAGCTAGTGACCTCCTCGGGACGGCTGCCGGGCCAGAGCGGGCGCGCCGGCAGGCCGATGACCCGGTGGCGGTCGGTGAGGGTTGCCGCCAGTGGGCGGTAGGTGCCCGGCGGAAAGCCGTTGGCATGGGCGATGTGCAGGACGGGGCCGTCCCCCCCGAATTCGTAGATGTCTATCATATTATGGCCCCCCGGCGTTCTGATGATGTTTCCACTGGCAGTATTCGTCGCAGGGCTCCCCTGGTATTGGTGAGAGGACAGGCTCCATCACCTTGTAGATGAGAAACAGCGGCCGAAGGCTCCGTTCGGCCACGCGACCCACCTCTTGAAGTGGCATCCCCCTTTCCGCCGCCAGCATTCCCAGCGTTTCCACCCGTCCCCGAAAGACGGTATCCTCCGGGGTATGGGCCACATACAGGGTGGCCGGGTTTTCCAGAAAAGGCTGGACGCGCGCCCCAAAGTCCGCATCCGGTTCGTGCAGTTGTTCGTAACCAAATATCTCTACCGGAGCCACCCGTCCAGCGGTGAGAAAGCGCACCGGCGCGTCTATCCCCCAATCCAGCGCGACAACGGGTCCGGCGGCGTTTTCCCTCAGATATACAGCCAGGTCGTATATGGCACTGGAATGGGCGGAGTGTCCTCCCGTCCGGGCCAGCGCCCGGTGATAACGGACGGTGGTCCAGAGGTCGCCCCCGGCCCAGAGGAGGGCCATCAGGACGGAAACCACCACAAGCCCTCTCCGGGCCCGTCCCGCCCCGAGGCGGCAGGCCGCGCCCGCCGCCAATCCCGCCGTCAGGGGAATCAGCGGTACCGCCAGCGCGTAGTGGGTGATGAAGAGGTCGCTCACGGTGAACGCGCTTTGGGCGATAATCAGCGCCAGCAGAGCGACCGGCAACAGGTGGGCCCACCGGCGGCTCTGGAAGCCCAACCCGACCCCCAACAAGATGGTTCCGGCGGCCAGGTACGGTGCCCACGGATTGGCGAAGGAGCCTCCCAGATACCAGAAGTGGTCCCCCCGCAACAGAGGCCGCAACTGGCCCAGTCGGACGGTCAGGTTGGGAAGGTAGGCCCGGTTGTCCACTCCGTAGTACGATTGCCCCAGGTTGCCCAGGACCGAATCCAGCGTGCCGCTGGTCTGCAGGTTGAAGATGAAAAGGGGGATCAGGGGGAGCAGGAAACAGAGTATGGTTCGCAGTGAGACAAGGAGCGCAGGGGAGTTTCGTTCCGGTCCAGCCCTGCCTGGAATCCGGGGGCGCAGGAATTTCCAGAGCCAGACGCCCCCCGCCACCGCGACCATCGCCCCGATGGCCCATAGGAAGAGCAGTTTGGCGTAGATGCCCAGGCCCCAGAAAAGGGCGGTCAGGTAGAGGTCGGCGGGACGGCGTCTTCGCCATGCGCGCAGGCCGGTCAGCAGGCTCGCCATAAAAAACAACCCGGTCAGGTTGGTGACGAAGATGCCTTGCCGGCTCCAGAAAACGAAGGTCGGGTTGACGGCCAGCAGAAGGGCCGCGAGGGTGGCCGCCAGCGGGCCGCCCAGCATGTGGGCCACCCGCCAGACCAGCAGCAGCGTCAGCCCGCCGGTGAGGAGCGGCAGCCAGCGCAGCGCAACAACGTTCACCCCGCCCAGCGCCAGGAACGGCACTGCCAGGTAGACGTTCAGCGCGCCGATGTAATCCTGCACCATCAGGGGGAGCCGCCAGGGGCCCAGAGCGACCGTTGCATCCCGGAACGCTGTCACGGGCTGACCGGTCAGCAACTGCATAGCATTCAGGCCCGCTTCCTTCGCCTCGTCGTAGTGCAGCCCGGGCAGGGATAACTGGTGGGCACCCAGGGCCAGGAACAGTAGGTAACAGATGGCCGGCAGCAGGTAGCCGATAGCCGGTAACCGGTGGCGGAAAGTGGAGGTCGTTGGAGGACCACTGGGGGGCGGCATTCTCTGCTCCCTGCGACTTGCGATCTCTCAGTACGCCCCTTCTCCCAGCAACACTTTCGGGATGGTGCGCATCAGGATTTTAAAGTCCATCCAGAGGGACCAGTTCTCAATGTAGTAGATGTCCAGGAGCACCATCTCATCAAACGAAAGGCGGCTGCGGCCGCTGACCTGCCAGAGGCCCGTCATCCCCGGCGGCGCTTCCAACCGCTTCTTGTGCCACTCCTGATACTTCTCCACCTCTGCGGGGATGGGCGGTCGGGGGCCCACCAGGCTCATCTCCCCGCGCAGGACGTTCACCAGTTGCGGCAACTCGTCCAGGCTGAGCCGGCGCAGAATTCGCCCCACCCGAGTCAGCCGGGGGTCGTCCCGAATCTTAAAAATGGGACCGTTGGCTTCGTTCAGGTCCGCCAGCATATCCTGCTGCTCTTCCGCCCCCACGTGCATAGAGCGGAATTTGTACATCTCAAAATGGCGCCCCCGCAGACCGACCCGCGTCTGGCGGAAAATGATGGGGCCAGGGCTATCCAGCCGGATGGCCAGCGCGATCAGCCCGAATAGCGGAGCGCAGAGCAGCAGCCCCACGGCGGCGACTGTGACGTCTATCAGCCGTTTGACCAGCAAGGCTCCTCTGCTGATGGAAACAGTCCGCACGCCGATGAGCGGTACCCCGCCCAGGTCTTCCACGTTCACCTGAGTCAGGCTCATCTGGAACAGGTCGGGGACGATGCGGGCGCGCACCCGGCGCCGCTCGCATTCCCGCACGATGCCCATGATTTTGCGGTGGTACATCCAGGGCAAAGTGATGATGACCTCACTGGGCCGCTCTTCGTCCAGGATGGCGGGGAGATTATCCAGCGGACCCAGGGCCCGGAAGCGCCCGATGTCGGTGTACCCTTTGCTGGGGTTATCGTCCACAAACCCGATGATGCGGTAGCCCAGGTCGGGGCGGGCGACAATGGTGCGCATGACCGTCCGCCCCACCTCCCCGGCGCCGACGATGACGACCCGTTTAATACCGACCCCCTTTGCCCGCAGATAGGCAATCAAGCCCCCCTCCACACCGCGCACCAGCGCCAGCAACCCGATGGTCAAGAGGCCAACCTCTATGAGCATGGCGCGGGAGTAGTAGCGGGGCCGGAAGATGAAGGTAATCGCCAGCATCAGCACCGTTACCTTCGCGGTGGCGTTGGTGATGCGGTAGACCTGGTCCATCCAGGAGCGCGGCCAGGTCCGGTACACCCCGTCCACCACAAAGAAGACCGGCGTCAGGACGACGTAGAGGATCAGGAAGGGGAGATAGGCGGAAAGAGGTGCATCGTAGGCGACGTCCAGAAACCAGCGCAGGTCATAGCGCACCCAGTAGCCCCCCAGAAAGGCAACGATGATGGTGGCGATGTCCAGCAGGATCACCCACCCGGGCACACGACCGTTCTGGCTCATTTTATCCCTCTGGAAACAGTCTCTTGGTAAACGGTTACGGTATCGGCGGCGGTGCGGGGCCAGGAGAACCGGGCGGCGTGTTCCAGACCCCGCCGCCGCAATGTTTCCCGAATCGTCTCATCAGTCAGCAGGCGGTGGAGGCCGTCGGCGATGGCCTCTACGTGGTACGGGTTCACCATCAGCGCCCCGTCTCCGGCGGCCTCCGGCAGGGCGGAGACGGAGGAGGTCAGCACCGGCGTGCCGCAGGCCTGGGCCTCCAGGACGGGCAGGCCGAAGCCCTCGTAGAGGGAAGGGTAGGCGAAGAACTCGGCGGCGTTGTACCAGAGGGGGAGTTCGTCGTTGGGGATGTAGCCGGGGAAGTGGACCTGAGAGGAGAGCCCCAACCGCTCCACGGCAGCGAAAATCTCCTCGTCGTACCAGCCCCGGGCGCCCGCCAGCACCAGGACGGTTCCAGAATCGGCGCAGGAGCGGGCGAACGCCTCTATCAGCCGGACCAGGTTCTTGCGCGGCTCCAGGGTCCCCACGAAGAGGACGAAGCGGTCCGGCAGGCCCCGTCGGGCTCGGAACGCAGCCACCTCTTCTGGCGGCAAAGGCCGGAAAACGGGGTCCACCCCGTGGTAGACGACGCGGATTTTCTCCCGCGCGACACCCAGCAGGCGGACCGTCTCCTCGGCGGTATAGGTGGAGACGGCGATGACCCGGCGGGCCCGCTGGACGGAGAGGCGGGTAAAGAGGCGCAGGTAGAGCCGGTTGGCAGGTCGAAAGAGGCGGGGGTAGCGCAGGAAGCTCAGGTCGTGGACGGTGACGACCACGGGGCAGGGGGCCATCAGCGGTCCGACGAAGACGGGCCCATGGGCCAGGTCGGCGCCGACCGCCCGCAGTGCGCGCCCCTGGGCCAGTTGCTCCCAGAGGACCCGCGCGAAGGGCCGGTGGGTGGGCCAGCGAGTGGTCCGGTAGCGTGGACTCTCCGCCTGCGCCACGGGCTGAGCTCCTGCGCCGCGCGGGCCCACGAACGCTGTCACCCGACACCCGGCCTGAGGCAAATGGGTCAGCAGGTGGTAAATGTATTGATGGACGCCTGCGCTCCGATAGGACGGGTCCCCGGAAAGCAGGTGAGCGTTAATGACCACGTGAATAGGCCCTTGATGGGACATGGGCATGGTGAAACTATTATACCACGTCCGCCACAGATGACCAAAGTTTTGCGGTTGACCGCAGAGAGGGCGGAGGACGCTGATGAGGACCCGTACACGAAGCGGCAGCGGAAATGGGCGTCTATGCTGCCTATGGGAGGCAGTTACGGGTGTGGAGATTCTGGAGTGAACTCCGACTCCCGCTCCAGTACCCAGAAGTGGGAAAGGCCGAAAGCGCGGAGCGGGGTCCGCTCCAGGGCGTATGTGATGGCCTGGAGCAGGCGGGCCAGGGCGGGCCAGCGGCGGGCCAGGCGGTCGTAGCCGGGGAAAATCACCGTCCGAACCACCACTCGCACGGGCAGGCCCCGCGATAAGCGCCGCAGCGTGCCCGCCGTGTACGCCCGTACATGCGGGACCAACCGGTTCCTCAGCGGATCGGGCAAGTAGTTGACCAGCGGGATGTTGCCGAAGCGGTAGCGACCCCGCCAGAAGACCCCGTGGGTCTCAAACGGGTAAAGCCGGTTGGGGACGAAGAGGACAATCCGACCGCCGGGCCGGGTGACCCGGACCATCTCCGCCAGGGTGGCCCGGTCGTCGGCGACGTGTTCCAGTACTTCATGGGAGAAGGTCAGGTCAAAGGAGCGATCGGCAAAAGGGAGGGCTTCCCCCACGGCCTGCACCATTCCGGCGGCGCAGGCCTGAGCCTGACAGGCCCATTCCCGCTCCACCTCCACACCGAAGGCATGGGGAGTGTGGCGGCGGAAGGCCGCCAGATACATCCCCACCCCGCAGCCCACATCCAGCACGCGCTTCCCGGTGGGGTCCGCATGGTGGCAGACCATCTGGAAGCGCCGCTCTTGCCCCGCGCGCCACGCCAGGGAGGGCACGCCGCGCTCGGCCCGCCAATCGGCTTCTGAGGGTGTCTCCATCATTTCTCCCAGGAGAGGCAAAGGGTTGGGAGGCGGATGGTCTTGCTGCCCGCCCCCACCCCCTATTACCCGAAGCGGCCGGTGATGTAGTCCTCGGTGCGGCGGTCGCGGGGAGTGGTGAAGAGGTCCCGACCGGGCTGGCATTCCACCAGTTCCCCCATCAGGAAGAAAGCAGCGTAATCAGCCACACGGGCGGCCTGCTGCACACTGTGGGGGACAATGACGATCGTATACTGATGCTTTAACTCCTGCAATGCCTCCTCCACTTTGCCAGTGGAGATGGGGTCCAGCCCGGAAGTCGGCTCATCCAGCAGCAACACCTCCGGCTCCATGGCCAGGCTGCGGGCGATGCAGAGCCGCTGCTGCTGCCCACCGGAAAGCCGGCTGGCGGGGTCGTCCAGCCGGTCCTTCACCTCGTCCCACAGCGCAGCCAGCCGCAGGCTCCGCTCCAGAATCTCATCCAACCGAGCCTGGTCCCGGACCCCTGCCAGTTTGGGGCCATAGAGGATGTTCTCCCGCACGGTTCCCGGCAGGGGCAACGGCAGCGCGAAAACCATTCCCACCCGCCGCCGCAAAAGGGGGACGTCCACCCCAGGCGTGTAGATGTCCTGCCCATCCAGCAAGACGCGCCCGGTCATCCGGGTGCCCTCTACTTCATCGTTCAGCCGGTTGATGAGGCGCAGGAGCGTCGTTTTGCCGCCCCCTGCCGGTCCGAAGATGACGGTAATCGCGTTAGGCGGGATGTCCAATGTCACGCCCCGCAGGGCCGGACGGTCGCCGTAGAAGTAACTCACGTTCTGGAAGCGGATTTTGGGTTCCATAGTGTGGGACGTGAAGCGTGAATTACCATTCCCGACGCCGTCGGAAGTAACTGCGGATGATGGCGGCGACGGCGTTCATGGACAGGACGATGGTCAGCAGGACCAGCGCCGTCCCGTACTGGACCCGGGGGGGCATGCCCGGCACCTGGGTGCTGATGACGTACAGATGATACGGGAGCGCCATCGTCGGCTCTAGCAGCGAGCGGGGGATGCGGGGCAGGTAGAAGGCGGCGGCGGTGAAGAGGATGGGTGCCGTCTCTCCGGCGGCCCGCAGGAGCCCCAGGATGATGCCGGTGATGATACCCGGCAGGGCCTGTGGGAGGACGATGTAGCGGATACCCTGCCAGCGGGTCCCGCCCAGACTGGCGCTCACTAACCGGAACTCCCCTGGCACGGCTCGCAATGCCTCCTCCGCTGTGCTGATGATGACGGGGAGCGTCATAATGGCCAGGGTCAGCGAGCCTGCCAGGACTGAAACGCCAAATTGCAGGAACAGGACGAAGAGCCCCAAGCCGAAGAGGCCGTAGACGACGGAAGGGACTCCCGCCAGGTTGATGATGGCCAGGCGCAGGATACGGGTCCACAGAGTGTCCCGGGCGTACTCTGCCAGGTAGATAGCCCCGCCGATGCCGACGGGTATGGCGACGACTGCCGTTCCCAACACCAGCAACAACGTCCCGACGATGGCCGGGAAGATACCCCCTTCCTTCATCCCGCCGCGCGGCATCGCAGTGAGAAATTCCCAGTTAATGGCCCCGATTCCCTGGACGACGATGTTCCCGATGACGAACAGAATCGGCATCACCACGATTAGGGAGATCAAGCCCAGAAGGATAAATCCCAGCCGCTGGATCCGATGCCGATTGCTCATCGCAGACCTCCCCGGCGGGGTTTCTTGAAGATGGTCACTGCTGCCGTAGCGTTGATAATGAAAGTGATGACGAAGAGGATGATGCCGATGCCGAAGAGGGCGTGGTAGTGGACGCTCCCCTGGGCTACCTCACCCATCTCAGCGGCGATGGTGGCGGTCATGGTGCGGATGGGGCGGAATAGAGAGTCCAGAGTGAGCGGCATGCGAGCCGCGTTGCCCGTGACCATCATCACCGCCATCGTCTCGCCGATGGCCCGGCCCAACCCCAGCATCACCGCTGTGACGATGCCGGAGCGGGCCGCCGGAACGACGACCCGCCAGATGGTCTGCCACTGGGTGGCACCCATCGCCAGACCGGCGTCCCGGTAACTTTTGGGCACCGCGTCCAGCGCGTCCTCGGCCACGCTGATAATGGTCGGCAGCGCCATATAAGCCAGGATGATGGCGCCGGTGAAAGCGGTCAGGCCAGTGGGAGCACCCAGCACCTCTCGCACCAGCGGCGCCACAATGGTCATCCCGAAGAAGCCCAGCACTACGGAGGGGATGCCGGCCAGGATTTCAATCATCGGTTTGAGGATTTCCCGAGCCCAGTTCGGGGCCACTTCCCGCACAAAGACCGCCGTCGCCACGCCCAGGGGGAGAGCGATGAGGATGGCGGTTACCGTGACCAGAAGCGAGCCCAGGATCAGGGGCACGGTGCCGAAGAGACCAAAATTAGGATACCAGCGGGTACCGAAGAGATTGTCCGGCGAGACTTCCCAGAAGATGGGAAGACCCTCCCGGATCAGAAAGAAAAATATGAGGATAACGAAGCCGATGCTGGAGAAAGCCAGCAGCCGGATGGTGGACTCTATGGCGAATTCGCCCCAACGGGGGTGAGAGGGGTTAGATGAGAATGTAAATTTACCCAATCAGCACCTCCTGCCTGGATGGCGGGATCGGGTCCGCAGAGTTTCTCCGCCCCTGGCGGATAGCCCAGTAACCGAGGGATATTATACCCGATGCCGGGATTTTTGCCACCGATGTCTGCGATTGCCGAAGAGGTGTTGGTGCGACGGCTCAGCCGCTTTTTTCCTTTCAGCGCAGAAGGTGCAGGGTGAGGTCGTCCCCGCAGGGGAGGGCCGGGCCGATGCCTGCCCGGATTGCGGGCCAGCCCAACAGAAGGACCATCAGGGCCGGAATGCCCCGGGAGGACGGGGTAAGGCGCAGGCGCATCGGGGTTTCCTCCGGACCCAGCAGCCACCTGGATGCTGTTCGCCGCGATTCGTGGTTCACGACGAACTTTCGGAGGCCTGGCCCTGCGGCACGTACCACCCCACTGTAGCGTTGGGGCGGCGCAGGACGGCCTGGGCGACCCGCAGGACGTCCTCCGGCGTGACCGCACTCAGCCGGTCCAGGTATCCCTCAAACCAGGTGTGGTCGGCGAAAATCTCGCTCCAGCCCAGCCAGAAGGCCTGCCCGGTGACCGACTCGCTGGAGTAGGCGAATTGCGCCCGTGCTTGCTGGATGGCTTTTCGCAACTCCTCTTCCAGAATGGGCTCGGCGGCAATCCGCTCCAGTTCGGCCCACAACCGCTCCTCCACCTCCGCAGGAGTGTGGCCCGACCGTGCTGTAGCCGTCAGCGAGTACACGAAGGGGTCCACCGTGGGGATGAGGCTGCCGGAGACTTCGGTGGCCAGTTCCGTATCCACCAGCGCGCGGTAGAGGCGGGAGGTCTTGTTGGTGCCCCCCCCGCCGAATAGGGTCATCCCGCTGGCCCCGCTGAGGACTGTATCTAGCACCACCAGCGGATAGAAGTCCTCATCGGTCGGGGGCGGGGTGTGAAAGACAACGGTGAAGTAGGCGGTCTGGCCCTCCCCCTCTACCACCACCCGGCGCTCTCCGCGCTGGGTCGGTTCCACCGGAGAGTCCCCGTCCGGCAGGTTCCCGGAGGGAATGTCCCCGAAGTGATGACGGATGAAATCCAGCATCCGCCCCGTCTCAAAATCCCCCACCGCCACTGCCAGCGCGTTGTTGGGGACGTAATAGGTCCGGTAGAAATGGTAAAGGTCGTCCCGCGTCATCCTCTGGAGGTCGCACATATGCCCCAGAGTCTCGTGCCCGTACGGGTGGACGCGGAAGGCGGCGGCCATGACCTCCTCGCCCAGCAGGAAGAGCGGGTCGTTCTCCGCCCCCTGCCGCTCGCTGATGATGACGGTCCGCTCCGCCTCTACCTCCTGAGGCTCAAAGAGTGCTCCCGTCATCCGGTCGGCCTCAATCTCTAGTTCCAGCCCGATTTTCTCCGCCGGAAGGGTGGCGAAGTAGGTGGTGAAGTCGTACCAGGTGGCGCCGTTCCACATCCCACCCTCGCGGGAGATAGCCTTATCGGCGGTCCCTTTGGGCCAGCGGGGAGTACCCTTGAAGAGCATGTGCTCCACCCAGTGGGAAATGCCCGTGATGCCTACATGCTCCCGCCCGCTGCCGACGCGGTACCATATCCAGAAACTGGCGACGGGAGCCGTGTGGACCTCTTTCAGGAGGACGGTCAAGCCGTTTTCCAGCGTTGTTTTCAGGACGGTCACGGTCACCTCCGGGCCTGTTGTCGGCGGACGACCCGCCAAACTACCAGGGAGACGATGACGATGATGAGCGCCAGAACCAGATAGGGCGCCACCAGCGCAACGATGGACGTGATAGTGGAGATGATGTCTTCTATGGTGCTGACGATGGGGTTGGCCGTGCCAGCGGTGGTGACGGAGAGGAGGGGGCGCCCGGTGGCTTTGGCGGCATGGACTCCGCCGGCGACAATCACTCCGCAGATGGCCGCTACAACGGGGTGAAGGTTGATGGTGTGGGTGCTGGCCGCAAAGAGGATGGCGCCGGCAGTCGGGCGTACCAGCGTCTGGATGACGTCGTTGATGCTGTCCACGGCGGGGATTTTATCCGCCAAAATCTCCACCACCAGCAGGACGACCAGGACGCCGATGGTCCACCAACTGCTTAGCCATGCCCACGGCCCCTGCAGGTCTATCAGCCCATTCGTCAGGCGGTCCACCAGCGCAATGGTCAGCAGGGGGATGTAGGCGTTGAGCCCGGCGGAGGCGGAAAGGCCGAACGCGGTAGACAGGCTGAGAAATGCCTGGACGACGGACATCTTACGCCTCCTTTATGAACGGATAGAACAGAACGTATTTATCTTTGGACGGAGGGGCGGTCAGGCTCCGACGTCCTCCGTTTTGTTGCGCGCCTCCCTGCAAGCGATCGGCCTCCAGGTCTGTCGGTGGAGAGGGGAAGGCCCCAGTCGCTGCAGTGCCTGGCGATGCTGGGGAGTACCGTAGCCTTTGTGACTGGCGAAACCGTAACCGGGGTACTCCTGGTCCATTTCCACCATCCGCCGGTCCCGCTCCACTTTGGCGATGATACTGGCTGCGGCCACGGAGAGACAGCGGGCATCGGCCCTGGGGAGTGACCGTTGCGGAAGCGAAACGTCGGGCAGAGATACATAGTCAATGAGCAAAGCGTCCACTGGCCCCAATAGTTGATGAACGGCGCGGGCCATCGCCAGTCGGGTGGCCGGAAGGATGCCCATGTCATCTATCTCCTCTACTTCCGCCCAGCCAACGCCCACCGCCAGTGCGACCTCCCGGACCACCTGGGACAGCGTTTCCCGCTGACGGGGGGGGAGTTGCTTGGAATCCCGCACAGCGGCTAACAGGTGGAGCAGGTCCGAGCGCTCCAGAGGCAGGACGACTGCCGCCGCGTAGACTGGGCCAGCCCACGCGCCCCGCCCGACCTCATCCAGCCCGGCGATCCGCCGGTACCCGCAGGCCAGAAGGCCCCTTTCTTCTTTCAGGCTCGGCTTCCCCCAGAAGGACGCGGGCTTGACATCAGGTCTGTCCGGCATAGAATATGCTCATCCTCAGAGTTGCTGGAATTATACCACATTCTTCGTATATAAGGCAACATTGCAGGCGTTGCCCTGCATGCTTGGAGGGGAAATGTCGCCATTCCGCCGGGTCTCCTTCACTCTCTGCCTGAGTCTGGGCCTTCTGGCTCTGGTTATTCTCGCCTTTAGTCCTGCCCGCAGCCGGGCCGATGAAGGGCGCTTCCAACGCCCTTTGCGCCTGAGCCCCGATGTTTACGCTGAGGCGACCGGCGCCCAGCCCGCCCAGTCCTCCGTCGCCGGCGCCGTCGTCATCAACGAGGTGGCGTGGGGGGGCACCATTGCCAACTCTGCCCACGAGTGGATTGAACTCTACAACACCACCGACCAGCCGATTGCCCTGACCGGCTGGCGGCTGTTCTCCTCTGACGGCAGCCCCAGCATTACCCTCAGCGGTACCATCCCGGCCCTGGGCTACTATCTGATTGAGCGGGGAACCGACCAGGCCGTCTCCGACATCCCTGCCGACTGGGTGGGCAGTTTCGGCACCGGTCTGAGTAACAGCGGTGAAGTGTTGACCCTGACCGACCATCTGGGCAACGTCATAGACACCGCCAACGGCGATGGCGGCGGCTGGCCTGCGGGCACGGCCTCCAGCGGGCCAATTACGTACACCACAATGGAGCGTATAGACCCCGCCGCGCCCGACGCCGACGCCAACTGGGCCTCCAACAACGGCATCATCCGCAACGGCCGGGATGCCAATGGGAATCCCATTAACGGGACGCCGAAGGCCCGCAACTCCGTTGCGTCTCCGCTGGCAGACTTGACTCTTAGTAAGGCGGGGCCCGCAACAGCCGACCCGGGGAGCTGGGTTACATACACCCTTGCTCTGCGCAACTCCGGCAATCTCACCGCCACCGCTGTCCGCATCACCGACACTCTCCCGGCGGAACTGGCCTTCCTGACCCAGACCTCCCCCTACACTTTCTCCCAGCCCGACTCCGCCACGCTGGTCTGGAACGTGGGCGACCTGCCCCCCGCCGCGACCTCCACCCTCATCACCGTCACCGCGCAGGTCACCGATACGCCCCCGATGGCGGCCATCACCAACACCGCCGAAGCCACCACTGCCACCCCCGAGGTAACGACGACCAACAACCTCGCCCAGGCCATCACTCTGATTCAGCCCCCCGCGCCGACCCTGACGCTGACCCGCACCGGCCCGCCGGTCGTCCTGGCCGGCGCTCTCTTCACCGCCGTTCTGACCCTGGGCAACACCGGCAACCTGACCGCCCCCTCCGTCGTCCTCACCGACGCGCTCCCGGCGGCGGTGTCCTTCGTCACCCATACTGCGCCCTTCCCCTTCAGCCAGCCCGCCCCGGACCTCCTCCGCTGGGACGTGGGCGACCTCCCGCCCGGCACGTCCGTCCGCATCACCACTACCCTGAGGGCCGGGATGGCCCTCTCCGGCGCACCGACCTTCACCGCCACCGCGACCGAATCGGGCGGAGGGGCCGCAACCGCTGCCTGGAGCGCCCTGGTCCTCCCTGCCGTCCGCCTCTATGCCCTGGCGCCGGTCAACTATGAAGGAAGCGGCGAAGCCGCCGCCCTGATCAACCTCGCCCCCTACACCGTCCCCCTCGTCGGCTGGTGCCTGGACGACGCGCCCTCCTCCACATCCCGCGTCTGTTTCCCGACCGGGGCGCAGATTGCGCCGGGGCAGATCCTCTGGCTGGCCCAGAACGGGGATGGCTTCTATCCCGTCTGGGGCTTTGATGCGGATTGGGCCGACACCGCCAGCGAGCGCCCCGTCCCTCTCCTCTCCGGCTCCTGGCCCGGTTTCACCGACGGCGGCGAGGCGGCCTTCCTGGTCACCGGCACGGTGGTGGTGGACGCGCTGGCCTACGGCACCGGCTCCGCTACTCAGGGCTGGAGCGGCCCTGCCGTCCCGTACCCGTACCCAGGCTATGGCGGCGGTCAGGTCCTCTATCGGAAACTGGACCCGGCCACCGGCCTTCCCGTCCCCGATACCGACACCGTCGCCGACTGGGCTCAGGACCCGGCCGACCCGCTGAGCGGCCGCAAACTTCGCTACCCCGGCTGGGACCTGGAGGCGCTATTCTTCCCCGCGGAGATCACCGCGTCGGCGCAGGTGACGGTCGCCGTCGCCCCCGAGGGGGCGCTCTCTCTCACCCTCCAGACTGTCCGCGCAGCGCAGCACTCTCTGAAGATCGCCGCCTATACCCTGGAGAGTATCCCCCTCTACGAGGCCATCCGCGAGCGCATCCAGGCCGGGGTGGTGGTGACCGTCCTCCTGGAGAGCCAGCCCACCGGCGGCCTCTCCTCCGGCGAGAAGTGGATCGCCCAGCAGTTCCACACCCCGCCCACGTCCACCGTCTACTTCATCGGCAAGGAGGCGGCCCGCTACCGCTTCCAGCACGCCAAATACATCCTGGTGGACGACCGCCTGGCGCTGGTGAGCAGCGACAACTTTACGGAACGCTCCATGCCCTCCGACCTCATCGTCAACGGGACAATGGGCCATCGGGGCTTTGTCCTGGTGACCGACAGCCCCGGCGTCGTCGCCCGCCTGGCCGAGGTCTTCCGGCGGGACGCTGACCCCGTCCACATGGACATCGCGCCGTACGATGAGACCTATGCTCCGCCAGCGGGCTATGTCCCCTTGCCCCCGCCGGACTGGACCACCTATACCGCGCCCTTCAGCCAGGTCCTGGCGACCACCGCGACCACTCTCACCGTCCTGCACGGGCCGGAGCATCTCCTGCGCCCGAACGACGGCCTGCTGGGATTGTTGGGGCGGGTCGGCAACGGCGATGCGGTCGCCGTCATGCAACTGAACGAACTGGTCACCTGGACGCATGGGGCGGGAGACGCGGGCGCCAACCCTCGCGTCCGCGCCCTGTTAGACGCCGCGCGTCGGGGGGCATCGGTGCGTCTGTTGCTGGACGAGTACTACGATGCCGGCGAGAACTTTGCTGCCTGTCTCTACCTGAACGCCGTCGCCCGCACCGAGGGGCTGGACCTCTCCTGTCGGCTGGGCAACGTCACCGGCCTGGGCATTCACGCCAAGGCCTTCTTCGTGCGGGTAGGGGGCGAGCCGTGGGTGCACATCGGCAGCATTAACGGGACCGAGACGTCCAACAAAATCAACCGCGAGGTGGCCCTGCAGTTGGCTTCGGATGGGGTGTACAATTTTCTGATGACCGTCTTTGAACACGACTGGGCGCGGGCGCACGCGCCGCTGGTCTTTCGGGTCTACCTGCCGGTGGTGTTTCGGGACTATGTCCCTCCGGCCGACTATCCGCTGGTCACCGAAGTCTTCATCAACCCGTCCGGGGACGATGCCGGGAAGGAGTGGGTGGAAATCTACAACCCCGGCCCTGCGGTGGGGATTGGGGGCTGGACGGTTGGGGACGCGATCAACGTTGGAGAGTATGGGGACGGGCGGTACGCGTTCCCGGCGGGGGCGCAACTCCTCTCTCGGCAGGTCATTGTCGTGGCGGCCTGCGCGACGAACTTTGCCCCCGTCTACGGTTTCAATCCGGCCTACGAGTGGGCGGATTGCGACCCATTGGTGCCGGACCTGATTCCGGCGGGGTCCTGGGCGGGCTTTGGGCTGGCGCTGGGGAACGCGCAGGATGAGGTTCTCCTGCTGAAGCCCGACGGGGCGTTGGCGGATAGCGTCGCATGGGGCGGGGGGCCGCGTGCGGGCGTGGTGCCCTTTCCGATGGACGCGGGGGACACCTTCCCCTGGTCGGCTTCGCTGAAGCGCTACCCGCCCAGCAGCGACCGCAACGATTGTTCGCGCGACTTTTACGTCAGTTGGTCTCCCTCACCGGGGCGGGTGACGGAATCGCCGTAAGTGCGCTCTTGGGGTTCGATTGTTGAGCTGAGGTGGTTGGAAGCCGCTTGACAAGCCGCTTTTTTGGACGTATACTCTAAAGCAGAATGGATGTTTCCAATTGAAAACGCCTCCGGTGAGAAGGGCACCGACTGGAGGGGTCGGTTTCTACACCGGTTGGGACAGGGCTGAGATCGCCCATCGTGGTTTAGAGGGTGGTTCCCGTCCGGTCCCAGTGGGAGTTGCTTTTTTATGTCCTACCGATCCGGGGAATTCGGGCACCGGCTCGGGGTCCGGAGCATCACCTTCCTCCCGTTAAATCTGGATTTCCTCCTCCCATCCCCCGGCAACGAATGGCTACTTCCCACCAAAGGGATCCCATTTGGGTTGTATTGGTGAAGGGGCTTGTGGTAAGACCTGGTAAGACTGAGTGGCCTCTCAGAGGTCCAGCGGGGAGCGTACAGCCAGACCGCCGCGCTGGATGACGTGGGTATAGATCATCGTTGTCCGCACGTCCTTATGGCCCAGGAGTTCTTGGACGGTACGGATGTCGTAGCCGGCCTGAAGGAGGTGGGTGGCGAAGGAGTGGCGGAGGGTGTGAGGGGTTACGCGCTTCTGGAGGTCCGCCTTCTGGGCGGCCTGCTTGACGGCCCGTTGCAGGCCGGAGGGGTCGGTATGGTGGCGGCGCTCTTTTCCAGTGCGGGGGTCAAGGGAGCGTTTGGAGGCGGGGAAGAGGTACTGCCAGATGAGCTCTCGGGCGGCGTTAGGGTACTTTTTTTCCAGGGCATTGGGCAGATAGACTTCTCCGTAGCCGGCAGCCAGATCTTCCTCGTGGAGCAGGCGCACTCGCTCTATCTGGCGGCGCAGTTCGGGGATGACGGTTTCGGGTAGGGGGACGATGCGGTCCTTTTCGCCCTTGCCGTCTCGGACGGTGATGGTGTGGTACTCGAAGTCAATATCCTGGATGCGCAGGCGGACGCATTCCATGAGGCGCAGGCCGCTGCCGTAGAGGAGTTGGGCCATCAATTTGTGGGTGCCGTCCAGGCAGTTCAGGAGTTGCCGGACCTCTTCGCGGGTGAGGACGGTGGGGAGGCGTTTGGGTCGTTTGGCCGAGGGGAGGAGGACGGGGTCAATCTCTTTGTGGAGGACTTGGCGGTAGAGGAAGAGGATTGCGCTGAGGGCCTGGTTCTGGGTGGAGGCGGCGACATTTCCTTCCATAGCGAGGTGGGCCAAGAAGGCCTGGATTTCTGGGGCACCCATATCGGCGGGATGGCGTTTGTTGTGGAAGAGGATGAAGCGGCGCACCCAGTCCACGTAGGCCTGTTCGGTGCGGTAGGAGTAGTGTTTGAGTCTGAGGACTTGGCGGAGTTGATCCAGAAGTTTTTTGGCCATCGGTTTGACTCCTTATGGAAGGGGGTGGTGATATTGTCAAATCTTTGCTATTTAGGTGGACAGCGACATAATTATAGCATCATTTTTGGCAACTGCAAGAAAACTGCTGTTTAGGCAGTCGGTTGCCAGATATAAACCGTTACACTGCAACGGTCAACCTAAACCCATGTTGGGCACGTTCCTGATCGCAATGAGGAGGTATTAAGATGAACCGTTACCTGAAAATTGTAGGGGGTTTGCTGGGTTTACTCGCCTTGATTGTCTTAACCGTAGGACTTGCTCTCTTACTCCGCGTTGCCACTCCGTCAATGGTTGGACAATCTCCCATAACTTCTCCCACACCTTTGGCAATAATACATTCCCCTCTTCCCACGCCCACACAGGTGCCTGTGCCCCCTAAACCTATCCCTTCCGTGGCGGTTGATCCCTTGATTAAAACTGCCACGGGTAACACGTATCGGCTCATCACCCTCCCTCGAGAGACATTTAAGGGCCAAGGAGAATTGTGCGCTTTGGAGGCTTCTCCAGATGGCCGCTACGTCGCAGTCAGCATCTGCGCCACGGAAGGGGTGATTTTCGATGTCTTTATCGTGGATCTCGTCCACGGCACAGGATTCCAAATCGGCATTTGTCATTTGGATAAGACCAACGGTTGTCGGTTCAAAGAGACCTGGTTTCGAGGGTGGTTCCCGGATTCGCGTCGGGTGCTACTGATGAGCGACTGGCTGGAGATCCTGGACATTGAGACGGGGGAGTCGCAGCGGATTACGCCGGAAGGCGAGACGGTGACCGATGCCGCCGTCTCCCCGGATGGCAACACGATTGCCTATACCGTTATCCAGGGCGACCGGTTGATCTTTAGGGATACGACTGGCCGCCTCTCCCACGAAGTGTCCGCACCTTCGCCTAAGCCGGGTGACAGGCCAGAATTCATTAGCTGGTCACCGAATGGACGATTCATCGCCTACATCTGGGATCAGACGGTCATTCAGTTTAACAGTTTTGGTCCACTATGGGTAATGGACGTTCAGACTGGTAAGCAATGGCCCCTCAGCCCGGAGGGGGTGTTTGACAGTTTCCCCACCTGGTCGCCTCAGGGGGATCAAATCCTGGTGGTGCGGCGGGAGAATATGGAGGACCGATCGGCCGATTTCGATTTGAGCAAACTGGTCAGCAATCTGTGGATAGTGGAGGTCCCTTCAATGAAGTGGCGTCCGTTGACCTCACTGAAGGGACAAGGGGCTTGGTCACCGGTTTGGACACCCGATGGTTCAGCGGTGGTGTTTATGGCCAACCTGGATGGTCAGCCCAATGCCTGGATCATCAACGCCGATGGAAGCGGCTTGCTCCAGTTGACTCACAACAGCCCGATGATGCCGCGGCGTGTGGATGTGATCCGCTGAGGAGGCTCCGAATGAAACGCCTGAATGTGGTCTTGTTGCTTATCAGCTTACTCCTGATCATCCCTTCCGACCCCGGCCCCTTCGTTTTGGCTCAAACGGAACCGCGCTTCTCCTATCCAGGTGCGAGACGCTTCCGGCTCACTTCGTACTTTGACCACTCCAATCCGAATTATACCGTTGATGGCGTCTTGACCATTTACACCAAGGAGAGAGGGCGTCAAGAGCATGGATGTGCGGATTGTTACTGGTCTGGTGGGACTCGGGTCTGCGGCTACCATACAGAACCTAACTGCGGTGGGCGGCGCATCTACTATGACGGCCATCCGGCGATTGATTACGCTTTTCCGTTGAACACGCCGATCGCAGCCGCGGCGCCGGGTACTGCCTATCGCCGCACGATTCTGGGTTCCGCTGTTGTAATTGATCACGGCGGTGGCTACTGGAGTAAATATGGTCATGTAGATCCCGGTTCTCGGATTGCTGATGGCACTCAAGTTGAGCGAGGGCAGCAGATTGCATTGAGCAGCAACACGGGCACCGGCGCAGCACACCTGCACTTTGAGGTACGCTATGGGGGTGAAGATGGGGATGTCGTGGACCCCTACGGCTGGTGGGGGGAGTGGTACGAAGATCCCTGGAACCG
Organism: Chloroflexota bacterium; assembly: GCA_014874475.1. GTDB lineage: Bacteria > Chloroflexota > Anaerolineae > B4-G1 > DUEL01 > SpSt-77. The sequence continues at coordinate 287,269 of JADBJJ010000026.1, forward strand.
ACCGTGGGGGCACACCCACGATTGGTGGCGCAGTCGCGATCCGATCCCGATGGGGTATCGGGATCAGAATGGCATTACCTATGGCCCGTTTCAACTGACCGGCGCCATCCGTGACCAGTGGGAGGCGTTGGATGGCGAACCGGGTTCTCCCCTTGAGGCTCAGCATAGCTGCTCCGGAACCTATGGCCAGTGCCAGTCTTTCGAGAAGGGATACATTCGCTGGGATTACAGCACCACCACATACCATGCTTATGCCGAGACCCTCGTTCCTCGAGTTTTCTACCTAGCTGGCGCGAACTGGAACACCACACTATCCATTCGGAACACTGGTGGTACTTCGGCCCAGGTGAGCGTGATCTTTCTGGAGAATGGCCATGTTGTCGATTCGCGCACCTATCGGGCGCTACCAAGTGGCTCCACCTGGCTCGTAGATGCCCGGCAGATCCTTCAAGAGCTGACGGATCGCTTTGCAGGGGCAGCGGCGGTGTATGCTAGCCAGCCGATCGCCCTCTCGGTCACCCATCAACCCCCATTGCATGATGCATTCCTGCCGCTGGTCTTGAACAATCGTTGAGCGGCAGCGCGGGCAAGGTGATCAAGCAATAGATGGCCAACCGTGCCCAACCTGCGCTTGGAGCGGACGGCGCTGAAAGCGCCGCCGCTCAAGCGCAAGCCGTTAGCCCGCTCTTGGAGAGTCCAATGCGTGAAACAAACATAAGCAGCAGTGGCAAACAGCAATCTGGCGCTTACC
>JADBJJ010000002.1 GCA_014874475.1 Chloroflexota bacterium
GGCCTCTACACCGCGCTCCACCTGGACCGCCTGTTGCCGAAGGACGGGTCGGTGGAGATTACGCTGGTAGACCAGAACCACTTCCACCTCTTCACGCCGCTGTTGCACGAGGCAGCCAGCGGGGTCATCCACCCCGGCCTCATTATGACCCCGATCCGGCGGCTGCTGCGGCGCAGTCGGGTCCGCTTCCTGCGTGCCCGGGTGGAAAGGATAGACCTGCAGGCCCGCCAGGTCCAACTCTGCTGTATCGTCTTGCCCTACGACATTCTGGTGGTCGCCCTGGGCTCGGTGACCAACTTCTACGGACTGGAGTCTCTACGGGAGCGGGCATTGGAGATCAAGACGGCCACCGACGCGGAGCGGCTGCGGTGCCACATCATCAACCGCTTTGAGGCGGCGACCCGCGAGCCGGATCCAGGCCGCCGCCGCCGGCTGTTGACCTTCGTCGTGGTCGGCGGCGGCTGCACCGGCGTGGAGACGGTGGCCGAACTGCAAGAGTTTCTGCTCCACCTGCGGGAGGAACAGTACGGGGCCATCCCCCCGGAGGAGGTCCGAACCGTGCTGGTGGAACTCCAGGACCGGGTCCTGCCCCAGATGGACCGTACCCTCTCCCGGACCGCGCTCCAGCGGATGCGGCGGATGGGCATAGAGGTCTCGCTCAACACCCGGGTGCGGGACTGGACGGAGGAGGGACTGGTCTTCGCCGACACCCGTTCGCCGCTGCCTGCGGACACGGTCATCTGGGCGGCAGGAGTACGGGCCCATCCGGTGGTAGCAGCACTCCCGCTGGAAAAAGACCCCCTGGGCCGGGTGGTGGTGGACGCCTACCTTCGGGTCCCCGGTATGCCCAACGTCTACGTCCTGGGGGACGCGGCCCATGCCCGACACCCTCAGACCGAGGAAGTCTACCCGCCCACCGCCCAGGTGGCCTACCGACAGGCTTCGGTAGCGGCGGCCAATATCGCCGCCGACCTCACTGGTGGCACACTCCGCCCCTTTGACTTCACCTACATCGGCGACCTGGTCTCCCTGGGCCGCCTCTCCGGGGTGGCGGACCCCTTCGGCCGTCACCTGCGGGGCTTCCCGGCCTGGGCGATGTGGAAGTTTTACTATCTCTTGCGGTTGATCGGCTGGCAGAACCGGCTGCGAGTAGCACTGAACTGGTTGCTGGCGCTTCTCTTTCCCACCCATAGCGCCATCTCCTATGAGTGCGCGCCGGAGTGCGCCGGAGAATTGTGCTTGTGAGTACGGGGCCGGACGCCCTGCATTTCCATGGAAAGGAGGAGCAAGATGTACATCACAGAAACGGTCTGGTGGGCCTACACAGCCTTTATCGTCGCCGTCGTCCTCTTTATGCTCTACTTCGCCGCCCAGGTGCGGCAGAAAGGAGGGTGAGATGGAGCGAGAAGAGCGCTTCTGGCTGGGAATACTGGTCGCCGTCTTCCTGCTGGTCAACGCCATCACCCTCTCCCCGGTCGTGCCCTGGCAGCGGTGGATGCTCTGGGACCGTCCCACGCCCCAGCATCAGGTCCGCGTGGAGTTCGCCGATTACGAGATCCACCTTCCATCCCAGGGTGTCCAGGTGAAAGCCGGGGAGTTTGTGGAATTTGTCGCCACCAGCCGGGATGTTACCTACGGCTTCGGCGTCTTCCGCAAGGACGGACGGCTCGTCTTTCAGATGCAGGTGGTTCCGGGGTACGAAAACCGCATCGTCTGGAGGTTTGACGAACCCGGCCTCTACGACGTCCGCTCCACCGAGTACTCCGGGCCCCGCCATCCGGAGATGTTCGTCGCCGACGCGATTCGGGTGGTGCCGTAGAACAACTGCTCACAGTCGCTACCATTTCACAGGAGGTGCGAGAATGGGCTGGAACGAAAAATGGACGTTGCGCTTCGCTGTCGTCGCCCTTATCTTTCTGGCGATGGCGGGGTTTGAGGGGGTGCTGATGCGCACCCATATGGCCGCGCCGCAGGCGCTGGCGGGGTTTGAGCAGACGCTCAACGCCATCCGCATCGCGGACCACGAGCCGACGCCGGCGGAGTTGTTCTACGGAATGATGACCGTCCACCCCGTCGTCGGCATCTACGGGTTCGCGTATATGGCGGTGATGGGGGCCTTCTACTTCCTGGTCCCCTACCTGCTCAAGCGAGAAATCCGCCACAAGAAACTGGTTCCAGTCAACTTCTGGCTGCAGACGGGCGGGGTTCTCCTCTGCTGGCTCTCCGGCTTCTTCGGCCTCTTCAATTCCCTGTACACGCTCTACTGGCCGTTGCCGGTCTCCTTTGACCGGGTGCCGCTGGTGGGGACGATTCCTTTCACCATCGGCGCAGCGGGGATTATGGTCAACATCCTGCTCTTCTCCTTCAACACTTTCAGCACCGTCCTCGCCAAAAGCAACCCCCGGTCCTACACCTTCAGCCAGTTCCTGCGGGCCGCGTTCGGCATCCCGCGCCTCTTGCGCCTCTTCGGCAAAGAGGACAAAACCGCCGTCCCCCTGGACTACAACGGCCTGCCCGTCTTCATCGTCGCCGTGGCGCGGGGTTCTATAGACACCGTCATCAACGCCGTCGTTCTCCTCACTGCCGGGGCGCTGATTCTGGTCTACGGACTGGCCGCCCTCTTCGGCCACCCCCTCAACCCGATGGCCGTGGACGCGCTGGTCTACAAGAACTGGTTCTGGTGGGGGCTGGACATGGTGGCCGACGGCAACGTCCTCATCTACACCGCCGGTGTCTGGTACCTGCTCATCCCGTTGCTGGTGGGGCGCAGGCTGTATGGCGAATCGGTGGTGCGGACGGTCATTATGGTGGACCTGCTGGTATCGCTGGGCGTGTGGAGCCACCACCTGCTGGGCGACCAGGTGCAACCATTCTGGATGCGTCTTCTTTCGGGCCAGATTATCACCTGGGGCGAGTTCTTCACGATGGGGCTGACCATTTTCGCCTCACTGATGACCATCTGGAAGGCCCGGCCGGTGAAGTTCACCCCGCCGCTCATCTTCGTGCTGGGCTCCATCTTCGGCTTCATTATGGGTGGCGCAGCAGGGCTCGCACAGGCCAACGTCGGCCTCAACGTGATCCTGCACAACACCCAGTGGGTGATTATGACCCACGCCCATACGATGCTCCTGACTGGCATGAGCAGCCTCCTCTTCGCCGTCATCTACGCACTGGTGCCGATGCTCACGGGGAAGGAGATCCGCAGCCGCGCCCTTACCCTGGCCCACTTCTGGCTCTGGATGGCCGGCTCGGTGCTGATGACCTATGTGATGGGGATGGCCGGCGCGCAGGGGATGCTGCGACGGATGCTCTACCCGCAGCCGAACCCCTACCAGCCCTTCCTGAACGTGGCCTGGGTCGGCGGCGTCCTGATGGCCCTCGGCTTCCTGGCCTTTCTGGTCAACATTATCGCTACCCTGGGCTGGAAGAACGTCCTGGGGCTGGTGGTGGAGCGGCGGCCCGTGCCGGCAGCGGCATAAGGTGAAACTCAAAGCATCAGCGGGGGTCCGGCCCCGGCTCAATATTACACGAGTGACAGTACGGAGTACGTCCTAATGGAATGGTTCAGTTTCTCTCCCATTCAGCGGGATCGGCCTGCGCCCGCTTTCCGGCTGCCCTCCAGCCTGGGAAGACCCGTCGCCCTTTCGGATTACCGGGAGCGGGGCAACCTGGTGCTCATCTTCCTGCCCGGCCTGGACGCTGGCTCCCGGGCGGCCTTGCAGAACTTCGCCGCCGACATGCAGGAGTACGAACACTGGGCCGCGCGGGTGCTGGTCATCATCTCGGGCCCCGGCGCGGAATCGGCGCTGGAGGAGGCAATGGCCTATCCGTTTCCGGTCCTGGCCGACCCGGAGGGCACCGTCCGGAAAGCCTACACGGCTCTCAGGCCCGATCTGGCTTTGGAGGAGCCGATGGTCTTTGTCCTGGACCGCTACGGAGGGCCCTACGCGGCCCTGGCCCCTTCTGACCTGAACGACCCGGCCCTGCGCCAGGAAATCCTGCGGTGGCTGACCTTCATTGAAATCCAGTGCCCGGAGTGCGGAGCACCCGAATGGCCTGTAGGGCTGTGAAACACAGAACACCCAACACGGAGGTATAGTCATGCGCCGAACCGGTTTCCTCTCCACCACCGAATCACTCCTGTGGGCCGTCACCGCGTGGGAAGCACTGCTGGTCGTTTTGCTGAGCCCGCTTTCGGCCACCGGGCCGCTGGCCGGGCTGGGTCTGGCGGACCGGCTGGGGCTGGACGAGGCGGGGCGGGTGGGCCGCATCGTGATACTCTACCACTCCCTGGCGGTCCCCTTCGTCGCCGCGCTGGCCTACCTGATTCTGGACGCGCTCCCTTTTGATGAGCGCGTCCCTCATCAGGCTCGGCCCGTCATCACCGCGGGCTACCTGCTGACCAGCATCGGCGGGCTGAGTTTTGCCTACCTGCGGGCCGGCTGGATGGCTCACGGCCTCTTCCTGGTCGGCCTGAGCCTCACTTTCTACGCCGGCGCCGTCCTCTGGTGGGGCCTTTCCCCCTGGCGCGCCCCAGCCGAGCGGCGGCTGGAGCGGTGGGCCTTCTGGCTGATGGCCCTCTACACCCTCATCTCTGCCGTCATCGGCGGCGCGGTGGGGGCCTACTTCGGCAACGGCTTTCAGGCTTTCCTGGCTGAGGATGTCCTGCGGACCGAACATGACCTCTTCCAGCGGGCCATCATCGCCCATCTGCACATTATGCTGACCCTGATAGACGTGGCGCTGCTGCTCCTGGTGGCTCGGCGAGTCGGTCTGGCAGGCAGGGCCTACCAGGTGGCGATGCCCCTGGTGATGGCCGGAACCACCATCACGACCTTTGCCACCTGGAGCGTGATGGTTATAGAACGGGTTGCCCACAAAATCATCAACGTGGGTGCGGTGGTCCTGCTGACTGGGGCTGCCACGATCGCCTTCTACGGGATGCGGGGACTGGTGCGGGAGCGGCCAGACCGCCCGGCGTTGCGGGCGCTGCTGGGCGACCCGGTCCGCTTCGGGATGCTCTTCCACCTGCTCTTCGTCAACCTGGTGGTGACGGTGCCCGGTGTATGGGTGGCCTTCAACCTGGAGGCGGTGCGGGCGGGCGACCCGGCCTGGGAGCGGACTTTCGCCGTGGGCCACTGGCACATCCTGGCGACGCTCTCGGCGGCGGTGGGGCTTTTGCTGGTGGTGGACCGGTTGGGGACGCGGGGGTGGCAGCGGCAGACCGTCGGCTGGGGAGTGCTGGGGGGATCCGTCCTGGCCTTTTCGGCTGTCCAGTTCTACCTCTTCCGTCAGCCCGGCATAACGCCCGCCCGGCCTGTTCTGCTCGCCATAGACGCTGGCATCGCTCTCTTCCTGCTCGCCCTGGCCCTATGGATCCTCGCCCACGTTTCACGTAACCCAACTTCACATTTCACGTAACAAGTTTCACGCTTCACGTTTCACATTTCACGTTTCACGCATAAGGAGTCCTATGACCGAATACCTTACCAACCCTACCCGTCGTCGGGAAATCCTGAAGAACATCATCCGGCAATTACACGAAGGCCGGAGCGTAGACGATGTGAAGGCAGAGTTCGCCGCTCTCCTGCGAGAGGTTGGCCCATCGGAGATCGCCCAGATAGAACAAGCCCTCATTGAGGAGGGCTTTCCGGAGATGGAGATCAAGCGGCTCTGCGACGTCCACGTTGCTGTCTTTCGGGAGTCGCTGGAGGCGCAAGTACCACCGGAGAGCCTGCCCGGTCACCCTGTCCACACCTTCCGGGCCGAGAACCGCGCCGCAGCGGAGGGCCTGGGCCGCCTTCAGGATGCCATAGAGGCCCTTAAGGCCAACCCGACCGATCCGGACTTGTTGTCCCTTGCGCGGGAGCGTCTGAGGGAACTGCGAGAGTACGAGAGGCACTACCGGCGCAAGGAGAATTTTCTCTTCCCATACCTGGAGCGGAAAGGCTT
>JADBJJ010000024.1 GCA_014874475.1 Chloroflexota bacterium
GAAAGAGGAGAAGACGTCGCATGGTTTACCTCCCTTCAGGGTAGGATAATTCGGGGGGATTATATCATAACTTGGGCACTTGACAAGGGTATACCCCGTGATATAATTTCACTAAGTTGGACCATCGTTCTAAAAAGTGGAACGTCCCCACTCCCTAAGCCGGTATAAATGAGATGGAACGAAATCCCGCCGTCAAGACAGTTGACCGCCTGGTGGAAATTCTGGACAGTTTCTCCTCCCGCCCATCGGGTTGGTCGCTGGTAGAACTGAGCGAACATCTGAGTATCCCCAAAAGCACCCTTCATCGGTTTCTCCTCGCGCTGGGGGATTATGAGGTTCTTCAGCGGGATCCCAAAGACCGCCGCTGGCGATTGGGGTATCGCCCTCTGCTCTGGAGCCGGGGAGCGGCTAACCACGGCGCCCTTCGCCTGATCGTGCGTCCCATTATGGAGTCCCTTGCCACAGAGACGGGAGAGACGGTCTTGCTGACGATATATCAGAACGGCGAAGTGGTCTGCGTAGAGAAGGTAGACTCTTCCCACCCCATCCGATTGGCACTGGACGTCGGAACCCGCCGCCCCCCCCACGCCGGAGCCTCTTCAAAGGTCCTGATGGCGTTCCTCCCCCCGGATGAGATTGAAGCCATCATCCGGCAGGGCCTGCCTCGTCTCTGCACCAACACCATCACCGACCCCCAGGCGCTGCGAGCCGAACTGGCCCAGATTCGGGAGCAGGGATTTGCGATCAGTGTGGAAGAGACGGATGCCGGAGCCTGGGGAGTCGCTACTCCGATCCGGAATCCCTCAGGGGAAGTCATTGCTGCTATCGGCATTGCCGGCCCCACTTTCCGCTTGACCGAAGAGCACATTCAAACATACATCCGATTATGCCGCCAAGCCGCTGAACAAATCTCGCTATCTCTCTACCGGGCCCATTCGCAGGATGAAAGGAGGTAATATTCGGGAGGTTATCGCTGCGCTCAACGTTCCCTCGTTCAACCCCCTTTGTTAACTCAACCCAGACACAAGGAGGAGACCATGAAAAGCAGAATTTGGCACATCCTGACGGTCCTGATTGTGCTCTCGTTCCTGGTTGCGTGTGGGCCGCAGACACCCCAGAAACCCAAACTGCCGGAGAAAATCGTCGTGGGGTGCCTGGAGCCGCTAACCGGGGCTTATGCCGTATTTGGGACTGAGGCGAAGATCGGTATGGAGATCGCCGTCCGCCACATCAACGAATCAGGCGGCATCCAGTCGCTGGGGGGAATTCCCCTGGAACTGGTGGTAGAGGACTCCGGAGAGACGGCAGACAGCGCCCGGCTGGGAGCGGAGAGCATTATCAGCAAGCACCGCCCTGTGGCTATTCTGGGCCTCTACATCAGCCGGATGACCATCGCCGCTTCGGAAGTCACCGAGCGGGAGAAAGTCATCCTGGTTGCCGACGCGCTGGTGGATAGCGTCACCCAGATTGGGCGCCGCTATCTCTTCCGCCCTGCCCCCAAAGCCAGCCAGCACGGGGCCACGGCAGTGGAGTTCGTGGTCGCTGCCGCCAAGAATGCCGGCGTCCCAATGCAGCGGATCGCCATCCTGAACGAAGACTCCTCCTTCGGGCGGAGCAACGCCATCGGCGCGGTCCAGGCCGCTCTGGATAACGGCCTGACCATCGTCTACCAGAAAGAGTATCCCTATGACATTGCGGACGCCACCTCCATTGTGGCCGACATCAAGGCCGCCAAGCCCGACTTTGTCGTCCACTGTCCGTACTTTATGGACGCCATCCTCTTTGCCAATACCTTCAAAGAAGCCCAGGCCATCCCCAAGTTTGTCGCCGGCATGGGCGCCTGCGGCTACACCGACCCGGAGTCCGTCAAAGCACTGGGCGCAACGGCCAATTACTACATGAACACCTATAGTTACAACCCGGCCAAGAACACCCCCCAGAACCGCAAGTTCGTGGAGGATTTCAAAGCGCAAGTCGGCCACATCCCGACAGAGGCGGCCGGGATGAACTACTACGCGATGTGGGTCCTCAAGGAGGCGCTGGAACTCTCCGGCCAGATGTTCCCGGACGACCCGCTGAATCCGGATAATCTCCGGCAGGCCTTCCTGAAACTGGACCTGACCTCGGGGCCGGCCGTGGAGACCTATCCCACAGACCGCATCACGTTTACCGAGACCGGGGATAACCCCTACGCTCGCGCTGTGGTGCTCCAGGTCATTAACGGGGAGCCGAAAGTGGTCTATCCGTTTGAATACGCCGAGACGGAGGCAGTCTTCCCGCGGCCGGATGCCAACTATTAGACCCGGTGGGGGGCCGGACTCCCGGGGAGTCCGGCCCCCCGATCCGCCCTACCGGAGGCAGGATGACCGAAACATTCCTGCAGAACCTCATCAACGGCGCTCTGACCGGCTGTATCTATGCCCTGATCGCGCTGGGCCTCTCTCTGATTTTCGGGGTGATGAACGTAGTCAATTTCGCCCACGGCGATTTCGTGATGCTCTCTATGTACCTCACCTTCTGGATCGGCGTATGGGCCGGAATGGATGCCTTCATCACTCCCCTGATCACCTTTCCGGCACTGTTTCTCATCGGATTATTGGCCTACAACGCGTTGATTGATCGGACTCTCCGCCAGAAGTATGTGACACAAATTGCGGTAACCGTCGGGTTGATGACGTTCCTGCGAGCACTGGCACAACTGATCTGGAAAGCCCAGCCGCGCGCCCTCCCCTACTCTCTCATCCAGGGGAGCATCCAGATCGGACCATACACGATTCTCGCCTCCCGTCTGGTCTCTGCGGTCGTGAGCGTCCTGGCTATTGCAGGAGTCTACCTCTTCCTCTCCCGAACATGGGCCGGACGAGCCATCCGGGCTGCCTCAGATGATTTAGACGCCGCGTCGCTGCTCGGCATCCCCTACCGCCAGACTTATGCGCTGGCCTTTGGGCTAGGTTCCGCGCTGACGGCCATTGCCGGAGGCCTGCTGATGACCTTCCAGCAGGTAGACCCCACAATGGGAGTTCGGTTCGGGCTGCTGAGTTGGTGTGTGCTGGCAATGGCCGGCCTGGGGTCTATCCCCGGTCTTCTGATCTCCGGCATCATCGTTGGGGCCGCGGAGGCCATCGGGATGTCCTTCTGGGATCCCCGGGCCCGTTCCCTGATTGTTTACTTGCTTTTCATCCTCGTCCTCTGGCTTCGCCCCCGAGGACTCTTCGGGAGGAAGTAATGCGAAGATCCCGCAAGGACATAAACCGTCCCCTGCTGATATTGCTGTTGGGAATCGCCGTCCTCCTTCCTCTCGTCGTCCGCTCTAACCAGTACACCCTGGTCCTGCTGACCACCATTCTGCTTTACGGGGTACTGGCTACCGCCTGGAACATCATCGGCGGCCTGGCCGGTCAACTGGACCTGGCCGCCGGGGCTTACTTGGGCCTCGGAGCCTTCACCACCGGGACGCTATTGATCCGATGGAATGTTTCCCCCTGGCTGGGAATGGTGCTGGGGGGACTGGTCGCTATCGGATTCGCCCTCCTGGTCGGGTACCCTCTCTTCCGTTTCGGGGTGAAGGAAGTCTGGTACGCGCTCTCCTCCGCCGCACTGGTAGAAGTTCTGCGAGTCGCCTTCCTCATCTGGAACCAGGTCGGCGGGCCTGTGGAGCGATATTTGCCGTATCACGAATGGTCCCTCTACCACCTCCGCTTTGCGACATACCTGCCCTTTTTCTACATTATGCTGGGCCTGTTGGTGCTGGCCCTGCTGATCCATCACTGGATTCGCCAGTCCAAACTGGGATATTATCTGATGGCGCTGGGGGAGAATGAGGAAGCCGCCGAGGTGCTGGGCGTCAACACTCAAAAATGCAAACTCCAGGCCCTCTCCATCTACGCTTTTCTGGTCGGTGTGACCGGAGGCATTTATGCCTGTATGTACGGGTTTATTCACCCCAATTTCTTCAGCGGCCCGATGAGTACGGAGGTTGCCATTCTGGGGATCGTCGGAGGAATGGGCATCACGTATGGGCCGGTCATGGCCGCGATATTGCTGGTCAGCGTGCGGGAATTTCTGCGCGCCAATCTGGGCGGCCAACTGGAAGGGCTCTACCTGGTCGTCTACGCAACGGTGCTCATCCTCATCGCCCTCTTCCGACCCCAGGGACTGGGCCCTCTGCTCCGCCAGGCCTATGACCGTCTCCTAGCACGGGTCGCAAAGGAGTGATAGGATGTCGGCGCCCATTCTCCAGGTCTCCCAACTCACCAAGCGCTTCGGTAATCTGGTCGCCCTCAACGGCGTGAGCCTGGAAATCCGAGAGGGGGAAATTTTCAGTATTATTGGCCCCAATGGCGCAGGCAAGACAACGCTGTTCTTCAACATCATCGGCCTGCAAAAACCGGACGCGGGCCGAGTTCTCTTTAAGGGAACCGATATTACCGGCAAGTCACCCCACAAAATCTGCCACCTGGGGATCACGTGTACCTTCCAGGTTCCTCGGGCCTTCGCAAATATGACCGTGGAAGAGACCGTCCGCGTGGGCGCGTATAAACGGTATCAGGGCCGAGAAATGTCGCAGAAGGTGGACGAAGTCCTGCGGATTTGCGAGTTGGAAGAATACCGCCACCAGCGATGCTCAGATATGGGACTGGCCCACCTGCGGCGGGTAGAACTGGCGCGCGCTCTGGCGACAGAACCGGTCCTCCTGCTGCTGGACGAGTCCGGGGCTGGGCTGAATCCCTCCGAACTGACCGGATTGATGGATATCCTGCATCGGTTGAATGAAGAGATGCACATAACCCTCTGCATTGTAGAGCACGTGATGCAGATGGTGATGAGCCTGGCCCAGCGGATTGTCGTCCTGGATCACGGCGAGATCATCGCAGAAGGCTCCCCCCAGGAAATCAGTACCCATCCTCGGGTCATTGAGGCCTATCTGGGAAAGAGGGTCGTATGCTGAACGAACTCCTCCGAGTGGAGCAACTTTCCAGCGGCTACCACCGCATCCCGGTCCTGAACGAGGTCTCCTTCTCCATCCATGAAGGGGAGATGGTGGCGCTCCTCGGCCCCAACGGGGCGGGGAAGACAACGCTCCTGAAGACTATCTCCGGTCTCCTTCCGCCAGTATCCGGGCAGATCGTCTTTGACCATCAGGAGATTTCCGGCCATCCTCCCCATATCATCAGCCGACTCGGGATTGCCCACGTGCCGGAAGGCGGGCGGTTGTTCCCCAATATGAGCGTGATGGAGAATCTGCTGATGGGAGCATACGGGAATCGGGAGGTTCTAAAAACAGGCGTCCTGGACGAACTGTTTGAACTGTTCCCCCGTCTGAAGGAGCGCCGGAACCAGATGGCCCGGACGCTGAGCGGCGGGGAACGCCAGATGCTGGCTATCGCCCGGGGGATGGCCTCCCGACCCCGGCTGCTGATGCTGGATGAGCCCTCCCTGGGACTGGCGCCGGTCCTGGTGGAGGCCATTTACGACCGACTCCGGGTCCTGCGGGAGCGCGGCCTGACCATCCTGCTGGTGGAGCAGAACATCCACCACGCCCTGTCGCTGGCCGACCGGGGATACGTCCTGGAAAACGGGCGCATCGTCCTGGAGG
>JADBJJ010000031.1 GCA_014874475.1 Chloroflexota bacterium
GACCGACCATATTTGGACTGTTAAGGAGCTGTTAACGACGGTTGTGCTTCCCGTCAACACTGGATAGGGAGACTATCGACGCAGAGGGCACAGAGAAAACCCTGGAAAACTCGGCGTCCTCTGCACCTCGGCGGCGGAAAAACCGACTCTTCAGCCTCATTCCTGGCCCCCGGTGCCTTTTGCGATCCCTGCTCCTCTGCTCCCCCACTCCCCTGCTACTTACGGGCTTACCATCTGCGTGACGCCCAACACGCCCAGGTAGTCCAGTGCGATCAAGTAGAAGATAGGGATCGGGCCGGTGAGTTTGCAGCGGCTGCCGCCGGTGTATCGTCCTCTCCTACGGAACTTCCCTCCACGTTCCCGAAGACGTATCCCAACCCGCGGCTCTGATCACCTTGCCATCCAGCCGGCGCACGAAGAATGGAACGCCGAGGGACTCGGCGATCTGCATCTGCCACTGGGTGGTGAACCCCTGCTCGGGGGCGGTGGCCCACCCCAATCGGTCACGCACGCTGGTGTTGGTGCGCCAGAGTTTGCCGAACCCCCGGATGGGCTGATACAGCCCTGCCGGGGGCACGATGGACGGGTCGCTCTCCGGCTCGCCGTCCACAAAAGTATCGGCGTACTTCTCATAGCGGCCGTCGTTGTAGAAGACCAGGATGACTTTCTGATAGATACTGGACCCGGCGCGCACTTCCTGCAGCCAGATCATCCGGCCCCGCTCAAAGGGCTCCTCGGCGGCCCAGGTTGTGCTAGCCTCATAGGCCGGGCAGGTACGATCATCGGTGGGGAAGAAATAAGAGTATTGACATGCCCACGATACGACGGCGGTCGCCGAGACTTCATGACCTGCCCCATCGCGGGCCACCAGCGTCATCACGGGGTCACGGTAGTAGGTCGTCCCGACATCCACGGTCAACGTTCCCTCGCCGGGCGGCGTCGCCTCCCAGTAGGTGGGGAAGCGCATGTGGGTGCCGCTCCAGATGCCCGCCTGCGTCGCACCCGTCGTCCGCCAATAAAAGCGGAGCCGTTTGCCGGCCGGTGGCAGGTCCTGTACCACCTCTACGGTAAACGAGAGAATCGCCAGGCCGGTAGGTGGAGGAGTAGAGGTCGCGGTAGCCGCGCCCGGCACTACGATCTTGACGTAGATGATGGCGCCGAAGCGCGTGCCATCGGGGGCCTGCAACTGCCAGTTCCCCCTGTACGTTCCGGGCGCGGCCGGCGCGACCAGGCTCACGCTCACGTCGGTCTGGGCACCGGCTGCCGTCGCCGGCACGCTCACCGATGCCGGCCCGCCCATCGGGTCGCCGGAGATGAAGGCCAGCCGGGTGCCCGGCTCCCAGGCGCAGGTGCCGGAGTTGCGCACGCGCCAGGTCTTGATAAAGGCGGTGCCCGGGGCGAAAGCGGTGTTGTCGGGGACGGTCATATCGGCGACCCAGCGGGCGCCCAGGGTGCAGCCCGCCGCCGTCGTCGGCTCAAAGGGGGTGGCCTCTTCGGTGGGCGGGGTGACCTCCGGCGCGGGCGAGGGAGTGGGCGTGACGCAGACCACGCCGCAGCCGCCCGGGCATTCGCTAGGGCAGAACAACACATGACCCTCCGGACAGAGAGGTGGGGCGCAGGCAATCTGGGGCGTCGGTGTCGCGGTGACCACCAGGGTCGGGAGCGGCCCGCAGGCCAGCATGACCAGCAGAAGGCCAGTGGCCGCAAGAATGAGCACAAGCGAACGCTTTTTCCTTCTCATAGCCAATACTCCTTTCTTGAGCGCAGAGCGGTCACGCTGCCGAAAGCGCGGCTACTATGGACCCGGTACGAAAGTGGTCACGATCTGCACCAGCACAGGGCGTGTCGTCGCCAGATAGTCGGCGTAGGTGACACCCTCAACAGGCGCCGCTCCGTACTCGATGCGCGTGCCATCAGGCAATTGGAGCACCAAGGTCTCGTTGTGGCAAGGTAGAGTGTCGCAGGGTGTTTCCTCCCCCACAAATTCAAACCCCGTGGCGGTGTACATGCTCCCTGCGATCATGAGGGTGTTGCTCTTGTCCGTCATCGTGCCGACGCCGACCCCCGTGCGCCCGCAAATCGCGTAGCGGAACTCCTGATTGGCCGACGCGGAGATGTTGACATAGCCCGCCCCGTAGCGGACGCCGACGCACAGGGTGTTGCCGTACATCGCTTGCAACTCGGCCATGTACTCGCTGGGCGTCTTGCCCGCCGGGAGTTCGTCGGTGGGAAATCCTTCTACGCCGGTCTCGGTGATGGTCGCCTCCGGCGGATAGTAGAACTGATAGCCGAACAGGGGGTTGGTGTAGAGAAGCCAACCGGCGGGGGCGGCCGGGCCGAGGGTTGGGGGTGTCGTAGGGGCGGCAGTGGGTGGTGGCAGGGTCGGTATGACCTCGGTAGCCTCAACGGGGGTCGGTTCCGGCGGCACAGTGACAATGACGGTGACCGTCGGGCCGCAGGCCAATGTAATCAGCAACAATCCAGCAGCCAGCATGGTTCGCAGATTCTTGTGATTCACCAAATTCCCCCCGTTGCTCGCAGGAGAGGTGTGCCGCGGACAACGTCCGCTGCACGTCTCCCTAAAGGGAACTGTTCCTATCGGTGGACAATTCACCCAGAAACGCGCCTCCGGAAACACCTCAGCTCATGTTCAAGTTTCGTGTGGGCGAAGGGCTTGGCCTTTAGCGCCCCCTCATCTCCCTGCCCCCTTCTCCCCCGCCGCGGCGGGGGAGAAGGGGGAGAAAGAGTTGTAGTATTAGCGGCTGCTGGCACAAGTCAATCTGTATACGTGATGGTCAGCCTTGTATCGCCCAGCCGCACGGCATCAATTACTGCATCGCCATCGGTGTATCTCTCGTTAAACTGCAGCCGCACTTGAAATCGGGAAGCCCTTGCATTGACTTTGGCCTGTAGTACACCGATGCCATCGGCAGCGAAGGCACAGGGGTTGCTCTGCTCCCCTGACAAGCAGAATCGGCACAGAGCTCCCAGAGGAGACCCGGTGAAGAAATCGCCGGAGTCCAAGGTTCCATAAGCATGCTCGTAGACCCGCAAACACCCAAGGCTGCCGTATGGGTCGCCTAGCTTGTCGCCGGTGCCTATGAATAGAGAAACTGAGGTAATGGTCGCTCCAGCAGGTATCCCGGAGATATCAAAGCTCAGAAAGGCTTGCAAAGCGAGGTTTGCACTGTTGTCTCCGACGTTTGGATAAGGGTTCACAGCTCCATCCTGCTTCACGTGGCCGTCTTCTGCGGCGACTGAGTATAGGGTCACTGTCCGCGGCACAGGAGTAATTGGCATCATCACCCTGTCCTGGGTGTTATTTGCCTCATTGCTCTCAGCCACAGTATTCCCCGAATCGGCGACAGCGCGTGTGGTGTATAAGGCCCAGCCACCGTAAGTGTAATCACACTCAAGGATTCGCCCTCCACGGGCAGCCAGGGAAGGCACATTCCACGTGCAGCCAGGGCCAGGAGCAGCAATCGTTGCCCACCACTGTACGGTAAAAGCGCCTGCATCGGCATTGCCCTGATTATATACACCAACGCGAATACGGCACGGCGAGCCCATAACACAGGGATCGGGGGTTAACGTATACTCGCTGATATACAGGTCAGGGGCTGGAACGGGAGTGGGCGTGGGCGGCAGCGGTGTATCGGTGGGCACCGGCGTGGGCGGCACCGGTGTAGGAGTGGGCACCGGCGTGGGCGGCAGTGGTGTATCGGTGGGCACCGGCGTCGCAGGTGCCGGCACGACAATCTGCACCCAGATGACGGCGCCGAAGCGGGTGCCGTCGGGGGCCTGGAACTGGTAATTGGCCCGATAGGTGCCGGGCGTGGCCGGCGCGACCAGGCTCACGCTCACATCCGTCTGGGCGCCAGGGGCCAGCGCGGGCATGTCCACCGCCGGAGGGCCGCCCATCGGGTCGCCGGAGATGAAGGCCAGCCGGGTGCCCGGCTCCCAGGCGCAGGTACCCGAGTTGCGCACGCGCCAGGTCTTGATAAAGGCGGTGCCCGGGGCGAAAGCGGTGTTATCCGGCACGGTCACATCGGCGACCCAGCGGGCGCCCAGGGTGCAGCCCGCCGCGGTAGTTGGTTCGGGGGGTAGGGCTTCCGTCGGCGGAGTGGCGGTCAGGGCCGCGACGCCCGGCGTCGCGGTCGGGACCTCGGGCGGTGGCGTCGCCGTGACGACGACGGTGGTCACCGGCCCGCAGGCCAGCGCGGCCAGCAGCAGAAGAACCGCTGGCACGATCAGAATGGACAGGCACTTATTGGGGGTCATGGGTCTCCTCCATACATAGGCATCGGATTTTTGATTCTACCCGGATAGATGCTGGCTCTCTGCTACTTCTGAAACGTTCGGGAAGACAGATTTGTTACAGGAAAGACGCCAAACTTCAATCCGTGAAATCGGCGGTTATTTCACCATAACGGTCACTGCCCACATCCCCCGGTAGTCCAGCACCATCAGGTAGGAGACCTGCAAAGCAGGGACCCGCAGGAGCAGACCGGCAGCGGTCGGCTGGACCAGCAGGGTGTTGCCCAACTCCCGCTGGTTGGGCCAGCCGATGGAGTCCCAGAGGCTGTTCGTGCACCAGACCTTGCCGAACCCCCGGATGGGCAACTGGTAGCCAGCGGGCGGTGTCATCTGGGCGCACTTCGGGGAAATTTCCGGT
Source organism: Chloroflexota bacterium (assembly GCA_014874475.1). Taxonomy (GTDB): domain Bacteria; phylum Chloroflexota; class Anaerolineae; order B4-G1; family DUEL01; genus SpSt-77. The sequence continues at coordinate 4,676 of JADBJJ010000031.1, forward strand.
TGACTTTCGTCCCAGGTGTCGGTATATGCCCGGAATGGGCCCCGGGAGGCCGCCGTGTCCTCACCATCTACCACGTAGATTTCCCGGTTATCCGACCGCCAGACCATCAGGCTGCGGAAGTGGGTGTGAGGGTTCGGATCGGTCACGTTGGCCCAAAACTCCTGGATAGCGCCCTGGACGCTGAAGGCGGGCCCGGTCGGACAGCCGATGTCGGCTGTCGGATAGAGGCTCCGGAACCGGTCCAGGGCGGGCTGGAAGACGGGATCAACAGGGGTGGCGCACCCGCCGACGGGCGGAGGGGCGGTGGGGGAAAACGTCGGGGAGGGAGTGGGAGTCGGTGTCGCCGGCACCACAATCTGGGTCCAGATGATGGCACCGAAGCGGGTGCCGTCGGGCGCCTGCATCTGCCAGTTCCCCCTGTACGTTCCGGGCGCGGCCGGCGCGACCAGGCTCACGCTCACATCCGTCTGGGCGCCAGGGGCCAGCGCGGGCACGTCCACCGCCGGAGGGCCGCCCATCGGGTCGCCGGAGATGAAGGCCAGCCGGGTGCCCGGCTCCCAGGCGCAGGTGCCGGAGTTGCGCACGCGCCAGGTCTTGATAAAGGCGGTGCCCGGGGCGAAAGCGGTGTTATCCGGCATGGTCACATCGGCGACCCAGCGGGCATCCGGGATACAGGGCGTCGTTGTCGGCATCGGGGTGGGAATCTCCCCGGGCGGGAGCGCGGTGGGTGAGGGGACAGATTCCCCTGCCGCTGGCGTGGGAGAGAGGACAGCCAACGCCGCAGCAGCCTCTCCGGTCGTGGATGTAGGGGAGGAAGAGAGAAGGGAAGCGATGAGGTCCGGTGAGGGAGGAGCCTGCGAGGATGAGAGAGCGCGGAGTCCGGAGAGGAGCAGGAAGCCCAGCAGAACCCCGAGTGCCACCAGGATAGCCCCGCCGATGACCGCCAGGGCGATCCAGCGGCCTCTTCCCGAAGAGGAGGGAGGTGCAGAGGGTGGTGATGGAGGGGATGGTCCGGAAGGGGGCAATTGTCGGAGGCGGGCGAGAAACTTCGGCCTCAACGTCGGCGGCGGGAAGACGGGAGCCAGTGCGGCCAGCAGGCTGGAGACCGTCAACAATTCCTTCCGGGTGCGTTGGCAGACGGGGCATGCCGCGATGTGTTGCTGGACCTTGCGACGGGCGGCGCGGTCCAGTTCCCCATCCACTTCGGCGGAGAGGAGTTCGTTCAGCGCATCGCAGGCCAGTCGTCCTTCCTCTGCCATCACCTGCAGGCCGTAGAGGTCCCGGAAGGCCAGCCGGGCCCGGTGGAGGACAACCCGGACGTTTTCCAGCGAGATGCCCATAACGGATGCTATTTCCTGGTACGAGAGGCCTTCTAGTTCCCGCAGGAGGAGGGCATGACGGTACGTGTCAGGCAGGTGGTGGAGAGTCTGCCAGATGGCAGCGCGCCGTTCGGCCTGCCGGGCCTGATACTCGGGGTCCGCCGCCGGGCGGGTGTCCACAGGCTCCGGCGCGCCGGCATCCCAATCCGGCAGGGGGACCTCCCGCCGATAACGCCGCAGGCCATCCCGGGCCAGATTGCCCGCGATGCGGTAGAGCCAGGACTTGAAGTCGTAGGGTGGGCCCAGACGTCCCAGGTGCTGGTGGGCGCGGATGAATGCCTCCTGGGTCAGGTCCTCCGCCCACGCCCGGTCGCCCACCATGCGGTAGACGTACCCGAAGATGCGGCCCTCGTAGCGGGTAAACAGTTCGGCGAAGGCGTCCTTATCCCCGCGCTGGGCGCGGCGAACCAAGTTGCCATCAGACGGTGCAGACATTCCGTCCTTTAATTAGAACCGGGTCAGTGGTTCAAGGAGTTACAGGGAATGCACAGGAGAAACGTTGTAGTAGTAGGCAGGCCAGATGCATGCTGCCCAGGAGGGCATAGACGAACAATTTGTAGGCTGCCGGTTAGTGGGGACACGGGGGGGCAGAATGTATTTGGACCCGCTTTCCCTGGTCTCTATTTAAGATTATAACATGTTTGAGTGGCTTGTCAAGAAATTGGAGCAGACGGTTAACGAAAGCCCTGGCTTGCTGGACAATGTTCATCAGCAACCTCCTGGGCATATTTTTACCCAGAATGGCTACCTCATTGCAAGTGCAGCAATCGTTTTTGCAACCGTCTGATCCCTATCTACCGAACCGCATGCAGGAGAAGCGCTCCCGTCCGCGCGGCTTCATTGGGGTCAGGAGTATGCTCCAGAAGGACAACCACCGCATAACGGGGATTTCCGGCTGGGGCGACGCCCAGGAACCAGGCATGAGGCGGACGGTCCTCTCCAGCCACCGCCGTCCCCAGGTGACCGAGGACATCCGTTGAGAAGGGCTCCCAGGCCGAGAGCAGGGCCCGTGCCGCGTCGGCAGGCAGTACTTCCCGGGGGCGGCTGGCGACTTCCGGTGTCTGCCAGGTCCCATCCGGCCCCTGTACCTCCAATACCAGGCGCGGCACCGGCATAACCCCGCCGTTCGCCAGAGTCGCGGCCACCAGAGCCATCCGCAGCGGCGAGACGGTGAGGCTTCCCTGCCCTATGGCCTCCATGACCGCGTCGTCGGGGACCCAGGCGGTCACCGGGGGCGAGGTGGGCGTGACCGACAACTCTCCGGTAGCGGCAGGCGCCCTCGTCCTCAATGTCTGACCTCCCGCCTCCGGGGCCCGCTCCGACGGCAACCCTTCCGTCAGTCCCCAGCTGAGAAAGCCCTCCCTCAGCCCAGACGTCCCCAGTTGCTGACCGAGCGCGGCGAAAGGACCCGGACAAGCCGCCCGCAGAGCGCCAATCATGAGTTCGTCTGCGGGGATTTCCTCACGACATCCCACAGTCACTTTGTTGACCCAGAGCGTGGCTGTCAGGTTCGGAGCGGGGGTGTAGAGGGTCGTCAGGCCGCGCCGGAGGGCCTCCGCCAGGACCACCGTCTCCAGCGCCGCTCCGGGCTGGTAGGGCTGGAGGGCCCGGTTCAGCAGCGGGCCGTTTGGGTCCTCCCGCAACCGGTCCCATTCTTCCTCCAGACGATTGGGGTCAAAGGTCGGTGAGGAAGCCATAGCCAGCACTTCCCCGCTGGAGGCGTCCAGCAGCACCACTGTCCCCGTCCGTCCCGCCAGGGACTGCTGGGCCAGCCGCTGGAGCGTCCCGTCCAATGCCAAGCGAACATCCCGGCCCTGGGGAGGACGGTGGAGAAGGGCGTCCCAGGCCGCCTTCCAGACGGAGCGGCCCGTCTCCCCGCGCAGGACCCGGTCAAAAGCCGCTTCTATCCCCCCGGTCCCGTGGCGCAGACTGGCGTAGCCGACAACCGGCGCCGCCGCCGGCTCCGGGTAGGTGCGGGTGACCCGACCGTCCGGCCCCACCGTCACCCCGGCCAAGACGGCCCCATTCCGGTCCAGAATCTGGCCCCGAACGATGCGTCGCTCGTACTCCACCCGGCGGGGGTTATCCTCCCGCGCCACCAGCCAGCCCGCCCGGACCACCGACCAGTAGCCGCAGGCCAGGGCGAGTACTCCCAGGGCCAGCCCCAGGCCCAGGGCCAGCCGACAGATAGGCCGTACCCACTCCCGATCGCGAGGAGCGGAGGTCGCTCCGGCAGAAATCACCAGGAGCAGGCCGACGGCGATAAACGTTGCCAGCAGGGAAGAGCCGCCGTAGGACAGAAAGGGCAGAGTCACTCCGGCGATGGGTACTAGTTTGACATTGGCGGCCATGATGATCCAGGCCTGGATCCCCCAACCGGCAACCAGTCCGGCGGCCAGAAACCGCTCAAAGGGACGAGGGACGCGCAGGGCGGCCCGGAGCCCCCGGGCCAGCAGGACCCCGTAGAGGGCGATGAGGGCAAGGGCGCCCAGAAGGCCGAACTCTTCAGCGACGGCGGCGAAGACAAAGTCGGTGTGGACGGCGGGGATGTAGGTGGGGCGGCCCAGGCCCAACCCCTGGCCGAAAATCCCCCCGGCACCGAAGGCCAGCAGGCTCTGGACGACCTGGAAGGCCCGGTCGGCAGCGCCCGGCCAGGGAGAAAGCCATATCTGAATTCGCATCGCAACCCGATCCGAGCCGTAGTATCCGATGCTCCCGGCCAGGAGGAAGAGGGCCAGTCCCACGACCAGGTACCCCCATTGGCCCGTCGTCAGGTAGAGCATGGCCAGAAACGTCAGGAAGAGAAGCATCGCAGCGCCCAGGTCCTGCTGAGCGGCCAAGAGGAGCACCGTCAGGCCAAACATGACCAGGAGGGGGCCGATGTAGGCCAGGGGAGGGAGGAGCAGGCGGCCAATGCGGTGCCCCGTCACTTTTAGCAATTCCCGCCGCTCGGCCAGGTAGGAAGCCAGGAAGACGACCAGGAGGAGTTTGAGCGGCTCCGATGGCTGGAAGTACGCGCCGCCGATGCCCAGCCAGAGGCGGGGGCCGGCGCCGCCCGGGTTGACGCCCAGGACGAGGGTCGCGGCCAGGAGGAGCAGACCGGCGAGGAGCCAAGTGTAGCGGTAGCGGCGCAGCCAGCGAAGAGGGATGGTATCCTGGGCGCCGATCTGGACGACGGCGATCATAGCCAGGGTGGAGAGAAGGAGCCAGGTCGCCTGGCGGGGCAGGAAGTTCGGCGCCAGACGGCCCACCATGAGCAGACCCCAGCCGGACAGGAAGGCAACGGTGGGAAGGATAAGCGGGTCGCGGTAGGGCAACCAGCGGGATAGGGTGACATGGGCAGCCGTGAAGGAGAGGGCAAAGGAGAGGAGCATGCCAGCGGCTCGCGCGGCGCCCAGCGCAGGAGAGGCAACCAGCAGGGTCGCGGTGCCCACTGCGACGAAGAGAAACGCCAGCAGGAGCAACTGCCGCTCCCGCCGGACAACAAAGGGCGGATAGGGTTCGGTAGGGCCTATCATAGGAGAATCGGGGAATCAGGGAATCACAGAATCAGGGAATCGGAGAATCGGCATAAAAGGATTATAGCATCTTTGGGGCAGGAGGCAACAGGGAGGAGTTCTGGGCATAGAGTTCTCCGGTGCTCCCTATGAGAGAAGCCCGCCAACCAGCCCGTTCCATGCTCTCAGCCAGGCGTCCCGTTCCTGGCCTCAAGTTTATCCCGAAACCGCCGGTCATTTTTGCGGATGAGTTTGTCCAGTTCCGGGGTCAGATGGTCGCTCGTACCAGGCCACTGGGGAAGTGCTCGGCCTCAAAATCGGCCGCCGGCACGCGGGCATCCACCTCATCCATTCAATTTTTCCGCCCAGACATCCTATCACCTCCTGGCAGACAATTAAAAAGCCTCTACCCAAAGAGGCAGAGGCTATCCGCCGGTGAATCCGGCGGTTTCGGACAAGCGAGTCTCATCGCTTGGATCAACTGTCCATAGGCGAAGACTCCTTCGCCCAACAGTATATGCAGGACTTTGCCCCCACCCCTCCCTGCTGCCGCTTCGCGGCACGCGGAAGGAGGAGAGCCCCCCTACCCTGTTTGGGGGGAGATATGCTCTTACTCCCGCTCCTGTTCCCGCTCCCGCTTGGCAGCCTCTATAATCGGCTGCGCCAAGTGCGGCGGGACCTCTTCGTAATGGCCAAACTCCATCCAGAACAGACCCCGTCCCTGGGTCATGCTGCGCAATTCGGTGGCGTACCGCTGCATCTCTGCCAGCGGGGCCAGGGCCGTGATGGTGCTCTTCCCCCCCTGCTGCTCCAACCCCAGCACGCGGGCCCGTTTGGTGTTCAGGTGGCCCATAACGTCGCCCGTAAACTCCTCCGGAACAGTGATGACGAACTTGCAGATCGGCTCCAGGAGCACCGGACCAGCGCCCAGCATCACTTTCTTGAATGCCTCCCGTCCGGCAATCTGGAAGGCGATGTCTTTGGAGTCCACCGGGTGCTCTTTCCCGTCGTAAACGACGGCCTTCACATCTACGACAGGATACCCGGCAATGACGCCACTTTCCAGCATTTGTCGGATGCCCTTCTCAATGGACGGCTGGAAGGAAGAGGAAATAGCACCGCCGAAGACTTCCCACCCGTACTCAAAGCCAGTCCCACGCGGGAGCGGCTCCAGGCGCATATGCACTTCAGCGAATTGCCCCGCGCCTCCCGTCTGCTTCTTATGCCGGTAGTAGTCGGAATGGACGCGGGTAATGGTCTCCTGGTATGGGACTTTGGGAGTGGCAGTCTCCACACCAACGCCGAAGCGGTTCTCCATGCGCCGGACGGCGATCTCCACGTGTGCCTCGCCCATGCCCTCCAGAATCGTTTCGCGGGTGCTCGGCTCCTGCCGCCAGCGCAGGGTCGGGTCCTCCTCGCAGATGCGGGTGAGCGTGGGAGCCATCTTGGCCTGGTCGGCCTTGCTCTTGGGGCGGACAGCGACAGCAAAGAGCGGATGCGGGAAGACAGGGCCAAGTATCTTCACCGCATGGCCCCGGTCACAGAGGGTGTCGCCGGTAACTGTCTCGGAGAGTTTGGCGACCGCGCCGATATCGCCCGCGTGCAGGCGGGGGACGGCGATTTGCTCTTTGCCCCGCATCACGTAGAGAGTGCCCAGCCGCTCCTCGGTACTGGCGCGGCTGTTCCATACTCGCGTGTCCGATTCCAGCATCCCGCCGTAAACCCGGAAGTAGGTCAGTTTGCCCACGTAGGGGTCGGCGGCAGTCTTGAAGACCAGCGCGGCCAAAGGAGCGGTGTCGCTGGGATCAATCTCTTCCTCCTCACCGGTGGGGCCCTCAGCCTTGACCGGCCCTCGGTCCGCCGGGGACGGGGCGAAGGCGACCAGCGCGTCTAACAGTGCCCGGGTGCCAATGTTCTCCGTTGCCGCTGTCACCAGAACCGGGACGACGCTCCCTTTCAGAATGGCCGCCCGCAAGCCGCGCCGGATTTCCTCCTCTGTCAGTTCTTCGCCCTCCAGATACTTCATTATGAGTTCGTCCTCACCCTCGGCGGCGGCCTCAATCAGTTGGACGCGCGCTTCATCGGCCTGGGCTTTCATATCGGCAGGGATGTCGGCGACCTTTGCCTCAGGCCCCATCAGTGCCCGCATCCGCACCAGGTCCACCACGCCAGCAAAGTGGACCTGGGAGCCCACAGGCAGTTGGAGGGGAACGAAATTGCGCCGGAACGCGTCCCGCAGCGCCTGCAGGGTGCGGGCAAAGTCGGCATTCTCCCGATTCATCTTGTTGACCACCACCATCCGGGGCAGGTCGTACTGGTCGGCGTAGTTCCAGACCAGTTCGGTGCCGACCTCCACCCCACCCACCGGGTCCACCAGTACCAGCGCCAGATCGGCCACGCGGATGCTGCTGATCACCTCGCCAATAAAATCCAGGTAGCCGGGGGTATCCAGAACGTTCAGTTTGCACCCTTCCCATTCCACCGGAATCAGGGCAAGGCTCAGGGAGATACGTCGTCGGATTTCCTCTTCGTCAAAATCGGAGACGGTGGTACCGTCCTCCACCCGTCCCATGCGATTGGTGGCGCCACTGGTGAAGAGCATCGCTTCCGCCAGGGACGTCTTGCCGCTGCTGCCGTGGCCCAGCAAAACCAGATTGCGAATATGTTGGGTCGTGTACTCCTTCAACTCAACCTCCTGACAAAATTCATTGCTGAAAAGGCGACCCCACAGACAGGTCGGTCGGGAACAACTTTCCGCAGGTATTCTAACGGAAAACTGCGAAACTGTCAATCTGGGTAACCCCTGACTTTACCCTTATCTTGTGGTCTCCCCATAGAGGGTTGCTGAATGTTCACCGCCGTGCGAGAATGCCAAGTTCCGTTTCACGGTCAACCGTCGGGCAACTTGCCTGCGTACCGGGCGGTGTTATAATATTTGCAACCGACCGCAGGAGTTACGAATGGGAGAAACCTCAACAACCCGCCGCGTCGCTGTACTGGTCGCTACGTGCAGTTCATTCCTCACTCCCTTCATGGGCTCGGCGCTGAATATTGCCCTTCCGTCCATCGGTCGGGAGTTCTCCGTCAGTGCGCTGTTGCAGGGATGGATTTCCACCGCCTACCTCCTGGCATCGGCTATGTTCTTGGTCCCTTTCGGCAAACTGGCCGACCAGCGAGGGCGGAAGCGCATTTTTGTCTGGGGACTGGTGGTCTACGCCGCCGGCGCGCTATTCTCTGGCCTGGCCTCCTCGGCGGGAACGCTGATCGCCGCCCGGGCTGTGCAAGGAGTCGGCGGAGCCATGATTTTCGGCACCGGGGTCGCCATTCTGACCTCCGTCTTCCCGCCCCAGGAGCGGGGGCGGGTACTGGGCATCAACGTCGCCGCTGTCTACGTGGGCCTCTCCGTCGGCCCCTTTCTGGGCGGCGTGCTCACTCAACAGTGGGGCTGGCGGAGCATCTTCTTCCTGAATGTCCCACTGGCGGCCCTCGTCGCCGCACTGGCCGCCGGGAAACTCCGAGGCGAGTGGCGGGCCGCCGAGAGCGAAGGCTTTGACTGGCCCGGTTCTGTCCTCTACGGCCTGGGACTGGTCGCCCTCATCTATGGCTTCTCCCGTCTCCCATCGGCCACTGGCGCGGCGCTGACCCTCGCCGGTATCCTGCTCCTGACCCTCTTCACCCTCTGGGAAAGGCGTGCGCGGACCCCGGTCCTGGAACTGAACCTTTTCCGGCATAACCCGGCGTTCACCTTCTCCAACCTGGCTGCGCTCATCAACTACAGCGCCACCTCCGCCGTAGGCTTCCTGCTCAGCCTGTACCTGCAATCGGTGCGTGGGGTGACTCCCCAGCGGGCAGGCGTCATCCTTCTGGCCCAGCCCGTCATTCAGGCCCTCTTCTCACCGCTGGCGGGCTGGATATCCGACCGGGTGGAGCCCCGCATTGTCGCCTCCACCGGTATGGCGCTGACGGTGGTCGGACTGGCCCTGCTCTACCCGCTGGGACCGTCCACCGCCATCCCTTATGTCGTCGGCGTCCTGGCCCTGCTGGGATTCGGGTTTGCCCTCTTCTCTTCGCCCAACACGAACGCGGTGATGAGTTCGGTGGACCGCGCTCACTATGGCATCGCCTCAGCGACTCTGGGGACTATGCGACTGACCGGGCAGATGCTCAGCATGGGCATCGTCATGCTGATTTTCGCGCTCTTTATGGGCGAGACGGCTGTGACGCCCGAGACCGCCGCCCGCTTCCTGACCAGCGCGCGGGCCGCCTTCGGCGTCTTCGTTGTCCTCTGCATCCTGGGCGTCTTCGCCTCGCTGGCACGAGGGAACATCCGGGCCAACCATCAGCATCCGCTGCACGCTCCGGCCCCCACTCCCTTCACCGGGAGGAAGCAATGACCCGGTACGCAAATGCTGAGACTCTTCGCCAATGGCTGGACCGTCTGGCTCAGGAGGCCGACCTGATCGCCCCCCGGGATGTGGAGGGGCATGTCCTCTACCGCCCCATCCGCTCCGGCGCGGAGGTGCTGCTGGAGTACGAACGGCCCGAACTCTCGGCCAAAGAGTTTCTCTTTCCCTCTACCGAAGTCATCCTGCGCATTGAACAGCGCGGGAAGGAGGTGGCCTTAGAAGAGGTCCTGCCCGACCGTCGCCAGGTGGTCTTCGGCCTGCGCCCCTGCGACGCGCACGGTCTGGCCGCCATAGACGCGCTCTTCCTGAACCAGGACCCGACCGACGCCTACTACCGCCACCGCCGGGAGCGGACCACGCTGGTGGGCATAGCCTGCACCCAGATGTGGGACGGCTGTTTCTGTACCTCTATGGGCGGCGGCCCCGCCGACCCGACCCACCTGGATGTCCTGATCCGCGCCGCCGAGGACGGCGTCTACATCCTGCAGCCGGTCACCCCGAAGGGCGTGGCCGTCCTGGAAGGGTTGCCCCCGGTGGAGGTCCGGGGCGAACCCCGCCCGGTGGAAGAATACAACCCGCCGGTCCCCGTCATGCCCACCGAGAAATGGCGGACGCTTTTTGACAACCAGCGTCTCTGGATGCGCCACGGCGAACGATGCCTCAGTTGCCGCATCTGCACCTACGTCTGCCCCACCTGCCGCTGCTACGACGTGGTGGACCGGGTAGTAGACGTTCGGCCCGGACGGGTCCTCACCGAACGCATCCGGGTGTGGGACGCCTGCACCAGCCCCAACTACCGGCGGGTGGCAGGCGGCCACAACCCCCGTCCCACTAACTGGGAACGGCTGCGCAACCGCTTTATGTGCAAATTCTGCTACTACCCGGAGGACTTCGGTCCCCTGGGCTGTGTCGGCTGCGGCCGCTGCATTGTCGCCTGCCCGGTGGAAATTGACATCACCGAGGTGATGGAGGACGCAGCCAGAGTGTGAACTTCAGGCCACAGGTTGTATGTCGCAAGTCGCAGAGGAGATATCTGCTATGCCGATGGCCGACCGTGTCGCCCGACTGAGGGAACAGAGTCTGGAGGCCCGCCCCACCCTCTCCACCGAGCGGGCTGAACTGATGACTGAATTCTACCGCCAGGACCTGGGCCCGATTTCCGCGCCGATGCGCCGCGCCCTGGCTTTCCGCTACCTCATGGAGCATAAGACCATCTACATCGGCGAGGGCGAACTGATTGTCGGCGAGAAGGGCCCGTTCCCGAAGGCCGCCCCCACCTACCCCGAACTCTGCTGCCACAGTCTGGAGGACCTAGACATCCTGAACGCGCGGGAGAAGATTCCCTTCGCCGTGAGCCCTCAGGCCCGACAGGTCTACGCCGAGGTCATCATCCCTTTCTGGCGCGGGAAGTCTTTGCGCGACCTCATATTCCGGGAGATGACGGATGAGTGGAAGGCCGCGTACGAGGCGGGCGTCTTCACTGAATTTATGGAACAGCGGGCCCCCGGCCACACCGTCCTGGACGACAAAATCTACCACAAGGGCATGCGGGACTTCCAGGAAGACATCCGGCGCGCGCTGGCGAATCTGGACTATCTGAACGACCCGGAGGCCTACGACAAGCAGGAAGAACTGAAGGCGATGCTCATCTGCGCGGACGCGCTGGTCCGTTTCGCCCAGCGGCACGCGGAGAAGGCGCGGGAACTGGCCGCCCGTGAGCCCAACCCCCAGCGGCGGGCGGAACTCCTGCGCATCGCCGAAATCTGCACCCATGTCCCCGCGCACCCGCCGCGGGATTTCTGGGAGGCCATCCAGTATTACTGGTTTGTCCACCTGGGCGTGACCACCGAACTGAACACCTGGGACTCCTTCAGTCCGGGGCGGCTGGATCAGCACCTCTACCCGTTCTATCGGAGGGGTCTGGAGGAGGGCACTCTCACGCGGGAACAGGCCGAAGAGTTGCTTCAGTGCTTGTGGATCAAGTTCAACAACCAGCCCGCGCCGCCCAAAGTGGGCGTCACGGCGGCGGAGAGCGCCACCTACACCGACTTCGCCCAGATCAACCTGGGCGGCCTGCGGGAAGACGGTTCCGATGGCGTCAACGAACTCACCTACCTCATCCTGGACGTGGTGGAGGAGATGCGGCTCCTGCAGCCCAGCGCGTCCATCCAGGTCAGCAAGAAGAGCCCGGACGCGTTCATCAAGCGGGCCGCCCGCATCATCCGCACCGGCTTCGGGCAGCCATCGGTCTTCAATGCCGACCTGGTCGTCCAGGAACTCCTGCGCCAGGGCAAATCCCTGGCCGACGCCCGCAACGGCGGCACCAGCGGCTGCGTGGAGACGGGCGCCTTCGGCAAAGAGAGTTACATCCTGACGGGCTACCTGAACCTGCCCAAGATTCTGGAAATCACCCTGCACAACGGCGTAGACCCCCGCACAGGCCGTCGCATCGGCCTGGAGACGGGCGACCCCAGGGACTTCGCCTCGTTTGACGAACTCTCCGCCGCCTTTGAGCGGCAACTGCGCTATTTCGTGGACGTCAAAGTGCGCGGCAACAACGTCATAGAGCGATTGTACGCCCGCTACATCCCTGCGCCGTTCCTCTCCCTTCTGATTGACGACTGTATTGCGAAGGGAAAGGACTATCACGCCGGCGGCGCCCGCTACAACACCACCTACATCCAGGGCGTCGGTCTGGGCAGCATCACCGACAGCCTGACCGCCATCCGCTACCACGTCTTTGACCAGCGCACCGTCTCTATGGACGAACTGCTCTCGGCCCTGCGGAGCAACTTTGCGGGCTACGAGTCGCTCCGCCAGACCCTGCTCCACCGGACCCCCAAATACGGCAACGACGACGACTACGCCGACAACGTGATGCGGGCCGTCTTTGAGGCCTACTTCCGGGCCGTGGACGGGCGTCCCAACACAAAGGGCGGGCGCTATCACATCAACCTGCTGCCGACCACCGTCCACGTCTACTTTGGCTCCGTCATCGGCGCGATGCCAGACGGGCGGAAGGCCAGGATGCCCCTCTCCGAGGGCATCTCCCCGGTCCAGGGCGCCGACCGGCGCGGCCCGACGGCTGTCCTTCGGTCTGCCGCCAAAATGGACCACGTCCGCACTGGCGGCACCCTGCTCAATCAGAAATTCAACCCATCCCTGCTGAAGACGGAAGAAGGGCTGGATAAATTCGTCCAGTTGATCCGGACCTACTTCCGCCTGGACGGGCATCACATTCAGTTCAACGTGGTGGATGCGGCCACGCTGCGGGCCGCGCAGGAGCATCCGGAGGAATACCGGAGTCTGATCGTGCGAGTGGCCGGCTACAGCGACTACTTCTGCGACCTGACAAAGGCTCTGCAGGACGAAATCATCGCCCGAACGGAGCACGAGTCATTTTAAGTGAAACGCTACTGGGATACCCCCGCAGGGTCATCGCCTCGCTCTGCGGGAAGGAAGAAAGGCCTATCGTGGCCCGGCGGTCTCCGCCGGATAGTTCGTGGAATCTGAAGTCGGGAGGCTGAGCATGGCGCTGGCTAACCCGATGCGCCCCTATCCGGGCCGGCTGGTCGGCGTACGCGACCTGGCGACCGGGATCAAGTTGTTCCAGGTGGAACTGCTGGAGCCGGAAGGCCAGGCCGCTTTCGCCGCCTATAAGCCCGGACAGTTTGCCTTCGTCTCCGCGTTTGGCGCTGGAGAGGCCCCTTTCGGCATCACGTCCACCTCGCGCCGGGGGCGGCTTCTGGAATTCGCCGTCAACGCTCTGGGGCATGTGACCTTCTCGCTTCACTCTCTGGACGTGGGCGACCCGGTGGGCGTGCGCGGGCCGCTGGGTAACTGGTTCCCTATGGACCAACTGCAGGGAAAGAATATCGTCATCCTGGGTGGTGGCATTGGCGGCGCTCCTCTGCGGCCCGTCATTCACACGATCCTGGACCACCGCGAGGACTACGGCCATCTGACCATCCTCTGGGCCGCCCGTAGCCCGGACCTGCTGGTCTTTACCGAAGAGTTTGACGAGTGGCGCTCCGCCTGGGCCACCGAACTCCACGTCACCGTAGATCAGGCCGGGCCGGGGTGGACGGGCCACGTCGGCCTGATCACCCAGTTGCTGGAAAAAGTGGCCCCGTCGCCGGAGAACGCCGTCGCTATTACCTGCGGCCCGCCGATTATGATTCACTTCGTCTTCCTAACTCTGAAGAAACTGGGGTTCGCTCCGGAGCAGATGCTCACCACCCTGGAGGCCCGTATGCACTGCGGCATCGGCAAATGCGGGCGCTGCAACCTGGGGGAGAAATTCATCTGCAAGGACGGTCCTGTCTTCTGGCAGTACGAAATCGCTCGCTTCCTGGAAGGATTTTTGTAGGAAATCGCAGGCGGTTGTCCTGCTTTTGAGGAGAAACGGAATGACTCCACCGGTTGACCCGATTCTGGTACAGATAGGTCCTTTCGCTATTCACTGGTACGGTGTCCTGATTACGATCGGCATCCTGCTGGGCGCGGTCTACGCGGCACGCCAGGCCCCCCGCAAGGGGATCCACTCCGACCACATCTGGAACGGCCTGGTAGTGGCGATGATTCTGGGCATCATCGGCGCCCGGCTTTACCACGTCTTCTCCAGCCCGCGGGGCGGTGGCCTGGGTTGGGAGTGGTACCGGGAGCATCCGCTGGACATCCTGAAAATCTGGCAGGGCGGGCTGGGCATCTACGGCGCCATCATCGGCGGCGTTCTGGGCGTGGCGATCTACGCCTGGCGGAACAAACTCCCGCTGCTGGTTCTCCTGGACCTGGGCGCGCCGGGGCTGGCGCTGGGCCAGGCCATTGGCCGCTGGGGCAACTTCATCAACCAGGAACTCTATGGCCCGCCCACCGGCTCCTCATGGTGGGGCGTGAAGATAGACGCTGCGCACCGGCTGGAGATGTACCCCATCAGCCAGTACCCACCGGATACCCTGTTCCATCCCACCTTCCTGTACGAGTCCCTCTGGTGCCTGATGCTCTTCCTGGTGCTGGCCTACCTGGCGAGGAAACGGGCGGACCGTCTGCGGGACGGGGATATTTTTGTGGGCTACATTGTGGGCTACGCGCTGGGCCGGTTCTGGATTGAGTTTTTCCGCCCGGATGCCTGGATGCTGGGCTCCCTGGCCGCCGCGCAGTGGTTCGGCCTGGCGCTGGCGATAGCGGGAGTGGCCCTGCTGGTCCTGCGGCGGCGCGACCGGGTTGCGCGCCCCGAAGTGATGGCGGACACGGAGACAGCCGAAAATGACTCATCTGCCGGAAATAGTAAAGTGCTGTGAAACTGGACCGGGAAAAGAAAGTTCGGAATAGACGAGAGAAGGAGAGCGTTCGCGGGGGTACGAAATATCGGTCGGCGGCCATCGCTGTGGAGGAACCGCCGGAGATTCAACCGTTCATCAACACCATCATCGTCGGCGACGCGGAGAAGGTCCTGCAGGCCCTGCCCGCCGACAGCGCGGATATGGTCATCACCTCGCCGCCCTACAATTTCGGCCATTCCTACGCCGGAGACCAGACGGAGGACACTCGCGAATGGAACGAGTATTTTGACAAACTCTACCGCATCTGGGCCGAATGCTACCGCATTCTGAAACCCGGCGGCCGCATCGCTGTCAACGTCCAGCCATTATTTTCCGACTACATCCCAACCCATCACATTATTTCCCACCAGTTGCAGCGGCTGGGCTTCCTGTGGAAGGCCGAGATTCTCTGGGAGAAGAGCAACTACAACGCCAAATACACCGCCTGGGGGAGTTGGCAATCGCCCTCTATGCCCTACATCAAGTACACCTGGGAGTTTATTGAAGTTTTTGATAAGGTCACCCACCGCAAGGTCGGGCCCCGCGAGGCGATAGATATTACCGCCGATGAGTTCAAAGAATGGGTCTACGGACGCTGGAACATTGCGCCAGAGAGCCGGATGAGGGAATTCGGACATCCGGCGATGTTCCCGGAAGAAATCCCGTACCGACTGATGCGGCTTTTCACCTACCGGGGCGACATCGTAGTGGACCCTTTCAATGGGGCTGGGACGACGACGGTGGTCGCTTATCGGCTCCGGCGGCGGTTCATCGGGATAGACATCTCTCCGGAGTACTGCCGGACGGCCTATGAACGGGTCTGCCGGGAGGCCGCGCAGAGGCCGCTCTTTGAGTATGGGGAGGCGGGGGAAATCATCCTGCCCTCGCCGTATCCGGACCCCAGGTTGATCACGTGGGAAAAGTCGTAACGCCACGTACAACCTGATTGGCAATTCACAACTGAAAGGGGCAGCGATGGCTCTCCTCTCTCCTGTCCGCAGGCCAGGGGAGAGGGGGATCAAGGGGAATGAGAGGCAAAGAAACTCCCCGCCTACCCGGATTCAGGGCGATCCCAAAACTGTGCCTGTTGGGCTCAACAGACGCCCCTGTTCTAATCCGTATCTGACTTTGATCTTCGTGTCTCTGTGCGAGAATTAGGCAATGAATCGTGCTATCTCTCTCCACCGCCTTCAGCAGTTGGACCAGGAGGAGGAATCCCTTCGCCATCGCCTCCGGGAGGTCACGGCGGCACTGGGGGAGACCCCGACGTTGCAGGAAGCCCGCCAGGCGGTTCAGCGCGCCGCCAACGATGCCCACCGCTGGGCTGTTCGCCAGCGGGACCTGGAACTGGCCATCCGGGGTCTCAAAGACGAAATCACCTCGGCAGAACGGACCCTCTATAACGGCAGCGTCCGCAACCCCAAAGCCCTGGACGATCTGCAGAAAAAAGTCCTTTCCCTGAAGAAGTTGCAGGAGAAGCGGGAAGAGGAACTCCTGGAGGCGATGATTGCCCGCGAGGAGGCAGAGGAAGCGCAGAAGCAGGCCCAGGCCCATCTGGTGGAGGTGGAATCTGCCTGGCGGCGCGACCAGGCCGCACTGGAGGCCGAAAAGGGGCAACTGGAGGGACGGCTGGGGGAAATCCGCCGCGCTCGCGCTGCCCTGCTCCCCACCATCCCCCGGGAGGACCTGGAACTCTACCGCAACCTGCGCCGCACCAGGGGCGGAATGGCGGTGGCGGTGATGCGCTTCGGGGCTTGCACCGCCTGCGGTATGGAGGTCCCCTCGGGCCGGCTGGAACGGGCCCGGGAGATGGACCTCTTCTTCTGTGGCAACTGCGAGCGCATCCTCATCCCGGAGGAGGCACTCCTGTAGCCTGCCACCGGCGACCCGCGTCTTGCGACCTGTGCTATGGGTACCAAAACCAGCGCCTTCGGCTCTCCCGGACGGATCGCCCACGACTCTTCTCCGTTCTACGCCAGTAGGCTGTACGAAGGGCTTCCCGAGGAGGAAATCATCCCATATGTGGAAAACCCGATTCCGCCGGAATCGCTGGACCGGGTCTTCTGCAAGTCCAGCGAGCGGATGGAGGAACTGCCCGACTGCTCTGTTCATTTGATGGTTACTTCTCCACCCTACAACGTGGGCAAAGAGTACGATGAAAACCTGACGCTGACCGAGTACCGGGCCTTCCTGAAGCGAGTCTGGAGCGAGGTTCAGCGAGTGCTGGTCCCCGGCGGGAGGGCCTGCATCAACATCGCCAACCTGGGCCGCAAGCCATACATCCCGCTCCACGCGTTCATCATTGAGGATATGCTGAACCTGGGTTTCCTGATGCGGGGGGAGATTATCTGGGACAAAGCCGCCAGCAGCAGCCCGTCCACGGCCTGGGGGACGTGGTGCTCTCCCAGAAATCCGACCCTGAGGGACACCCACGAGTACATCCTGGTCTTCTCTAAGGGGACGTTTACCCGAAACTCCCTTTCGGGCCGGAAAAGCACTATTTCCAGAGAGGAGTTTCTGGAATTCACCAAAAGCGTCTGGGCCTTTCCCGCCGAGCCTGCGACGAAAGTGGGGCATCCGGCCCCATTTCCGGTGGAGTTGCCCTATCGGCTGATCCAACTTTACACCTTTGAAGGGGAGGTGGTTCTGGACCCGTTTATGGGAAGTGGACAGACGGCAATTGCAGCCATGCGGACAAAACGTCACTTTGTGGGGTACGATATCAACGAGGAATACGTCCAACTG
Source organism: Chloroflexota bacterium (assembly GCA_014874475.1). Taxonomy (GTDB): domain Bacteria; phylum Chloroflexota; class Anaerolineae; order B4-G1; family DUEL01; genus SpSt-77. The sequence continues at coordinate 22,024 of JADBJJ010000031.1, forward strand.
GCCGAACGAAGAATTGGAGCGACCCTATCGGCAGGGGCCGCGCCGCTGCAACAGAAACTGGCCATACCATAAACCATCGTATATGAGGAGGACAAAATGAAACTGGATCCCCAAGCCCGTTACGCCAGAACTCACGAATGGGCCCGCTGGGACGGAGATGAAATCGTCTGCGGCATTTCTGACCACGCCCAGGAATCCCTCTCCGACATTGTCTACGTGGAACTGCCGGAGATAGGGGACACCTTCGCCCGGGGCGACACCTTTGGCTCAGTGGAGTCGGTGAAGGCCGCCTCCGACCTCTATATGCCGATGGGCGGCGAAATCACCGCCATCAACGAGGATCTCCAGAGTAAGCCGGAACTGGTCAACCAGGACCCCTACGGTGCAGGCTGGATGATCCGGTTCCGCCCCTCCAGCCCAGCCGAGTTTGACGACCTGATGGATGCTCAGGCCTACGAGGCGTTCGTGGCCGAAGAGGAAGGATGATGGCTGGCGCAACCGCAGAAAGCCTGAAAGCCGAAGGATTGCGGCTGTTCCAGGAGGGGCTATACGAAGAGGCACTCCGATGCTTCGGTCAGGCCCAGGAGCAATTCGCCGCGGAAGGGAACGACGCGGAAGCGGCAGAGATGCTCAACAACCAGGGCGTGGTCTACCGGATGCTCCACCGATGGGAGGAGGCCCGGGCCGCGCTGGAAGAGGCTCGCACCGCCTTCGCCCGCATCGGAGACCGACACCGGGAGGCTCAGGCGCTGGGCAACCTGGGCGGCCTGCTGGCCAGCCGGGGGAATGCCCTGCAGGCTCAGGAGTACCTCCGACGGGCCGCCGACCTCTTCGCCGAACTGGGGGATAACCAGCGGCGAGCGGAGACTCTGATGGCTCTGGGCGTCCAGATGTGGAAGGCGGGCGACCGCTGGGGTGGCATCGCCGCCTATCAGGCCGGCTTGGGGATGATAGAGCACCCCACACCCCAGCAGAAAACCCTGCGCGGCTTGATTCAGGCGGCCAGCCGCGTCCTTCGGCTGCGGCTGCCGACGATATAACTGGCCCCGACAGAGGGGACGACAGAGGAAAAGGAAGATTCGGCGGCTGGCAGTGCCTCAGCCAAGCCTTCGGCGTGGCCCTCGCCACACGGCCAACCACAGCCCTCGGCGTGGCCCCTTGCCACCGCCAATCCTTTTCCTGAACTCAGAGGGTCCGACATGTCCCAGAAAATCTGGCGAATCAACGTACGAACCCAGGAATGGCGCCGCGAGCCCGTTCCTGAAGCCTGCCAGCGGCTGGGGGGACGTGGCCTGATCGCCCGCATCCTCCTGGAGGAAGTCCCACCGTCCAGCGACCCCCTGGGGCCGGATAACCGGCTCATCTTCGCCCCGGGCCTCCTGGGTGGACATATGCTCTCCAGCGCTGACCGCGTCTCCGTGGGCGGCAAGAGCCCCCTGACCGGCACGGTCAAAGAGGCCAACGCAGGAGGCCGAACGGGACTTGCTCTGGCCCGCATGGGGATCAAAGCCCTGATCATAGAGGACTGGGCTCCAGAGGGCCAGTGGGTGCTCCATCTCAGCGCTCGGGGCGTCCGTTTTGACCCCGCCAACGACCTCTCCGGCCTGGGAGTCTATGAGACGGCGGCCCGTTTGCTGGAGCGATACGGCAAGAACATCGCCGCTGCCATCATCGGCCCCGCCGGTGAGCGCCGGATGCGGGCCGCCGCCATCCTCCACCTGGATAAAGACGGAGTCCCCGGGCGAGCCAGCGCTCGCGGCGGGCTGGGAGCACTGATGGGCTCTCGGGGCCTCAAGGCGATAGTGGTGGACAGCCGGGGCGGCTCTTCGCCACCCCTCGCTGACCCCGAGGCCTTCCGCTCGCTGCGAAAACGGTACAACCAGGCCCTGCTGGCCCACCCCCAGACCCACACCTATCACGACTATGGCACTCCGGCCATGGTCGCCATGTGCAACGCCTTCGGTGGCCTGCCGACCCGGGGCTTCTCCCAGGGGCAGTTTGAGGGCGCCGACCGTATCGGCGGTGAGGCCCTCCGGGAGATGATTCTGACACGGGGCGGCGAAGGAGACCCGTCCCATGCCTGCATGCCCGGCTGCATCATCTGCTGCTCCAACGTGGTGCCCGACGCTCAGGGCCGGACCATCGTCTCACCACTGGAATATGAGACCATCGCCCTGATGGGCTCCAATCTGGGGCTGGATGACCTGGAGACGATCGCCCGGCTGAACTGGCATGCCAACGACATCGGCGTGGATACCATTGAGGTTGGCGCAGCGCTGGGAGTGGCCGCCCGTGGCGGCGTCTGGTCTTTTGGGGACGGCGCGGCGGCGCTCCAGTTGATGGACGGAATCCGTCGCGCTACCCCTCTGGGGTGCATCCTCGGCAGCGGAGCCGCCGTCACTGGGCAGGCCTTCGGCGTCCTTCAGGTACCGGCGGTCAAAGGCCAGGCCATCCCCGCCTACGACCCTCGCGCCATCAAGGGCACCGGGGTAACCTATGCGACCTCCCCTCAGGGCGCCGACCACACCGCAGGTCTGACCATTCGGGCCAAAATTGACCATCTGAAACCTGAGGGCCAGGTTGCCGTCTCCCGCCGGGCCCAGACCGCGATGGCCGCGTACGACTCACTGGGCATCTGCATCTTCGCCGGCTTCGGCCTCTCCACCGCGCCCGACCTGATCCCGGCCCTGCTCAACGCCCGCTACGGGTGGGAAGTGCGGGAGGATGCCCTGACCCGGTTGGGGGAGGAAACCCTCCGCCTGGAGCGGGCGTTCAACCGACGGGTCGGCTTCGGCCCGCCCGACGATCGGATCCCCGAATGGATGACCTGGGAGCCGCTGCCCCCCCACCACACCGTCTTTGACGTCCCCCCGGACGAACTGGATGGGATTTTCGCTGACCTCGGGGCAACTGATCGCTAATGGAAAGCATCCCCGTCAACAGCATTGAGTTTGAATACGTCTACGTGGCCAATCAGCGCTGCTCCTGTGGGGGCTATTTCGCCGCAGTTCGGCAGGAACTGCGCCAGGGTCCGTCCGGTCCGGTAGACCACCTGATCGCTCGCTGCGAAGGATGCGGGGCTGAGCGCCCCTTTGACTTTGACATCCGCTCCTTTTTCGGTCAGTGGGAAAAGTACGGCCGCTTCCGGCAGACGGAGGAGCGATTCCGGGAGGCGATGTCCCAACTGCGCGCGGGGAGGCTAGCGGAGGCGGAAAGGGCCCTGCGACAGGTGGTGGACGCCGAGGAAGGGGAACCGGCTTTCGCCTGGGGGCACTATCACCTGGGATGCGTCTTGCTGCTGGAGGGGCAAGCAGAGGAGGCCCAGTTCCACCTGGAGCAGGCCGTCGCCATCCAGCCACTGGAACCGGATATCCACGAGGCCCTGGCCCATGCGCTGCAGGCGACGGGGCTGGCGAAGGCCGCCCAATCCCACCTTCAGGAGAGCGTGGCCCTGAGGGAGCGGTTCTCCCCACAGTAGCGGAGGATTGGCGGGGAGGGGTGTGGCTTCGCTGCCCCTCCTCCCCGCTTTTTCCTTCCAGGAGTGCACCTACTGCCGTCGGACGGGGCTAGCGGCGAAGACAGCCTCCAGCAGAGCCCGCCGCTCCGGCGGCGCCATCGGCCGGGGCCGAGCCCCCTCCTCCAGCAGCGCCGTCCGCAAATCCACCCCCAGCAGACGCCCGTCGTAGAAGACCAGTCGGTCTATGAACTCCTGACGGGTCCCCAGCGATTGCATCTGGTCAAAGAACAGGTTCCCCAGGCCGTAGTGGATAAAAGCCCCGGCATGAAAATCAAATCCCTGCGGCTGGTGAGCCTGGCTTCCCTGAACGACCACCGCGCCAGCCTCTGCCAGAGCGCGGAAATCGGCCACCTGCTGGGACGTGGGAAAGTACTCGTAGGTCTCATAGTACTGGACAGTGACGATAGGCAAGTACCCTTCCGCTCGCAGAGCCGCCACCTTCTCCCGAATCCAGGCCCAGTCCCCACAGGGGGCGGCGCCTGGAGAGTCCTCATCGGCGTAGGCGTAGGACGGGCCGACGGAGTTGCACCCGATGAAGGCCAGCCGGTTCGGCCCCAGAGTGACCGTGACCGGGGTCATCGCCTCGGCCAGGTTGGCGCCGCCACCAAACCACCGCCACCCGCGCTGACGGAAGAGTTCCAGCGTGTGCAGGTTGGGGCCGGTCCCGTAGTCATTGTTGTGGTTACCGGTCAGTTCCACGATGTCTGTCCCCACCGCCTCCAGCAGTTCTATGTACCGCTCGTGGGAGCAGAAGGTCATCGTTCCCAGGCGGGGCGGGACGGGACAATCGGGAGTGAAGGAGACCTCGTTGCTGATGTGGGTCAGGTCGGCCTCCAGAAGCCACTGGGCGATGTCCCGGGCCGGATAGGTGACCCCTTTCCGCTCCATCGTCTGAGCCGTCCCCCGGGTGAGCGCAGTGACGCCCGTCATCGCCACGATCGCCATGCGGGACTCATCCCGGTTGGAGAGGTCGGGAGGGAGAAGAGGGAACGCGTCGGTGCGGCGTTCAGCGCCCAGGTAAAGGGGGACGGAGAGCCCGTAATCCGTCAGTCCCTTCTCCAGGGGCGAGCGGCCATCCACCCGCAGGACTTTCCAGCGGGGCTCCAGTTCATGGAAGGGGACGATGGCCCAGCCGTTCAGAGAGAGGGCTTCGGTGAGCAGGGCTCTGGGCTCCACGACCCGGACCGCCTGGCCTGTGGGCGGGCCCCATCGGGCGGAGAGAACCTCCAGGGTGTCGGTAGTGACCAGCAGAGGGCGGAGGGCAAAGGGGCCGGTCGGGGCGCCCGTCCATGTGGCCTGCAGGTCCAGAAGGGCCACTTCGTCGTCCAGGGTGAAGAAGGGGGCCGCCAGGGCGTAGGTCCAGGCGCCAGCGGGGCGGGCATTGGGAAGGGCTTCTCCACCCAGCCGGACCTGGGCACCGGCAGGCTCATCGGTCCAGAGGAAGTGAGCCGGATCGGCCTGTACGGCCTCCCGCAGGCGGGCGCAGGCGTCGGCGGGGACAGCAGGCCCACACCCCACGGTCACCGGCCAGGCCGGGGTGGGCGTGGGCGCGGGAGTGGGGGTAAGCGTGGGCGTCGGGGTGGCAGTGGGCCGGGGGGTCCGCGTCGGCGTGGGCGTGAATGCGGGGGTGAACAGCGCATCGCAGGCCACCAGCGCCGCCAGACCCAGTGCGAGGGTGAGGAAGAGCAATAGCCAAAAGAGGGCACGGTTGTGGGTCATTGGATGCATCGGTGCATCGGGTACTGGTAGATGGGTCAGTGGATAATACCCAGCGATTTTCCTACCCGCTCAAAGGCCTCTAGGACGAACTCCAGATGCTCGTCAGTGTGGGTGGCCATATAGGACGTCCGCAGGAGTTCCTGGCCTACCGGCACGGCGGGGGAAAAGACGGGGTTGGTATAGACACCGGCGTCAAAGAGCATCTTCCAGGTCAGGAGGTTGAGGTTACGGTCGCCAATGATGATAGGGATGATGGGGGTCTGGCTGTTGCCGATGTTGAAGCCCAGACGACGGAACTCCGCCCGCATCCGCTCGGCGATCGCGACGACCCGCCGGGAGTGCTCCGGCTCCGTCTCCATGACCTCCAGCGCGGCCAGGGCAGCGGCAGCGTTGGCGGGGGGGATGCTGGCGCTGAAGATGAGGGAGCGGGCGAAGTGCTGAATGTAGTGGATGACATCGGCGTCTCCGGCGATGAAGCCGCCCAGGCTGGCGAAGGACTTGCTGAAAGTGCCCATAATGAGGTCCACCTGGTCGGTGACGCCGAAGTAGGCTGCTGTGCCCCGCCCGTCGGCCAGGACGCCAACGGAGTGGGCGTCGTCTACCATAAGCCGCGCGCCGTACTTCTGGCAGACCCGGATGAGGTCGGGGAGGGGGGCAATGTCACCGCCCATGCTGAAGACGCCGTCCACCACGACCAGTTTTCCGGCCTCTTCGGGCAGGCGCGAGAGCACCCGTTCCAGCGCGTCCACGTCGTTGTGGGCGAAGCGACGCATCTCGCCGTAGGAGAGGCGGCAACCGTCAATGATACTGGCGTGGTCTTCTTTGTCGGTGATGACGAAATCGCCCCGGCCCACCAGCGCCGAGATAGTGCCGACGTTGGTCTGGTAGCCGGTAGAGAAGACCAGGGCCGCCTCCTTGCCGACAAAGCGGGCCAGCCGCCGCTCCAGTTCCAGGTGCAATTCCAGGGTGCCGTTGAGGAATCGGGAGCCCGTGCAACTGGTGCCGAAGCGCTGGATCGCGTCCAAGGCAGCCTGTCGGACTTTGGGGTGCATAGTGAGGCCCAGGTAGTTGTTGGAACCAATCATAATCAGGCGATGATCGCCCACCCAGGCAACCGGCCCCTCACTTCCGGTGAGAGGGATGAAGTAGGGATAGAGCCCCATTGCCTGGGCTTCCTTGGCCTCAGTAAAGGTTGCGCATTTAGCAAACAGGTCCATGATCAGTTCCCCTTTCAAGTGATAAAATAGGCTGACCTTTGAGCCATTATGTGTACCGGCTAACAGCCTGCACCTCGCCTATCCGACGTTTTGGGACGGGGTGCCCCCTCCCCAGCGCAGGCGGAGGGCGCGGTCCACCATTTCCCGCTCCAGCGGCTTCAAGCCGTCCGGCAGAGCGTCTGGCGGGACCCAGCGAGCAGCCAGAATCTCGCCACTGAGCAGGCCCACGTCCCCTTCCACTTCGCACAGGAAGGCCGTCTCCAGATGGCCCGGAAGGTCGTCCAGGTCCACCAGCAGGGGCAGGCCCACCCGGACGTCCAATCCCACCTCTTCCACTAACTCCCGCCGGAGCGCATCCTGGGGCCGTTCATGCCACCTCACCCAGCCGCCCGGCAATCCCCAGGGATATCGCCCCCGAAAGACGTGCTCCAGTAGCAGAATCTCTCCCCGTTCGTTGAAGACGACACCCGTCACGCCGACGGTAAACCGGGCAGCAAAAAGCCCGATGAAACGGCTCAGCAGTGGATACAGGAAGGGAAACCGGCGCATCACCCCGGCCACTCGCTGTTTTAAAGGACGCGAACGAACGCGGACGAGCGCGGATTTTTCTCGACTCATTCCCATCTGATCGCCTTGACCTGCGTCCATCCGCGCAAATCCGCGTCCTTTTCATCCCTACGGGTACACCCGCTTCAGGGTGCGGGGGAAGGGGATGGCCTCCCTCAAGTGGTCAATGCCGCAAATCCAGGCCACCGTCCGCTCCACGCCCAGGCCAAAGCCCGAGTGAGGCACCGACCCGTACCGGCGCAGGTCAATGTACCACTCAAAGGCCTCCCGGGGTAGGCCCCACTCTCTCAGCCGCTGCACCAGTAGGTCCGGGTCGGAGATGCGTTCGGAGCCGCCGATAATCTCGCCGTACCCCTCCGGCGCCAGCAGGTCCACGCTCTTGCAGACCTCGGGCCGTCCCGGCCAGGGCTCCATGTAGAACGCTTTGGCCCGGGTGGGATAACCGTAGACAAACACCGGCTTCTCAAACCGCTTCGTCAATTCCGTCTCGTGCGGTGAACCGAAGTCGTCCCCCCATTCTATCCTCAGCAGTTCCCGCAGTTCCTCGTCTTCCGTCTCCTCCCGGATACGGGCCAGGATGGCCAGCGCCTCGTCGTAGGAGATGCGGGGGAACGGCGGTTCCACTTTCTCCAACGGTCGGAGGTCCCGTTCCAGGAGCGCCAGTTCCTGCGCCCGCTCCCGCAGGCAGGTCTGCACGATGTAGGTGACGAACTGCTCCTCTATCTCCATCAACTGGTCCAAATCACAGAAGGCAATTTCCGGCTCCACCATCCAGAATTCGGTGAGGTGGCGGCGGGTTTTGGACTTTTCGGCGCGGAAGGTGGGACCAAAGCAGTAAACCCGACCAAAGGCATAGATGTTGGCCTCGTTATATAACTGGCCCGACTGGCTGAGATACGCCGGTTCGCCAAAGTAGTCCGTCTGGAAGAGGGTGGTCGTCCCCTCGCAGGCTGCCGGAGTGATGATGGGGGTGTCCATGTTGATGAAACCGTGACTATCCAGCCAGTCCCGGATGGAGCGGATGACCGTGGCGCGCACTCGCAGAACCGCCCACTGCCGCCGGGAGCGAATCCAGAGGTGGCGATGGTCCAGCAGGAAATCCACCCCGTGCTCTTTGGGCTGGATGGGGTACTCGTCGGCAATCTGCACCACCTTCAAGTCGGTGACGCTCATTTCGTAGCCCGGAGGGACGCCCGGCGCGCGGGGGTCCTGCCGGACCACACCCGTCACGATCAGGGACGATTCCTGGGTCAGCCGGGCCGCCGCCGCAAAAACCTCCTCCGGCACATCTTTCTGAAAGACGACACACTGGATGAACCCCGTGCCGTCCCGCACCTGAAGGAACTGGAGTTTGCCCTTATCGGTACGATTATAGAGCCAGCCCTGGAGGGTAACTTCCTGACCGACGTGCCGGGCAATATTCTCAATCCGGACGATTTCTGCCATTGCGCGCCCCCCAAAAAGAAGATGCAGGATGCAGGAGTTTCCTTTACTTCCCCTGATTGTACCGCAAAACGACCAGGGCGCAACCGAACTCTTGCGAGAAACCCCGCTTCGGTTTATAATGCCCCCCAGCGGGTTTTTTTATGTACATAGAAGTCGCGGTTGCCAAAGTGCCCAAATGGGCCAGCCAGGAAAGCGGGGACACGCTGGAGATGATTGAACGTCCCCGGGGCGGCTTATCCTTCGTGCTGGCCGACGGACAGGGGTCAGGGCGGGCCGCGAAGGCCATCAGCCAGCAGGTGGCCCGCAAGGCTGTCGCCGAACTGGCGGAGGGCGTGCGAGACGGCGCCGCCGCCCGGGCGGCCCACGACTTCCTCTACACCCACAAAGGCGGACGAGTCTCCGCGACCCTGAACATCCTCTCCGTAGACCTGACGACCAACACGCTGGTCCTCTCCCGCAACAACCCCCATCCGGTCATCGTGGTGAAGCCGAACGGAGAAGTGGGGTTGCTGGACGCGCCGTCCCAGCCGGTGGGGATTTATCCCCGCACCCGCCCGGTCATCACCGAGGTGGCGCTGGAACCCGGCCTGGCGGTCGTCGTCTACACCGACGGGCTGGCGCTGGCTGGTGAGGGTCGGGGCGGGCCGATGGACCTCCCCGCCGTTGTCGGGGAGATGTCTGCGCGCGGACTGGACGCCCGGCAGATGGCAGACGAGTTGCTGGCCCGCGCGCTGGCGCTGGAAGCCAACCGCCCCCGCGACGACATTAGCGTCCTGGTCCTCTGCGCCCATCCCGAGACCGGCGACCCGGTCCGCCGTCTGCACGTTCAGGTCAGCACAGGCACGTAGATGAGACGGATAGACCCCCGCACCCTTCGGGCCTACCTTCGGGATACCCGGCTGCTGGTCCGGGAATTCCGTTATTCCCTTCTGCTCTTCGCAGTGTTGCTTCTCATCGGGACGGTCACCCTGCGATTCACATATGATGCCGACCAGCCATTGGGCTGGGGAGAGGCACTGGATACCACCGTCAAATTGATGTTCTTTGAGACCACCCACGAGTACCCCCGAGGCTGGCCGGCCCAAATCGTCTTCTTCCTCTGGCCTCTCCTGGGACTGGGGCTGGTCGTGAACGGGGTCGTCCAGTTCTGGAGTGCCCTCTTCAACCGGCGGGAGCGGCGAGAGGCATGGGAGGTGGCTGTGGCATCTACCTATCGGAACCACGTCGTGGTCTGCGGTCTGGGCAAGGTGGGCTACCGGGTGACCCTTCACCTGCTGGGCATGCAGCAGGAAGTGGTTGGGGTGGAAAAGGACCCCGGGGCAAGATTCCTCTCCCTCATCCGTAAGAAGAAGGTGCCGGTCATCATAGGGAATGCCCGCCAGCAGGACGTTCTGGAGAAGGCCGGGGTCCGCTTCGCCTCCGCCCTCGTCGCCGCCACCGAGGACGACCTGACCAATCTGGACATCGCGCTGGCGGCTCGGCGGCTGAACCCCAATATCCAGGTCGTCCTGCGGATGTTTGACCATGAATTGGCCGAACGGGTCCGGGAGGGGTTTGATCTCTATGCCACCTTCAGCACGTCGGCGCTGGCGGCCCCGGCCCTGGCGGTCGCCGCCACCCGCGCGGCGGTGGAGTACTCGTTCTACCTGAACGACGTCCTTCTCAACGTCAGCCGTCTGACCGTGAACTCCGGCTCGGCGCTGGTGGGCCGCCGGGTGGAAGAGGTGGAGCAGGAACTGGACCTCTCTATTTTGCTGATTTCCGATACGTCGGGAACGGATTTCCATCCGCCAGCCGACCGGGTGTTGAAGACGGGAGACCAACTGGTGGTCTTTGCCTCGCTGGAGGCGCTAGCATGCCTGAACCGGATGAACCGGGCAGAAGAATGTCCACCGGAGCGGCGGAAGCGTCTGGGCTGGCTGAGCCGACGGGGGAAGCAGACGACGGACCACCGACCATAGACCATAGGCCAGGGAGAACCGTAGTCGTTGGCCCATCATCGGTGGTCAATCGTCCGTCGTCCGGGGTCAAAATCGGGGTTGTCGGGCCGTGCGGAGCAGGCAAGAGCACGCTGGTACGGGCTCTGCGCGAGCATAACCTGGACGCCCACGAGGTCGCCCAGGAGCACTCCGGCGTCCCTGCGATGTGGCAACGCATCACCCGGCCCGACCTCCTGGTCTACCTGGACGTCTCCCGGGAGACAGCGGAGCGGCGGCTGGAGCGGGAACTCCCCCTGGCCTGGTGGGAGGAGATGGCCGCCCGACTGGCTCATGCCCGCGCCCACGCTGACCTGATCGTGGAGACCGATGGCCTGACGCCCGAAGAAGTTGCCGAGCGGGTTGCGGAATTTCTGGCTGCGGTGGGAGAATCCGCCTTCACTACCACATGAACCGACGCGCCGACGTTTTCCCTCTGATTCTGCTCCTGGCCGTCGTTCTGGCGGCAGCGGCCCCCCTCTGGGGACCGGGCATCGTGAACACGCGCGGCGGGGGAGATAGCCCCTTCCTCCTCCAGCGCGTCCACCAGATGGCCGTCAACCTGCAGGCCGGCGTGTTTCCTATCCGCTGGATGCCAGACGCCGCCTACGGCCTGGGCTACCCCTTCTTTAGTTACTACGCCGCCCTCCCCTACTATCTGGCGGGCCTGTTCGTGGTGGTCGGGCTGGATATCCTCACCGCCATCAAAATGACCCAGACCCTGGGCTTTCTGGCGGCCGCGCTGGCCATGTACGGCTGGATGCGCCGCCTGACCGCCCGCCCCTGGGCTGCCTGGCTGGGGGCCGTCGCCTACACCGTCGCCCCTTTTCATCTGGTCAACGTCTACGTGCGGGGCGACTCTCTCTCCGAGTTCTACGCCTTTATCTTCTACCCCCTCATCCTCTGGGCACTGGCCCTCCCCGAAGGTCGCCCGCTCCGCCGGGTTGGGGTCGCCCTGGCCTATGCGGGCCTCCTGCTCACCCACAACATCTCCGCTTTCATCTTCACCCCCTTTGTGCTCCTGTATGTGCTGATCCGCCACCGCCTGGACCGGCAAACGCTGAAAGACCTGGGCGCTCTCGGCCTGGGACTGCTCCTCTCTGCCTGGTTCTGGCTCCCCGCCCTGGGGGAGAGTCATCTGGCCCAGTTGGGGACGGTCACCCAGGGGTATTTCCACTACGTCAACCACTTCCGCGCTCTGAATCTGGTGCAGAATCGCTTTCTATTTGACTATTCCCTCTCCTCCCCAGACCGGACTCCCTTCGCAATGGGGCTCCCCCAGGCCATCGGAGCGGCGCTGGGGGCAGGGGTACTGCTGATCCGGTTGGCCACTGCACGGAGTAGGTGGCCGCAAGAGTCGCCCCTGCAGACCACCGCGTACCTGCTGCTGGGGCTGGTCATCGCCACCCTGATGATCACCCCCCTCAGCAAACCCCTCTGGGACCATCTGCCGCTGTTGCCGATGGTCCAGTTCCCCTGGCGCTTTCTCTCCGTACAGGCCTTCTTTGCGGCCGCTGTGCTGGGGATGGTCTTTGCTGCCGACGCGCCGGACATTTCCAAAGTGCCTGGCACGTTGTACATTGTGCTTCTTTGCGGTCTGGTTCTCACCGCCGCCGTGCTGCTCCCCCTCCAGCCCGACCGACTCCCCATCGGCCCAGAGGATGTGACGCGGGAGCGGCTTCTTCTCTACGAACTCTTCACCGGAAACATCGGGACTACGATACGGCACGAGTACCTTTACCGCGCGGTCATCCCCCGCCCCTACACGTCCGACGCAGTGGTGAATCCGGACGAACCGCCGAGGGCGATCCCGCTGGACGGAGCGCGCCTGGAGGCGACACCGGTGGAATCCACCCCCACCCGTCAGGTCTGGCGGGTGGCCGGTGAAGGGGGCAGCATCGCCTTCCCCCTCCTCTACTGGCCCGGCTGGCGGGCCAGCGTGGACGGCGAACCGGTGGAGGTCGGTCCAGTGGAGGGGTCGGGCTACCTGGCCCTACAGGTCCCACCTGGCGAACACACCCTCATCCTCTGGCTGGGCCGCACACCCATGCGCGCCATCGCGGAAGGGCTCTCCCTGGCCACCGTCCTGGGGATGGCGGTCGCGGGAATCCGGCGCCACTCCGCTTCGCTTCGCAGCGCCCTGCGAACATTCATCCTTCTCTGCGCCCTCTGTGCCCTCTGCGGCTTCTCTTCCCTGTACGCCTCTTCCAGCGCCAGCCACCCGGCGCCCGACGCCCATCAGAACCTGACGATGGATTTCATCCAGATGCCCTACCTTCACCCTAACCCCGATGGGGTCCGGTTTGAGGGCAGGGACGGGTGGGCCGAACTGCTGGGGTACACCCTCTCGGACGACACGCTATCCCCAGGCGACCCTCTGACCGTGACGGTGAAAATAGAGAGCAATCTCTCCTTCACGGTGACGCTGGCGCTGGTGTCCCCGGCGGCGGTGCGGTACGACCTGCCCCCACTGGCGGAGGTGGTTTGCGCGGCCCACCTGTGCCCCCTGACCGTCCCGCCCGACGCCCCGCGCGGCCTCTACCTCCTGCGCCTGCAGGTCTTCGGTCCGCAGGGGGAACTGACCGCCCAGACGTCCTCCGAGGCGGAGATGGGAACGATCTATCTGGCCCCCATCCGGGTGGCGGCCGGTCCCCCACTCCCGCCAGAGGCGGCGGTCCTGCACCCCTTCGGCCCCGAAATCCGGCTCTATGGGGCCACGGTTGTCCAGAGTGGGCCTGACCGCCTGACGGTGAAACTGGTCTGGGGAGCCCGCTATCCCATTGGGGCCAACTACGGCATCTCTCTGCGCCTGCGAGACGCCTGGGGGCAGGAGGTCCAGGTGATGGATACCCAGCCCGGCTACGGCTTCCTCCCCACCAGCCTCTGGCGCCCCGGCGAAATGGTGACCGACCGGTACGAGTTTCCCCTTCCCGCTGACCTTCCCCAGGGCGAAGCGTACACTCTGTATGTCGTCCTCTACCGTTTCCCATCCCTGCAGGCGGTCGGAGAGCGGCCTGTGGGGCCGTTCACCGTCCCCCTGGAAATGCCCTACGAGGAAAAGCCCACCCCGCGCCAGTTCACGATGCCCCCCGTCCCCCATCCCGTGGAGGTCACCTTTGGCGGGGAGATTCGTCTGGCGGGCTATGAAGTGGAGCAGGAGAGCGACCGTCTGCATCTGACCCTGTACTGGCAAGCGCTGACGGCCCCCCGGGGAGATTACACCCGCTTCGTCCACCTCCTGGAACCGGCAACAAAGACCGTGGCGGTCCAGAACGACTCGCCGCCCCGCGGGGGGAAATACCCGACCTCCTGGTGGGTCGCCGGGGAGGTGGTGATGGAGACCGTCACCCTGCCCCTGGAGAGGGTGCCGCCGGGGACCTACCGGCTGGGAGTGGGACTCTACCACTACAACCCCGACGCCACGACGACCCGGCTCCCGGCCACAGGAGCAGATGGGACACCTGTTCCGGATGACTATTTCGTGCTTCCGCTGGAAATCCGCATAGAACCCTGAACAGGGAGGACCCAATGGACCAAATCCGCATTCAGGCTTCAGGCCCGCTTCTGACCCCCCACGGTTCGCTGAGCGCAGTGGGCTGGTCGCCCCATCCGCTCCTGGACTGCAACCTGGAACGGGTCCGCTTCTATCCCCTCCCCCTGCGTCCGCTCCAGTTCCTGCGCATCAAGCGCTGGGATTACTATGCCATCTTCACCCCCCAGCGCTTCTTCTCCGCCACCATCGCCCACCTGGGATACGCCGGCAACCTCTTCGTCTACACCCTGGACTGGGAGACGGGCGCGCTCCACGAAGAAGGACTGGTCATCCCCCTGGGGCGCGGAATCCAACTCCCCCGGAACAGCACGGAGGGGGAGAGCCGTTTTGAGGACCGGCGCGTCCGCCTGATATTTCGCGCCGAAAAGGGATTCCGGAGCATTCAGGTGGAGTGGCCCTCGTTCCACGACGGGCGGGGCATCCGGGCGGATATTCGCCTGGAATGTCCGCCGAATCACGAGTCTATGACCATTGTCATCCCGATCGGACAACGGCGGTTCTACTACAACCGCAAAATCAACTGTATGCCTGCGACCGGGTGGCTTCGGTACGGCGATGAGGAAGAGGAACTGCGACCGGACCAGAGCCTGGGGTCCCTGGACTGGGGGCGGGGCGTCTGGGAGTACAGCAGTTTCTGGAACTGGGCCAGCGCCTCTGGCTTCCTGCCCGATGGCAGACAGGTGGGCCTGAACCTGGGGTGCGGCTTCGGTGACCTCTCCGCCGCCACCGAGAACTGCCTGGTTCTGGAGGGACGGGTGCACAAACTGGGCGCCGTCCGTTTTGACTACCACTCCGGCGACTATATGCACCCCTGGCACTTCACGGACGACGAGGGCCGTCTGGACCTGACGCTGGTACCCTTCAAAGAGCGAGTGGCGCGCACCAACCTGGGAGTCATCTTCAGCGAGGTCCATCAGATGTTCGGTCGCTACCAGGGGCGGGTGGTCGCCGATGACGGAGAGGTCATCTCCATCCAGGGACTGATCGGGTTTGCCGAAGAACATCAGGCACGGTGGTAGCATGGCTGTTATCGTTCTGCTGTTGCTGCTGGATTTTGCTCTGACGACTGCGCTCTCGTGGTTCAATCTGGCCTTTCTGAAGCGGCGGGCGTCGTCGCCCCTGCCGTCGGAATGGGCGGCCCTCCTGGACACCTCCCGGTTCCCGCAGATGGTCGCGTACCGGCAAGCCCACACGTGGCTTGCCCAGGGCGCTCGCGTCACCGACCTGGCGGTGACGCTGGGGATTCTCCTTTCCGGCCTGCTCCCCGCGCTGGCCCACTGGGCCGCCGCGCTGCCGGCCGCGCGCGTCGTCCAGGGACTGGCCGTGCTGGTCGTCCTCGGGGCCATCTCCTACCTGGTTGGCCTGCCCTGGGGCCTTCTCTCCGACTTCGGGATGGAGCGGAAGTTCGGATTCAGCACCATCACCTGGAAAACGTGGCTCTCAGACCAGGTCAAATCCCTGTTTCTGGCCCTGGTACTGGGGGGCCCGTTGGCGGGCGTCCTGCTCCTTCTGATAGAACGAGCCGGAGAGATGTGGTGGCTTCCGGCCTGGGTGTTTGTCACGCTCTTTCAGTTGCTGATCGCCTACATCGCGCCTGTGGTCATCTTCCCGCTCTTCAACAAGTTTGAGCCGCTCCAGGACGAGGCCCTGAGGGACGATATCTTCGCGCTGGCCCGGAAGGCTGGCTTCCCCCTGGGCGGCGTTTTCCAGGTGAACGCATCCCTGCGCAGCACCCACTCCAACGCCTATTTCGCTGGCTTCGGGAAGAACCGCCGCATTGCCCTCTTTGACACGCTGCTGGAACAACTCCATCCCCATCAGATTCTGGCTGTCCTGGCCCACGAAATCGGGCACTGGAAGAAGCGACATGTCCTGAAAGGACTGGTGGAAGGGATTCTGCTCTCCGGCCTGGGGCTGGCGGTGGTAGCCTGGGTGCTGGATCGTCCCTGGCTCTATACCGTGGTGGGGATGGAGGACCTGTACCGCACGGTGGGGCCGGTCGGGCCAGTGGCGGCAGTGGGGCTATACGTCTTTGGCGTTGTCGCTTCGCCGCTGGGGCTGCTGCTCTCCCCGATTGCCAACGGGATTTCCCGCCGCCGGGAGTATGAGGCCGATGCCTACTCCCTGGAGTTGTACGACCACCCCACCGCGCTGGAGGAAGGGCTGATCCGCTTGACCGAAAAGAATCTATCCAATCTCTTCCCCCACCCTCTGGCGGTCATCTTCTACTACTCCCATCCGCCCCTCCTGCAGCGGGTGGAGGCGATCCGGCAGCATGTGGCGGCTCGGAGGAGGGAGTGACTCACAGGCGCCGGATTGCACCCTCTCCACTGTTGCCTCTGATTGCGATTGGGTGTATAATTAAAGAAGTGGTTGTATAATTTAAAGAGGAGCACTTGAGGGTGGTGGCTTCGCTGCCCTCAAACCCTGTGCCCTGCCCCTCAGGGCTTGCCCGAGGCGAGGGGATGGGCGGGATAAGGGCGAAAATCGGCAGGTTACCGGAGCCATTTTCAGGTTGCAACACCCAACCGGACATCCCCACCCCTCCCCCAGCAAGGGCAAGGGTCGTCTATGGTCTTGTGTCCTAAGGAGGTCAGGATGCGCGTCAGACGTCCTGTAGTCGCTGGTCAATTCTACCCCTCCGACCGCGCGGCTTGTATCCGGATGATGGAAGAGTGCCTCCCTCGCCAGCCGCTCACGGGCTTGCCGGAGACCATTGTCGCCGGGGTCGTTCCCCACGCCGGATGGGTCTTTTCCGGCCCCACTGCCGCCAAAGTCTTCTACGCCATCTGCTCCCAGTTCACGCCGGATACGGTCGTCCTCCTCAGCGCCAATCACCGCTGGGGGGGATTCCGACCTGCGGTATACGGGAGCGGGGCATGGCTGACCCCGCTGGGGGAAGTAGAAGTGGATGCAGACCTGGCCCAGGCCGTCATCCGGGAGGGTGATGGAATGCTGGTGGACGCTCCAGAGGCCCATGCGGGCGAGCATTCCGCCGAGGTACAAGTTCCGTTCATCCAGTACCTCTTCCCCCAGGCACGGATTCTCCCCATTCTGGTCTCACCGGACGACTCGGCTGTGGGAGCCGGGGAGGTCATCGCCCGGGCCATCGCCGGGTCCGGGAAACGGGCGGTCGTGGTCGGCACCTCCGACCTGACCCACTACGGGGCGATGTACTACGGCTTTGCTCCGGCCGGCACCGGCGAACGGGCGCTGGCGTGGGCCCGCGCCAACGATGAGCGGGTCATCCGTTTGATGCTGGAAATGCGGGCCAAAGAGGTCATCCCCGAGACAGAGACCCACCATAACGCCTGCGGCGGAGGAGCCATCGCGGCCACCATCGCCGCTGCCCGCGCGCTGGGCGCCAGCCAGAGCGTGCTGCTGGAGTACACCAACAGCCATCAAGTGATGCCCCGGGGCCCCGCCACCGACTTCGTCGGATACGCCGCCGTGGTATTCGGATAGGATTCGGAGGCAGGAACGTTCCCGGGAGCGGGGAGTGGAACTGACCCAAGGGAGGTGGGATATGGCCCTCTCTCCAGAAGACCGAAAGTTCTTGCTCACCCTGGCCCGCCAGACCATCACCAGGACTCTGGAAGGCCAGAACCCGCCCGAGGTGAACTTAAGTACGCTCTCGGAGGCGCTGCGACGGCCCGGCGCCTCCTTCGTCACCCTGACCATTGGGAGGGAACTGCGGGGATGCATCGGCTCCATAGAGCCGCGTCGCCCGCTGGCCCTGGATGTGCAGGGAAACGCCATCGCCGCCGCCTTCCATGACCCCCGCTTCCCCCCGTTAACCCACCGGGAACTGGACCGGACCCACATAGAGATTTCTGTCCTGACCATCCCTCAGCCGCTGGAGTACGAAGGGCCAACAGACCTTCTGGCCAAACTCCGCCCGGAAGTGGATGGGGTCATCATTGAGCGGGGCTGGCACCGGGCCACCTTCCTGCCGCAGGTCTGGGAGAAATTGCCCGACCCCCACGAGTTTATGGCCTATCTCTGCTTGAAAGCCGGCCTCTCCGCCGAAGACTACTGCCGTCCGGGGCTGCGGGTATACACCTACCAGGTAGAGAAGTTTGAGGAGGGGCCAGAAAAGTGACCGCGCCGCGCATCCTGGTCGTGGAAGACCACGAGCCCCTGCTCCACGCCATTCAGAAAGTGCTGGAGCGAGCCGGCTACTCCGTCCTGACTGCCACCGACGGCCAGAAAGGGCTGGAGGTGATGGAGCGAGTCCGACCGGACCTCATCGTCGCCGACATCATGATGCCGAATATGGACGGCTATGAGTTCTACCACGCGGTGCGCGCCCGCCCCGACGGCCTGACCATCCCCTTTATCTTCCTCACCGCGCGGACAACCCGGGAGGACATTCTGCAGGGCAAGGAGTTGGGCGCGGAGGACTACCTCACCAAGCCCTTTGACCCGGAGGAACTCCTGGTCGTGGTGCGCTCCCGCCTGAAGCGGGCTGAGGAGGTCCAACGGGCTACCGCCAGCGAATTTGACCGCCTGAAGCAGCAGATTATCACCACCCTGAGCCACGAACTGCGCACGCCGCTGACCTACATCACCGGCTACACCGAACTGGCTCTGGAGGAACTCCATTCGCTATCTCCGGAGGCCCTTCAGCAATTTCTGGAGGGAATCCAGCGCGGTTCGGAACGGCTCAATCGGTTAGTCCAGGACTTCTTGACCATCATCCGGCTGGATACCGGTCAGGCGGCCACAGAATTCCACCTGCTGGTCCGCCCCCACGAAAACATCGCCGAACTGGTCCGGCGGACGGTGATCCGGTATGAGCCTCTGGCTGCCCAACACGGCATTCAACTGAAAGTGCGCGTGCCCTCCGAACTACCGCCCGTGCCCCTTTGCGAGCCGTTCTTCACCGACGCTCTGGAACGCCTGGTGGACAACGCAATCAAATTCTCGCGCGGGAAGGGGAAATGGATTGTGGTGGAAGCCAGCGTATCCGGAGAATGGATGGAAATCAGCGTGGCCGATAACGGCATAGGCATCCGCGCGGAGGCGATCCCTCACATCTTTGAGCGATTCCGGCAGATAGACCGGGAGCGAATGGAGCAGCAGGGGGCCGGTTTGGGGCTGGCCATTGCCCGCGAACTGATCCGCCTCCACGGCGGCGAGATTACCGTGGAGAGCGTGTACGGCGCCGGAAGCCGGTTCACCATCCGCCTGCCGCTGAACCCACCCCATCAGGAGAACCTATGGCAGACCTTTCCGTGACCATTGCTGGCCTCTCTCTGAAGAACCCCGTCCTTCCGGCCGCCGGGCCGCCGGTCTGGAACGGGGAGGCGATGAAGGCCTGCGCCGCTGGCGGAGCTGGCGCCCTGGTCTCCAAGACGGTTTCGGTCCGCCCCGCCGTCGTCCCCACGCCCAACATGGCCGAAATCAACGGCGGCTTCCTGAACACCGAACTCTGGTCGGAACTGCCGGTGGAGCAGTTCATCCAGCGAGAGTACCCGCTGGCGAAGGAGACCGGACTGCCCCTCATTATCAGTATCGGCTACACCGCCGAGGAGATCGCCGAACTGGCCCCCCGGGTGCGCCCTTTTGCCGATGCGCTGGAACTCTCCACCCACTACATCGGCGACGACCCGACCCCGATGCAGGAAGCCATCCGGGCGGCGAAGGCGGCGGCGGATGTGCCGGTATTTGTCAAACTGAGCCCCTTCCGGGATATGAAGACCGCCGCCCGCGCCGCCGCCGAGGCCGGAGCCGATGGCATCGTCGCCATCAACTCCTTCGGCCCCTGCCTGGGAGTGGACGTGGAGACGGGACGGTTACTGATGGGCAGCCAGGAGGGATACGGCTGGCTCTCCGGCCCGGCGCTGAAGCCCCTGGCCCTCCGCTGCGTCTTTGACATCGCCCGCACGGTGGACCTGCCCATCATCGGCGTGGGCGGCATCAGCAAGGGGACCGACGCCATAGAATTCTTCATGGTCGGCGCCAGCGCAGTGGGGATTTGTACGGCCGCTATCCTCAAGGGGCCCCGCATCTTCGGCCGGGTCGCCCGGGAAATAGAAAAATGGCTGGACGACCACGGGTACGCTTCGGTGGAAGAGGTGCGGGGGCTGGCCATCCGCCGCTGGGAGGAGTGGACGTTCCGGACCGCGCACATCCCGCCCATTCTGGACGTAGATACCTGCACGGGCTGCGGCCTCTGCGAGGCCAGTTGCGTCTACGACGCCATCCACGTCGTGGAGAAAAAAGCGGTACTGACGCCGGAGAAGTGCTACGGCTGCGGCCTCTGCGTCACCCGCTGTCCGGTGCGCGCGCTGAATATTGCCGGATAGGCCTCTCCAGCACGCCCAGCAGAATGCTGCCGATCAGGATGATGCCGCCACCCCACTGCAGAGGGGTCATCCGCTCCCCCAGGAGCAGAAAGGCCAATCCAAGGGAGACAATCAGTTCCAGCAGGCTGATGAGGGCCGTCTCAATGCCGCCCAGCCGCCGCAGGCCCGCAAACATCAGGAGACGAGAGATGGCGGTGGTGGCCCCGAGGGCGATGATGGCCCCCCACCCTTCTCCCGAGATGGGCTCCACCGGCCTTCCCTGCAGCACCCGCGCCAGCCCCACCGTCGCGGCCATCGCCGTGAGGATGTAGGGCGTCGCGGCATAGGAGGGGACATCCGCCAGGAGCCACTGGCCCATCACCAGATGCCACCCGAACGTCGCCGCCGAGGCCACCATCAGCATCGCACCCAGCCAGTTCGGCTCCCCTTTGCTCCCCCCCGTGAGGAGATAGACGCTGCCGGTGGCCAGCCCGATCCGCAGCAGCGTGATCCGTCCGACCGGCTGACCGGAGGCCGCCAGAAAGAGCACCACCCACAGGAGATAGAGGGTGTTCAGAAACGAGGCCAACGACGCATCCAGACGAGAGAGGCCGGAGTAATAGAGCAGGGAACCGATGCCGTTGATGGTGCCGACAGCAACGCAGCCGATCAGTTCCCCCCAGCGCAGCCGGGTCAGCCACTCTCGCCGGAAGAGGAGATACCAGCCCCAGAGCAGGAGAACCGCGACCAGCGTGCGGAAGGCGGCCAGGCTGAACGGGGTGACGCCCTGAGCGTAGGCCAGTTTACCCAGTATAGGCGCCCATCCCAGGAAGAAACTGGAGAGGGCCGTATTGCGGATCCCCTTCCGGAGAGTGGGGTCTGCGGGGAAAATCGCTATACGGATCCAGGAGAACGATGACTTCTCGCCCGATTTCACCCTTGACCTGCTACGAAGTGATCGCCGTCACCCAGGGGCTGCTGCAGGCCGAGGTCGTCCGGACCTACCTCCGGAGCCACGGCATTCCCGCCCTGCTCCGCTACGAGAGCGCCGGGCGGGCCCTGGGAATCACCGTGGACGGACTGGGGGAAGTCCAGGTGCTGGTCCCTGCCCGCTGGAAGCAACGGGCCCGCCGGCTGCTCCGGGCCCGCGAGCGTCCCAGACGCCTCCTCAGGGCGCGCCGGCCCTCTCAGGCGCGGCCCCGGGGCCGTCGGCGGCGACCCACCGCAGGCCGTTCACGTTGATGCCCCCCACCCAGAAATCCCAGTGCAGGTGGGCGCCCGTGGAGAGGCCGGTATTCCCGACCCGTCCAATCACATCCCCCGCGCGCACCGGCTGCCCCACCGACACCTCTATCTGGGAAAGATGCCAGTAACCAGTCAATACGCCCCAGCCGTGGTCTATGACAACCGCATTCCCGCGCACCGCCAGCGGCTCCGCCAGGACGACGACGCCATCGGCCGGCGCGTACACCGGCGCCCCCGCCCCGACGTCAAAATCCACCCCCTCGTGGTAACTGTTGTACGGCCCGCCGTTATAGGAGCGACGGGTCCCAAAATATGAACTGATCGCCGCATCCACTGGCAGCCGGAACGGCCCCCGCCAGTACCGCTGCGGCGTGAAGAGCGCCCGGACTTCCTTCAACCGTTGCCGTTCGGCGGCAATGACCGCCGCGTCCAGCAGAGTGGCGCGGCTGGGGGGAACATCTATCCGCTCGTAGCCGTACCTCCCGTCCTCCACCCGGACCCCCACAGTGACGGTCGCGCTCTCCCCCTCCGCCGTGGCCGTCAACGTCATCTCGTAGAGGCCCGGCTCGGTGAACGCGTGGACACCGATATAGGCATAATAGACGCCGTTCTCTTCGGCAAAGGGGACCGCGCGGTCAAAAAGGCGGCCCTCCAGGGTCACCGGCTTCGTGGTGTGGACGACGACGGTGAGCGTATCCCCCTGGCGCGCCGGAATCGGGCTGACCTCTACTTTCTGGAAGGGGGACGGCATCCACGTCGGCCGCGCGCCGGGGACCAGCAGCCACTGCCCGGAAAGAGCGACGGGGGGCCGGTCGGTCCAGTTGGCCGCCAGAAGGTCCCAGAAAGAGACCCCGTGCCGGAAGGCGACATGCCACAGCGTCTCTCCGGGCTGGACGGCATATAGAGCACCCGCTGCCCCCTCCCGCCCAGCCGGTATCCGCACCACCTGTCCGACAGCCAGCAGGCTCGGGTTGACCAGGTGGTTGGCCAGCGCCACCGTTTCCCAATTCAGGCCGTACTGGCGGGCGATGCCCGCCAACGTCTCACCGGGGCGGACGATGTGGGTAGTCCAGACGTCCACCGGCCCCAACGCCCCCGGAACCATCAACCGCTGCCCGATGAAAATCTGGCTCGGGTCGGCGATTCCGTTGGTATGCGCGATGGCGTCCACCGTGGTGCCGTACCGCCGGGCGATGGAGAAGAGCGTCTCCCCCGGGGCGACCACGTGCTCCTGAAAGGGGGGCGTGCTGGCGGTCTCCCCCGGCCCGCCGGACTGGGCCAGGACCGGCAGAGGAAACATCACCAGGAGCAAGAGGACGGCGGCCACCAGCCGCATGCGGACCGTCCTTTCACTGGTCATCGGGCCTTCCCCGCAACGGCCCCCTATGTCCCTGCGAGCGACGCGGACTCCCAGCGCCCTCCAGAGTTTTGCAGTCAACCAGGAAACGGAGTGATGCTCCGGGTTCACAACGGCCCTCCTTTCATTCCGTGCCTCCCCGCGAACCCCACCGCCCGGCCGTCCGATCGCAGGTCACTCCCCCAGCCGATGCCGCTCTTTCAGACGAGCCAGCAGAGCCTCAATATCCGGCTCGCTGGCGGGGAACGGCGGGCCGAAGGGGTCGGAGACCGTCTCCTCCCCCAGCAGGGCGTAGAAGGCGTTCAGCACCCCATGCGCCAGCACGTCCAGGTGGTAGCCCCCCTCCAGGGCGAAGACGATCCGCCCTCCGCAGAGTTCCTCCGCCATGGCGACCAGTTCCCGCGCGATGCGGGCGTAGCCCGTCAGCGAAAGTTGCATCATCGCCAGGGGGTCCTGCCAGTGGGAGTCGTATCCGGCGGAGACCAGGATCAGGTCGGGGCGGAAGCGGCGGACCAGCGGCCAGACCAGTTCTTCGTACACGCGCAGATACCCCCGGTCCCCCACGCCGGCAGGCAGGGGGACGTTGAGGATCGCGCCTTCCCCCTCGCCGACGCCCACTTCGCTCCAGTGGCCGGTGCCGGGGTAGTAGGGATACTCGTGGGTGGAGAAGTAGAAGACGGTGGGGTCGGCCTCAAAGATGGCCTGAGTGCCGTTGCCGTGGTGGACGTCTATATCGGCGATGAAGACGCGCTGGATGCCGGGGAAGGTCTGGGCGTGGCGGGCAGCGACGGCCACATTGTTGAAGAGACAAAACCCCATGCCCCGGTCGGAGAGGGCATGGTGGCCCGGCGGGCGGACCAGAGCGAAGCCGTTGCGGACCCGTCCCTCCAGCACCGCCTCCACCAGGGCCAGGAGCCCTCCGGCGGCCATGACGGCGGCATCGTAGGAGCGCGCGTTCATATAAGTGTCGGCGTCCAGATGCCCGCCGCCCCGCTCCGCCACCCGCCGCACCAGGGCGATGTGGGCCGGCGTGTGCACCCGGGCCAGTTCCTCCTCGCTGGCGGGACAAGCCTCTACGGGCGTCAGCCGCTCCAGCATCCCCGCCTCCCGGAGAGCGGCCATAATGCGCTCCAGGCGACGGGCGTTCTCCGGATGGCCGGGCTGATGGTGCTCCAGATAAATGGGATGATAGACGTAACCGGTTGCCACCGGGCACCTCCTGATGGCGTCTCCCCCAACGACGCAAACGCACGGAGATATTGTAGGCCAACGGGGCGGCTTGTCAAATCCACCGTTCCGGGGTACGCCCGACGGGGCGGCCGTTCAGGTCCCGATGAAACAGGTGGGGTCCGCCTCCATATAGTCCCCCGTCAGCGCCCGCGCGCGCCCCCGGCATCCCCCGCAAATCCCGTTGTAGCGACACTGGCCACATTTGCCCTTCAGCCGGGTCTCCCGATGGCGCAGGTCGTCAAAGACCGGGGAGTTCTGCCATATTTCGCGGAACGGCTGCTCCCGCACGTTCCCGCAATAGACGTCCACAAACGGGCAGGGCCAGACGTCGCCGTTCGGCTTGATGTAGACAAACCCTCGCCCGGCAGAGCAGCCGTGGAAGAGGGGCCGGGCCAGGCGGAGCCAGAGGCCATCCTTCAGCCCTCGCCGATCCAGGAGATGGGGCCAGTACTGGGGACCGGCGACCGGCTCCACGATGGGGTGAATCGTCCGCTGTTTCTCGGCCAGGAAGCGCAGCAGCCGCTCGTTCTCCGTCAGGTCCAGGGAAGCGGCAGCGAT
Organism: Chloroflexota bacterium; assembly: GCA_014874475.1. Lineage (GTDB taxonomy): Bacteria > Chloroflexota > Anaerolineae > B4-G1 > DUEL01 > SpSt-77. The sequence continues at coordinate 46,699 of JADBJJ010000031.1, forward strand.
ATTCTCGCCTCGCCCTACGGGGACCAGTTGGTAGAGCAGCATGATGCTGGAACCCAGTTCGTCCGAAAGGGCCAGCAGTTCGTCCAGCAGGTCCATATTGTACTTCATCGCCGTCACGTTGATCTGGAGGAGGATGCCGGCCCGACGGAGGGCGCGCATCCCCTCTATGGCCCGCTCGTACGCGCGGGCGCTGCCGCGCACGAAGTCGTGGACCTGCTCGTCGGGAGCGTCCAGGCTGACGGCGGCTCCGACGACGCCGACCCGCCGCAAATCGCGGGCCACCGGGTCGTCAATGAGGGTGGCGTTGGTGGCGATGACGTTGGCGAAGCCGACCCGCCGGGAATAGTCCATTAACTCAAAGACATCCGGGCGGACCAGGGGCTCGCCGCCGGTGTAGACCAGCATCCGGAACTCCCGCACGTCCGCCAGGTCGTCTATGAACCGCTGGGCCTCGGCGGTAGTTAACTCATCGGGGGCGGGGCGTCCGCCGGAAGCGTGGCAGTGGATACAGTGGAGGTTGCAGGCGGCGGTGACTTCCCAGGCCGGATGGGCCGGGAAGCCGATGCACCCCATCCCGATCGCCCCGGCGGCCACGGGCATAGACCGGACGCTTTCCCGGATGAGCCAGTGGGGCAGGTACCGCCACCCCACCAGCAGGCCAAAGTAGATGGTGCTGGCCCCCTGCCGCAGGAGCAGCGAAGGGGGCCAGAAAAACGGCTGAACTTTGCGCTGAGGGTACCGGCGATGGTCGCTCATCATCTGCAAGCGGCGACGGCCTTTGGCCGCCGCAAAATCCGTATACTTACACCCAAAAGCCCAGGATGTAGGCCAGAGTAGTGCCCAGATTGACGGCGATATTCAGCCCGCAGGCCACCTCCAGGCGGCGGGGATGGTGATAGACCCCGCGCAGCACGGCCACCACCAGTCCCGCAGAGAGAAGAAAGATGGGCGCGTAGAACAGGAGAGTCCGGGCCGGGACTCCGGCCATCACGGAGCCGACCATCCCCAGCCACCCGAGCCCGTGGACGAGGGCGAAGAGGCGGGCGCTCTTCTCCAGCCCCAGGCGCAGCGGGATGTTGCGCTTGCCGACCGTCTGGTCCGCCAGATAATCGGGGAACTCGTTCAGCAGGATGACATTGAAGATGGTGGCCGCGATGGGAATACTGACCCAGTGGACCAGGGGATCAAACCGTCCGGTGGGCAGATAGTAGGCCACAGCGACCGGCAGCCAGCCGTAGCAGAACGCGATCCACAACTCGCCGGTGCCGGTGGCGACCCAGCGGACCGGCGGGACGGAGTAGAAGAAACCGCCGATCATCCCAATGATGCCCAGGGGGATAGTCCAGGGACCGGTGTCGTATCCCAGCCAGATGACCAGCCCCACCACCCCCGCCAGGGCCAGCGCGATGAAACTCCCGATCAGAGAGACCTTGCGGTCTACCGCGCCGGTGGGCAACACACCCGACCCCCCGGCGAACCGGTTGGGGTTCACCCGACGGGAGATGCGGTCTCCCTCATAGTCAAAGTACTCTCCGGCCAGATAAGTGCTGAGCATAATCAGCACCACCGCCAGGGTGCCCCAGCCCCAAAGAGCCCAGTGGAACACACCGGTCGCCTGGTATGCCATAACGGCCCCCAGCGCGAAGGGCAGGACGCCCACCGTGTGAAAGGGAGGGCGGGCAAGCGTTATCAAACTCTTGATTTTCTGAACTTTCGAGACGGTTACAGCACTCACTTCCTGCCTCCTGATACTTTGTCAGATGTTTTCATTGGACTTCGCAGTGGTTCACCTCTCATTGGTTTTTAGAGCCGCATCCAAGGGAAACATCGGTATCCGGAGATTCCGCCCTGAGAGAGCAGCCGGCTCTTGTGGAAAAGGCGACCGGGTAGCACTCCAGCGGGCCACGGGATGATACCGGGATACGGCGGTTTCACCGGCCACCCCCTATAATAGCCTCTGTTGGGCCTGGCGAAGAGAGGTCCTGCGTCCGTATAAAAGCCCCTGCAGCACCTGCTTCTCCTTATCCCCCTCCGGCAGCACCTCGCTGATGGCCTGCACCACCTGCCAGAACACCTCATTGCCCCCGTAGGTCATCGCCAGATGCTCCTGCAACTCCTGCTGACGGTTCCTCTCCCACAGCGCCACCGCCCGGTGCAGCGCATCTATCATCGTCGTGAACCGGCTCTGCTTGGCAAAGCGGGGGTCTCTGGCCCGCACCTGCGGCGTGGGCACCAGCACATACTCCTTCTGCTTCTCCACCAGCCCCCCAGCCCCCCACGCCTCCTCCAACTCCACCCCCACACTGGTGGCCAGTTTGCGCGCCTCGTCAAAGGGCACCCGGGCGTGGTTATAAGTCCAGCGCCACAGCAGATAAAAGCGCGTCGGCGCATCCACCCCGCCCAACTGGGCGCCCTGCAAAATCCGCTGCAGGGCAAACTCGCTCACCACCTTGCGCACGTATTCCAACAGTTCCGCCACCGTCACCCGCTCCCCAGAGAGCCGCTCCACCCACGCATACTGGCCAAAGGCCTCCACCGCCGGCCCGATGGCGCTCATAAAGAAATCCGCACCCCGGATACCCTCATCCCAGAACTGGGCCAGTTTCTGCCCCACGCGCGCCTCAATCTCCCGGCGCACCTGGCCGAAATCCCCCACCGCCTGGCTGGTGCGCTTGCGGCAGACCATGTAGATGCTGGAGGCCAGCGAAGCCGTCTCCTGCGCGTTGAGGCGCGCCTGCATCTCGGTATACACCGGCCAGGAGGCGGTCATATAGAGGCCGGCGTCCAGCAGCGCCTGGATGACCGCCTCCCAGGCGGCGGTGGTCTTATGGGCAAAGACGATGACGGCAATGCCATCGGGCCGCAGCACACGGGCGATTTCCCGAAAGGCCTGGGTGAGCCTTTCCTCAAAGAACCGCCGGGACTCTTCGCGTCCGCCCTGGCGGTTCGGGTCGGCCACGATTTCATCGGACTTAGGCGCAAGCGGCGTGGCGAAGAGGTCGGGGTAGAGGTCGCCCACCGTGCGCTTGAGCCAGACGTAGAAGAAATCGGAAAGCGCCGAATAGTTGACGTTATCGTAGTAAGGCGGGTCGGTGAGCACGGCGTCGAAGTAGTTATCCGGCCAGGGCAGGCGTGTGGCGGAGCCGTGGTCTACTTGTGGAACTTTGCCAATTCCACTTCTAAGGTTATCTTCAGACGGGAAATTAAGCAATAGTCCACCTAATGTGCCCAAAATATAACTGAATTGCTTTTCCCAGCCTTGTAGCCCAAAAATCACATTGGTTTCTGCATAATCCCAGACAAAAGGCAAGGCTTGCCTTCCAAAAGTGTGTTCCTGCTTCTCAGCAATGCTATTCCAAACCGATAATGATGAATTCCTATCAGCCAACCTATCCACTCCAAGCGCCAAATACGTCGCCACCGCCTTGGCGAAGTCGGGGTCGGCGCCGGCGGCAAGCATCTGGCCGTGCGCCTGCCGCACCTTCTCCGCAAAGGTGATGAGCGCCAACTTCTGGCGAGGGTTGAACAGGTCGCCCCAGGTAGGCATACCGTACATCGGAGGGCGGTCAACCTCATGACACGGCGTTATGATTTGCTCATCCGGCACGGGGTCCATCCCCCACTCATCCCAGAGCGCCCGGCGTTTGGCCTCCAGCGCCTCCTCCGCGGCGCGGTAGGCCGCCTGGTCGCGCTCGGTGGGCAGGCGGTAGGCCTTGCCCCTCACCCCCGATCCCTCTCCCGCAGCCGCGGGAGAGGGGTGGCGCGCAGCGCCGGGGTGAGGGTAATGCAGCACCACCGCCATCATCCGCTGCCCAGCCTTGCCCTCGCGGAAGAGCCGCCGGGTGGTCTTGTCGTCTATGGTCCCGTCGCACACAGGGCAGCGCACCTTGGCGCGGCTCACCGTGCCCTCTTCGGGGTCAAAGTTTATGGCGCTCCCCTCCACAATCACCGCCTCCACGCGGCGCTCCGCCCTGTTCGGGATCAGTTTCAGCGCCACCCTCTTCTTATCCTTCTTGGCCAGCCACAAGTTTGTAGTGAGCGGGATCTCCGCCCCGCAGGCCGGGTTCTGGCAGGGAATTGTGCGCATCCAATAGTAGCCCACGGGGATGGCGCCGTCGGGGTCGGGCGGGTAAAAGCGTTCCAGTTCCTTGCGCGCCTCCTCCAGCACCCACGCGCCCCAGGCCCGCACGGCCTCCAGCAGCGGGTTGGCAGCGGGCCGGGCCTCGCTTTCGAACAGGGTCGGTTGCGGCTCGGGCCGCTGGGCCGCGGGCGGCATGGGCACGAAGGGGAC
>JADBJJ010000013.1:0-16240 GCA_014874475.1 Chloroflexota bacterium
GGTATCTCTCGCCGATGTACGCGCCGATGAACGCCGCCCCGGTTCAGCGGGAGTTCGTGGTGGTGGGGGAAGAGTAATCGCTGGAGTAACGGTCCTATCGTCCCAGCAGCGTCAATATTTGATCTCTATCACTTCGGGGTCCTGCAGCAGCGCTTCCCGCAGTTTCCGATGGTTTTCCTCACGGCCAATGGTGCGGAGGGTGGTGATCAGGATGTCACCTGTTTTAACCTCCCGGTGATGGTAGATCCGGACGCCGCACGATTCAAAGGTCTCCAGCAGGGTTTTCCGCCTGGGTGATTGGGCGGGCAGGGAGATTTCGTAGGTGATAGTCTCCCGGGCGCGGTCCAGCCAGTTCTCAAAGATGGGGAAGACCACCAGCACGAGCATAGAGAGGATCGTAGCGAACCCCACCAGGGCGAATTTGCCGGCCCCGATGCCCATCCCCAGCGCAGCGGCCAGCCAGATCGTTGCCGCAGTGGTCAGGCCGGTGATCCGGTGGCCTTCGCGCAGGATGGCGCCTGCGCCCAGAAAGCCGATACCAGTGACGATATTGGCGGCGATGCGGGTGGGGTTCGTCTCAATGCCGATGTCCAGGGAGATGATGGTGAACAGGGTGGAGCCGACGGTGATGAGCAGGATGGTGCGGAACCCGGCGCTTTTATCCCGAAACTCCCGTTCGGCGCCAATGATACCGCCCACCAGCATCGCCAGGACCAATTTCAGGACCTCTTCAGCCAGTTCCATAATGACTCTGCCTCTTGTTTATCCGTTTATTCTCCGGCAGTGGGATCTTCTCGTCGGCAGATTGTGGTCACACTTCGCAGGCCTTCGTGGCCCGACCGCACGGCCCGCGCGGCCAGTTCGGCAGGCGAGAGTCCCTCATCCCGGACTGTCAGCAGGTCCAGCAACATCGGGAGATTGACGCCGGTCACACAGGCGAGATTTCGTTCAGGTAGATGGCGGGCCACTACGTTGAAAGGGGTGCCGCCCAGCAGGTCTACCAGGACCAGAGATGGCCTGTCGCCCAGTCGTTGCAGCGCATCGGCCAGTTTCTCATGAAGGGCGGCGGGGCTCTCCTCCGGCCAGAGGGAGAGGGCGAGGAGGTCGGGCTGGGGCCCCGTGATCATCTCCGCGGCCCGCACTAGCGCCTCCCCCAGGTCGCCGTGGGTGACTATCAGGATCGGGCAACGGGTGTTGGTATCCATAGCGAACGGTAAAGGCCACAGAATCGCGCAGGACAACTGGGAGCCGTTGTCCTATTGTATCTCTCTCCACAGACGGGCCAGTTCGGCAATGTCGGCACAGACCAGATCGGGTCGTACCGGGGAGCGGGCCAGGTCCTCCGGAGTGGTGATGCCGGAGAGGACCAGGATGGTCCGCAGGCCGGCCCGTCGCCCGCCGAGAATGTCCGTATCCAGCCGGTCGCCCAGGGCAGCCGTCGTCTCCGCTGCCGCCCCCATACGGGCCATCGCGGCCCGATAGAGCCACGGCTCCGGCTTGCCGATGACCACCGGCTTCACTCCCGTCGTCAACTCCAGGATGGCCAGATTGCTTCCGTTGCCCGGCACCAGCCCCGCCGGTGTGGGATAGGTGGTATCCGGGTTAGTGCCGATAAATCCAGCCCCCCGCTGAATCAGCAACGCCGCCTTTGCCATTTTCTGCCAGTGAAGGTCGGGGTCCCAGCCCACCACTACGTACTGGGCCTCCTCTTCGGTCAGAATGAACCCTTTCTCCGTCAGCGCGTGCCGGACGCCGTTCCCGCCAATGGCGTAGACGGGGGTCCCCGGCGGCGCCAGGGATGCCAGATAGTCCGCTGTCGCCTGGGCGGAGGTCAAGATGGCCTCCAGAGGGATTTCTACACCGAAGCGAGCCAGTTTCTCCCGGTACTCTTCGGGTCGCTTGCTGGCGTTATTCGTCGCCAGGACGAAGCGAATATCCAGCGCCCGCAGGTTGGCGAAGAAGTCGGCCAGGCCCGGCATCGGTTGATCTCCCCGCCAGAGAACGCCGTCCATATCCACAATGAGGTGACGGATGGCGGCCAGAAGGGACTGAGCCGGAGGCGGCACCCCGTACTGCGCCCGCAGCCGCTCGTATTCCTGCGGCGTGTCCACATCTGCCAGAAGGTCAGGGTCCTCCACCTCTATTGTCTCCACCCATTCAAGGTGGCGGAGGATGAGCGCGCGTCCGCCCTGGTCCCCCGTCACCCCGGCCAGTTCGGGAAAGAGGGGACGGGCGAAGAGGGTGGGGGAGGCTCGCCGGCCCTGGTAGACCGGGCAGACGATGGGCGCACCCGTCTCCCGAAACCGGGCAATCAGGCGGCGCAGGAGGTCGGGGGTGACCAGGGGCTGGTCGCACTGAAGGAAGATGGCTGCGTCGGTGTCGGGGGGGAGGGCGCCGAGGCCGGTCTGGACGGAGGTGCTGAGCCCCTCTTCCCAGCGCCAATTGGTAGCGATACGGACGGGACGGCTGGTCAGGAAGGCCTGGACTTCCTCCGCCGAATGCCCCAGGACCACGACGACGGGCGAGAGTTCCGCTGCCAGGGCCACATCGGCGACGTGGGCGACCAGGGGGATGCCGTTCCAGTCCAACAGTTGCTTGGGCTGGCCGAAACGGGTGGAGCCGCCAGCAGCCAGGACAATCCCGGCGATGTTCATTCCCACACCTCCAGGACAGGTTCCTGCGCGCGAGGGTTGGCCAGGACGACGCGGCGGATGCGTCGGCCCAGCAGCAGTTGTCGGGCAATGACGGCCGCCTCAGGACGGGGGGCCGGTTCCGGCTGGGTGAGCAGGGCGACGACGGCCGCCCGGGATGGGACGGACTTGAGCCCTCCGCTGGCGTGCCCCAGTAGACCGGCAACCGTATCCACCGCGATGGGGGTGCCCAGGGGGACTCGCAGCAGCGCGGCGGCCCGCTCGGCCCGATGGACGGTTGTGTCGTCCAGGGGACGGCCCAGTGCGGTCAGACTTCCCACGATCACGACCCGCCGGGCGCCGGGGGGGATAGCCGGTTCGTGGTCGGCGGGCGCTTTCAGCGCCCGGCCCCTGGCACCGTCGGCTTCCACTAGCCAGGTGACACCGGGCATCCGTCGGGCCAGGTCGGTGACCACTTCCGGCTGCAGCCCGTTCAATTTGCGTGCGGTGGCCGGATAGGGACAGTGCGCGGCCATCTGAGGGTCTCCTTGCTCGCCCAATTCGGCGGCCAGGATGACGGCGGACCATCTCGTCAGCACCAGGGCAACCTGGGCTGGGTCCGGGTTAGGGCTCAGCAGCAGGGGGGCCCGGCGGGGTTTGAAGATATGGGTGGTGGTGGCAAAGACGACCCACTCCTTCCGGGCAGCAACGGAGCGAAGCAGGTGCCAGATGGTCGTCGTCTTGCCCCCGGCCCCGACAAAGGCGACCAAGTCTCCTGGTTGGATGTTCAGTGCAGTGACGAGGTCCATCGGGGCTAATTGTAGCAGAAGTCGCCGGAGATGCAACGAGGGAATATCAGCCTCCACGTACTCCCGCCGGGGCTTTGCAGAATCATTACCGCACGCGCTGGCCTATTGACTGTATCCTAACGGACCTCCAGCGGGAGACTTAAGGCCCGGTCTGGTGGGGCTTCTGACCCGAAAGTGAGCGGCATTCGTTCTCCGTCCGGAGCATAGAGGCCCACACGAATCTGATACTTCCCGGCTGGTAGACCGGGCAATGGATGGGGGTCCGTGATGATTTCGCCCTGAACCCAGGTGTGGGTGGGGCGCGCGCTTCCGGCGGGCCAGCCGTCGTGCTGGGCTGCCAGCGGCGCGGGCGCATCCGGCGGTGCGATGTGGACGAAGACGGATCGGGGGATGTCGTCGGTGAGACCTGCCCGCCAGATGAGGGTGACGGTGAAGGGTTCGCCCGCCCGCACTTCCGGCGGGTCCAGTCGGTACCCTACCAGGATGGCGAACCCGGGGCCGAAGTTCGCTCCCAACGGCTCATAGGGGACGGTCGGTTCCGCGAATACCCGCTCTGTCCGGACGGTCACCGTCGGGCCATACCAGACCCCGCCAACCTCCGACCCGTCGGCCCGCAGCAGACGGATTTCCAGCGGCGCCTCCAGGTCCAGTGCCCGACAGGGGAAGGTGATCTGGAAGTAGGAGCGAAAGCGGTCACCCGGGCGCAGAAGGGCCTGGGAGTCAGCAGGGACCAGTGAGTTCTCCTCCTGGTATCCACCGACGGATGCGGCCACCCGGTATTCCTTCCGGAGCGGCTCTCCGACCTCCCAAAAGAGTTCTCCATTGATTTTCCCGCATGGTGCCCCCTCATTCCGGAAGAGGTGAACCCCCAGAAGAGTCAAAGGGGCCGATATTCCTGCCGAACGGGGCGGGGTGAATTCCCCCGGCATCTCCGGTGGGGAGGCCGGATGGGTAACGATGACGGGCTGAAGAGTGGTGCTCCCTTTGGCCTCTGTTGTGAAAAGAGTCAATGTGGGTGTATAGACGCCAGGCGGCATCCCGGCCGGGAGACGCAGGAAAAAACGTCCTAAGACCGGCGTGCCAGGAGGCCACCGCTCCGGGCGGTAATTGCCGTCGGTGACAATACGGTCGTCCTGTCCCCATTCGGTTCCCAGAGCGTCCTGCAGCCGGAAGGAAGCCGTATAGAGGAGTCCCGTGTGCGGCTTCGGGTCCTCTGTCGTCCACCAAGCCCGCAGTTCCATCGGACGGTCAGCAGGATGAGGCCCCTCCGGCAGCGTGTATCCCCAGAGGCGAATCCCCGGCAGGAGTTCCGCTTCGGGCTGGTCGGTGGTGGGCGGCTCCGGGGTGAAATCGGGAGGACGGCTTATCAGGAAACGGCGAACCCTCAGCCCCCGGAACTGGGGCACCGGCTCCTCCTGCGCCACATCCTCCAGCAGGGTCTCCACCAGGCGGGTGGGGTCGGTAACCTCGTCCAGCCAGGCTATCAACCAAACACTGCAGGGGGCAGATGGGAGGGCGCAGGGTGCCAGGGCCGCGTTCAGTTGCCGGGCGACTTCGGTGTAGGTCAGGACGTGGGTGACGTCCAGCAGGGGGTCATTCGGCATCGGCAGCAGGCCCTCCTCTCCGGCGTAGTAGAGCCAGGCCGGGAAGACAGAGCCGGTGGAGATGATGACCACGTCGCCCGGGGCGCGGTGTTCCTTAACATAGCGGGCGGTGCCGCGCCAGTCCTCTCGGGCATAGGCCGGATTGGTCAGCAGGTTGCGATCGGCTTCCCAGAAGAAGCGGCTGTTTAGCAGTGTGGCCGCTGCCACGAAGAGGACGGCGAGGGCCCGCAGGCCGCGCCGTCGGATCCCCCAGATGCTCATCCAGGCGACAGCGAGGGCCAGGAGGGGGCCGGGGGCAAAGAGGGTCGCGTGGCGGGGACCCCACTTGGGAATCTGACGAAAGACCAGCGCAATGAGGCCCAGAGGGAGAACGTAGAGCACAGGGTACAGGCCAGCCACCAGGTGCGGACGGGAGACTGCCAGGGCCAGGAACGAGGTCAGCAGCATCAGGCCAGCAACGGTTTCCACCCCTTCGGGAGGCATATGCTCCATAACGGTCATGCCGCTCAGGGAGAGACGAAGAAGATGAAGCGGAGGCATAAAGCCATGCCAGTAGGTCTGGGTAGCGGGCCCCATTCTCATCGCGACCCAGGCCCAGGGAAGGTAAAGGACAGCCACCGCCAGGGCGGGGAGAAGAAGGGTCCTCACACCTCTCCCGGCGGCTGCGCTGCCACGGGAGGGGGTTGAGGGGAGGGGGGAGGACTTCGTCGTCAGCACCAGCGCAATCAGTCCCTGTCCAATCAGCCAGAAGCCTGCCAGGGCCAGGGTGTAAAGGGCAGCAAGGGCGGCAGCGGCCCAGAGCCAGGCCCAGAGGCGGCGCCGATGGGCAGAAGAGGCGACAAAGACCTCCAGCAATGCCACATCCGCCAGCAGGGTCCAGGCCAGCACAGGGCCGTACATACGGACTTCGCGGGATGACCAGAGGAACGGTGTCCCCGCGGCGAAGAGCAGGGCCGCCGCCACCGCCCCGACCCGGCTTCCCGTGAGCCGTCCTGCCAGCCGCGCGGCGCAGGCAACGGTCAGAACGCCCAACAGCACCGACGGCCAGCGCAGGGCGAATTCCGTCGCGCCCGCCAGGGGAATCCAGGCCCGGAGCAGGAGGTAGTACAAAGGCGGAACGACCTCCTGGACGGAGAGTTGGATCATCTCCCCCAGAGGGACCTGAGAGGCAACCCACCAACAGTAGGCCTCGTCGTACCACAGGCTCCACCGGTCCAATCCTCCCGCTCGCAGAGCGAGAGCGGCCATCAGAAGCAGGCCACTCAGCCCCAGCCAGAGGGAGAGGGTCATCGGTCGGGAGCGCGAGAGAGGACGGGGATTATCGTTCATTTCTGGAGTCAATGGCCAATGGTCTGTGGTCCGTCGGTGGTCTATCGTCTGGAAAGGCAGGGGTGGCCCCGGACGTAGAAGCGCCAGGGCACAGTGCGCGCCCGTCGGTCGCCCTGCACGCCGATGCGCGGGCTGGTCGCCACCTGTTCATCCGGGACGGGCACCCCAGCCTCCACAAAGAGCACGGTGTCGGGTGCGCACATATCGGCCTTATCCAGACGCCGGTCAATCGCCATAGCCTGGCAGAGACGGGCCGGCCCACCGGTCAGGAGATGGTCCGGGACGGGGCCGCGCCGGGCGCGCATCGTCTCCAACCCTTTCAGTGGCTCCAGGGCGCGAATCAGCACTGCCGCCGGGAAGCCCTCGGCCTCGGTGACGATGTTCAGGCAATGATGAAGGCCATAAATCTGATAGACGTAGGCGTGGCCGGATGGGCCGTACATCGCTTCGTTGCGGGGAGTGCGGCCAAAGCGGGCGTGGGAGGCCAGGTCGTCCTCGCCGATGTAGGCCTCCACTTCCACGATGCGCCCGCTCAGCCGTTCGCCGTCCAGCACCCGCACCAGGACTTGCCCCAAGAGGTCCCGGGCGACCTGAAGGGTATCGCGAGCGAAGAAGTCGCGAGGGAGAGGAGTCATTCTTCGGAAATCAAGCCGGCAGAGGGCGGATGTGAGCCCTACGGCATCTTACCCCTTCTCTACCGGGAAAAACGCGGGTCATGCTTCAGCGTCAGCCGCAGGCCTTCCTGCAGGCCCACGCGCGGTTTGTAGTTTAAGAGACGGCGGGCCAGGGTGATGTCGGCGCAGAGGCGGGAGACACCGCCGCCCTGGGCCGGGCTGTGGATAATCTCCACATCTCGTCCGATGACCTCCAGCACCATTTGCGCCAGGTCGTTGATGGAAGTCTCCCGCCCGGAACCGATGTTGATGATGCGGCGGTCGGCGTCTGGTGCTGTGGCGGCAGCGACCATTGCATCTACCACGTCATCCACGTAGACGAAGTCGCGGGTCTGGGTGCCGCCACCGAAGATGACCAGCGTGCCGCCCCGCACGGCTTGCTGGAGGAAACGGGGAACGACCGGGGGGTGAGAGGGCGGCAGATTCTGCCCGGGGCCGTAGGCATTGAAGATGCGCAGGACGACCGTCTCAATTCCCCAGAGGGCGCCAATGGTGCGGACGTAGTATTCGGCGGCCAGTTTGCTCACCGCGTAGGGGGACTGGGGGTTGGGTGGAGCGTCCTCCCGCACCGGCTGGGTGGGCTGTTCGCCGTAGACGGCGCCGGAGGAGGTCAGCACGACCCGCCGCACCCCGGCGTCCCGGATGGCTTCCATCAGGGTGACGGTCCCGCCGACGTTCACCTCGTTGTACTCCCGGGGGTAGAGGATGGACTCAGCCACCAGTACCCGCGCGGCCAAGTGATAGACGCAATCCACGTCCTGCAGGAGAGTCCAGAGTTTGGGACGGTCCAGGACACTCCCGCGCGTGAAAAGCACCCGACTGTCCAGTCGGGAGGGGTCACCGGCGCTCAGGTCGTCTATGACTCGCACCTGGTGCCCCTCGGAGGCCAGGCGGTTGGCAAGGGCTGTGCCCAGAAATCCGACTCCACCCGTGATCAGAAATCGCATCGTCATAGCGCGGAGGGTGGGGCGGGCGGCCCATACAGCGGGCCGCCTGCCCCCAGCCCCTTTTCCTATAGATACCGCTGCACCACCGCGACGACGTCGGGGTAGTCAATCCCCAACCGCCGCAGTGTCTCCAGCGTGGGGATGCCATTCCCGGTCCAGCCCCGACGGGCGTAGACAGCGTCTTTCAGCCGCTCGTACTGATCCTCCCGGTACTTCCGCAGCGCCGCCAGTTTCTCCTGGGTCGTCATCTTCGTCGGGTCCAACCCTAACAGTTCCCGCAACTGCTTGTCGTACCGTTCGGCGCGCGATTCGTACTCCTCCACCGTCACCGGCCCCATAGAGCGGTACGGGACGTTATCGTGCTCCCGGCGGCCGTAGCCCCGGCGCAGGTTGAAGACCCGCTGGAAGTTGTAGACCCGTTCGGACATGGTGATGAGGTCCTCGCGGGTAATCTCTTTGCCCGTCACTCCGGAGAAGAGGTCCACATAGTTTTGAACGTGGGCCGGGATTTTGGCCGGCTCCGCGGTGTACTTGTTGTCGGGCGGGATGATGTCGTTCCAGGGGAGTTTGCAGTGACCCACCAGCCCAAACCAGGTGCGGAACATCGGGAAGTAGTGGAGCGCCTCCGCCTTGTCCTCAAAAGTGGGCAGCAGATTGCTGACCATGTCCATAAAGATGAGCCAGGCCTCATCGTGCTGGGGCCCCTTGTTGGTCAGGCCGTAGCCGCCTTGCTGGGCCAGCGATTCTTTGGAGACATATTCGGAGTACTCCAGCCCCTTCGCCTCCATCCCGATGTCCTGGACGAACTGGGGGTCGGCGCCGAAGTGCTCTACGAAGTATTTTTTCATAAAGCGGACGCCCTGCCCGGCGATCTTGCCGAAGCCCTCACCCCGGGCCATCTGGTGGAGCATCTCTATCGCCGCGTCGGCGTTGCCGAAGCGGAGTTCCAGTCCCCCGGTCTTCTCCTTATCCAGAATCCCGGCTTCATAGCACTCCATCACGAAGGCGGTGAGGGTGCCGAAGGAGATAGTATCTATGCCGTAGGTGTCGCAGTAGAAGTTGATCTCCAGGATGGCGTCCGGGTCAAAGATGCCGCAGTTGGTGCCCACTCCGGCGATGGTCTCATACTCCGGCCCGTCCACGATGACCTTCTGCCCTTTGTAGGGGCCGGTGCGGACGATGTAGCGATCCACCGCATGGGAGCAAGACATAGTGCAGCCATACCAGCAGCCATCGGGCAGTCCCTGGGTGAAGCGAGCCTCCCAGACGTCGCCATTGACTCTGGAGGCATCGGGGTGGCCGCCATACTTGAAGTTGTAGACGGGAAGGAGGTCGTAGTCGCTCATAATCTGGACCAGGTAGGGGGTACCCCGGCGGCGCATACGGTTCTGGGAGTCGTCGTAGTCGTGGATTTCTTTGTGCAGGCGTGTGCCGGCGCGGGCGATGCGCTCCAGGTCGGCGGGACGGTTGGAATCGGCGCGGACCGGCGGGCTTTTCACCACCAGCGCTTTGATGCGCTTATCCCGGAAGACGGTGCCGGTGCCGCCCCGTCCGGCCTGTTTGAAGCGGAAGGCGCCCCGGCGACGATCGTAAAAGGCGAAGTTGAGGCAGCCGATGCGGGTGTGCTCGGCCCCCTTTCCGGCAGAGACAGCGGACATGAAGTAACGGTCCTCCTCTTTCTCTGCCATTTGCCGGATGAGCCACTCGCCGATCAAATGGGTGTCCACCGGGATGTCGGGGGCCTCTTCTATAATGATGCGACCCTGCCGCCCGTCAATAACGACAATGACCTCCCGGTCGGCTTTGCCCTGGATTTCTATCGCGTCCCATCCGGAGAACTTGAGCAGAGGGCCAAAGTGGCCGCCGACGTTGGAGTCTATGACGATGTCGGTGAGGGGGGAGATGGTGACCACCAGGGACTTCCCGGAGCCAGGGTACTGAGTGATGCCGCCGATGGGGCCGGAGGAGATGACCAGTTCGTTCTCCGGGTCGTTCCATTTCGTATCATCACGGGTCCCGTGCCAGAGGAGCCAGAGGCCGAATCCCCGGCCACCGGTGAACTTCTCTTTCATCTCCTCGGTGACCGGTTTAGCGGTGATAGTGTAGTCGGAGAGGTTGATGTAGAGGGTCTGTCCTGTATAGCCCCGCTCCACGGTAGGGACGGTGTAAGTATATTCAGCCAGCACACGACGATTGCTTAGGGTTTGTTCGGTCATGGCGTTTTCTCCTTCGGAGAGAGTTGGGACTCAGGAATCGTTTTCGCTTCTGAACCGCCGAGCAAATGAATGTAGACCATCAGCCATCCCGTTAAATTTTCCAGATAATGACGTCGCGATGTCCCCACTGCCGGGCTATCTCCTGGAGCATTACAAGGATGCGGATTTTCTCCTCAAACGGAAGGTTGGCCTGTCGCCTGTGGGCCTCCTCGTCTTGCCGGAACAGGTCCTCCCGCGTGAAAACGTTCTCTCCAATCACAATTTTCGGCTCATTATCCACCCTATCTCTCCTTCAGACGCTGAAATTTGTCATACAGACCGTATCGCGTTAACACGCCTTCCAGTTTTTTCTGGTCTACATCCGCCTGCTCCAGCAACATCCGGGCCTTCACGATATCTTTGTCCCTCCCTGCCCTTAAAAACAAGGGGATCAGATACTCGGGGGTCATAACCCTGGTAGGAACTCCCTCAAATTCCGCTTCTGCGGCCTCCCGGACCGCTTCCTCCTCCAGCGGGTCTGCAGGGAATATGTCCACCGGAATGCCCCCGACGACCAGCCAGCGCCCGTGCCACTCGCTTCCTTTACGAGCCAGGTATTCGTATATCGGGGAGAGAACGACGATGCCCGCCCCTCTCCTCTCCCCAGATAGCACGATGAAAACATCCAGGTCCTGGGTGAAAAAAGGTGCCGTCCATCTCAGGGTGGCAATGGCTCCGCCAATGGCATAGTCCTGAATGAGACCCTGCTCCTTCAACTCGTTCAGCGCCCGGAGTGCGTCTTTCATCGTTGGTGCCGCCCTGCTCTTTTTGCGATCCCTGCGACTTTGCGACCCTCTGCGCCTCTATCATTTTCGCGGCCGGTACTGGATCGCCTCTGCCAGATGGGCCGTCTCTATCTGGTCGCTGCCGGCTAAATCAGCGATCGTGCGGGCCAGTTTAAGGATGCGGTGGAAGGCCCGCGCGCTCATCTGCAATTGCTGCATCGCCGCCCGCACCAGCGCCCGCCCGCTCTCATCTAGCCGACAGTACTCCCGGACGTCCGTCGGGCCCATATCGGCGTTGCAGGTCAGCGGGGTACCTGCGAAGCGGCGCCGCTGCATCTCCCGCGCCCGTTCCACCCGCTCCCGGATGGCCGCCGATGGCTCCCCGCGCCGGTCGTCGGTCAATTTGTTGTAGTCCACCCGGGGCACTTCTATGTGGATGTCTATCCGGTCCAGCAGCGGCCCCGAGATGCGCTTCTGGTAGCGGGCGATGACGGATGAACTGCAGGTACATTCCCGCACTGGGTCGCCATAGTAGCCGCAGGGGCATGGGTTCATTGCTGCAATCAGCATAAAGCGGCTGGGGAAGCTCAGCGTCCCGGTGGAGCGAGCAATAGAGACGACGCCGTCTTCCATCGGCTGGCGGAGCGCCTCCAGCGTGTGCGGGTTGAATTCCGGCAGTTCGTCCAGGAAAAGGACGCCCCGGTGAGCCAGGGAGATTTCGCCCGGGCGGGGCCAATGCCCGCCGCCGACCAGCCCCGGATAACTGATGGTATGGTGAGGAGCGCGGAAGGGGCGATGGCGGATCAGCGGCGTGTCCGGCGGCAGGAGGCCCGCCACGCTGTAGATTTTGGTCACCTCCAGCGCTTCCTCCAGCGCCATCGTCGGCAGGATGGAGGGGACGGAGCGGGCCAGCAGAGTCTTACCGGCACCCGGCGGCCCAACCATCAGGACATTGTGGCCGCCTGCCGCTGCCACCTCCAGCGCCCGTTTGACGTGCTCCTGGCCTTTGATGTCGGCGAAATCTGCTGCGTAGACGGGTGGGGGCAGGGCGGTCAGGTCTTCGCCGGGACGGTAGGGCGGAATGCGCGCCAGTCCCCGCAGATGGGTCACCAGTTGGCTCAGATTCTCCACCGGATAGACCTCCAGGCCGTCCACCAGCGCGGCCTCCGGCGCGTCCACCGCCGGGACGTAGAGCCGTTGGAGCCCCTCCTGACGGGCCAGCGCAGCGATGGGCAGGACGCCGGGGACATGGCGGACGGAGCCGTCCAGCGAGAGTTCGCCGATAAACAGAGCGCTTTCCACCTCCTGGGGCCAGACCTGCTCCGAAGCGACCAAGATGCCCACGGCAATGGGCAGATCGTAGATGGGGCCCTCTTTGCGGATGTCGGCGGGGGCCAGGTTGATGGTCAGTCGCGTGGCGGGGAAGCGCAGGCCGGTATTTTTGAGGGCCGTCCGTACCCGCTCTATGGACTCCTTGACAGCGGTATCCGGCAGCCCCACAATGGTCAGGGAAGGCATGCCATGCGAGACGTCCACTTCCACCTGGACCAGAATCCCTTCCAGGCCGATGAGAGCGCAACTGGTGACTTTGGCCAGCATGTTCGTCTCGTCTCCCCGTGGGGTGCAGGATAAGTTTACCACATGCGGGGGGATGGGGCAAGTGGCCGCGGGCGGAGGTTGGGACGCGGGCCGGACCGGGAGAGAAAGGGGGTGTCCCAATTTGTGTGCCACCATTAGTTGGATACCCGTTGGTATCTTTCTGGCCATGTGGTATAATTAAAATGAGGGCTGGACTATGGACGTTATAGAGGGAATGCTCAATCTGGTCACCGCACCTCCTGGGAACCTCTACTACCACCTGGCGTTGCTCTTCGTCATCCAGATTTTCCTGGCTGTGGGGTGGGTGGAGTGGAGACGGACCGGAAACACCCACCACTTCGTCGCGGCCGCCGGTATGCTGGCGACTCGCGTGGTGCTGATCGGCGTCAGCGGACTGACCGGCACCGGTTCTTTCTCGCCAACGGCCGTCCTGCCTCCTCTGGAGCGGTGGATGGACCTGGTCCTGATCATCCTGGCAGCGTGGGCTTTTCTGCCCCTCCTGCGCCAGGTCCGCGTCGTAGGGCGAATTGCACTGGCGGCTCTTCTCCTGGGGAGCGGTCTCGCCTATATCTTCCTGGCCATTTATTGGGCACCGGCGGCCGCGCAGGGCATCATCTACAATGCCACCCGGCACGCCCAGGTTTGGGAATGGATGAGCATCCTTCTGGCCTTCCTGGCCCTCCTGGCGTTCCTGGTCTGGCCTCAGGCGGGAAGCGGCCTGGCGGTTGCGGCTATGCTGGCATGGCTTGCAGGTCATACAGTTCAGGCCATTTTACCGCCCATCACTACGTATCTGGCCGGAGCGGTCCGGCTGGCGAATCTCATTGCTCTCCCTCTTCTGACTGCCCAGTCCTTCGGTGATGTGTTGCAATTTGCTCCGGCCCCGTCCCCGACCTCTCGCCCAGCCATCCCACTCCGACTTCTGGAGTTGGCCCGCCGGGTAGAGCAGGCCCGAGATTCGGAGGAAGCGCTTTCCTCCTCGCTGCCCGAAATCACCCAATTCCTGGGAGCCACGGCGGGGGCTATTGGCCTGCCTGCGGCCAGTGCAACCCCAGGCGTCCGTATCATCGGAATATTCCCGAGAGGCGCCTCTTCCGGCGCCATCACATTTCCTCTGGACCGATACCCCTCTCTGGCGTCCGCGACCCAGATGGGGGAGCCGCGGCGGCCTTCCGGCGAGGAAGCAGCGTCTATCCTGCGCCGCCTAGGCTTCCGGGACCCTCTCTCCTTGCTGGTGGTCCCGATGACCGATGAAGAGACGGTGGGGCTTCTCCTGCTGGGATGGCCGCAGAATACAGCCCCTCTCTCCGATGAAGAGGTGGCGGTGATCCAAATGGCAGGGGCAGTACTGGGCAGCGCGCTGGGGAACTCCAGTCGCCGGAGGGGTGTGGAGCGGAAAGCCGAACAACTGGCGATGACGCTGCGGGAGCGGGAGGCGGAGCGGGCTGAGCGGACGGCCACTCTTCAAGAGGAACTGGAGCGAGCCCGCCAGGAGGCGCAGGAATTCGCCCGTCGGGTCGGCATGTTGGAGGAGGAAGCAGTCCGCCAGCGGAAACGGGCCGACGAACTGGCCGGACTCCTCCGCCTGCGGGAGGAACAGGCACAGGAGGCCAGCGTTGCTGTCTCTCAAATTGCCCTGTACGAAGAAGAGATTCGCCATCTGGCGGAAGAACGGGCCGCTATAGAGGCCGAACGGGCCCAACTGACCGAGCAGGTGCGGGAACTGGAAGCGGAGGTCTCTCTCCTGCGGGGGGAACTGGAGGCGATGCGGGCACAGGTCGGACCCGAGACGCTGCCCCCTGGCTCAGCCCCTGCGCCGCAACCGGCCGCGGGCAGCGGCACCGTCATCGCCGATGACCGGGGCAATATCGTACTGGCCGACCCTATCGCTTCTCAAGTCCTGGGCCGGACGCCGGAAGACATATGGGGAATGCCCCTAAATGCCCTCTTCCCGGACCCGATATGGGCCCGGACCGTCGTTGAACTGATGACCGGTCAGACTGCCAATGGAACCCCTGCATCGGTGACTCTCCAGTACGGAGGGCGACTGGTTCGGGCCAGCCTGACCCGGATGAGCAGTTCCGGCGGCGTGGCGGGCTACATTGTTCTTCTGCATCCGGAAGTATCTCCTGAGGACGAGCGGCGGGAAATGATGGCGTCTCTAGCCAACGAACTCCGCACCCCGATGACCTCCATCGTGGGGTATACCGACCTCCTGCTGGGCGAGTCGGTGGGCATCCTGGGGGAGATGCAGCGCAAGTTCCTCCAGCGGGTCAAAGCCAACATTGAACGCCTGAACAGTCTCATCAATGACTTGATTGAGATTACGGCTCTGGATACCGGACGGATTGAACTGGTGCCGGAACCAGTAGACCTGATCAACGTCGTAGAAGAAGCGATTATGGGGCTCTCGGCTCGCTTCCGGGAGCAGGACCTGACAGTTCGCCTGGATATGGCCTTAGAACTCCCGCCCATCCGCGCAGACCGGGATGCGTTGTATCAGATTATGCTGCACCTGCTCTCCAATGCCTGCCAGTGTTCCCGCTCGGGGACTGAAATTGTGGTGACGGGTCACCTGGAGGAGGCCGAAAGAGGGCTCCCGCCGTATCTCCATGTCTCTGTACGGGATACGGGGGGTGGGATTGCCCCGGAGGACCGCCCACGCGTCTTCCAGCGATTTTACCGGGCCGATAAACCCCTCATCCCGGGGCTGGGAGAGACGGGGGTGGGGATGGCCATCGCCAAAGCGCTGGTGGAAGCCCACGGCGGCCGCATCTGGGTGGAAAGCGAGATGGGCGTGGGGAGTACGTTCCACTTTATCTTGCCGGTTACCGGGCCGGATTCGGCGAAATGAATTCACAGAATCCGGATGCGGATTCACGGGAACAGGAAGACCCCTGCTCATCCCCGTGAATCTGCGTCAATCTGTGTTTATCGGCATTCT
Organism: Chloroflexota bacterium; assembly: GCA_014874475.1. GTDB lineage: Bacteria > Chloroflexota > Anaerolineae > B4-G1 > DUEL01 > SpSt-77. Next base: position 15,517 of record JADBJJ010000013.1, read on the forward strand.
CTTTCTAGATGAACAGAACATCTTCTTCAACCGGTTGGCAGTCGCTGCTCTTTGGCGGCCTGCTGGCCCTGCTGGCGGGAGCGCTGGTATTGGGCGCTCTGTGGCTGAGCGCAGTAGATCGGGCCCTGGTCCTACCTCGCTCTCCGACCGCTACGCCCACGATGGCCTGGATGGTGACGCCCTTCATCCCAACCGTTTTTGTCCTTTCCCCAACCCCCTTTGGGTTGGAGACGCCCTCTTCTCCCGTTCCGTCGCCGACCCAGGGGCCCACCCCAACGCCTCCATCGGTGCTGTACCCGACCTGCAGACCTCCCGCCGGCTGGCTTCCGTACCAGGTGCGGCCCGGGGATACCCTGTATAATCTGGCCTGGCGGGCCGGTACGTCGCCCCTGGTGATCCAGCAGGCCAACTGCCTGGTGGGGGAGACCCTGACGGTGGGCCACATCCTGTATCTGCCCCCTCAATTCTTCGCCACGCCGACCCGCGTACCGTGCGGTCCGCCGCCGGGGTGGATCCGGTACATCGTCCAGCCTGGGGACACGTTATGGAACCTCTCCGTCCGTCTGGGGGTCTCTGTAGAGGCTATCCGGTGGGCCAACTGTATGACCAATTACACCATCCGGGTGGGGCAACCGCTCTATCTGCCCGCCTATCCCCTACCGCTCAGCCCCACGCCCACCCGTTTTCCGACGGCGACCCGGACGCCCACCCCCACGCCGACGGG
>JADBJJ010000013.1:16348-50040 GCA_014874475.1 Chloroflexota bacterium
CACTCCGACGCCGACAGGTACGGTTCCGGTAATCCCGACACCCACGGAGAGCCCGATGCCGACGGAGAGTCCGACGCCGACGGCGAGCCCGACGCCGACGGCGAGCCCGACGCCCACAGTGAGCCCGGCACCGACGGAGACGCCGACGGAGGTCCCGCCCTCTCCGACGCCGCCTATGCCCAACTCATCTCCCACAGCGGAGCCCACCGTCTCGCTACTTTGTCACCGCTGTACATAAACTACCAGTCCACAGGAGGCAGAGATGGTCCATAAAGACGGGACATTTTCCGGCTACGGCGGATTGTCCTTGTATTACCAGTGCTGGCGACCCGAAGGGGAGCCCCGGGCCGTGCTGGTCATCGTCCACGGCTTCGGCGAGCACAGCGGCCGCTATATGAGCGTGGTCAACCACCTGGTGCCCAAAGGGTACGCCGTCTACGCGCTGGACCATCGGGGGCACGGTCGCTCCCCCGGACCGCGCGGCCATATCAACGCCTGGGAGGAGTTCCGCGAGGACGTGCGGGCCTTTGTCCGCCAGGTTGCCGAGGCGGAGGCGGGACTCCCCCTCTTTCTGATGGGGCACAGTATGGGCGGCCTTATTGTCCTGGAGTACGCGCTGCATTACCCGGAGGGACTGAAAGGGGTCATCGCCTCCGGCCCCGCCCTGGCCCAGGTCGGTATTTCGCCGATCCTGATGACGCTGGCGCGCGTCCTTTCTCGCATCTGGCCGCGATTCGCCATGAATACCGGACTGGATGCGACATCCATTTCCCGGGACCCCGAGGTGGTGGCAGCGTATCGAGCCGACCCGCTGGTCCACAGCATCGGGACGGCCCGTTTGGGGACGGAGATGGGCCGGGCGATGCTATGGACCCACGAACACGCGCGGGAGTGGCGGTTGCCCCTGCTCATTCTCCACGGTGGCGCCGACCGTCTGGTGCCGCCGGAAGGCAGCCGCCGCTTCTTTGAGAATGTGCCCATTGCGGATAAGGAGCGCATAGAATACGAGGGCGGATATCACGAGCCCCACAACGACACCCACCGGGCCCAGGTCCTGGCTGACCTGGAGCGCTGGCTGGAACGTCATCTGTAATTCCTGCATCCTGCGTCTTGCGTTCTTATGGTCAGACGGCAAACCCCTCGTCCCTCCATTCCGATATACGTCTGGGTGCTGGCGCTGTTGGTGCTGGCGCTGGCAGCCATCGCTTGTGGGTTGTGGGCCCTCTATTTCTGGCGTCTCCAGGGGCCGCCAGGAGGCCTCAGCCCCACCCCCATCATTTGGACCGCTACCCCTATGCCCACTCTACCCCCCTCTCCCACGCCGACGGAGACGCCTGTTCCCACTCCTACGGCATCGCCGGAGATTGCTATTGGCCGGTACGTGCGGGTGAGCGGGACGGGGGGCGCAGGGGTGAGCCTGCGGCAGGACCCGGACGTCAACAGCCCGCGCCTGGCCATCGGGCAGGAAGGGGAGGTCTTCATCGTGGTGAACGGCCCCCGGACGGTTGGCGGTTACACCTGGTGGCAGGTGCGGGACCCCACTAACGAGGCCCGGCAGGGATGGGCTGTCGCCAATTATCTTCAACCCGTAGAAAGACCATAGGCTGCAGGGGGAGGGCTGCCTCTGCTTCATTCCGAACAACTGTAGGAGCACTATGGCCATCGTTCTGCTGTTGGGCATCCTGATCGGCGCAGTGGTCAATCGTTTGGGGAGCGACCTGCCAGCCCGGCGCCGCCCCCGTCTTCCCGAATGCCCGTATTGCGGGCGCCGTCGCCCTTGGTACCAGTGGGTATCTTTGCCCGCGTTCCTGATCCATCGCCAGCACTGTCCGTCCTGCGATGCTCTCATCTCCATCCGCCACCCACTGGTAGAACTGGGGCTGGCCTTTCTCTTCGGCTTTCTGTACCTGCGCTACGGGCTGACATCTCAATTCGTCTTCTTCGCCCTCTACACCGCCATCTTTATGCTCATCGCCGTTACCGACATAGAGCGGCGGCTGATCCTGAACGTGGTCACTATCCCCGCTATGGCGCTGGCCATCGTGGGGTCATTCTTCACCGGCCACATTGGTTGGAAAAGCGCTCTAGTGGGCGGCGCGGTCGCTTATGTCATCCTGATGGCTATCGTCCTTCTGGGCAACTGGCTGGTGGGGCCAGGGGCTATGGGCGGCGGAGACGTCAAGTTGGCCGCTTTCATCGGCCTGGTGACGGGCTTCCCGATGGTCATCGTGGCGCTGCTGCTGGCGATTCTGAGCGGTGGAGTGGTCAGCCTCTTCCTGCTCCTGGCTCGCCTGCGGTCACTCAGGGACCCGATTCCCTATGGCCCATTCCTGATCGCTGGCGGCTGGGCGACGATGATCTGGGGGATGGAAATTGTCCACTGGTTCTTCCGAGGAGGTGCAGGATGAGGATCGTCGTCCTGGGCGGTTGCGGCGATATGGGAAGTCATGTCGTTCGCGACCTGATCAACTTCTCCGACGCCGAGGTGGTCATTGCCGACTACCGGCTGGAGCGGGCGCAGCAGATGGCCACCGAACTGGGGGACCGCGCCCGGGCCGTCTTCGTGGACGCCGAAGACGCCGACATGCTGGTCCGGGTGCTGGAGGGCGCGGATGCCGCTGTGGGGTGCATTGGCCCCTTCTACTACTTTGCTCCCAAACTGGTCCGGGCGGCTATCCGGGCCCGCGTCCCCTATGTGGATATCTGTGACGACTGGGGGCCAATAGACGAGGTGTGGAGCATAGCCCCCCAGGCAGAAGAGGCAGGCGTCACAGTCATCAATGGTCTGGGGTGGACGCCGGGGATCACCAATCTGATGGCGAAGAAGGGGGCCGCCCAACTGGATGAGGTAGACGAAATCCGCATCTATTGGGGCGGCGGCGCGGCGGATTCGGAGGGACTGGCCGTCGTGATGCACGTCTTCTATGCCATTACCGGAGAGGTACCCACCTTCCGCGATGGACAACGGGTGATGGTCCCGGCGGGCAGCGAAAAGGAATGGGTGGACTTTCCGGCTCCGCTGGGTCGGGTGGAAGTGTATCACTGCGGGCATCCGGAACCGCTGACCATTCCCCGAACCATCCCGGCCCGCAAGGTTTTTCTGAAGGGCGGATTGACCCCGCGCTGGAACAACTCCCTCGGTGCCTTTCTGGTCCGACTGGGCCTGAGCCGAAGCCATCGCTCCATCGTCCGCGTGGCCCGGCTGATTCACCGCGTGGAGGGGATCATCGGCGCGGGGGGTGTCTCGTTCTCCGGCGCCCGGGTGGACGTGTTAGGCCGGAAGGGCGGGGAGGCCCGGAAAGTCCGCTACGCCACAGTGGACAAGATGGGCCGTCTGACTGGCATCCCGGCCGCAGTGGGGGCGGTTATGCTGGCCCGGCGGGAGGTGCACAAACCCGGCATCTTCGCCCCGGAGGAATTGCTGGAGCCGGATCCGGTTTTCGCCCAACTGGAACAACGGGGCATCCGGATCCAGGAATGGCACGAATGAGGCAAGTGGGACACGAATGATGCGAGATCGTCGGTCTGTAGATGAACTTTCCATAGAGGAACTGGAGGAGATTCTCCGCATCCGCAAGGCGCAGGCGCGGCTGGAGCGGTTACGAAAGGCGAGAGGTCCCCTGGTTCCCCGGGACCCGCTGGCCCCGGAGCGACCGGAGGCGGAGGTGGAACTTCCGCCCCTTCCGGATGAGCATCGTCTCTACGCCGATGAGGGTGCCAGCGCGGGATTTCGGGCCCGCCCGGTGGATGAGGAATCACCGCGCCGCCGCCGTTCCCCAAGACCCATCCGCTGGGCCTGGGTGCGGGATCAGGCCCTTCTGATTCTGGAAATTCTGGCCCTGGTGGGCCTGATCGCTGTGCTGATTAGCACGCTGGACACGCTTCAGGATTTGAACCGTCAGGCCCGGGCGATTCAGGCGGAGCAGGTGCCCACGCCCACACCCACCCCCCTGATTCGGGTCGTTATGCTACCGGGCGGCCACAGCCCTCCGGATGCCCAGGGGTACTCAGAGCCCGCGCCGGTCCCGGCCCATCTGCGTCATCTGGTGAGCGCCATCACACCGCTTCCTGCGCCGACGCCTGGGCCGGAGCAGGCCATCCGCATCCGCATTCCCTCCATCGGGGTGGACGCGCCGGTGGTGGAAGGGGACGACTGGGAGAGTCTGAAGCGGGGCGCCGGCCATCATATCGGCTCAGCCAACCCGGGGGAGCGGGGGAACTGTATCATCTCCGCTCATAATGATATCTACGGGGAAATCTTCCGCGACCTGCCCAAAGTCCAGTTAGGGGACATAGTGGAGGTTTACACCGCCAGCCAGGTCTACCGGTATCGGGTGACCCAGACCCGCATCGTGGAGCCGACGGATGTCAGTGTGATGTACCCGACCAGCAGCCCGGTGCTCACTCTCATCTCCTGCTACCCCTACGGGGTAAACACTCATCGGATTGTGGTGATTGCCGAATTGGAGCCGTAGAGGTATAATACCGGGCGATTCATTCCAGCGGAGGAGTTGAGGAGGTTCTATGGGGAAGAAGTCCCGTCGTCGGCGGGGAGCACGCCCCCGCCTTTCTGCGGCCCAACTGGTCCAGCCGGAGGAGCAGGCGGCCACACCGACTACCACTGCAGTCTCTTCGGCCCCGAAGGTCTCCGCGCGCGTCCTGCGGGACCTCCGGGAGGAGTACCCCTACGTGGTGGCCGATCTGAAGCGGATTGCCATCATTGCGGCGGCCATGCTGGTGCTGATGCTCGGGCTGGCATTTCTGTTGGTCTAATACCACATACTACAACCGTAGATAGCCATTCCGGCCTCTCCGGTAACTCGCCAGCAGGTGCTTTTCCCATACCAAGATTCCGCATGGGCAGCCGGATGACCGGCTGGGATTGGGTCTTGTTCCACCACAGACAGAGTGCAGTTGTAGTACTAAGAGCCCAGAGGTCAAACTTCAAGTACTGAGCCCAGGGCTCTCACCCTTTCACACCAGAAACGGGGAGGAAACACACGCTACACCGTTTCGCCGATCGGGTATGCGTCCGTCGGGAAACGGGCAAATCGCTACAGCCATCGCTGTCGCAGCGAAGGGCATCTAGTGATTACCATTTCTCTTCGTCTTCTTCCAGGTCCTCGTCAAAAAGGTCCTCTTCTTCCCACTCTTCCTCTTCCTCCCACTCTAATTCTTCTTCTTCTTCCAGATCCTCGTAGTCAAAGACGTATTCCAGTTCCAGGGGATTTAGGCTGACGACTTCCAGAAGGGCCCCGCATTCCTCGCAGTACAGGCGATCGTAGAGAGCGACATCCGGGGAGACAGGAAGAATGGTGTTGCATTCTGGACAGCGTGCCATTTTTCCTCCTTTGAAAGTGGCCTGAATATGAACCTGCCCATCGGGCAGGCCGTAGCCCTTGACTCTGGTCGGTTTTATTATGCCATTTTCTTTTTTCTTCGTCAAGTGGTCCGGAACGATGGCGGCGGAGGAACGCGAAGGGTTGACTTTTCAGGCCAGCGGAGGTAAAATTCCACCACGAGGTGGAAGATGCCGCTGTACGAGTATATTTGCCAGCAATGTCAGCACCGTTTTGACGCGCTGCGGCCGATGTCCAGCGCTGATGCTCCCATCGCCTGTCCGCACTGCGGCAGTATGGAGACCCGGCGGGCGATTTCACTTTTTGCGGCTATCGGCAGCGAAGGGGTCATTACTGGCGGGGGCTCCTCCTGTACCTCCTGCTCAGCGACTTCTTGCGCTGGTTGCAGTTCCCGCCGTTAGGTTTGTCAGCCGCCGAAAAGGGCCGGCAACGCGTAAAAAGCCGTCGTACCGCCGGCCTTTTTTCGGGACTGGCGCAAGGGATGGGTTCCCCCTCCCATCGGGAAAGTGCGCCATTCTGTTACCGTGAACCCTCCCGACGGATCAACCCCAGAACCCTCCGGATATTTACCTCAGAAATGGGGCCCTCCCGCACAACCACAGGCGGCCATCGGGTACAATCCACCACCGTGGAGGCGGCTCCGATGGATGCCCAGCCACCGTCAATCACCAGGTCTACTTTAGAATCCAGTTGAGCCAGCACTTCCTGAGCGTTCCGGGCAACCGGATGGCCTGGGAGATTGGCGCTGGTGACCGCCAGCGCTCCCCCGGCGGCCTGGATGAGTGTCCGGGCCAGCGGCAGGGCGGGCACGCGAATGCCGACCCGGGGACCTTCCCCGATTTCCGGCGATACGGCCTCGGTGCGAGGAAGCATCAGGGTCACCGGGCCGGGCCAGAAGTGTTGGGCCAGCGGCTGGACGATTTCCGGCAGTGTGGCGAAGCGAGGAAGTTCTTCGGGACTGGAAAGGAGCAAAGCGATGAATGCCCCATCGTCCCGGCCTTTGATCCGCCGTATACGGCGCAGGGCTTCGGTGGAATCGGGAAAAGCGGAGAGGCCATAGACGGTTTCGGTAGGGAGTACGACTAATCCCCCAGCCCGCCACACGGCCAGAGCCTGTTTCACAACATCGGGCTCTTCCGCCCGAATGACCCGGGTTTTCACAGAATGACCTCCAGTATCCGGTCCCGGCCCGCCAGGTCGGGGAGAATCCGGATATATGCCATCGGGAACGCCCTTCGGGCCAGGGCGGCGGCATTGGGGCCCTGGTCGGCGCCAATTTCCACCAGAAGGACTCCGCCCGGACCCAGCAATCGGGCTGCATCCGCCAGCAGTCGCCGGATCACCCTCAGCCCTCCCGGCCCGCCATCCAGCGCCAGCCGGGGTTCATGCTCCCGCACCGAGGCTGGCAGGGATGACCATTCCTCCTCGGCCACGTAGGGCGGGTTGCTGACCACCAGGTCCACCGGGCCCCTCAGCGGGGATGCCAGGTCGGCTTGCAGGAAGTGGATGCGGTCCGCCACGCTATGACGGCGGGCATTCATCGCCGCCACGCACAGAGCGGCCCGGGAAAGGTCGGTCGCATAGATGCGGGCGCGAGGCAACCGGACCGCCAGGGCAACCGCTACACACCCGCTCCCAGTTCCCACATCCACCACTGTTCGGGGAGCCTTTTCCAGTGCCCGCTCCACCAGGACCTCCGTCTCCGGGCGGGGAATGAGGACCTCCGGCGTGACCACGAACTCCAGCCCGAAGAACTCCATCTTTCTGGTCAAGTAGGGGAGGGGAACACCAGCCCTCCGGCGAGCCAGCAGGTTCTCGTAGCGGGCTCGCTCTTCAGCAGTGAGGGGCCGTTCCGGGTGGGCCAGGAGCACCGTCCGGGTGAGCCCGGTCACATGGGCCAGCAGCACCTCTGCCTCTAGCCGGGCCGTCTCGGTGACGGGGACCAGCAGGGCGGCTCCTTCCAGGAGCGCGTCGCCAACGGTCTCCTCGTTTCCGCCGTTGGTGATGGAGTGCCCGGACAAATTACAGTTGATTGGAGAACGCGGATGGACACGGATGGACACGGATAGGGCCATATTGTGTCTGTGAAATTAATGAACGGGTCAGATTAAAAGGGCTATCGGGCGATAGTTTTGCTGCCTTGCGCCACCGATGATTCGGAGGCCTTGCTCTGTGGCGACGACCCTCCCATCCGGATGTCGGATGAACTGGGTTATACCTTGGCTATCTAACGCGATGTAGAATTGATCGCCCGGCAGGGGATCGCCAGGGTGGGTGAGAACGTAATCTCCGACCTTCCCAGAAGGCAGCTGGATTTGCGGCCGCAGTTGCAACGGGATGGGAAAGACGCAACAATCAGCCGTAAGGACCAGCCAGTTTCGCAGAGGAACCACCTGCAAGGTTTTTCCATTTAGAATCAAAGCAACATCGCGGGAGTGCTCCCCCCACAGTGTGGCCGTGGCCCCGTCGGCAAAGATGATAGGGAGAAAAAGGGTCAGGCTCCTCTGGTAAGGGTCGGATCTGCCCAGTCTTTCTATCAGATGTTGAATCCATTTTGCCAACTGATCGCATTGGTTAACCCGTTCTCTCCGATTATGCTCTACCCAGTACCGGCGGGCTTTGTCCAGCAACTCCTGGGCCGCATAATATTCGTTGAGGGCTCCCATATCGCCGCTCAGATGGCGGACCAGACCGAGATTGAAGGTGGCGATGGCTTCGTTATGGCGCTGGTCGGGGGCGGGCTGCTGCCGGAATATCTCGCGGGCTTTGCGGGCCAAGTAATGGGCTTGCTGGAGGCGGTTCGTTTCCCAGTAGATGTTGCTCAGGCAGAGGGCCGCCATCCCCTCGCCGATGGGATGGTGTCCCTGGCGAGCCACATTCAGGGCTTCTTCCAGAAGCCGTTCCGCGGCTTCCAGATTCCCCGCTTTCAGGAGGTCCAATGCCCGAATCACTATTTGTACGCTGGGGATGTCCTGGCTACTCTCTGTATAAAGGGCGCTGATCGGGATCGCCCATAGAATTAGGTTCGCCATCTTGCCCCCCTCGCATGGATTATTTCGTCAGCATCCGCTCTTCGCTCAGAAGTTGCTGGAGCCGGTGAAGGGTGCGAACAGCCTCCGGCGGCAGGAAGGCGCGGGTGAAGGGGTCGTAGGACATCAGGCGCAGGCTCTCGGCCAGGCGGGTCGCCAGCAGGTACGGGCGGAGTTCGGCATCACTGACTGCGACGGATTGGAGTTCCCGAATCAGGGTGATGAGCATCTCCGCCTGGGCTCGGGCGCGAACCGCCTCCATCCGCAGCAGTTCCGCCTCCCCTTCCACCCGGGTTGCCGCTGCCTGGCTCTCCCACTCAGCCCGCCAGGCCTCTATCCACTGGGTGGGAATTTGTTCGTCCTCCACCTTGATCTCCCCCAGTTGGACGCTCAGGATGCGCACTCCGACCTTCGGCGCCTCCTGCTGCAACTGTTCCTCCAGGCGGCGCCGGATGACCTCTCGGGGATGTTCAATCTCATCCCCCGTGGGGCCCAGCAGCCAATCCAGGTAGTACTCTGCCAGGATGTTGCGCAGAATCCCCTCGGTGAAACCGACCACCACCCGTCCCCGCCAGTCCATTGGAGGGCCCTTGAAATCCGGATCTCGTATCCAGCGGGCTGTGGCGGCCTTAAAGACCGCCTCGGCAGTGAATGGATAGGGCTCATTCTCTGTCGGTGGTTTCGGCGCTCCACCATCGGGCCGGTCGTCTATTTTGAAGTGGATGTCGGCCTCACAGGTGACGGGGATGCCGTCCCGGGTCATCCCTTTGACCGGGAATGTCCACTGCTGGGGCCGGAGGTCTATGATTTCCCAGATCTTCTCAAACGGTTCCAGATAGGGGTAATTCCTCGGTCTGGGGAGATGGGCGCTCAGGATCCGCTCCAGCCGTCCGCACCGCTCCGTGATGACGGCCGAATCGTTGTAGATGACCAGATACCCTGGGCCGCCCACGCGGTGCAGGACAGAATTTTCTCCGGCAGCCAGTTTGCCCTCTTTAACCAGCAGGTACGGCCCGAATTTCCAGACCCCGAAGAGCAAGCGGTAGATGAGCGACCCGGCCTCTTCAAGGGTGCGGATCTTGTAGAGATTTTTGACGAAAGACGCCGCGATCCGGACCGCCACCGCGATGGCGACAAGGCATGGGATGGCGTAGAGGACGCTCAAGATGGCAAAGGGAACAGCGCCGGAAGGCCTGCCTCTCTGGGCGATCAGGGCCAGCAGCATACCTGCCAGGGTTACCAGGGTGATGATCGGGACAGCAACGAGGAGCACTCGCTTCAGGTGTCGAAGAACCCACTTGAAGATCATGTTGATGCCTCCTTCCCTCCGACCTCCATTCCCAGACGGCGCAGGTCTTCTGGCGTTTCACGGGGAAGATAGCGCCGCATCAGAGGTTGCTGGGTCATCTCCTCCAGGACCTTCAAGAACTGATCCACAATTCTCTGCGGTGTGACCGGCGTATCGGGGCGGTCCAGTTCCGCCAGTTGCTCCCCCAGCGCCAGGATCAGGTGGGCCTGGGCTTCGGCGCGGGCCTGCTCTATGTGCCAGAGCCGTTCCCGCTGACCTTTGGCCTGCTGGACCAGAATCCGGCGCACCCATTCCGCCCGCCAGTTGTGCACGCGCTCCTTCAGGACTTCTTCTCTGACGGGCAACAAGTTGCTGATCCCCCCGCCAATCAACTGGATGCCACAGGGTTCCAGTTCCCTCCGCAGGCGGTCCCGGAACTCCCGGGCGATACGAACCCGGGGCGGCTCCTCGCCCGGGTCGTAGTGGTAGAGGTCATCAAAGTCATAACGGGCCAGGATGTCCTGGAGGATACGGGTACCATACAGTCGGGGGAGTTCGTCCCAGGTATGCTGCGGGTGGTCAGGCCCTTCGGCGACAGCCATCATCTGAGCGTGGACCGCCCGGAAGGCGGCGCTCCTACGGTAAGGGAACGGTTCCCCCAGGCGCGGCTGCTGGTCCCCCCGGTCAATCTGAAAGGGGGTGAAGGCCAGCACCTTGACCTGGATGCCGTCCCGGGTCAGGCCCTGGACGGTGAACGCGCGCAGTTGAGGACGCAGGTCCAGGGTCCGCATCGGGCGGTCGGCGAAATCGGTAAAGGAAAGCCCTGGCCCCTGGACCCCCTTGAATTGGAGCCCGTTGGAGACAGCCACCGCATGGTCGCAGTCGGTGATGATGACCCCATTCCCAAAGGAGAGAGCTGTCAGCAGGTCTCCCTTTATCCGCTCCTCAATCTTGTCTTCCTCCCGAGGTTCATCGGTTACAACCCAGCACGGATAATTTTGCTCTGCGAGGATATCCAGCAGAATTTTGAAGACCTGGTTGTGCTCCTTCAAACGTCGGCGGAGGCGCTCCAGCCGGGGTAGGGAGAGATCCTGGGGTGGAAAGGGAAGCAGAAAGCCCCCTAACAGAAAGAGGCCCAGCAGGAGTGTTGCTCCGAACAGAACCACTTCCGCCATCACCAGCATCCACTTCAGTGGGGAGGGAAGCGGTACAATCGCGAGCATCCATACCAGCCATAGAATGAACGGCAGCGAGAGGCCGAACATCGCAATAACTTGGCGGCTCTGGAGCCCTATGAATATCAGGAAGAAAAGGACGAAGTTGATGAACAGAAGGGCCAGGCCCAGACTTGCAGGCCAAAACGTGAGAGCGGAGGGAAAAAGAAGCCAGAGGAGATACAGAAGGCCCACTGGAGCGAGCAGGAGTGAGGGCAGGTAGAACAAATAGATTGCTGTCAATGTACCTGCTTGGTCAAAAAGGCCTTCATCCGGGAGGAGGGGTTTCTTTTCCGCCATAATACTCCGATCCTGTGGATAGTGCATGGTATAAAGAGCGTTGACACGACCGGCCGGGTTTTCTACCGATCACCGGCGTGTTGCCTGTCCCCAGCGATATTAATGATACTTCAATAAAGAGATTTCGTCAAGACGGGCCGTCAATCTGCTAGTTTTCTACAGGCAAATTGGAGGCACGCTCCGGTCCGACCATATCCCTCTCCGTCAGCACAGACAGGAGATACGCAGTATCCACCCGGCGGGTCCGCTGGACGGTGCGCCGTTTGCGGAGCATCCGGGGGATGCCCAGCAGGCCCGCCAGCATTCCCCGCAGCCGGGCCCGCGCTGCTGCCCCGCGCCAGGCCCGCAGCGCCTCCACCGCCAGACGGATTTGCGCCCGCAGAATGGCCCACCAGTACCGCCGCCAGAGGTCGCCAGGATAGTCTTTCACCAACAGATAGATAAAATTCCGCCCGTCGTAGAAACTGGCAGTGACCCCACCCCCGGTGGCGCTCAGTTTGTGGTAGACGACAGCGCGCGGCGCATAGACGCACCGCCACCCGGCCAGTTGCGCCCGCCATGCCAGGTCCACGTCCTCGCAGGAGTAAAAGAAGTCCTCATCCAACAGGCCGATCTCATCCAGCATCTCCCGCCGGTAGGCCGCGCTCCCTCCGCATGCGCTGAAGACGTATTCTTCCCGGTCGTACTGTCCCACGTCGGTCTCCCAGACGCCCCGGTTGCCAGGCCGACCATCCACCCGGTAGTAGTCTCCGGCGGTGTGGAGGACATCCCGGCGATCAAAGAGGCGCATTTTGGAGGCGATCAGGCCGGCTTCCGGATGCCGCTGGAAGGCTGCCACCACCTCCTCCAGCCAGTGGGGGTCGGCCTCGGTGTCGTTGTTCAGGAGAACGATGAACTCGCCGCGCGCGGCCCGGATGCCTGCATTGCAGGCCCCAGCAAACCCCCGGTTCTCCCCCAGGGCCAGCACCCGCACTTCGGGATAGTCCCGTGCCAGGAGGGCCAGCGAGCCATCCGTTGACCCGTTATCCGCGACGATGACCTCAAAATCCCGGAAGGTCTGGCGACGGAGGCTATCTAAGCAGGTTGGCAGATGGGCTGCACCGTTCCAGTTGGGAATGACGACGGTGACCATCGGTAGCCGCTCGTTGGGACCCATTCGTCGTTGGTGGGACAAGCGACCGGTACAATTCCTCAATCCGGTCGGCGATGCGGGGCCAGGCGAACCCTTCAGCCCAGCAAGCCGCCCGCTGCCCCATTCGCCGCCGGAGTCCTTCATTCGTCAGCAGGTGGATGATTTTTGCCGCCAGCGCCTCCGCATCCCGCGCCGGCACCCGATACCCCGTCTGCCCGTGGCGGACCAGGTAGGCCAGACCCCCCACATCCGAGGCAATGACGGGGGTCCCACAGGCCATTGCCTCCAGCGCTACCATTCCGAAACTCTCATAATCGCTGGGCATCACGAGCATCTCGGCGGCAGAGTAGTAATACGGAAGCAGGTCCTGATCCTGGGCGCCCAGGAAGGTTACCACGTCCCCGATCCCCAGTTCCTCCCGCAATTCCTGCAACCGGATCATCTCGTCGTTATCTTCCACGCTGTACGGGTTGCCACCGATGATGGGGACGCACATCCTGCAGACCAATTCGGGGTGGCGCCGGGCGATTCGTGCAATGGCCTGGAGCAACGTCTCTATTCCTTTCAGGGGTTCTATTCGGCCCACAAAGAGGATGCTCCGACAGGTCGGGTCCAGCGCTAACCGTTCTTTGGCCTGCGCGGCAGGAATGGGATGGAACCGCTCCAGGTCCACCCCCGGCGGGATTATCTGGATACGGGTCGGGTCGGCTCCGTACAGACGGAGCAGTTGTTCCTCCTCCACCCGAGTCGCTGCGACAATGCAGTCGGCGAAACGGACGATCTCTGTCTCCACCTCTATCCGCAGGGGGGGCTCCCGTTCCTGGGGCGTACGGGCGATGGCGTTTTTCATATGGCCCAGGGTGTGGAACATGTGGACGATAGGTGCGCCCCAGGCCTCCCGTAACGCCCGGGCGACCCAACCGGAAAGCCAATAGTGGCTGTGGATGACGTCGTAGCGGATACCATCCGCCTCCGCTTGGGCCAGCACTCCCGCCACGAACTCCGGCAGGTGGTCGTAGACCCGGTGTTTGGGGTATGGCTGTTCCGGACCGGCGGGGATATGGATGACCCGCGCACCGTGCCCCAGTGCGGTGTTAATGCGGGGGACGGCGGGGTCCTGGGAGCGGGTGTACACGTCCACCTGATGCCCTCGCCGGGCCAGTTCTCGGGTCAGGTCCCGGACGTAGACGTTCATCCCCCCGGTCTCTTTACCCCCGAGGGTCGCCAGCGGACAGGTGTGGACGCTGATTTGAGCGATGCGCATAGAAGGATTTACCCCAGAGATGCGACAAACCTCGCGGCTGCGTGTCTTGATGGTTTCTATCCAATCACTCCGGCGGAACGCCAGCGGGTAATGGTATCGGGGTTGTACCCCAGTTCGCTCAGGATGTCGGCGGTGTGCTCCCCCAGGGCAGGGGCGGAGCGAAGTTCGGGGGCCGGGGTGGCGGAGAAGGTCAGCGGGGGGAGCAGACCCGCCCCGCCCGTCGGCGGGATCATCCCCAGCGCCTGCACAGGGGGCGAATCCAGCGCCTCCCCCAGGGTGTAGACGGGTTCGCAGCAGGCGTCCATTCCGGCCATAACCTCCGCCCACTCCTTCCGGGTGCGGGTGCGGAAGAATGCGCGCATCTCCTCCCAGGTCGGATTGCCGGGGAGGGCGGGCGCAAACTGCTGGCCCAGCCAGTCCTCCCGCCCCGCCACGCGACAGAACGCGGCCCAGAACTCCGGCTCCAGGGCCGAGAGGGTCACGAACCCGCCGTCGGCGGTCTCGTAAATGTTGTAGCAGACCACCCCGCCGGTCAGGGTGCTGGCGCCCCGGGCCATCGGCTGCCCGCCCTGCAGGTGGGAGACCGCAATGGGGAGCAAAGAGAGCGCCCCGCCCAGGAGCGACGCATCCACCCGTTGCCCCCGGCCTGTCCGCTCCCGGTCCAGGAGCGCCAGCAGGATACCCACCGCCGCCCAGAGCGCGCCCGCCAGGTCTGCTACCGGCGCGCCGGGGATGACCGGCGGCCCCGCGCGCAGCCCGGTCAGGTCCAGAAGCCCCGCCAGCCCGATGTAGTTCAGGTCATGCCCGGCCCGCTCCCGGTAGGGGCCCTGGGGCCCGTAACCGCTGAGCGCGCAGTAGACCAGCCGGGGGTTCTCTTCTGCGAGACGGTCGTATCCCAGGCCCAACCGCTCCATCACCCCGGGCCGGAAACTCTCCAGGAGCACGTCGGCGGTTCTCACCAGGCGCAGAAAGATGGCGCGGCCCTCTTCGGCCTTGAGGTTCAGCGCCAAACTCTTCTTGCCTCGGTTGACGGCGTGGAAAAGGACGCTCTGGCCGTCCGGAGCGAGCGGAGGGACGTAGCGGGTCCAATCTCCACCGCCCGGCGGCTCCACCCGGATGACCTCTGCCCCGAAATCCGCCAGGATCAGGGAACAATAGGGGCCGGGCAGCAGGCGGGAAAGGTCCAGGACGCGAAACGGCAAAAGCGGCATGGATGCTCCTTGTGCCCTTGCATCTTTGCGGGAGAATCTCTTCAGGCGAGCACTTCCTCCAGCGCGGCCAGCAGGCGGGTATTCTGGGCGGGAGTCCCGATGGTGATGCGCAGGAACTCCGGCAGGCCGTAGATGTCGCAGGGACGGACGATGATGCCGCGCTCCAGGAGACGCTGGGCCACCTCCCCAGCCCGGGGCCCTACCCGGACCAGGACGAAATTGGTGTGGCTGGGGATGCAGGAGAGCCCCATCCGCTGGACTCCCCGGCAGATGAACTGCCGCCCGTTGATGGTGGCGGCAATGGTCGCCTCCATAAACCCGTCGTCCTCCAGCGCGGCGACGCCCGCTGCCTGGGCCAGTCGGTTGACGGCGAAAGGTTCCTTCACCTTCAGGAGCGGCGCCAGGACTTCCGGGACGGCCACAGCGTAGCCCAGGCGCACCCCTGCCAGACCGTAGATTTTGGAGAAGGTGCGAATCGTCATCACGTTTTGCCGCCCTTCCCGGACGTATGCCAGAGTGTCCGGAAAGTCGTCGGCGTGGACGAACTCGTAGTAGGCTTCATCAAAGACGACCAGGACGTGGTCAGGGACGCGCGCCATAAAGGCCGAGACCTCGTCGGCGGTCACAATGGTGCCGGTGGGGTTATTGGGGTTGCAGACGAAGATGATTTTGGTCCGGTCGGTGATGGCGGCGGCCATCCCTGCCAGGTCCAGCCGGTAGTCCCGCAGGGGGACTGGTATCAGGCGGGCGCGCATGACGTGGGTGTAAATTTCGTAGAGGGGGAAGGAGGGCTGACCGACAACGACCTCATCCCCATCGTCCAGATAGGCCAGACAGGTCTGGACAATGACGCCATCGGCGCCGTTGCCCACTGTCACCTGGTCTGGCCGGACGCCCAGGTGGCGGGCCAGAGCATGGCGCAGTTCATAACTATCGCCGTCGGGGTAGAGGTGGAGGCGGGGAACCTCCTCCGCCAGGGCCCGCATAGCCCGAGGGGAGGGTCCCAGGGGGTTCTCGTTGGAAGCCAGTTTGATGATGTCCGTCAGACCATATTCCCGTTGTACTTCCTCAATGGGTTTGCCCGGCACATAGGGACGGATATCGGCCAGACCTCGTTGTGGCTGGACAGGGCTCATCGGTCTCCTTTCCAGGGGTTAAAAAGCGGGTAGTGATTTGAGCAATCCGGGCTTATGGCATCCCCCGGCGAGGCTTGCCGGCTCGTCGGGATAGGAGGAGCGATAGCAGGAACATCGCAGTGCAGACCAGTACCATTGCCGGGCCGGAAGGGAGGTTCAGGTAATACGAACCGTAAAGGCCGGCCACTGCGGATAGGATGCCAAAGAACGCGGCCAGGCCCATCATCGGCCCGACGCGCCGTACCAGCAGGTAGGCTGCGGCTGGCGGGGTGACCAGCATCGCCACCACCAGCGCGACCCCCACTACCTGGAGGGCGGCCACCACGGTGATGGCCAGCATAAACAGCAGGAGGTAGCGGAGGAGCGTGGTGGGCAACTGCAGGACCGTCGCCAGCACCGGATCAAACGTTATCAGCACGAACTCCTTGTGGAGGGCCACCGTCAGCAACAACACCCCGCCGCTCAGAATGGCCGTTATAACCAGGTCGGTCGGGGAGACGCCCAGAACGTTGCCGAACAGGAAATGGGTGAGGTCCACGGTGTAGGTGCGCACCATACTGAGCAGGACGATACCCAGGGCGAAGGCGCCGGAGAAGACGATGCCGATAGCGGTATCTTCCCGGATTCGGCTCTGAAGATAGCCGATGGCGGCGGCAGCCAGAAGTCCAGCGGCCAGGGCGCCGATGCTGAGGGGCCATTGGACCAGGTAGGCCACTGCCACGCCGGGCAGGATGGCGTGAGCCAGCGCGTCGCCGAAGAACGCCATCCCCCTCAGTACTACGTAGGTTCCCAGCACTGCGCAGATTGCCCCGACCAGCATGGCCGCCAGGAGCCCCCGGATCATGAACGGATATGTCAGCGGCTCCAGCAACCATCCCATCATCTCCGTCCTCCCGAACAGTGTCCATCGCCCAGGATCAGCGTTCCCTTCTCATGCTCCCAGAGGGTCAGTTGTCCGCCGTACACCCGCTGGAGGGCGTCTGGGCAGAGGATCTCCGCAGGGGGGCCGTAGGCAACCAGGTCGCCGTTGAGCAGCAGTACCCGGTCCGACCACTTTGCGGCCATCTGGAGGTCATGGGTAGCCAGCAAGATGGTGACCTGGCGTTCCCGGACGCGGTCCATCAGTTGCAGGATGGCCTCCTCGCTGGCAGCGTCCACTCCCGTGAAGGGCTCATCCAACAGCAGCAGCGGGGCTTCCTGGGCCAGTGCGCGGGCAATGAAGGCGCGCTGGGCCTGCCCACCGGATAGTTCTCCCAGCGGACGGTTGGCCAGTTCTGTCAGTCCGACCTGTTCCAGTGCCCAGCGCACGGCTTCTCTGTCCCGGCGGGATGGTCGCCGCAGCCATCCGATGTGACGGACCCGCCCCATCATCACCACGTCGCTCACCGTAACCGGGAAGGTGAGGTCCACCTCCTCCCGCTGGGGGACATAGCCAACGGAGACCGGTTCCCGCCGGGGGTCGCAGCCGAGGACTTCCACCCGCCCGGACTGCAAGGGGAGCAGGCCGACAATGACCTTGAAGAGGGTGGACTTGCCAGCGCCATTAGGCCCGACAACAGCCACCCGTTCGCCGCCCAGAACGGTGAAGGTCACGTTGCGAAGGGCCACCCGTCCATTATAGGCGGCGGTGACGTTTTCCACTTTCAGCACTTCACAGCGTCCGGCCATGTTGTCCCCTGCCTGGTGAACTGATCCCAACCGCTATGCCATTATAACGCAGGGGTGGGAAGATGCAAACCACTCATATGAATTCACGAAACACCCAGTTCCCCAGCAACCGCCCGCGCGGGGTCAGGCGCGCCGTCTGGCCATCCCATTCCATGAGTCCCTGCCCGGCCAGGCGGGAGAGTTCCGCGCCAAAGACCTCCGCCAACCCGGTGCCAAAGCGGGCCCGGAAGCGGGCATCACTTACCCCTGCCACCAACCGCAATCCCATCATCATCGTCTCCCCCATCTCCAGCCGTAGCGGTATCTCTTCTATCTCCTCTGTTACGGACTGGCCCGCCGCCAGCCGGCGGATGTACTCCTCCGGATGCCGGACGTTCGTCCACCGCCGCCCTCCCCACCAGGACGACGCCCCCGCCCCCAGCCCCAGGTACGGCTCGTTGTACCAGTAGGTCAGGTTGTGGCGACAGAAGTGACGCTCAGAGCGGGCCCAGTTGGAGAGTTCGTAATGGACGTACCCCGCCTGTGCCAGCCACGCCTCGGCCCATTCGTACATCTCCGCCGCCGTGTCGTCGTCGGGCGGGGGGACTTCCCCTCGCGCCACCCGTTCCTGAAGGGGCGTCCCTTCCTCCAGCGTCAGCGCATAGAGGGAGAGGTGGTCGGGGTCCAGCGAGCGCGCCGCCTCCAGCGTCTCCTGCCAGCGGGAGAGGGTCTGCCCCGGCAGGCCATAAATGAGGTCCAGGTTGACGTTATCCAGCCCCACCGCCCGCGCCGCTTCCACTGCCACCACCGCCTCCTCCCAGGTGTGCCGACGCCCCAGCAGGCGCAGTTCGTCCTGGTGGACGGACTGGACTCCCAGACTGAGCCGGTTGACCCCCAATCCTCGCGCTACCTGCAGATATGCATAGTCCACCATACCAGGGTTGGCCTCCAGAGTGATCTCCGCATCCGGGGAGAGGGGGAAATGTTCCCTCAGGCATTGCAGGATTCGGGCCAGGATGTCCGGGGGGAGTGTGGGGGGCGTCCCGCCGCCAAAGTAGATGGTACAGGCCGGTACGGACGGAGCGGCCCGGATTTCGGCGCAGAGCGCCTCCCCGTAGGTTGGGATGAGGGGCTCCAACCCGGCGTAGGTGTTGAACGCGCAGTAGGTGCAGCGGCTCCGGCAGAAGGGGATGTGAATATAGAGGGCAACTGGCCCGGTTCTCATCCGGTTTCACGCTCTCCGCTGAAGCAGGACGACCGCCGCCAGGACCAGGGCAGCGCCGATGATTTGCGGCCATTCCATCCATTCCCCCCAGACGGCCCAGCCCAGGGCGGCGGCGATGACCGGCTCCAGGGTGGCAATGATGCTGGCGTTACTCGCTGGCACCTGACGGAGCCCCAGGTTAAAAGTCAGCCCACCCCCCAGCGTGGGCACCAGCCCCAGCATCACCAGCCAGAAGAGGGTGGATGGGTGGGTCAGGGCGCGCGCGAGGGCAAAGGGCGATTGGAGCGGCAGGAGAAAGAGGGCACCGATCCCCAGCGCCCAGGCCAGGGTAGCCCAGGCAGTGTGGCGCCGCTGAGCAACTTTGCTAAAGATGGTGTATGCCCCGTAGGTCAGTCCGGCTCCCAGCCCCGCCAGGATGCCCGGTCCGTTCAGCCGCATCCCCGTCGGGTCGTAGGCCCGACCCACCAGCGCACAGCCGATAAACGCCAGGAACAGCGCCCCGCCCCGCCAGAGGGTCCACCGTTCGCCCAGAAAGAGCAGGCTGTAGAGGGAGACCCAGATAGGGGCAGTGTACATCAGTACCGCTGCTACCCCCATTCCGGCCCAGTCAATCGCGTGGATGTAGATGATGTAGAACACCGCCACGCCGACCGATCCGAAGGCCAGAAAGAAGAGGACGTCGCGCCCGCTCAACCGCAGGGAGGGCCGGTCTCGCCAGAGGAGGACGAGAAAGAGGGCCAGGGCTGCAATCCCCGCGCGGAAGAAGACAATCGTCAGCAGGGGGAGGCCGGAGGCTGCCAGCCCCTTATAAAAGAGGCCCAGCGTGGCCCAGAGCGTCGCCGCCACCAGCACCAGACCGTAGCCGCCGATAAGCCTCACAGCGCGACCTCAACTCCCAGATTCTGCCGACGGGCCGCCTCCAGGACAGCCGCCGCTGCCGCCACATCCTGTACGGCCACCCCCACCGATTTGAAGAGGGTCACTTCTTCTGGGGACATCCGCCCCGGCTTGAGGCCAGCGGCAATCTCCCCCAGTTCGGCCCAGATGTGCGCTTCGGTCATTCGGCCTTCGCGGATGGGGATGAGCAGGTCGCCGGCCTCCGCCAAACTGGCGGTGCGGTGGTCAATGACCACGCGCGCCCGCAGGACTGTCTCCGTGGGGACCTCTCGCATCTGAGGGGTATAGGCGCCGATGGCGTTGATGTGGGTGCCGGGCAGGATGTCGGCGTCGTCAAAGACGGGGGTGGAGGAGGTGGTGGCGGTGCAGACCACATCCGCCTGCCGGACCGCCTCGGCAGGGCTGGCGGCGACGTGAACGGGTATCCCTAACTGTCCGCCCATCTCCCGGGCGTATGCCTGTGCCCGCTGCGGGTCGGAGTCGTAGACCCAGGCCTCCCGGATGGGTCGAACCGCGCAAACGGCCTCCAGTTGCGTCTTTCCCTGCACTCCGGCCCCAAAGACAGCCGCGATGGCAGCATCCGGGCGGGCCAGCAGGTCGGTGGCAGCGCCGGAGGCGGCCCCCGTCCGCAGTGCCGTCAGCGACGCGCCTTCTATGGCCGCCACCGGCGCACCGGTCCCGGCGTCTATGACCACCACCAGGGCATGGATGAGAGGCAGGCCCCGGGCCGGGTTGTCGTTGAAGACGGACACTATTTTGACCGCCATCTGGTCGTCGGCCGCAAGATAGGCGGGCATAAAGAGGGTGAGGCCGTTGTGCCGGGGGACGTGAACCGGCACCCGCAGCGGCACTTCGGCCTGTCCAGTGGAGAGTTGGGCGAAGGCCCGCTTCATGGCCTCTACGGCCTTCCGCATCGGCAACGCTTGCCGCACATCGTGAGCGGAAAGGATGAGGATGCGCATTGTGCCTCCGGAGGTGAAAAGTGAAAACGGGATTAGTCTATAAGGGAGACGGGGCGGCCCAGGGCGCGGGCCAGGTCGTCTGGCTGCATCTCGTCCAGTGATTGGCCCTCCGGACCGCGAAACATCACGGCAGGCAGGACGAGGGTCTCCTGCAGCGGGCGCTCCCGCAGATGGGCGACTATATCCTGGCTAGTCAGGAGGCCCGCCACGGTCACCGTCTCGCCGAAAAAGCGGTTGGGGACAGGGACGACCTGGACCCGGATGCCCGTACGGGCGACGAAATTCGCCGCTAGGCCCTCTAACATCGGCGCCATCAATTCCCCCGTCACCCAGGTCTGGCCTGGGCCTCCGAGGGCGGATAACGTCCGCTCCACGCTCCGCCACCGGTCCAGCAACGACCGCACCAGCCCGACTCCGTTCTCCCGCAGGTCCAGGCCATCGTAAGCCGCGCGCGGGGGGACGGCCTCCCCCAGCCGGAGAATCCACTCGTCGCTCAGATAGGCGAAGCGCACGCCCAGCCGGCGCCGCAGCCGCCGCTGCCAGGCCGTCACCTGTTCCCAGACCCGGCGCATCTCCTGGAAGGTGTAGGGTCGGCACCCGCCCCGGTGATGCTTTGTCAGCCCCACCGGGATCACGCTGACGGAGCGGACGGAGGGGTAGAGGTCCGCCAGGTCACCGATGGAGCGGTCCAGGTAGAGGCCGTCGTTCAGACCGGGCACCAGAACCAGTTGGGTGTGAACCTCAATGCCCATCCGGGCCAGGCGGCGCAGATCGTCCATAATGTCGGCGGCTCGGGGGTTGCCCAGTATTCGCCGCCGGAGATCGGGGTCCGTCGCGTGGACGGAGACGTAGAGGGGGCTCAGGTGTTGTTCCCCGATGCGGGCCCAGTCCTCTTCCATCAGATTGGTCAGGGTGATGTAACTGCCAAAAAGGAAGGAGTAGCGGTAGTCGTCGTCTTTGATGTAGAGGGACGGACGCAATCCCCGAGGCATCTGGGTGACGAAGCAGAATTCGCAGCGGTTGTTGCAGCGACGGATGTCGGTATCAAAGACGGGGTGGGTGAAATCCAGGCCCAGCGGTTCGTCGTACCGGCGGCGCGCCTGAAGGGTTTGCTCTTCTCCCTCCCGACGGACGCGCAGGGCCAGCCGTTCTTCTGCCCCGTAGAACTGGACGTCTATCAGGTCGCGCAGGGGATGGCCGTTGATCTCCAGCAGTTCATCGCCGGGACGCAGGCCCAACCGTGCGGCCAGGCTGTTGGGTTGGACGGCAGAGATGACGCCAGGCATAGGTGGGATGGTTATTCCGACTCCGGCAACGGTGACCAGCGGTAACTCAGTTTGTAACTGCGGGCAATCATCAGCGTCTGGACGGAGTGGACGCCAGGAATCTGGTGAATCTGATGGAGGAGGAAATGGGTCAGGTGGCTCAGGTCGCGACAGAAGACTTCCATCACCAGGTCAAATGTCCCCAGAGTCATGACCAGATAACTGACTTCGGGGAGTTCGGCGATCTGGCGGGCTACCTCGTCCACTTGCCTGGGGTCAGCGGTGACGCCGATGATGGCTGGGGCTTGGAAGCCCAGCGCGTAAGGGTCCACAATCCCCACGGTGCGGATTACCCCCGCCTCCACCAGGGCGCGGTAGCGAAGGCGGACCGTCGTCTCGGAGACGCCCGCCTGGCGGGCGATGTGGGTGAAGGGGGTCCGCCCGTCCTGCTGGAGGGTTTGAAGAATCAGGCGGTCCAGGTCGTCCATTTGGGCTTGCATCATGGCTCCTTCCTCGCTGATTATGATACCCCAACTTGTCTGGTTTGCAAAGGCACAGACTTCACAGGACACGGATGGACGCGGATTTTTTCCCTCCCAGCACATTGGCCCCACTCCCCTGCTCCCTCTCCCCCCAGGGCTGTGCCGTGCAGGGAGGGGGGCGATAGGGGCCCCATCCTGGGCCAGCACAAATTCGGCGATGAGCCAACAGCGTTATATTTTCAGCAACCCTCAGGAGGGAGACTACCCAAATTTGCGGAAAGGAGTAAAATCCCGTGAGGGCATTCTCTGGAAAGGAGCACGATGAGCCTGTATTATGCGACAACCGATTCCCCTTTCGGCCCGCTGGTTTTGATCGCCACACCTGCAGGCCTGTGCCGGATAGGGTTACCTGGCGAGAGTCGGGCTTTGCTGGAGGCCTGGGTGGCCCGCTGGATCGGACCGGAGACCCCGGAGGAGAATCCCGCGGCGCTGGCTGTGGCGGTTACCCAACTGCGGGAGTACTTCTCCCGCATCCGGCGGGAGTTTGACCTACCGCTGGACCTGCGGGGCACTCCTTTTCAACGCCGGGTGTGGGAGGAAATGCGGCGGGTTCTCTACGGTCAGACTGTGACGTACGGCGAACTGGCCCGCCGGGTCGGCCGGCCCGAGGCCGCGCGGGCGGTGGGCCAGGCAGTGGGGGCTAACCCGATCCCCATCATTGTCCCATGCCATCGGGTGGTGGGCGCTGATGGTTCTCTGGTGGGCTACGGGGGCGGGCTGGAGGTCAAATCAGCCCTGCTTCGGCTGGAGGGGGTGGCGTTATAAAACCTGGACCGCCCCTGGTCCCAGAAGGTCTGCCAGTTTCTCCCCCAGTTCGTCGCAGTACCGGGTGGAGTGGTTGGGGAATTCCAGGACGACATCGCCGTTGGCCCCGCCGACCAGCCGGAAGGCGAACCGGTCCTCGCCGGGGTAGGCCGTCAGCAGTTCGTGGACGGTGGAGAGGAGGCGGAAATCCTGCTCCATATCGCCGCTGCGCCGGATGGTGACCTGAATCGTCCGGCTGGGCATACTGGCAGCCTGTGCCGCCTCCGGCATACTCGCTTCCGTCCGGATGCCAGCCTGGTATTCGTATCCGGGTGATTCCCTCAGCGTTACTATCCCGTTGGGCCGGGGGCGGGCAACCTCCTCGGGCCGCTTGACCCACTGGCAGATGAGGCTGGGCGGCTCGCGGCGGGCGTCCACTTTGCCGCAGACCACCACTAACGCCTCTGGCTGCCACTTCTCCCGGCTCTCCGCCCAGACGCGCGGGAAGACGATCACATCGCAGGCTCCGTAGAGGTCCTCCAGGGTGACGAAGGCCATCTCCTTGCCGTCCTTCGTCGTGTGCCGCCGGATGCGCCGGACGATTCCGGCGACGGTGACGACAGACTCATGCGGCTCCTCGTTCAACTGCCCGGCGTAGGCATTGATGACGTCCGCCAGGTCGCGCGCCGCGCGGGTCAGCGGATGTTCGGAGAGGTAGACTCCCATCAGGTCCTTCTCCCACTCCAGCATTTCCCGCAGGGGCACTTCCGGAATTGGTGGCAGGCCGACAAAGAGCCCCTCGTCGTCTCCCAACTGGACGCCGGTGGTCTCACCGAAGAGGCTGAGTTGCCCCGTATCCCGCGCGGTGTGGGTTCGGGCGCTGAGGTCCATCATCCGGTCTATTGCGGCCAGCAGGCGGGCCCGGGGGCCAAATTCGTCCAGCGCCCCGGCCCGGATCAGACTCTCCAGTGCCCGCCGGTTGACCAGCCGCAGGTCCACCCGACGGCAGAAGTCAGCCAGCGAGGCGAAGGGGCGGTCGCCCCGCGCAGCAAGAATGGCCCCGACGGGGCCATCGCCCACGTTTTTGACCGCGCCCAGACCGAAGCGGATCGCATTTCCCTCTATGGTGAATTCCAGGTCGGAGCGGTTGATGCTGGGCGGCAGGACCTCTATGCCCATCCGGCGGCACTCGTTAACCAGGATGCCGACTTTCTCGGTGTTGTGCCGCTCCACTGTCAACAGGGCGGTCATATATTCCAGCGGGTAGTGGGCCTTCAGGTACGCTGTCTGGCAGGTGACCATCGCGTAGCCGGCGGCGTGAGCCCGGTTGAACCCGTAGCGGGCGAAGAATTCAATATCGTCAAAAATCCCCTCGGCGACCTCCCGGGCGATCCCGCGTGCCTCACACCCATGGACGAACTGGGTCCGGTGGGCCAGTAGCGCATCTTTCTTCTTTTTGCCCACCGCCTTGCGGATGGTATCCGCATCGCCCGGCTCATATCCGGCCAGGTCGGTGGCGATGCGGATGATTTGTTCCTGATAGACGATGATCCCGTAGGTCTCGTCCAGGATAGGGGCGAGGGCCGGATGGCGGTACTCTACCTTTTCCGCGCCGTGCATCCGTCGGATGTAGACGGGGATGTATTCCATTGGGCCGGGGCGGTAGAGGGCCAGCGCGGCGACGATATGGTCGTAGCGGGTGGGGCGCATCTCTGTCAGCACCCGCCGGAAGCCTGCGCCTTCCACCTGAAACACCCCCATCACGTTGCCACTGGAGAGCAGCCGGTAGATGGCCGGGTCGTCCAGCGGGATGGAGTCCAGGTCCAGCGAAACCCCGTGCCGCTGGCGGATGAGGTCGCAGGCGCGGCGCATGATGGTGAGGGTGCTCAGCCCCAGGAAGTCCACCTTCAATAGGCCGATGGCTTCCAGATCCTCCATCGGCCACTGAGTGACGGCGCTGAGGACTATCTCACCGGCCTCTTCTAACTCCTCTCCGTTTTCCCGCTCCTCTGCTCCTTTGCTCTTCCGCCCCTCGGCTCCTCGGCCTCTCTGCTCCTCTGCCCCTCCGCTCCCCTGCTCTTTCGTTGGGCGATGAAGGGGGCAGTAGGTCACCAGCGGAGCGTCGGCAATCACCACACCGGCGGCGTGGGTGGAGGCATGCCGGGCCACGCCTTCCAGTTGCATCGCCGTATCCAGCAGTTGGCGGACGTAAGGGGTCGTTCGGTACAATTCCGCCAGTTCCGGCACACTCTCCAGCGCCTCGGCGATGGACGTGGGCTTGCCGGGGATGCTGGGAATCATCTTGGCGATTCGGTCCACCTCGGAGAGGGGGATATCCATCACGCGGCCCACGTCCCGCACCGCCGCGCGGGCCCCCATCGTCCCGAAGGTGATGATCTGGGCGACGTTCTCCTGCCCGTATTTCTGGAGGGCATACTCAATCATCTCCGCCCGCCGGTCATCGGGGAAGTCCAGATCGATATCGGGCATAGTGACCCGGCCCGGGTTGAGGAATCGCTCAAAGATGAGGTTGTTGCTCAGGGGGTCTACCCGGGTAATCTCCAGGCAGTAGGCGACAATGGAGCCACCGGCGGAACCGCGCGCGTTGTACCAGATATCCCGTTCCCGTGCCGCCCGGCACAGGTCCCAGACGATAAGGAAGTAGGTATCAAACCCCATCTGGTGGATGATGGCCAGTTCGTGCTCCAGCCGTCGGCGGATCTCGGGGCTATCGGCCCGGTCTCCGTAGCGGCGGCGGAGGCCCGCTTCGCAGAGGAGGCGCAGGTACGATTGGGGAGTGTGCCCCTCGGGGACGGGGAACACGGGCAGGTGGGGACGGCCGAATTCCAGTTCCACCTGGCACATCTCGGCGATGCGCAGGGTGTTGGTCAGCGCCTCCGGGACCTCGGCGAAGAGCGCGGCCATCTCCTCGGCGGTGCGCATGTAGTAGGTGTCCCCCTCATAGCGCATGCGGCTGGGGTCTTTGAGGGACTTACCGGTGCCGATGGCCAGCAGGGTATCGTGGACGGGGGCCTGCTCGCGGGTGAGGTAATGGACGTCGTTGGTCGCCACCAGGGGCAGGGAGAACTCGCAGGCGAATTCCAGCAGGTGGCGGTTGACCCGATGGAGGTCGGGCAGGTCGTGGTCCTGCAGTTCCAGATAGAAGCGACCGGGGAAACGTTCGCGGTACCAGGAGATGACGGCCCGCGCCTCTTCCATCCGTCTGTCTATGATGAGGCGCGGGATTTCGGAAGACTTGCAGCCAGAGAAGACGATAATCCCTTCGCCGTACTGCTCCAGGGTCTCTTTATCAATGCGGGGCTTATAGTAGTACCCCTCCAGCATGGCAATGGTGGCCAGGCGGAGAAGGTTCTGATAGCCGGTCTGGTTCTGGGCCAACAGGAGGAGGTGGTAGGGCTTGCGGTCTTCGGCGGCGTCGCGGTCGCGCAGGCGGCGCGGGGCGAGATACGCCTCCAGGCCGATGATGGGCTTGATGCCGGCTTCCTGCGCGGCCTGGTAAAACTCCACGACGCCGTAGAGGGCGCCGTGGTCGGTGATGGCCAGCGCGGGCATGCCCAACTCTGCGGCCCGCTGGGTCAACGCCTTTGGCGTGCACAGGCCGTCCAGCAGGGAATAGTGAGTATGAACGTGAAGATGAACCAATTCTGGCATGACACTTTGGATCCGGACGCGGATGAACACGGGCGGGCATGGATTGAAAACACCTCCTATCTTCCGCGTTTATCCGCGTCCCATTACAGCCGCGCGTGTTTCTCGGCGTGGAGGTGCAGGACGCGCTTCTGTACTTCCTCCAGATAGCGGCCCTTGAGGGGGAACCAGTGCAGGATGACTGCGCCAATGATAAGCGCCACACCCGGTATCAATCCGATGAGCGCCTTGATTCCGAAGAGCGCGCTGGCGGGCTGGTCCAGATAAATCTGGCCGCCGTACGCTTCCCGGGGGACGAAGCCCGTCATCTCCAGGGTGAACGGGATGAGGGCCAGCGCGACCGACTGGGCGGGCTTCGTCAGTAGTGCATTGACGCCGAAAAACGCGCCCTCCCGCCGGACCCCAGAGCGGAGTTCATCCTCGTCTGCCACCTGGGCAAAGAGGACGTTGGTCAGCGTCTGCGGGCCTGCCAGCCCAAATCCCGCCACCGCCAGGCAGACTGGGATGAGCGGGTTCGGCACCACGGCGATGAGGACCAGCGCGATCCCGGCCACCAGAAGCAACCTTTGCTGTGCCCCGACGACGCCGAACCGTTGGCGGATCAGGGAAGTCATCGGGACGCCGATGAAAAGGGGGATAAAGACCGCCGCCAGAAGCAGAATCGCATTCATCCGAAGCACGTAGTCGGCCAGATAGAAGAGCATCCCCACCACCAGCGACTGCATCAGGATGGACATAAAGTTCTGGCTGACCAGGAGCAGGAAGGACTTGCTGGTGAACGTATAGCGGATGGCATCCTTCAGGGGCAGGGGCTGGTCCACCTGATAGAACTCCGGGCGCTCCTTCACCTTGAGCGTCGTGGCAATCACCAGCAGCGCGCTGATCGCGCCGACCACCCCCATAGAGACCTGCAGGGGTAGGAAGGACGGAGAGGTCCCCGCCTTGGGAC
Source organism: Chloroflexota bacterium (assembly GCA_014874475.1). Lineage (GTDB taxonomy): Bacteria > Chloroflexota > Anaerolineae > B4-G1 > DUEL01 > SpSt-77. Next base: position 44,183 of record JADBJJ010000013.1, read on the forward strand.
GGAATATCTCCGGGATGATGAATCCCAGGAGGAAGCCGAGCAGGCCAAAGAGCGACGCGGAGATTTGCAGGTGGTTCCGCTCGGCATCCGACTCGCTCACTTCCGGCAGGAGCGCCGAATAGACCAGGCCGATGATGGTGTAGCAGGTATCGTAGAGGAGCATAGTGACCAGCATCCACCAGAAGAGGGCCAACTGACCAGTCTGGGCGGGGGCCAGCCACACCAGGATGAACGTCAGGCCCAGGAAGGGGGCGGTGTAGCGCATGTAGGGGATGCGCCGTCCCTGACGGGAGCGGGTGCTGTCGGTGATGTAGCCGAAGAGCGGGTCGTTCAGTGCGTTCCATATTGCGTAGATAAGGGACGCGATGCCAATCCAGCGGGCCTGCAGGCCCAGGTAGTCCTGGTAGAAGATGGGGAGCAGGGCCCCGTAGGTGCCGGCGACCAGAGAGGTCCCCAGCGCGGCCAGCCCCCAGATAAATTTATAAGTAGTGCTCAGACGGACCGGTGCGATGGCTTCGGGAGCAGCGGAAGCGTGCATAGGTGCCTCCTGAACAGAGAGCGGACGGGTACGGATGGCGTCGTCGGAGCAAGACAGTCTGGCGTGATTATAGCACTGGAGAGGACAAAAGGCAATTCGGGTGTGCACCCATTTCGGCGGGAATGGCCTCTGGATAGTTTCCCCATAGAGGGTTGCTAAATCTTCGCCGCCGCGCAAGAAGGCCGGGTTCCGTTTCCTGGATAAGGGCGGGCATACCCGGGCCGGTTGACTATCGTCTAAATTGTGGTATGCTCAACAGATGTGCCATCTATTTCTTGTGGAAAAACACACCTGTATGAGCGCACATCTGGAGACCCAAAAGACAAATTATGCTCATCAGAGCGGCTTGCCGCCCCACTTCCGTCACAATTTTACCGTCCTGTTGATAGACTACGTCTTCTTCGGGGTGGCTTACTCGTTTCTGAACCCGAACACCGTCCTGCCGGCCTTCGCCCGTACGCTGATGGCGTCGGAGCCGCTGGTCGGCATGGTCAGCACGATTATGGCGGCGGGATGGCTGTTGCCCCAACTGTTCGCGGCGGCGGTGATTGGGCAGAAGCCCCGCAAGAAGCCGTATCTCATCTGGGCGATTTGCATCGGTCGGCCGATTTACTTCCTGCTGGCGCTGGTCATCTGGTCTGGCCTGACTCGCTATCCCGAATGGATGCTGGTCGTCTTTCTGGCCGGTATGGGGTTTTTCAACGTCCTGGACGGCATCGCCTCGGTGGCCTGGTTTGACCTGATGGGAGCCGCCATCCCTCCGACCCGAAGAGGGCGGCTGGTCGGAGCGGCCCAACTTCTGGGAGGACTCCTCGGTATCGGGGTGGGCGCACTGGTGGGCGCTATCCTCTCCAGTCCGATGCTACCGTATCCCCGAAATTATGCGGTGCTCTTTGCTCTCGGCGGGTTGGCACTGATGCCGTCCGCCGTTGCCCTGATGCTGCTTCGGGAGCCAGAGAGGAAGGTGTCCACTTCTACAACTACCTCACTCAGTTTACGTAGCCAGTTGCGGGAGGCCTGGGGAGGATGGCCGGATTTCCGGCGCCTGGTCTTTGGCCGCTGGCTGATCGGACTGTTCGGTCTGGCTCTTCCCTTTTACATCCTGCATGCGACGGAAGTGATGAAATTGCCCGATGCAGTCGTGGGCTGGTTTGTCTCCGCCCAGATGGTGGGAGGCATCGTTGCCAGTGTCGGGTTGGGCTGGCTGAGCGAGCGCTGGGGTCCCCGGGCCGCCATTTGGGCCGGGGCCACTGCCACATTCATCAGTCCGTTGCTGGCGCTGCTCATTCACCTGACCGGGAGTCGCTGGCTCACCCAGACTTATCCTTTGGTCTACTTCTGCTACGGCATCACCAACAACACCTGGATGATGGGGATGTTCAACTATCTGCTGGAGATTGCGCCGGAGGACCGTCGCCCCCTCTTCGTGGGCCTTTATAATACTCTGGGTGGAGTACTGGTGCCGGTCTCTTTTCTGGGCGGAGTGCTTTTGCGGTTCACCTCTTATCCGGTACTGTTCGCTGTGACCGCGCTGGGAGTGGCAGGTGGGCTGTGGATCAGTCTGCGGCTGAGGGATACCCGGAGATGGAGAGGCCGCGGATGAGGGGCTACAGATGACGACAGGACCGATAGAAAGGGTAGAGAGCGCTCGGCTTCATTCCTCTTCGCTTGCGTCTGGCAAGTCCTACCGAACAGGATACCTGTGGTGGATTCTCCGGGGAGCCCCTCTGCTCCTGCTCTTCGGAGCGGGAGCCATCGCCGGGCCGGCAATCCATCGCTGGCTGGCCGATCGGAACGCTGTTCAGGCCTGGATCACTGCGCTCGGCCCCTGGGGGCCGCTGGGGAGCATTCTCCTCAACGCGGTGCAGGTGCTGCTGGCTCCCGTCCCTGGCCAGATTTTCGGCCTGATCAACGGCTACCTCCACGGCGTCTTTCGGGGCACCCTGTACAGTTGGCTGGGCGTCCAGTTGGGGTCGGCGTTGGCAATGGGGCTGGGGCGCTGGCTGGGCCGCCCGCTGGTCGCGCGGCTGGCAGGCGCGGAGCGGCTGGAGCGGTGGGACCGCCTGACCCGACGGCAGGGGCCCACGTTCTTCCTGCTGGTCTTTCTCCTGCCGCTCCTGCCGGACGATCTGACCTGTTTCGTCATTGGACTGAGCCCTCTCCCTATCCCATACATGCTGCTTCTGGCCGGGGTGGGGCGGCTGCCCGGGCTGATCGTCAGCAGTTGGGTGGGGGCCAATGCGACTCACCCCCCGGCGGAAGTCTGGGCTGTGCTGATGGGGGGCGGACTGGCTCTGGCATACTTGTTTGGACGGTATCGGGCGCGGATAGAGAACACTCTGCTGCGGATGATCAACCCCAAGCGATACCGGATAGACGATGCGCAATGTTTGTAGATGAAGCGATTATCTATGTGAAAGGCGGAGACGGCGGGAACGGCTGCGTGGCCTTCCGGCGGGAGAAATTTGTCCCCTTCGGTGGGCCGGCGGGAGGTGACGGCGGCAAGGGAGGAGACGTCATCCTTTACGTGGACCCGCATCTGAACACCCTCTACCGGTTCACCCGTCAGCGCCACTTTCGCGCCGCGCGGGGCCAGCACGGGCGAGGGAAAAATCAGCACGGGGCTGATGGCGCTGACCTGCGGGTGCCGGTGCCGCCGGGTACGGTGGTGCGGGATGCTCTCACCGGGCGGGTGCTGGCAGACCTGACCGAGCCGGGGCAGGAAGTGGTGGTAGCCCGGGGTGGGCGGGGCGGGCGGGGCAACGCCCGGTTCGCCACCCCATCCCATCAGGCCCCCCGGATGGCCGAGAACGGGGAACCGGGGGAGGAGCGCACCCTTCACCTGGAACTGAAACTCCTGGCCGACGTGGGGTTGGTCGGGAAACCCAATGCCGGGAAATCCACCCTGCTGGCGGCGGTGACGGCGGCGCGCCCTAAGATCGCCCCGTATCCCTTCACCACCCTAGAGCCCCATCTGGGCGTTGTTGTCCTGAATGCCCAGACCGACTTCGTTATGGCCGACCTCCCTGGCCTGATAGAGGGTGCCAGCCAGGGCAAAGGGTTGGGGCATGAATTCCTGCGCCATGTGGAGCGCACTCGTCTCCTGGTCCATCTTCTGGACGGGACGGCGGAGGACCCTCTGGGCGACTTCGCCGCCATCAACGCTGAACTGGCCGCGTTCGGCCATGGATTGGATCGGAAGCCCCAACTGGTGGCCTTCAACAAAATGGACATGCCCCAGGCCCGGGAACGCTGGCCGCAGGTACGGGATGCCCTGCAGGCCCGGGGGTACGAGGTCTTCCCCATCTCTGGCCTGACCCGCGAGGGAGTACGCGACCTTCTCTGGGCGGTGGCCCGGAAACTGGAAGCACTCCCCCTGGTTCCTGAGCCCGTCCGCGAAATCCCGGTCTTTCGGCTGGAGGATGACGAACGGACATTCTGGGTGGAGCGGGAGGCAGACGGCTGGCGGGTCTGGGGGAAGCGGGTAGAGCGGCTGGCTGCGATGACCCCGCTAGAACTGGAGGAGGCGGTTGACCGCCTGCATCGCTCTCTGAAGGCGATGGGCGTGCTGGATGCCTTGCGGGAGGCCGGGGTCCAGCCCGGAGACACCGTCCGCATCGGAAAAGTGGAACTGGTGTGGGAGGAGTAAGGGGACGCGAACGTGCCAGGCACTTCTAAGAGTGCCCGGCACGTTCCCGCTTTTTTTAGGAGCGTGTTTTCCCAGGGATGGAGGTGAACATGCCTGCGATAGACCTCTCAGACATTCTGTGCCTCCACTATGAGGAGGTGAATCCCACCGGCGCGCCGCCGGTTCTCCTGCTGCACGGGCTGGGTTCCGCCGGCGAGGACTGGATCATGCAGTTCGGTCCCCTCTCCCGGGCGGGGTATCGGGCGCTGGCTCCGGACATGCGGGGGTTCGGCCGCTCCAGTGCCCCACCCGAAGTGACTATCCAGGCGATGGCGGCGGATATGGCGCTCTTCCTGGAGCGGATGGACGCTGTGCCGGCCCATGTCGTGGGCATCTCTATGGGGGGGACGGTGGCTCAACAACTGGCACTGGACCACCCTGAAATGGTGCGCCGTCTGGTGCTGGTGAACACATTTGCCCGCCTGCGTCCGCAAGGACTGAGCGGCTGGCTCTACTTCCTGGCGCGGACGATCCTGAGCACCTTGGTCGGCCCGGAGCGGCAGGCCGAAATGGTAGCCCGGCGACTCTTCCCCCGCCCCGACCAGCAACTTCTGCGGGAGAACATTCGCCGGCGCATCAATCAGACCAATCCCTGCTCTTACCGATCGGCTATGCGCTCCCTGATGCGCTTTGATACGACGGGCCGTCTGAGCGAACTGCGCATGCCTGTCCTGGTGGTGACGGGCGCAGAAGACACCACTGTGCCGCCGTCGGTCCAGTCTGCCCTGGCGCGAGGGATTCCCGGCGCCCGGCATATCGTTGTAGCGGGGAGCGGTCACGGCGTCATCGCCGACAACCCCAATGAATTCAACCGCATCTTGCTGGAATTCCTGGCGGAGGAGAGAGGTGGTGGTAACTCTCTATAGTAGTGACAATAGCTGAAGGTGTTGGTCTCGAACAAGCACACGATCACCGCCGCATCCCACGTCTGACTCTCTTTGGCGAAAGCATGAGTCTTGCGTGTCCAGCAGTTCAACCTGAGGCGCCGCTTCGTCCTCCGAACCGCCGAAGGATCAGGCTACCCCGAAGCGAGTAGGCCGATCCCGGCTCAGACATCCCCACCGCGGGCCCACCCCCTTCTGCGGGCCTTGCCCATCTCCATCTGCTGGACGCTTTTTTTAACAAATGACCAAAACGCATCCACTTCCGCCTCGGTCAGGTGGAGCTCGCGCACCAAGGCATCGGTGATCTGGTTGGCATACACACCGACCAGACGCAGCCAACGCCCAATGGTCTCGTATTTATGGCCGGTGAGTTCCTCTGCAGCGCTCAGGCTGCCTTGATGCATCACCACCAACAATGTCCGGGCCACCTCGGCGGGCGTGGAGCGCAGCCGATACATCGGTGTGCCGAAGGTGGGGCCGAAGGAGCGCTTGCATACCCGGCAAACCCAGCGCGGGCGTCCGTCTTTGCTGCCGTTCTTCACCACACGGGTGGCCCCACAGCGAGGGCAAGGGGGATTATCTGGAGAAGGCTTGCGTGCCATCTTTCTCATCTCCCATCCCCACTGTACCACTGGTCGCCGCTGACCATCCGCCACTCCCGAACCCGCCGGAGCGCATCGTGCCAGCCAGGTCCCCCACAAATAGCGCCAGCCGGTACACCGGCATCTTCCACAGCCAATCCCGCTTC
>JADBJJ010000032.1 GCA_014874475.1 Chloroflexota bacterium
TCCGACTTGAGCAGGATTTGTGCCCGTCGGATCTTGCGGGCTGGCGCTGTACCGGATGAGACAATCTGTTGGAGTTGTAAGCGTTCCTCTTCGGTCAATTGCACAACGTATTTGCGATTCATCTCTTCACCTCCAATGATGAAAACACCATTGGAGGTGAGAAGATGCGAAATCCAGTTATCACACTTGACAGAGTACTAGGACCCTACAAAAGAGGTACAGTAATAGGTATAGAGCGAGACGAACGAGGGTGGTATTACACCAGAGGGCGTATGGGCAGAAAACCCGCTGAGTGGGAGATCGAAGCAGGCGTGGCGCTCAAGACGTATGTTAGTGACGATCCAGCAAAAAGCAAGGAGGAAGTGCTTAGAGAAATTACAGGTGCAAGTGCTGAATTTGTTGCGATTGGTGATGTCTGGGGTCGCGATCTTGTAAAGATGACACAATTCACCGGATATCCAACCGAGAAACCAGAGTCTCTACTATACCTCATCGTTAAAGCTGGAACCGCTCCTGGCGATATCGTCCTCGACGCCTTTGCCGGCTCCGGCACCACGTTGGCCGTGGCCGAGAAACTGGGGCGGCGCTGGATTGGAATTGATTGCGGCAAACTGGCCATCTACACTATCCAGAAGCGCATGCTCACCCTGCGTGAAGGGATCGGTAACAAGGGCAAGCCCCTGCACGCGCGCCCCTTCACTCTCTACAACGCCGGCCTATACGACTTCTCCCAACTCAAGCGGTTACCCTGGGAGGAGTGGCGGCGCTTTGGCCTGCTCCTCTTTCAGTGCCGCGACGAGCCGCACACCGTCGGTGGGGTGCAACTGGACGGCTATCGCGGCGCGGACGATGTGCTGGTCTTCAATCACCTGCAACATGGCGGCGTAGTGCTGGATTACGGCTTCATAGACGACCTGCACGCCCAGATCGGCGGCAAGATTGGTGCGCGCTTTTTCATCATCGCTCCGGCGGCCAGCGTGACCTTCCTGGAAGATTACATTGACAAGGGCCGCACCCGCTACTACATCCTGCGCATCCCCTATTCCATCATCAACGAACTCCACTCTCGCGACTTTGAAGCCATCACCCAGCCGGTGGACGAAACCCAGGTCAACGAGACAGTGGAGGCGGTGGGCTTTGACTTTATCCGCCTGCCGGAGGTGGAATGTGAGTATCGGATCGCGCCGCGCGAAGGGCAACCGATTGACGAAGCAGTGATCCACATCAAGACCTTCAAGAGCCGGGCAATGGTCAAAGGCGCAACGCAAAAGGGCAACCTGAAGACGCTCTCGATGGTGATGGTGGATTACGACTACGACGGTGAGGTCTTTGCCCTGGACGCCGTCTTTTACGCCTCTGACATTGAAAGCAACGACTGGCAAGTGCGCATGCCGCTGGAATCGCTGGGCAAGCAAGTGATGATCATCTATATGGACATCTACGGCAACGAGTACCGCGAAATCAAGACGCTGGCCGATTTCCAGTCGCAAGGAGCTGCCGATGCGTGACCAACAGACTTTTCGCAATCAAGACCTTGTATTGCGGGTCAGCCTCAGCGTGGACCCGGCGCGTTTCGACATCACCAAATACGAACCGTTCCTGGACGCACTCTGCGGCAGCCGCGAATACCAAAAAGAGGCTACCCGCGTCGTCCTGCGCTACTTGCTGGGCGGGCGCTACGCAAATCTACGCGCCCTGGCTGAGGAGAACTTCCACTCCAATGAAATGTTGCCCGAACGCTACGCCACGTTTGCGGAGATGGCGCGCCACCTGCAACTGCCGGAGCAACTCTCCTGTTCGGTGGACCTGGCGACGGCCACGGGCAAGAGTTACGTGATGTATGGCATCGCCCGCATCATGCTGGCCGAGGGCGTGGTGGATCGGGTGCTGGTGCTCTGCCCCTCGCGCACGATTGAGGAGGGCTTGTTGCAAAAGTTCCGCGCTCTTTCGGCAGACGTCACCCTGCGCGATCTCCTGCCCGAAAACGCCCGCGTGCGCAACCCACATATCATCAACAGTAGCGAGTCCATCGTGGAGGGCACGATCTGCGTGGAGAACTTTCACGCCACGCTGGAACACGTCAAGTCTTCCATCCGCGACAGTCTGCGCGGTAAGGGGGAACGCACCCTGGTGCTGAATGACGAGGTGCATCACGTTTACAACAAACCCATTGGTCAGGACGCTACCAGCCGCAGCCTGAAGCGCTGGAAAGAATTCCTGCTGGATCCGGACTTTGGCTTCCGCTACATTGTCGGCTTCTCCGGTACCTGCTACATTGAGAACGACTACTTTGCTGACGTGGTCTATCGCTACTCCCTGCGTGAGGCGATGGAGCAAGGCTTTGCTAAGAGTGTTGACTATGTGGCCGAGGACACCTCGCAGAGCCAATATGAAAAGTTCCAGAAAATCTACGATAACCACCGCGAGCACGGGACCGCGCGCTACCGCAAGGTCAAGCCGCTAACCATCTTGGTAACCCGCGATATTGCCACCTGCAAGCGCCTTACCGACGACCTGATTGATTTCCTGGCCGAACAGGAGGGCATTCCCCGCGAGGAAGCAGAGAAGAAAGTGCTCATCGTCACCTCGGCGCAGGAGCACCAGGCCAACGTGCGCGCCCTGGCCGACGTAGACCGTCCAGATAACCCAGTGGAGTGGATCACCTCGGTCAGTATGCTCACCGAAGGCTGGGACGTACAGAACGTCTTCCAGATCGTGCCCCACGAGGAGCGCGCCTTCAACAGCAAACTGCTCATCGCCCAGGTGCTGGGACGCGGCCTGCGCATCCCCGACGCCTATCGCGGCGAGCGCCCGGTGGTCACCGTCTTCAACCACGATGCCTGGTCGAGCCGTATCCGCCACCTGGTGGACGAGGTGATGGAGGTCGAGAAACGCCTGTATTCCTATCCCGTGACCAAGTCGCCGGATTACCACTTTACCCTCCATCAGTTGGACTATAGCAAGACGCAAACAGTAGAAGAGTTTGAGCAAACGGGAAAATACGATTTTAGCAAGGGGTTCGTCACCTTGATTTCACAGGTGCCGGCAATGGAACGCGAAACCACTTACGAGCGGGCCGTGAGCGGCGGCCAGCGCACAAAAAAGACGCTGGTGCAATACCGGATGTACACCGTGGATCAAGTCGCCGAGCAAATCCACTACCGCCTGGCCTCAATTGACCTGGAAACTGAAGAGCGGACAAACTATGCAGAGCGGTACAATTTGGAATGGCTGAAAGCATTGATCCGGGAATCTTTGAGGCGGGCAGGTGAGCACGAGGATCAAGTCAGCGAAGAAAACCGCCAGCGGCTCTACGCGGCATTCGGGACGCTTCAGCGCGGCGCGGCCAAGCGGGTGCGTTACCAAATGACGCCGCAGGCCGTAAAACCTCTGAGCACTAGAGATAGACCACGAGATAGTGTTGGAATAGGCGCGTTGCGCCGTGGCGAAGTAACCGTTTTCGCCGATGAACACGCCTTTTCTCTGAGCAATGAAGAGGTCAAAGCGCTGCTGGAAGAAGTGCGGGACGACGAGACATTGCCGCGCACAGCCTGGGTCTATGTGGAGAATGCCTATCTGTTCAAAACGCCGTTGAATATCGTCCTGGCCGAGCGCAAACCAGAACGCGATTTTATCCGACAGTTGCTTAAGCCGGAAAACGCCGTTGCCGTAGATGCCTGGATCAAGTCCACCGATCAGGGATTCTACGAAATCGAGTATGCCTGGCGTAAAGGTGAACATCCCAAGCGCGCTTACTTCAACCCGGATTTTTTCATTAAAAAGGGCAATGACATCCTGGTCATCGAAATCAAAGGCGACGAGGAAACCGATGACCCGTCAGATGAGAACAAGGGCAAATACCGCTATGCTCGCCAGCACTTTGAGACCTTGAACAACCAACAGAGCGAGTGCCGTTACTTCTTCCATTTCTTGACGCCGCGAGATTACGATGCCTTCTTTGAATTCCTACGCAATGGCAACTACGGCTCATTTGTTTCTGCTCCGGATGCTGCATTGGGCGAGAATGGTCAGTGATAGGCACGTTGTCTTTCAGAGAAGGCCGCATAACAAGCGTATCAAGCCGACGCCGCTTTCAGCGGCGCGGCTTATACGCCAGCCGTTGGGCGGCTAAGACATACGCCTATTCCTCTTGGGAGTGGATGAAATGAGCAAAAAACAGCGGAGCGCAACTTTTGTCGGCTTGTTTGTTGCCTTGGGCTTGCCTTTCGTTATCACCAGGCTGGGCTTGTTATTTGGCGCACAAGGTGGGGTTTTTCTAACGTCTTCGCAAGCGGTTCTTCTCATTGTGGAAGAATGGGCTGTTGCCCTTATTCTGCTAGCGATTGTTTTTCTTTGGGAAAGGCAGTCTTTGGCCTCAATTGGCATCAAGAAGATGTCGTGGCGGGAGGGATCGGCGGACGTGAACCCGGTTCGTGGGAAGGTAGAGGTACTGGAGGAGTTCAGGTCTTGGGCAGACGAGGCGCAGAAGCGCAACGGACTGAGGACTGGGAGGCGTTGTGCTGGAAGAAACTTCAGCGCAACGTCTACCGACTCCAAAAGCGCATCTACCGAGCAGCACGGCAGGGCGACTGGAAGCGTGTCCACAAGTTACAACGGCTGCTGCTTCGTTCGGGGCGAGACCCGACCAGGCCGGGGCGGGTCACCTGGTTGTTGAAGCAGCAGCGAGGAAGATGCGGGGCTTGTGGACTGCCACTGACGACAGAGGATGTGGTGGAGATACACCATCGGGATGGCGACCGGAGTAACGAACGGCGCGCCAACCTGGTGTTGCTCCACGCCCACTGTCACGACCAGGCGCATGCCGGGTTGTACCAATGACAAGGCCCCACGCACTGAGGAGCCGGATGAGGGGAAACTCTCACGTCCGGTTCTGGAACGGCGGTAGGGCGGGCGACCGCCCCACCGACCGTAACCACCTGGCGCCGCTCCGCTGCGCTGCGCGGCGCAGGTGAAGCGCAGATCGTTGGGCGGCTAAGGCTATCCCAAGGATTATTGGCGAAAATCATATGGACATTATCTACAAACCAATCGGCATCATCCGCAGCCCCTTTCATAGGTTGGAAGATATGCCTATCCAGCCTACAAGTGACGCCAGCGAACCAGGCATCGTAGAAATTTATCCCGAATATATCGACGGTTTGAAGGACTTAGAAGGTTTTTCTCATATCTACCTTCTTTATCATTTTCACAAAGCGCACCAGTCAAAATTGCTTGTAACACCCTTTCTAGACAAAGAGCTGCGTGGTATCTTTTCAACTCGTGCGCCCAGTCGCCCGAATCCAATCGGCTTATCTTTAGTGAAGATTGTCCGCTTGGAATATAATCTTATCTATGTTGATCGTGTAGATGTACTCGATGAGACACCTCTTTTGGATATTAAGCCCTATGTGCCTGAATTTGAATACGTTCACGATGTTCGAGTGGGGTGGCTTGAGCAAGCAAAAGGGCAAATCTGTACACGAAAATCAGACGCACGTTTTACACACTCCCCTCGGAGTGATAATAACAAGGAGACATGAAAAATGAACACACACCGCATGGGATCGAAAGGATATTGTGTTTGCCCGAAATGTGGTGAAAAGGTATTACATCAAGCAGGCAAGCCGTGTAGAGAAGAAACTTGCCCGAAGTGTGGTAGTAAAATGGTGAGAGAGAATTCATATCACCATCAACTTATCTGAAGAAAAGAAAAAGGAAAGGAATAACAAATGAAAATCGCTATTGCTTCTGATGATGGAAAGGTCATTGCTTCTCATTTTGGCAGAACAAGAGGCTTCATCATCTTTGAATCTGATATTAAGAGCATAGGAAAGCCAGAGTACCGCCTCAATACGTTTACTGGTCATGCCAGAGGACAAGAAGGTGCAGATCACAGTCTAGACAGGCATGCCCCTATTCTGGCTGCATTGTCAGATTGTCAAGTGGTCATCTCGCATGGTATGGGAAGACGAATTTATGAAGACTTGAAACAAGCAAACATTGAGGTCTTTATAACTGACGAAACTGACGCAGAAAGATCAGTTGAGTTGTACATTCAAGGGAAACTTATTAAACCTGTTGCGCAATAGAGGCATTTGTGGCATACTGTACTCCAAACTTGCCGAAGCAAGAGATTTCTGGAGGGCAGTCAGATGATTTGCTATAAAGTGCTCAGTCAAAAGCCTCGCCTCTTTAAGACTCTAATCGGATTGACCTGCAATGAGTTTGATCGGTTACTTCAGAAGCTGGCCCCAAAGTGGGTGGAGCAAGAGCGAGAGCGGCTGAGCCGGCCGGATCGGCAACGAGCCATCGACGGAGGGCGGAAGTATAAACTTGGCCTGGAGGACCTCCTCCTGATGACCTTGTGCTGGCTGCGCCTCTACTTGAAATGGAAGCTCTGGGTTTCTTTTTCGGAGTGGACAAATCTACAGCCAGTCGGGATACTCGTCGCGTGTTGAAGGTATTGCGCCTTTTGGGAGAGGAGACCTTGGGCTGGCTTGAGCCCCCGCGGCGAGGCGAGGGAAAGAGTGTGGCGGAGGCGCTGGAAGCCTGTCCTGATCTGCTGGCCATTGTCGATGCTACGGAACAACGCATCCAGCGCCCCAGCGATAACGACCAGCAAAAGGTTCACTACTCCGGCAAGAAAAAGGCCCATACTCGCAAGACAGGAATCGTGGTGAACGAACATGGACGTATTCGCCAAGTGACCGAATCGGTTCCAGGGTCTCGGCACGACCTGAAGCTTATCGTTCAGTCCGGCACCATAGACAAAATTCCAGAAGACATCCCCCTTATTGGGGATAAGGCCCTTGACGGCTTGCAGAACTACTATCCAGACCGAAGTATCGGCACACCGCACAAGGCCAGGCGCAACCATCCTTTGGAGCCTGACCATAAGTTAGCCAATCGCGAACTGGCCAGTATCCGGATTGTTGTTGAGCATACCTTAAGTCAAATGAAGCACTTTCGGGCGTTGGCGGATGTGTTCCGGCATGGCCTGGAACGGTACGATGATGTCTTCCGATCCATTGTTGGGATTATTAATGACCGAATTGATCGTCGGTTAGCCTTAGCAAGTGCAGGCGCTCAGGTCTGATGAGTATAGAAGAAGAGGTGGATATTGCTCCTTTGCAAGTGCTCATCGCTGACCTTCCCGCACATCTTTATTGCGCAACATGTCTATTGATAGACCAGAGTTAAGTTGTGATCATTCCCATGAATAAGAGTGCGCCTGCTTGAACCGCCGCCCAACAATGTGTGCAGCGGACAGGGCTTCGCCCTGAGGGGACGAGGCGCGTTTGCCAGCAATGGCTTTGGTTTGCATAGGAGTCTTGCCAGCCTCGCCCTGCCGCTAACGCTTGCCGTTAGCCAGCGCCGATGCCGATGCAGCAGGCAGGCGCAGGTGAGAACAGGCAAGACCGTCGCGCGCTAAGAAGCGTGCGGCGATAGAAAGACAATGGTTTCCAAAGAGCCGCAACCCGTTCAAGCCTGGTGAGATAGCGGTGGGTGCGCGAGTTCCAAAGTACGCGCAAGAGGATGGCGACTGCGGGCAATGGCACGGCAGGGCGGGAACCTACATCACGAGAAACCACCTCGGCGGTGTGGCACTCGGCGTAACTCCTACGACACAGGGGCGCGTGGCTTGCAGCGCGACATCGTGCAAGCGAAGAACAAACCATCGGCACGGGTTCAGGAGAGCCGAGAGCACGTCAGGCGGCAGGACGTGACCGCTCAAGGCGATGGTGTGGAGCATTGCCGGGAGCGACATGGCTGAACGGACGTGCGCCTCGATGTTCAGGGTGATGCAATGGCGTGGGCGCGTATTGAAAAAGGGGGCGCTGGCTAACCTGCGCTTCGTGCGACCCGTTTACCCGAAACCGTGGTGACACGGGGGCTGGGTAGCGAAGGGAAGAGCGACCGGCACGCTCAGAACTTTGACAACGGTATGCCCATTCAGGTGCGGGGAGACCTCCCCAACTCCTGACCTCCAGGCGGAGGAGTGACTGCATCGCCCTACGTTGTGCGCTTGGTGAACGCACGGCGGAGTGCAAGGGTGAAAAGGGGATAAGCGGCCAGCCGCAGGCGGCGACACCCCCAGCAGGCGGCTATGGACAGCGCAAGCGAAGGTGTGGATGAAGCGTCGTCAGTTGGAACCTGCCTAATCGGCTGACAGGCAGGCCCAAACGGGAACTGTCTCCATTCGGCCCTGTGCTCAAGCGTCACAGGGTATCCGCCCGATACGAGGGACACGGCGTAGAGCACCGTCCTGTGGTCGCGGAAAATGGGCATACGGAACGGGGCAACCCCTTGCGGCTCTCATTGGGGTGAGCAGGCAACCGGCCGGATGCCGCAAGGGAGAAGGATGGTTCAAGAAGCAAAGGCCCAGGGCAACGCCGGGGATATGCTGACGTGAACCCGGTTCGTGGGAAGGTAGAGGTACTAGAGGAGTTCAGGTCTTGGGCAGACGAGGCGCAGAAGCGCAACGGACTGAGGACTGGGAGGCGTTGTGCTGGAAGAAACTTCAGCGCAACGTCTACCGACTCCAAAAGCGCATCTACCGAGCAGCACGGCAGGGCGACTGGAAGCGTGTCCACAAGTTACAACGGCTGCTGCTTCGTTCGGGGCGAGACCCGACCAGGCCGGGGCGGGTCACCTGGTTGTTGAAGCAGCAGCGAGGAAGATGCGGGGCTTGTGGACTGCCACTGACGACAGAGGATGTGGTGGAGATACACCATCGGGATGGCGACCGGAGTAACGAACGGCGCGCCAACCTGGTGTTGCTCCACGCCCACTGTCACGACCAGGCGCATGCCGGGTTGTACCAATGACAAGGCCCCACGCACTGAGGAGCCGGATGAGGGGAAACTCTCACGTCCGGTTCTGGAACGGCGGTGGGGCAGTCGCCCGCCCCACCGACCGTAACCACCCGACAGGCTTCGCCTCGCTGCGCTCGGCTCGCCTGCGGGTGATGCGCGTGCCGTTAGGCACAAATGCCAGAACACAGAATCAAGGACACTAACCTCACCAGATGGAATATATATTTAAAGGAGATAGCAATAAAGTGGGAATATCTTATCATCTACGTATACTCAGAGACGCTTGGCGGCGGACAGTGGCAGTGGGTGGTAAATTTTGGAAACAGGAAATACGCCCACACAAGCGAAATAATGCAACTAATGAATGAGTTGGGAAGAAACGGATGGGAACTTGTGTCTGCCATGTCTATTAACTGGTCAGGCGGAGAGACCAATGCATTCCAAATGTTTTTTAAACGTTCCATATCATAAGCGTATTGATTTTTCAGGGTTATCCCCTCAGCTTCCCCTTCCTTCGTACAGGGCCTCGGCTCCTCAGAACAAGCTTGTGGCAAGCGTTTTGAGCAAGGCGGCCGGGTGTGGGGTCAAGGTCAGATTGTAAAACAGTCAGGGAGGGTGAAGTGAGGCCATTCCAGTCGCAGCAGGTACGGTAAGGTGAGGGCAGTATCGCAAATTGAGATACTCGGTTTCCTACAGGTAACCTGTTTGCACAGCATCAGAAGAAAGGCGCGAGTACGTGCCTAACACCGCATACAGCCGACGTTCACCCGCGCGCCGTTTAACAGGGTAAAATTGTGTTCAATCGTTATGGGCAGATCGACGTGCCTTGCGTTTAGTGACGCGGGTGAACGCGGCTGATGTAGGCTGTTGGGCGCAGAGTGAGTGGAAATGGTTTTGAGGACGTTTACAGAGTGAGCTGTTTCTTGCGGGCGAGGGGTGTAAGCCTTGCCTGCTATGGCTTTGCCTGCGCCGGGGTGTGGCCTGCGGGGGCGGCAGTTGGCGGTGGATTAAGAACCTCCTGGGCATATTTTTACCCAGGTGGCTACCTCTTGCAAGGGCAGCAATAGTTTTTGCAACCGCCTGGGCCGGGGAATCTCACCTCCCCATCAACCGGCGCAGTAAGGCCATCTTGCCCTCATGGACGGTCTCCCAATCGTCCAAGAGCACTCCGCCGGTATCGCCGGAGTTGGGGTTCAGGGCCCAGTAGAACCAGATGCGGATGTCTTTCGCCAACAGGTAATCCGCAAAGGCATCCTGCCAGATTCGGTCGTCGCCCTCGTAGCGGCCACCAAATTCGCCGATGCCCAGCGGGTACCTCCCCGCCATCCAGCCAAAGTGGGCCTCCCAGATAGCGGGCATATTGGACGGGAAGTCCGGCGCATCAAAATAGGGCTGACGGTAAACACTGGGACCGTAAACATGGGGAAGGTAGAGGATGCGCTCCTTCTGCTCAAGGGCAATCTCCACATCCCGGTCAGCCATGTTCTCCCCCCAGAAAGCAGGCCAGCCGCCAGTATACGACGCATTGCCCACGCCCTCCACAATCACCAGGACAGCGGGGTTGACCGAAAGGACAGCCTCCGCTCCCTCCCGCGCCAGTTCTTTCCATTCCCTCCAGGTCAGCGCATAGGGTTCGTTGCAGAGGTCAATCCCGAAAACTTCAGGGAATTCCAGGGAGAGTTCAGCCATCCGGCGCAGGTCCGCCAGCCAGTCCTCCCGGGTGTAACCGTCCCCAAAAGGCCGGCCCGGAAGGTTGCCGCCGATGCGATCGGGGGAGAAGGTATGGAAATCCAGAAGGACGTACAGGCCCGCCCTCCGAGTCTCACCCAGGAAATACCGGAGCCCTTCGTACGCGTCGGCGGGGTATCCGGCGTTGCGAGCCCAGGAAGGGGTGGGACGGCCCGGGGTCAGGACCTGCGGAGAGAGGGGCAACCGAACAGCAGTGAACCCCAACCCCCGCATCTGGGCCAGGAAATCCGCCACTGTCCGCCCGGTCCAGAGACCGTGAGGGGCCCGGTCAGCCGTCTCCAGGCCGAACCAGTTGATGCCGTAGAGGGGCACCGGTTCGTCGCCCCGAAAGACGCCCTGAACAGTGGCCCGGTAGGAAGGAAGCGCGGGGGTCTGGACCTCCGGCATCGGAGATGGCGTTGGGCCTCTCAGACCAGTACAGCCTACCAGAAGGACCAGCAGAACAGGGAGTAGAATCCACACCGTATTTCGGAGCATACCCTACCTCCTTCAGCCCATACGAGTCTGGCCGCCTGCGCCGCAAGGCAAAACCTCCGCCCGGGCCATTGGGCCATCGTTTGCAGTTCTCCCGCTCCGATCCGCCGCGATTTCTATTCCAGAGCCTGCAGCACAGCCGCGCAGACATCCTGCAGCGGGATGCCCCGCTCCCGGGCAATGCGAGCGCAGTCCTCATACTCCGGCGACACGGCGACCTTCCGCCCGTCCAGCCACTTCTCCTTCACCCGCACCGTCCCCCATTCTGTTTCTATTGATGTCTCCTGCCGCCCCGCGACGACGCGCTCCATCAGCCGCCGCCGCACGCCCAGCGTCGGCGTCTCCCGCAGGATGACGGCGACCAGTGCATCCGCGCGCTCCGGATGAGCCAGCACGGAAAGCACCACCCCGGGGCGGTTCTTTTTCATCTGGACGGGGGTGAACCAGACATCCAGGGCACCGGCCGCGAAGAGCCGCTCCATCGTGTAACCCAGCACTTCGCCAGTGACATCGTCCAAATTACACTCCAACAGGCAGACGGTCTCCTGAGCGAGAGTTCCCTCCGTATCCCCCAGCCAGGCCCGCGCCGCGTTGGGCCAGGGAAACTCCTTCTCGCCGAAACCGTAGCCGACGGCCCGCACCCGCATGGGCGGCTGAGCGAAGGTGGCCAGTTCGGCCAGTAGCGCAGCGGCGGTGGGTGTGAGGATTTCCGTCTGCGCAGGATGAGGGCAGGTTGGCGCGCCGACTTCCGCCAGAAGGGCCAAAGTGGCCGGGGCCGGCACCGGCAGAAGCCCGTGCTCGGTCTGGATCAACCCACTCCCCAACGGTACCGGAGACGAGTAGACCCGCTCCACACCCAGATGTTCCAGCCCGACAACAAATCCCACCACGTCCACCAGGGTATCCACCGCGCCGATTTCGTGAAAGTGAACTTCTTCCAAAGGTACGGCGTGGATACGCGCCTCGGCACGGGCCAACCGTTCCAGAACCGCCATGCCTTTTGCCCGCACCGTTTGGGATAGACGGCTTCCCTCCAGCAGGCGCCGGATGTCGGAGAGATGCCGCGCAGGATGGGCCCGGGCGATATCCCGAATATAGAGGCGGGTGCCAGAGATGCCACAGCGCACCTGCCGCTCCGCCTCCAATTCGTATCCGGAGAGGTCCATTTTTTGGAGTTCGGCCCGCAGGGTCTCTATGGGCAACCCCAGGTCTATCAGCGCGCCCAGAAGCATATCCCCGGCGGCGCCGGAATAGAGATCAAGGTAAAGAATTGTGGGCATGGTTGTGAAGCGTGAAATCTGAGTTCTATTCGCAGCGGGTTGAACGTGCCTTTGCGGCCCGGTTGGCGATGAGGGCAGCGACAGCCCCGGCGCCGATGCCGTTATCAATGTTCACCACCGCCAGACCCGGCGCGCAAGTCTGGAGCATAGAGTAGAGAGCGGCCACGCCGCCCCCGCCCATACCGTATCCCACCGAGGCCGGCAGGCCAACGACGGGGACATCGGCCAGGCCAGCGACCACCGAGGGGAGCGCACCGTCCATTCCAGCCGCAACGATGATCACGTCCACCCGTGCTTCGTCCAGCATCATCCGCAAGGGCTCTACCAGCCGGTGGATGCCGGCAACGCCTACGTCGTAGGCCGTGTAGACCGCACAACCCATTTCCCGACAGATCAGCGCCGCCTCTTCAGCGACCGGGATGTCGGATGTACCAGCGGTGATGATACCCACGCGTCCGCCGGTCTGGGATGGACGGGTCCCGGGGCGGCGCAGGACAGCGGCGCGCGCCGGTGCGATCCACTCCATTTCGGCCTGACCCTCAAACTCCTGCCGCAGGCGCGCTTCCAGTTCCGGTCCCACCCGGCTGAGGATGGCCCGTCCTGTGCGCTCCAGAAAGGCGCGGGCAATCGACACCGCCTCGTCGGGGGATTTGCGGTCCGCCAGGATGACTTCGGGCACGCCCTTGCGAAGGGCGCGGTCAAAATCGGGCTGAGCAAAGGGCAGCATAGATTACTCCATGATTCCGTGGATTTTGTGTTCGGTGGGGTTAAGGCTACCAGAACGGAATCCTTCCAGGTCCAACGTCACATACCGGTAACCCAGTTCCCGCAAGTGGCGGGCAATCTGCCGGCGAGCCGTGGGCGCGACCAGGCGGGGGATGTCGTCCTCCAGGACTTCCAGGCGAGCCAGGGGGAAGTGGTCGCGCACCCGTACCTGGCGCAGACCCCACTCCCGGCGCAGGTATTCTTCAGCGGCGTCCACCCGCGCCAGCGCCTCCGACGTCAGCGGGACACCGTACGGGATGCGGGACGCCAGACAGGCCATCGGGGGCAGGTCGGCTGTGGGCAGACCCAACTGGCGAGAGAGTTCCCGGATGTCCGCCTTGGCCAGGCCCGCCTCCAGAAGCGGCGCGCGCACACCCAGTTCCTCCGCCGCGCGCATGCCGGGACGATAGTCCCCCAGGTCGTCCACATTGGCCCCGTGGACCAGGGCCGATAGCCCCTCCGCGCGGACGATTTCCAGCAATCGCCCGAACACAGCCTGCTTACAGTGATAGCAGCGGTCGGGGCGGTTGACAGCGATATCCGGATGGCTCAGGGCCAGAAAGGGTACCTGGATGTGACGCACGCCCAGGGCGCGGGCCAGTTCCGCTGCATGCTTCCGTTCTGTCGCCGGAGTCAATTCAGAGATGACCGTCAGCGCCAGCACCCGCTCCGGCCCCAGCACATCCCGGCACAGAGCCAGAAGTAAGGTGCTGTCGGTGCCGCCGGAAAAGGCCACACCGACGCTGCCCAGGTCGGCGATGATCTGGCGAAGGTGGTCAATCGGGATAGATTTTCCAGACATCCTCTTTTACCCCAGAGACGCAGAGGGACGTAGAGAGGGGAAACGAGATTTCCTCCCCCCCCTCACGGCACCTGGATAAACAGAAACACCGGGTCTACCCGATCGTTCACCGAAGAAATCTCCACATCTTCGTGGATGAGACCGGCCCAGCAGTACTGGGGATTCCGCTTCCCCTCCACGCCCACAAAGCGGATGCCACCGGTCACTACAGCGCGGGTGAAAGGGGGCAGATAGAGGTAACCCTCTTCATCTCTCACCAGCACGTTCTCATCCCCCACCGCCCAGCGCCAGGGGTAGTTGATCAGCGCATTCTCGCAGTGAATGCCCACCCGGAAGGCACCGGATTGGATGGTCTCCCCCAGGGTGGCATAGTTCTGGTCACTATCGTAGACCGTGCCGGGGGGCGGGCCACTGGTACGGATAGGCGTGGGGCTATCATTCTCCACCGTGAGCGTGAACCAGAGGGTCCCGCCCAGCGGAACGCTCTGGGCTGACCATTCTACCTCGGCGTTAAGGATATAGGCCCGGGGCACTCCGCCGTTCTGAATGGTCAGCGTGGACGCGGCGATCACTCGCTGCCCGATCGCATCCTCCACCTCCGCCCAGACGGTGTAGGTGCCGTCAGGCGGGGGGTCGGCCCCCTGGTCTACCCCGGCATCGTAGTCAAAGGTGTGCAAACCCCGCTCGCCAGGGCGGGACGGACTCCGTTCGTCCTCCCCAATGTGATACCGCACCTCCTTATCCTGGTCCTTGCCCAACAGGTACACCCAGAGCGACGTATACGGCTTGGTCACGAAGACGTTCATGCGCGCCCGGTCGCTGATGCCGTCCCGGTTGGGGGTAAAGAGGGGCGGCGAAACAGTGAAGTTCCGCAGTTCCGGCAACGCCGTGTCGGCTTCGGCAATGGTCAGCGTGCCGGTCACCCGTTCGGTGTGGCCCGTTTTCTCGGTCGCCTCCACCACCCAGGTGTAGACGCCGTCCTGCAGCACCCGATGGGTGACCGTGAAGCCGTCGAACGTCTCCCCGGGTAGCACGTAGCCTTCCACGATGCCGGAGAAGTAGACGGAGTACGGCTCCCGCTCGCCCGTGGGAGCGCGGGGCTGACGGTCCCGAAAAACGTAGCGGTTCCCCGACTGGTCCAGAAAGTAGATAGAGAGGTCAGCCGAGCGGGCCAGGCGGTAGCGGATGACCAGAACATCGTCCTGACCATCAGCGTTGGGGGTGATGCGCTCTTTGGAGAAGGAGACATCGGAGAGCAGAGGTTGCTCGCCGCACCCCGCCAACAGAAGGGCAAGCACCAGGGCCCCGAGGGCCAGGAGAAGAAGACGGATGGTTGGGAAATGGTGTTTTCCTCTCATAGCGGATGGGATTATAACACGGAAAACGCAGGAGTGCCAATTCACAAAAGGCAGAAAAGGCGCAAGCATCAGCCTCTCAGAGGGAGTTGCTCTATCGGTAAGCAGGGATACAATAGAACACGGATTACACGGATTTCACGGATTTCGGAAAATGGAACACGGATTACACGGATTTCGGAAAATGGAACACGGATTACACGGATTTCACGGATTTCGGAAAATGGAACACGGATTACACGGATTTAAACGCGTGGTTTCAGCCGCAATGGGTGGCACTATGGCTATAGACCTGAACTGCGATATGGGAGAAAGTTTCGGGGCGTATACTCTGGGAGCGGACGAGGCCCTGATGCCGCTGGTCACTTCGGCCAACATCGCCTGCGGCTACCACGCCGGAGACCCAATGGTGATGGACCGGACGGTCCGGCTGGCCCTCCGCCACGGGGTGGGCATCGGCGCCCACCCCGGATTCCCGGACCTGCTGGGTTTCGGTCGCCGGGCGATGCACCTGCGTCCCGAGGAGATAGAGAACTACGTCCTCTATCAGGTCGGTGCACTGGCGGCTTTCGCGCGCTCGGTGGAGGCAGAACTGACCCACGTCAAACCCCACGGCGCGCTCTACAACATGGCCGCCCGCGACCCCGAAATCGCCCGGGCAATTGCCCGGGGCGTCGCCCGGGCCGGGCCGCGCCTGATTCTGGTGGGACTGGCGGGCTCGGCCCTCATCCAGGCCGCTGCCGAAGTGGGCCTGCCCGCTGCGCGCGAGGGTTTCGCCGACCGGGCCTACGAACCCGACGGGAGTCTGCGTCCCCGTCACCTCCCCGAAGCCATCCTCACCGACCCGGAAGTGGCCGCTGAACAGGCCCTCCGGATCGCCCGTTATAGAGAGGTCATAGCCAGCAACGGGGAGCGCATCCCCCTGGTCGCCGATACCCTCTGCATCCACGGCGATACCCCCGGCGCAGTAGAAATTGCCCGCGCCGTCCGCCACCGACTGGAAGAAGCAGGTGTGGATGTGATGCCCATGGGGCAATTTTTGCTGCCTATTTAGAGATGGCGCTGACGTTCCCCCGTATCCTGCCCGTTGGAGACGCGGCGCTGGTGGTGGAGTTCGGGGATCGGATTGACCCGGAAATCCACCGCCAGGTCCTGGCTCTGGCCTACGCCCTGGAGCGGGAGCCCTTCCCCGGTCTGCGGGAGACCGTCCCTACCTATCGCTCCCTGCTGATCTACTACGACCCCCGACAACTCCTCTGGGACGAGGCCCGAGAGCGGGTATCCGACGCACTGGAGCGGGGAACGAAAATCCCGTTGCCAGAACCGAGGGAACTGGACATCCCCGTCGTCTACGGCGGAGAATTCGGCCCGGACATCGGTTTCGTGGCGGCCCACAACGGTCTCTCCGAAGCGGATGTGGTCCGTCTGCACGCCGGCAGCGTGTACACCGTCTACATGCTGGGATTTGCGCCGGGCTTCGTTTATCTGGGGGGACTGCCGGAAGCACTGGCGACGCCCCGTCTCCGCACCCCGCGCCCGTCAGTACCAGCGGGGTCGGTGGGTATCGCTGGCCTCCAGACCGGCATCTATGGCCTTTCCACTCCCGGCGGGTGGCAGTTGATCGGGCGGACGCCGATGCCCATGCTGGACCTGTGCCGCCAGCCTCCCACCCTGCTCCGACCAGGGGACCGGGTGCGGTTCATCCCCATTTCTGTCGAGGAATTCGCGGCCTGGCAGAGGAGCGATGGCGCTGGAAGTCCTTGACGGCGGATGGCTGACAACGGTCCAGGACCTGGGCCGGCCCGGCTACGAACGGTATGGGATTCCCGTCTCCGGAGCGATGGACTTCTTCGCTCTGCGGGTCGCCAACGGCCTGGTCGGCAATCCCCCGGGCGCGGCCGGCCTGGAAATCACCCTGGTGGGGCCGGTCCTGGCGGCGACGGAGCCGTGCCTCATCGCTGTCACCGGCGCCGACCTGACGTTTCAGGTAGACGGTCGGGAGATGCCGATGTGGATGTCCGTCTTTGTCCGCCGGGGATCGGTCATCTCCTTCGGGGGACGGCGCCGGGGCTGCCGGGCCTATCTGGCTATCGCCGGGGGAATAGAAGTCCCGCCCATTCTGGGGTCGCGGTCCACCTACTTGCCGGGCCGTTTCGGGGGATTGGACGGGCGCTCGCTGCAACCGGGCGACCGTCTTCCCATCGGGCCGGTCTCCGGGCATCTGCCGGAGCAGGCCGGACGAAGGTCCCCACCCCACCTCATCCCGGCCTGGGACGATTCCCCGACCGTCCGCGTGGTGCCCGGTCCCCAGGACGACCATTTTATCCCTGAGGGCCTGGAGACGTTTTTCAGATCGGAGTACCAAATCCTGCCCACTTCGGACCGGATGGGCTACCGGCTGGAGGGCCTTCCAGTGGCCCATCGTCGGGCGGAGATAATCTCGGACGGCGTACCGCCGGGGGCGGTTCAGATCCCGCCGGATGGGCAGCCGCTGGTGATGATGGTGGACCATCAGACCACGGGCGGATATCCGAAGATAGCGACGGTCATCACGGCGGACCTCCCCCTTCTGGCCCAGTGTGTGCCGGGGGAAAGCCGCGTCCGGTTTCGGGCAGTGCGTGTTTCCGAGGCACAGCACGCCTATCGGGAGGTGATGGCGGCGCTGGAGCAGTGGGAACGGACCGGTGTGGGGTGAGAGGACTGTCTAAGAGCGTTAACGACTACACGAAATACGCACCCTTTCTAAAGTGGGAAGGCTGCCCAGAGACGTTAATGACTACACGAAATCGGTACCCCTTTTTGGCCCAGTGTGCGCTGGACAAACCCGGAGCAGCGGGAGCCACAGGGTGGAGTGAGAGGGCTGCCCAAGAGCATTAATGACTACACGAAATACATCCCTTGAGAGCCGTCCAGAAGCATTGATGACTACACGAAACACCCCCTTCTGGCCCAGTGTGTGCTGGACAAACCTGGAGCAGTGGGAGCGACAGGTGTGGAGTGAGAAGGCCGCCCAGAGGCTTGATGACTACACGAAATCCGAGGCCCAGCACGCCTATCGGGAAGTGAAGGGAGCCCTCACAAGCGTTAATGACTCCACGAAACGCAACGAATATAATGACTATACGAAAAACGCTGACTTGACAGAATTCCTACCCCGCATTATAATAAACTCGCCCGGTCCAGAAGACCGGGCTATACCGTGCATGGGGGAAGCGAATGGAACCAACGAAAACCGAGGCTCAACCCACATCTATTGCCGAACTTCGTCCCAAAATGCGCCTGGAAGGTGTCGTTCGCAAAGTGGAACTCTACGGCGCCTTCGTAGATATCGGCCTGGAGCGAGATGGTTTGATCCACATTTCCCAACTGAGCGATAAGCCCGTCAGCCGGGTCGCCGACGTGGTCCGAGAGGGTCAGAAGGTCACCGTCTGGGTCACGCAGGTGGACCCCCGTCAGGGCCGCGTCGCCCTGACGCTGGTCAAGCCCCCCGATGTGGAGTGGAAAAACCTGGAAGAAGGCCAGACCTATACCGGTCGGGTCGTGCGGGTGGAGCGATACGGGTTGTTCGTGGATATCGGGGCTGAACGCCCGGGCCTGCTGCATGTCAGGGAGATGGGGAAATTCAACCGCCCGGATATGTACCGCGTGGGAGATGAGATTGAGGTGCGCATCCTGCAACTGGACCGGCGCAAGAAGCGCATAGACCTGGCCCTAGCGGAAGCGGAGATGCCTCCCGAGGAACGAGAAGAGCCTCTCCCCAGCCCCATAGAACTGGCCTTCCGTCGGGCAATGGAAGAGGCCCGGCGGCAGGGGAAAGCGCTCCCCATTTCCGCAGACAAAGGTCGCGGACGGCACCCAGCCGAACAGGACGAAATTCTGAGTCCGACTCCCCGGCAAATCAGATGAAGATTTACAGAACCAGCAAATGGGGGATTTGCTGGTTCTGTGACTCTTCCTAAAACGCCCCCAACTGGCAGTGGATGATGCGGATGCCCAGCGCCTCCGCTGCCGCTGAGACTTCCATTTTGGGAATACCCAGCATCCCGGCGATCTCCCAGGCCACTCGGCAGGGCAGCCGTCCCTCGCTCAGCCCGTCCTGAATCGCCTGCGCCAGCCCTGGCTCCACCACCTCAGCGGGCCGGACGATTTTGTGCCGGCCCTCTGCTTTCGGCCCATAGCCGAAGAGGCCCAACTGGCAACGGTTCAACCGGACTCCCATTTCATCCGCCGTCTGACCCACGGCCAGCGGCTCCACTCCCAGTTCCTCGGCAACCCGAAAGGCAGCCGCACAGGCAAGCATCCCCTCCGAGTCCAGATGACGGCGGATCGCCTCGGCTATGCGCTCGTCCATAGGCATCTCCCCGATGACAACAGTTGTCTCAGATTTCCTCCAGCGCTCTCAGAATCTCCCCGATGTCCGGCACTTCCCGCATCGGGTAGATTTTCTTGAAGCGCACGATGCCCTCGGCATCCACGATGAAGACGGCTCGCTCGCTGAAACCGTTCTTCTCCCGGAAGATGCCATAGGCCTGGGCAACGCCGCCGTGGGGCCAGAAGTCCGCCAGGAGCAAGGTTTCCCGGACGCCAATGGCCTCCGCCCACGCCTTTTTGCAGGGGACGCTATCCACGCTCAACCCCAGCGCCACGGCTCCCAGCCGCTCCATTTCGGCGCGATGATTCTCCAGGTCCTGCATCTGGATGGCGCAGACTCGCGTCCAGGCCAGCGGGTGGAAAGAGAGGATGACTTTCTTGCCCCGCAGGGCGCTGAGGGTGACTTCCTGCTCGTTCTGGTCTTTGAGGGTAAAATCCGGAGCCATATCCCCGACTTCAACGGCAACCTTCTCCATTGCAGACCTCCTCCCTACGACTCTGCCAGCCGTGAAACCACCTCTATCCCCTGGTGGAGCATCTTGTGCACCGGACAGTGGCGGGAAATCAGCAGCAACTTCTGCCGTTCCTGGGCGCTCAGATTGCCCTTCAGGACTATCTCCTCCACGATCTGCTCCCGGTATTCATCTATAGCCTCACAGTCCCGACAGTCATCGGCGAAGATGCGCTCATAGCCCAGCCGTAGTTCCACTTCCTCCAGCGCAACGCCGTGGTTCCGGGCGTAGGTGTGCAGGACGATAGCCGTACAGGCCCCTAAACTCGCCAGCAACATCCCGTAAGGGGTCAAGTGGTAGATATGCTCCACCGGGTACAACTTCGGGTCCTCCGGATGGTGTGGGTCCGGGGCCAGAATTTCGGTCAGAAATTCCCGGTTCTGGCGGATGATGATGTTTTCGCTCATAGGACTCCTGAAGCGTGAGGCGCGAAACGGGAGATGAAGTGACAGGCGAGATGCAGTTACGGGCGCGGGGAGAGGCGACGAATCTGCGCCTTCAGCCAGCGGGCATGCTGCATTTCGTCTTCCATATTGTGGGTGAGCAGTTCCACCGTCTCGTCGTCGTCCATAATCTCGGCAATCTGGGAGGCGTAGTCCCGGATGGCCTGTTGCTCCTCGGCCAGTTCCAGCCGCAGCATCTCCACCGGGTCGGCCTGGGCGGTAGCCGCACCGACAGCCCGCCCGGTCACCGTCTCCAATCCACCGGGCTCGGCAGGAATGCCGCCCAGGGCGCGGATGCGAGCAGTCAGGTCGCGGGCATGCCGCTGTTCCACCTCCAGAATGGCCTGGATGCCCTCACGCAGCGGGTCGTCCGCCAGAGCCCGCGCGTGGGCAGTGTAGATTTCTATCGCCGCCAGTTCCGACCGCAGGTCGTGGTTCAAAAACTCCAGGATGCGCTCCCGACTCATTGCTCCACCTCCTCGCTCACAAACAGGACCGGAATGGTTGACCGACGCTGCACCCGGGCAGGGATGTTGCCCTGAAGCCAGCGGCTCAGGAGCGACTTGCGCAGGTTGGGAAGGACGATGAGGTCACAATGGGACTGGGCGGCATATTCCAGAATCGCCTCGTCCTCCGGTCGGGTGCTGAAGAGGACGGTTGTCTGGACAGGGATGCCCCGTTCCCGCATCTGCGCCTCCAGGCGACGGAAGTATGCTTCCACCTCCTCTCTGCGCCGGGCGCCCCGGGAGCCAACCTCCACCTGGATCTGCTGGAAGAAGTGCTCGTCGGAAGAGACAACGGGGACGACGTGGACCAGGTGGAGTTCCGCGTTCATAACCGAAGCCAGCCGGGTGGCGTGCCAGAGATGGATCTCCTGTCCGCCCTCCCGCTCCATAGGGACCAGAATTTTCTGATACATTGCGTCCTCCTTACCCGCCGCTACCCGCAGCGGCAAGGGCTTCCGCCCGCCGGGCCAGGAGTTCGTCCATCTCGGCGATCACTTCCGGCGGAAGGACCCAGTCCGCAGCGGGAGCCGTTTCCTCAATTTGCCCCGGACGTCGGGCCCCCACAATCGCCGACGTCACCTCCGGACGCCGGAGCGTCCAGGCAATGGCCAACTGGGAGACTGTCCGACCGTACCGGGATGCGATCGCGCGCAATCCGTCCACCAGCGCCAGGTTGGCGCTCAGTTCCGGCTCCCGGAGGTGGCCACTGTATTTTCCCCGCCAGTCATCTTGAGGCAGAGAGTCCACCCATTCCCGGGAGAATTTCTCCGTCAGCACGCCGGAGGCCATAGGGCTGTAGACGATAACGCCGATGTTGTTGGCCGCACAGAAGGGAAGAATCTCGGCCTCAATGTCCCGCCGGAGCATATTGTACGGGGGCTGAAGAGAGGCGATGGGATGGATGGGCTGGACGCGCTTCATCTGCTCCACGCTGAAGTTGGAGACGCCGGCGTAGCGGACTTTCCCCTCCCGGACCAGGTCGGCGATGGTCGCCCAGGCTTCTTCTATGTCCTCATCGGGATTAGGCCAGTGAATCTGGTAGAGGTCAATGACATCCACGTTGAGACGGCGCAGGCTGGCCTCTACCTCTTTGCGGACACTCCAGGCCTTCAGACGACCGTAGGGGGTCGTGCTCCCCTCGTCCCAGACCAGGCCGCATTTGGTGGCGATGATCACCTGGTCACGCCGGCCGCGGATAGCCTTGCCCACAATCTCCTCGGAGTGGCCCAGGCCATAGACGGCGGCCGTATCTATCCAGTTGATACCCCGGTCCAGGGCCTGCTGAATGGTGCGAATAGAGTCGGCATCGTCCTGGGAGCCCCAGCCGTAGGCCCACCCGCCGCCACCGATGGCCCATGTCCCCAGGCCAACGGTGGTCAGATACAAGTCGGTATAGCCCAGTTTTCGAGTTTGCATAGCGCCTCCTTTTACTCACCACGAGAACACCAAGACACGATGAAATTAAAAAATTCTTCGTGTCTTCGCGTTTCTGAGGTTACAAAAATCGCTCAAACCGGTCCCGCTTTGCCTTACAGATGGGGCAGACTGCGGGAGGTTGCTCGCGCGCGCAGAGATAGCCACAGACCCGGCACCGCCAGACGGGCAGGGGGAGTTCTGTGACAGAGACAGCGGGGGCGCGGGCTGGCTGTTCCTGGGGCCGCTGGCCCTCCGGTGGGCGCCGCTCCGGGATGGATTGAAGAGGTCGCTCCCCCCGCAGGACCTCTTCGGAGACGTAGAGGCCGCAGTAGCAAGCACCCCACTCCAGCAGGTCAGCGTCCCGGTAGTCGCAGGGGCAGATGATGTCCAGGTCCTTCTGCTTCTCGCCGGTTGCCAGGCGGCAGGGGCAAGCCCAGTAGCCGTAGCGAGCCTCGTTGATCAGTAGACTCTCCACCAGCCCCAGCGTGAACTCCTTATCGGGGTTCAGGTGATAACCGGATGCTTCGGCTTCCTCGTACAGCCGCTGATAGAGGGCTTCCACTTTCTCGCGCGGGATCTCGCTCATAGCCCCAGTGCCTCCTGAATCTCTTCGGGACGATAGCCGATGATGGCGCGACACCCGTCTATAACCAGGGTGGGGAAAGAGACGGAGGGATTCCAGCGGCGCACCTGTTCCACCACGGCCTCCCGCTCTGTGCCCGATAGCAAGTCCACGTAGACGAAGTCAAATGCGATGTTGTTGGCCTCCAGAAACTCGCGCGTCCGCTTGCACCAGATGCAAGTAGAAAGGGCGTAGAACAGGACTTGATGTTGGTTACGGATTCCGGGTATGCGTCCTCGGGCGTTCATAGGCTACCTCTTGCTGGCAATCTGGGGGTCAATGTTGCCAGGGCCGCCGCACTCGGGGGTATAGCAGGTGGCATCTACAAAGATGCATTTTTCCCCGCAGGAGGGACAGACCTCCGGAGGCTGTGCGGCCTGAAGGGTGTAACCGCAGTTGGAACATTTCCACCAGGCTTTGGGTTCGTCCATTTCTCTCCTTTCACACTTCACGTTTCACATTCCGCGACCCAGTTAAATGAACAGAGTAATCTGGGATCCGCGCGCTTCCTGGATGTAGGTGCCGACGGCTCCATAGGCGTCAATCCAATCTTCCCGCAGGTCCTCCCGACGGATGCCCATAATCTCCATCGTCATCTCGCAGGCGATGATTTTGCCCCCCAGTTCTTTGAAGTCCCGCATCAGCCGCTCCAGAGTGACGACGTTCGCCTTTTTCATCCGCTGGCGAACCATCCACTTACCCAAGCCCAGGAAGTGCATTTTGGAAAGGGGTCCCTTCTCCAGGCCGCTCTTCTTCAGCCGCTGGAGGCCCCAAAAAGTAAAATAGATGGAAGCCTCCATACCCATCGCCAGCGCGCCAGAGCCGATGATCAGCGCACTGTACACTTTATCCATATCCCCACTATGGAGGACAATGGTCACTCGCTCCGCCATGACGCCCTCCTATCGGCGGATCCGGATGGTCCAATCCGTTTCCGTTCCCTCCACACCGAGCAGTTCCAGCCCCAGCGCCCGCACCGCCATAGGGATTTCCTCCCGGGATGCGGGATGAGTTCCGATAATGACAATGATATCGCCCGGATGGGCTTGGCGGATCGCCTTGCGGGTCTCCACCAGAGGCACCGGGCAGGTCTCTCCCCGGCAATCCACCAGAATCTCAGCCATAGCGCCCCTCCTACACAAATGCCAAGCACTTTCTCAGCGCCTGGTACTTCATTCGGTAAACTCCACGATGACCTGCTTCACGTCCCAGCGGTGGCCCAGTTTTTCTTCAATATCTTCCTTCATCGCCGAAGCGAACATGTGGTCCGACGGCAGGTCCAGGACCACCCGGACCACTCCGTCCTGTACCTCAATCTCCTTGACCAGTTTGGTACGGACGATGTCCAGGCCAACCACCGGGTTCATAACATGCTTCAACCGCTTGCGGACGAATTCCACCGTGGTGGGCTCCCTCTCCTTGACCAGGCCGTGCCGCTCTTCGTAGTTCTGGATCGCCGCCCGCAAGCCGTCCACCGCCAGAACGGAGCAGTGGACCTTCACCGGCGGGAGCCCGCCCAGGGCCTTGGAAGCCTCCTCCCAACTGATTTTCTTCGCCTCCTCCAGCGTCTTCCCCTTTGCCAATTCGGTGATGATGGACCCGGTGGCGATGTTAGAAGCACACCCATAGGATTCAAATTTGATGTCGGTGATGACCTGGGTTTCGGGGTCCACTTTCAGGTACACAGCGACCATATCGCCGCAGGCAGGGCTTCCCTCTATGGCTTTGGCGTCTGCGTCCTCAATCCGCCCCACATTGCGTGGGTTGCGGAAGTGTTCCATAACGATCTCACTGTAGGGCAGTGGCATAGGTTCCTCCGTGAAAAGTGAAGAGTGAAAAGTGAAACGGGATGCGGGAAACGGGATGCGTGCGATCTGTGAGTTGGTCGCTGAGAACTGTTCCCCGCTCTCTGCGAACTGTTTCCTGCTCGCCGCGAACCGTTTCCTACTCCCTCCTCCAGTTTCTTCCGATCCGCTCCCTGCGAACCGTTCCCTACTCCTTCCTCCGATCCGCTCCTGGCTCCTGCCTCCAATCCGCGCCCTGTTCCCTATTCCTTCTCCTTGCCCAGCGGGCTGATGCGCCGGAGTTCGCGGACGACTTCCTTGATGGCCTCCACAATCTGGTCTACGTCTTCCTCCTTGTTGTAGCGCCCAAAGGTGAAACGGACGGAACCGTGGGCCCGCTCGTGGTCGCCGCCGATGCCCAGGATGACATGGCTGGCCTCCAGGGAGCGGCTGAAGCAGGCGGAGCCAGTGCTGACGGCGAAACCGCGCATATCCAGGTGCAACAGCAGCGACTCGCCCTCAATGAACCGGAAGGAGACGTTGGCGTTGTGCGGAAGCCGGTGGACGGGATGGCCGTTCAGCCGGGTGTGCGGTACCTCGTTGAGTAACCGCTCCTGCAACCGGTCCCGCATCTTCTGCAATCGTGCCGTCTCCTCCGGGGTGACCAGTTCTACCGCTGTGGCGAAACCGACCGCTCCGGGGATGTTCTCCACACCAGGCCGCAGGTCAAACTCCTGGAAGCCACCGTCCAGAACCTTTCGGATGGGCGTCCCCTTGCGGATGTAGAGGCCGCCAATGCCACGGGGGCCGTGAATGGTGTGCGCGGAGACGGTAACCAGGTCCACCGGGATTTCCCGCACGTCCAACGGGACGCGGGTAAAAGCATGGGTGGCGTCGGTGTGAAAAAGGACGCCCTTCTCCCGGCAGATTTCGCCGATGGCTTTGATGTCCTGAAGGGTCCCAATCTCCTGGTTGGCTGTCTGGATAGAGACGAGGATGGTCTCCGGGGTGATAGACTCCCGCAGGTGGTCCAGGTCTACCCGCCCCGTCTCGTCCACCCGGAGATAGGTGGCCTGGAAGCCCTGGCGCTCCAGCGCACGGACGGAGTGGAGGACGGGGAAGTCCTCAATGGGAGAGGTGATGATATGGCGGCCCTTCTTCTCGCCCAGCGCCAGCGCGACACCTTTAATAGCCAGGTTGCTGGACTCGGTATCGCCGGAGGTGAAGATGAATTCGTCGGGGCTGGCACCCAAGACAGCAGCGATGCGGGCGCGGGCGCTATCCAGCGCTTCTCGGGCGTCCAGGCCGATGGAGTAGCCAAACTGAGAGGTCGCCACAGCGTAGACGTCAAAGAAATACGGCTTCATCGCCTCCAGGACTCGCTCGTCCAAGCGGGTGGCGGCAGCATTATCCAGATAGATCAGGTTCTCGTACACGTTCCCTCCCTCAACCGCAGGGGGTGATTCTCTTTGAATTATATCACGTCTGGGGTATAAAGTCAATAGTCGTCTATTAAATTTTTGTCAGAAATGCAGGCTCATTGCAAAAACGACTGGAGTAGTTCGCCAGGGGAGAGCAGCGTCAAAACAACTCCGCTGCATCCTATGCCCAGCCACGAACAGGCGGTTCTGCTTCACGCACCGGTCAGACGACGGTATATCTCAGGAAAGGTCGCGGGATCGGAGTCGGCCGTAAAGGCATCATAGACCACCCGTCCCCGGGAGAGAACAACAACCCGATCCCCTGCTGATAGACCACGTTCCAGATCGTGGGTGGTCAGGAGGAGGGTGCATCCTTCACCCGCCAGTTCGCTCAGAAGGATGCTCAAGGCGTCGGTCGCGTGGGGGTCCAGCCCGGTGTACGGCTCGTCCAGCAGTAGAATGGACGGACGATGAAGGACGGCACGCGCCACCGCCAGCCGCTGCTGCATCCCCCGGGAGAAGGTTCGCACCCGGTCGTAGCGGCGGTCCGCCAGGCCCACCCGCTCTAGGAGTTCGTCAATACGGGCGGACGCGTCGGGGAGGCCGTACAGGCGGGCATAAAAGTGTAGATTCTGCTCGGCGGTCAGGTCGTCGTAAAGAAGGGTCCGGTGGGAAAGAAAACCGATACGGCGGCGGATTTCCGGCCCAGCCCGCGTGGGGTCCAAACCAGCGATGCGGATAGTGCCCGAAGTAGGACGGAGCAGCGTCGCCAGAATCCGCAGGAGGGTGGTTTTGCCGGCCCCGTTAGGACCCACCAGGGTGACGAACTCCCCGGCCTCAATGGAGAGGGTCACTCCTGCCAGGGCAGTGTGAGGACCGAAGGATTTGGAGAGATCTCTGACCTCAATGCCATTCATGGCTACAATGGTTGCAGACCCATCGCCGTTTCAGGAAGGGGAGCGGGAAGCCCAGAAGAAACCAGGAAACAAAGACCCACCGGGTAGCAAACCGCCGGTACTGGACATTGACCGAACCGCAGAGAGGGCATCTCTCTTCTTCCGCCACTTCCTCTTCCCCATTCCGGCTCGGTATCCCTTGGGCTTCCAGTACTCCTTCATTAAGATTCAGTATCCTCCGGGCTTCCGCCACATCCGACTCTCGGACCTGTAATTTCACTCCTTTCAGGGCGAGGGAATAGAGCCAGTTTGCAGTGATGGTATACTCATCGGCGACGAACGCCCATATCCCCTCGGTTTCCAGCAACCCTTTCGCAACATAGGCCTCAGGTGCCTGACTGAACGCAGCGACGGTCACCAGGTTGTGCCGGATGCCCATCTCTCGTCCTCAGAGCCATCGGATGATCGGCAGCATCCCTCCAATACGCCCCCATATCGGTGAAACCAGCACAGGATTTCCTCTGCGCTCAATCCACCTCTAAACGTCTCATCGCCTCCCGCTTCAGCGCATTGCGCCGACGGCGATATTCCTGCTCGTTCAGTTGTCCTGCCTGATAGTCGGCGTCCAGCGCGGCGATAGCCTCTATCTGCGGGCGGATGGAGGCTGGAACAGGACCGGGGGCCGGGGGCCGTAGCAGGACATAGACCACCCCAGTCGCCACCGCCAGCGCCACCAGGCCCAGGGCAATTTCCGCCGTCGGGTTGCGGGAAGGTTGGGCCGCCGGGGCTGGCCCGGCCGGGGCAATGGCAGTCTCCAGAGGCTCCGTCCGCACCCGGAAGCGAACCGGCTGGCCCGCCGCCAGAGGGCCTGCGGTGTAGACCCGAACAGGGCCCTGGCTGGTATCCATCACTCCGCCCGACGTGAGGGCGCTCCCCTCGGCGGCCAATTCTCCGCCGAGGGCCAGAATCCCCAGCGAGGTGACCGGCACCGGGAAGGTCCGCTCTACCTCCATTCCCTCCACGAAAGGAAGGGTGTACCGAAAGGCGATTTCCAGTGGAACGTCGCCGGACGGGATGGGTTGGGTGTATGCGAGGCCCCCGTCTATCCTCGCCCAGTTCTCCTCTGCCGGTTCCACGATCTCCAGGTCGGCGGCGTCGGGCGGAAGGGGGAAGGTCAGTGTGAACCTTCGGCCCGCCTGCGGATCTTCCTGGCCGATGGAAGTCTGGTCACTCGTGTTGCTGACCAGGTAGAACTCGCGGACTTCCAGACGGTCCCCGGTTCGCTGCAGGAAGAGGTGCAGTTGGGTGACAACGATCCCGGAAGGGTCCTCTGGGGTCCCGCCCTCCTGGGGAGCCGAGACCCAAGCCAGCAGAAAAGGCAGAAGCAGGAATAAAACGACGAATCTTTTCATCCTTTGCACCCTTAACATAAACTGCAGAGGCACAGAAGGCACAAAGAAATGGGGGGAATCCTCCCCGTCCTCCGAGTCTCTGCGGTGAAAACCCACTACGGTCGGAGCGGGGCGCCGCAACGGGCGCAGAAGCGGTCTTCTGGCCCCGCGCGTCGCCCACAGCGGGGGCAGAAGTTGACCTCCTCCTCCGGCGCAGTGCCCGTTTCTCCTTCGCGTCCGACCGCAAGGGGCTCCCTCCGGGCCGCGGCGCGGGTCTGCGCCACCCAGTATTCTATGGCCCAGTCGGGGGCGGCGGCGCGGCGGAAAGGTTGGGCCAGCCACACCCCGACGACCATAGCCAGCGCCAATCCAATCAGTACGGAGCCAAAACTCATCCGTCACCTCATCTATGACTTTTAGGGGAGTCAACCTGCACCGACCGGAGAGAGTGCAGGGGATGCCCTATCAGCGCAACAGCCCATCCAGCACGACCCGCAACTGTTCCGCCGTCACCGGGCCGATGTAGAAGCGGGCCACTCTCCCATCGGCGTCCACGATGAAAGTCTCCGGGACGCCGGTGATGCCGTAAAGGCCTGCGATCCGTCCCGTCGGGTCCAGACCGACCGGATAGGTCTGGCCGTGCTGGGTCAGGAAGTCCCGCACCGCTGCCTCTTCGTCCTTGTAGGCAACCCCGACGAACATCACCCCCTTCTCCTGATATTCGCTCCAGACGGCCTGCAGGTCAGCGGACTCCGCCGCGCAGGGCGGGCACCAGGAGGCCCAGAAGTTGAGCACTACGACCTGCCCGCGCGCTCCAGAGAGGGAGAAAGTAGAGCCGTCCAGCAGGGTCAGGGTGAAATCGGGGGCAGGCTGGCCGGGGAGGGGGCGGCCCGATGGCTGTGCTGTTGCGCCGTGCCCGGGGCCCCACATCGCCACGCCCGCTGCGACCAGGACGGCCACGCCCGCCAGCAAGCCCAGGGTGTTCCAGAGGGCCCGCCGCCGGGCCTGGGGGACCGTCAGGCGGAGACCAGCGGAAGAGGGCCAGAAGGCCAGCGCGCCGCCCGCCAGGAAGATCAACCCGCCCAGCCAGAGGAATGACGCCAGGGGGTTGACGAAGACCTTAAACGTCGCCGCGGCGCCATCGACGGACCATCCCGTCAGAACAAGGTAAAGGTCCTCCCGCAGACCCGCCCGCAGTGCGGGGGTCGTCACCGTCTGGTCAGAGTTAGCGTACTGGTCCAGCCGGGGCTGGAGAGTGACCCAGTACGCACCGTCCCGATAGACGGAAACGATGGCCCGGGTGGAGAGACGGTCGCTGGCGGGAGGGTCCTGTCGGAGTTCCTCAAAGACGATCGTGTAGCGTCCCACCTGGGTAAGATCCCCGGCGACCAGGCTTATGTTCTGCTCCAGAGGGTACATCCGGGTGCCGATGACGCCCACCAGAATCAGGACAACGCCCAGGTGGACGACGTAGCCGCCGTATTTTCGCCGATTCCGATCCACGAGGACCACCAGAGCCGTCAAAAGGCTCTCCCCTTCCCGTCGGCTGCGGGCCAGGACGTCTCGGACGATTTCCACCAGCGCCGTCCCCAGGGCCATACCGGTCAGCGCGAAGCCCAGGAGAGCCAGCGGACGGGTGAAGCCGGAGAGGGCCGCCAGCCCCACCCCAATCGCGCCACCCATCAACGCCGGGACGACCCGCCGGGCCTCCAGTTTCCGCCGACCGGCAACGGGACAGAGAGCCAGGAGAAGAGTCAGGACGGCGAACTGAGGCCCCGTCACCCGATCAAACCAGTCCGGGGTCGCCTCAAAGCGGCGTCCAGTCAGAGCCTCCGTCAGCGTGGGAAGGACGCTCCCCACCAGGACCGACCCGGTGAGAACGACGAAGAGGATGAGCGTGAGGGTGAACAGTCCCTCTCTGGAAAGTAAATCCTCAGAGGGGCGCTTTTCCTCCAGCAGACGCCGCCGATGGAAGACGAGAGCCAGGGAACCGACCAGCGTCAGGCCGATGGCGGTTAGGAAGTAGGGCCCCAGGTTGGAGCGGGCGAAGGCGTGGACGGATTGAATCATCCCGCTGCGAGTGGTGAAGGTGCCGAAGAGGACCAGGACGAAGGAGAAGGAGACCAGCAGGAAGTTCCAGATGCGGAAACCCCGTCGCTCCTCCTGCATCGTGGCGCCGTGGAGAAGGGCGGTGGCCGTGAGCCAGGGCATCAACCCGGCATTCTCCACGGGGTCCCAGGCCCAATAGCCGCCCCAGCCCAGGACGTCGTAGGCCCAGCGCGCGCCCAGGAGAAGCCCCAGTCCCAGAAAGAGCCAGGCCGCCAGGGTCCAGCGGCGGACGGCGCGGGTCCAGCCCTCCACCTCGCCGGTGATCAGGGCAGCCATAGCGTAGGCGAAGGGGACCGCCAGCCCCACGTATCCCAGGTAGAGGGTCGGGGGATGGAAAATCATCCCCGGATGGCGCAGGAGAGGATTGAGGCCCAGTCCGTCGGCAGGAACCAATTCCAAACGGACAAAGGGGTTGCTCAGGAAAAGGGTGACGCCAGTAAAGAAGGCGGTGATGAGGGTGAGAAAGATGACTCTCACCCTCTCCCCCCTGTCCTTCTCCCTCTCTTTTGCAAAGCGAGAGAGAGTGGAGAAGGGAGCGAGGGTCAGTGCGGCGAACAATGCCTGCAGGAACGACCACAGCAGCAACGACCCTTCCTGCCCAGCCCACAGGGCAGAGATTTTGAGGTATAGGGGCAGGGTACGGTTGGAGTGGTTGGCGACGTAGCGAACCTCAAAATGGTCGGTCAGGAAGGCCACCAGGAGCAGGAGCAAGGCCAGCCCCAAGAGACCTGCGGTCGCCAGAACACTGTTGCGGGCGCTTTCGGCCCAGCGGAGGTCGCGCCGGCGCAGGGAGAGAAAGGCAGCGACAGCCGCGTAGAGGGCCGTCGCCAGCGCCAGCCCCACCGTCAGCGTGCCAATTTCTGCCAGCATTATAACCCCTCCGTCTGGTCCGGCACTGCTTCCTCGTAGCGAGTGGGGCACTTCAGGAGCACCTCATCGGCATAGAAACGCCCATCCTCCCCCAGACGGCCCCGGATGATGGCCTGGCTCTCGTGCCGCAACAGGTCCGGCTTGGCGTTATTGTAGACGACCTCCAGGCTCGGGGCATCTGGGTCGTTGACTGCGGCTTTGAGGACAGCCGCCAGGCCTCCCGCCCGCTCCACCTCCTTCGGGTCCGCAGGGATCTGGACGATGGTGAAGGTCACCTGGGGGATGGTAGGGTCATAGACAATAGAATCTCCCAGCACGGCGCCAGAGACGGTGAGGTTGCGACCGATCGCCCGGTCACCCATCGCGCGCAGTTCCTCAATGGTGAGAAAATAGTGGGCCGTGCTCCCAGTGTTGCTGATAATCAGGTAGACGACGGCTGCCAGAATCAGCAGTCCAGCAAAAACGAACTTTCCTTTTCCTGCCATAGTTGCTCCTCATTGGGTTAATGCCGAGAATAATTGTAACAGAAATGGAAGAGAGAGTCAAATGGAGTACAACGCAAGGGAAGGTCAGGGAAAGAGGACCGGGATAGCATCCGTGATATGGATTTCATCCAGTCGGACGTTGCAGCGGAAGGCGTAGACTCCCACTCCGGCGCGGGCCACTTCCGCCAGCGCGGTCGCGAAAGCCGAATCGGCCTGGACATGGGGCATAAAGGCCTCGGCATCGGGCCGCTGGATGACGAAGACGACTGCAGCCTGCTCGCCTCGCTCCACCTGCGCGGCCAACTGGTAGAGATGCCGCTGGCCCCGCAGAGTCGGCGCGTCTGGGAATAGCGCCACTCCCTTCTCTACGAGCGTCACCGATTTGGTCTCCACCCAGAGGGAGCCGCCGGGGCCGTCCAGCCGGAAATCTATGCGGCTCTCTCCGCAACGGACTTCCCGCTCCAGATGAACGAACCCGGAGAATTCGGGCAGTTGTCCCTCTATAACCGCTTCGGCGAAGAGCGGCCCGGGGAGCCGGGCATCCACCGAGACCAGGACTCCGGCGTACTCCACCAGCAGCAGGTCCAATGGGGTACGGCGATGAGGTTCTGGGCGGGGGACCAATCGGCAAGGCCGCCCCGGGGTCAGGAGTTCCGTCAGACGGCCCGAATTGGGCAGGTGGGCCGCTACGGGGCGCCCGTCCACCTCCACCTGGACGCGAAAGCGGTTTTCCCGCGCCAGAAAGCAGCCCTCAACCGTCGGCGGAAGTCTCATAGAAATGACCACCCCGCCCCGAAGACGCCCACAGAGGGCATGCGCCTTTCAGCGTAGCCCAGGCCGCCAGGACGATCGCGGAAACGGCGTGCGTCCTGACGAGGTGTCTTCGTGTCTTCGCGGTGCGTTTTTACAGCACAGTGCCCAGGGTCAGGCAGACGAACGCGCCCAGCATGTAGAGGCTGGCGAACTTGAAGAGCACCCAGTTCAGCCGCTTCGTCGGGCGGATCAGGACAGCCACACTGAGCCCGGTCAGGCCAGCACCCAGGGCCATCAGGACACCCAGAGCCACAGGATGGATGCCCAGCAGCCACCCGGCCGCACCCAGAACCGCCACGTCCAGAAGGGTCGCAAGGGCGATGATCCGCCGGGTAGCATTGGGTCCATAGACGTTGGGCCAAACGGGGATACCCGCCAGGTGGTACTCACGGGCGTAGTGGGTGGCCAGGGTCAGGATGTGGGCCGGAATCCACAGCAGAACACCGGCAGCCAGGAGGATGCCCACCAGGTCCACGCGCCCCAGCGCCAGCGCCCGCCCGGCCAGCGCGGGCATGCCGCCGGAGACGCCGCCCCAGAGAATGGAGAGGGGCGTCCGGCGCTTGAGCCATAAGGTATAGACCCCCAGGTCAATCCCGAAACCCAGGGAGACGATGAGGCCGAAAAGGGGCGAGAGGGCCCAGGCCAGGACCAGCCCAGGGACGGAGAGGGCCAGGCCCAAAATCAACGCTGCGCGCACGCTCACGCGGCCGGCGGGCAGCGGGCGGCGGGCTGTCCGGCCCATGCGGGCGTCAATGTCCCGGTCCAGGACCATATTCAGCACGGTGCAGCCAGCGATGGCACCGGTCAGGGCCAGCGCGGCAGCGGTCAGTTCGCCCCAGGCGACCGTGCCGGGCCGGCTCAGCGCGTAGGCACAGACACCGGTCACCAGCAGGAGCAGCGTCTGCAGGGGTTTGGTCAGGGCCAGATAGGCGCGGGCTACCTGGGCCCGCCGGCGGGCCAGGGGGAACGGTTGGATGGATGCTTCTCTCGTCAGAGAGTTGTTTGGCCGAAGCATTGATCTCCTTTGTTTAACCGCAGAGAACGCCGCTTTTGCAATTCGCCGGAAGCGCACTACAGCAGGACACAGATCAACGCAGACGCTCACAGAAAAGCACGGATAAATTTTTTAAACCCGCGCCCCTCTGTGTTTTACCTGCGTTCATCTGTGCTCCACCAGGACCAGTATGGAATTATGGCACAAACGGCCAGGGTGTCAACTGGCGGTGAAAGATGGGCGCGTCCCCAAGCGGCTCTGTGGAGATTGCACTCCCTGAGAACCCGCATCCATCGGCATCTATCCGCTTCCTTGTTCAAAAAACTGTGCAATAGCCTGCCGCAGGAACCCCTCCTCCAATCCCCCCAGCGGTGAGGGAGTTTCCAGGATACGGCGGGGAATGCGCAGGCGGGCCGGGTCAAACCCCTCCCGGGACTTGAAGGCCTGCTTGCGGGCCAGCGTCTCCGCGCCCAGGCGGGCCAGGTCGTCGGCAGAGCGTTCTATGCCAGCCGCGGCCAGGGTCCTGGTCACCACCTCCGGCGTATAGACACCGCGCGCAAAAAAGCAGACCACCAGACTCGCCAGCACCTGTCGCCAGCGCTCCTCCTCCCGCAATGCCTCCGCCACCCCCTCTGGCGTCAGCACCTCCCCCTTCGCCGCCGCCCGCTGGTCCAGGCTGTACCCGGCGCTATCCAGATGACTGTGCCGAGCGCCGGTCAAGTAGGTCAGATGGGCTGCCGGACCGGTATGGTAGCCGGGCATCTCGTTCCCGCCGAAGGCCAGGGCGAAGTCGGCGCCGCCGTAGATGGACGCTGCATACTCCACCCCCCGCCCCAGGGCGCGGTAGAAGTCGTTGGGCGGGTCCACTATCCGCCGGACCGCCTCTACGTACGTCTCCCAATCCCCCCAGGCCAGGGCCAGGCCGTCCGTCTCCTTCAGGGAAATCAGCCCCCGCTCCAGCGCCTCCGTCGCCCAGGCCAGAACGACGCCCGTGCTCATCACGTCCAGCCCCACCGTCTCCGTCTCGTCCATCACCTGCAGCATCCCAGCGACGTCGCTGATACCCAGCATAGAGCCGACGGCGTAGATGGGTTCGTGGTCGTAGCCCAGCATAACCGTCTTGTAAAAATACGGGTCGTTGGGATATGGAAGGCGCAGCGCGGCCAGATGGATGCAGGCGACGGGACAGTGGGCGCAGGCGACTCGGCGGCCCAGGTAGTTGCGGGCCAGGTTCTCCCCGGAGATGGCTTCCGCCTCCTCAAACCGACCCGACCGGAGGTTACGGGTGGGGAGCGCGCCGATACTATCCAGCGGGAGGACGTTCATGGCGGTACCCAGTTCGTGGTACTTCTGCATCAGTGGGGATTGGGTTGCCGCCTGGAAAACAGCATCGTAGGCCTCGCGGTAGGCCTTCCGGTCGGCGACGGGAAGGGAGCGTCGCCCGGAAACGACCAGTGCCTTCAGTTTTTTGCTCCCGAAGACGGCGCCCAATCCCAGCCGTCCAAAGTGGCGGTAGGTCTCGGTGACGACACAGGCATAGGTAACCCCCCGCTCCCCGGCTCGCCCGATGCGCATAATCGTGCGGATTCCCGCCCCGCGCTCCTGCTCCCGGATTACCCGCCCGACGGTCGCGCTGGAACGCAGTCCCCAGAGGGCCGAAGCATCCCGGAAATAAACCTCATCGCCGTCCACAACCAGGTAGATAGGGGTAGGACTGGCGCCACGCAGGACAATCGCGCCGTATCCGGCCATACGGATAGCGACAGCGGAGCGACCTCCGGCGTGGCTCTCGCCCAGGTTGCCGGTGTGGGGAGATTTGAACATAGCCACCGTCTTGGAGGCCATCGGAAAGAGGCCCACCAGCGGCCCGACGGCGAAGATGACGGGGTTCTCCGGCCCCAGGGGGTCGGCGCCGGGTGGGCATTCTTCTTCCAGAAGACGGATCGCCACACCGGCCCCGCCCAGGCCGTCCTCCCAGAGGTCGGGCCGCTCAGTCACCCAGAAGCGGCGGCGGGTCAGGTCCACATTCAGCACCCGGCACAAGGGGTCACTGGGCAGCATGGGCTACCTCCTCCAGGGCCAGCACGCCGTAGGGGCAATAGCGGGCGCAGTAGCCGCAGTAGACGCAAATCTGGGGCTTATTCTGGCCTCCATCCCAGAAGATAGCGCCGAAGGGGCAGGCCCGGACGCAGTTGCCGCAGCCGATGCAGAGTTCCGCCCGCAGGCGGACCCCGCCGGGGGGCCGGGGGATCAGGGCGTCGGTGGGACAGACCCGCGCGCAGGGCGGGTCGGGACATGCCCGGCAGACCACGACGACAAAGCCGCGCCGGATGCCTCCGGCGGAGCG
This sequence comes from Chloroflexota bacterium, assembly GCA_014874475.1. GTDB lineage: Bacteria > Chloroflexota > Anaerolineae > B4-G1 > DUEL01 > SpSt-77. The sequence goes on from JADBJJ010000032.1 coordinate 36,222, forward strand.
GACACCGATGCAGGCACCTGCCAGCCCGCCCTCGCCCAACCGTCGCGCACAGGCGAACATGCAGGACTGGCAGCCCACACAACGGTCCACATCTACGACGGCTAAACGGTTGGCCATATTTCACCTGGATACGACAACCCCAGGGACGACGGACGACAACCCCAGGGATTACGGACAGTACCCCTTCCAGAAACTTTCACAGCACCGAGGGTCCAAAAAAGGGCCATTATCGCGGATGGCGACTACAACCTCACTCCCCCAGGCCCGCCCTATCGGCTGTCCACCCCGTACTGCCGGAAGGTGCGACCGTCCCTCAGCGTTTTTCTGCTGGTAAAGGGCCTGCAATGACGGTTCTACGCAGATGCCGACAATGTGGACGGTGTACCCGGGGAAAACATCATCCTCACGGGTATAGCGGAGAGTGATTTCCTGCGAGGAGGCATAAAGGACCAGAGCATCACACCCGCCATTGCCGCACTCGGTCCCGATCACACGACTTTGATCCGGCACCCGCACGATGGCCTTCGGCGTCGTCTGAAGCCCGATCGCCGACACCGAGGGATCCGTCCACGGAGTCGGGATGGGGCGATGATTGTCCCAATCCCAGCCATTGGCCTGATAGGTATTCACAATGGGCGGCAGCGGTCGGCCCTCAAAGATAACCGTGAACTGGGGCGGGATCTCGGGCTCGTTGGAAGGCCCAAAGTTGACCAGCCCCTTATACTGGTCCACCGGATTGTACCCCAGCAGGGTCAGCCGGTAATCCGGGTTATTCTCCGGCGGCGGCTTGCCCGGCTCATACCCCTCCGCCACACTCAGGGAAATGTAACTCACCCCCGGTATCGGCTCGCACGCGTTGGGGGCTCTGAAGACCAAGGGGAGATAGACAAAATAGTCCTCATCCCCATCACCGGACGATCGAATGGCAACGAGCGATACCTCCGCCATCGCAGCGGATGGTACTCCGACGATCCCCCCAACGATGCCCGCGATCGCCGCGGCAACCAGCAACAGAAAAAGCCAGTCAGTGCGCGTTTTCATCCTCCTTTTCTCCAAAAACGTTCCAGAATTTTCGCCGGTGTGGCCAACGCCACTCGGTCGCCCAGTTCCAATTCCTCCAGCGGCTTCTCCGAGGGTGCCCGGGAGACGGCAAACACAAAGACGTCCTCCCCGGGTTCGGCGAAGCGCCGGTCCACGTACGCCATCCCCACCAGATACCCCTCCGTATCCATCGCGCAGGAAGTGACCTGCCCGATCACCCGACCGCGCCGGTCCACCACCCGGTCGCCCTGGTTGGGGACGGGGACGCCCTTCTCGGCCAGCCGGAAACGGACAACAGCCATTTTCCGCTGCGCCGCGTGGCGACGGAAGGGTTCCCGGCCAATGAAGAAGGGCTTATAGAGTTTGACGTACCCCTCCAGCCCGGCCTCGTCGGGCCGGATGTCCAGCGGGCCGGCCAGTTCGTGGCCGTAGAGAGGAAGCCCCGCCTCAATGCGGAGCGAATCCCGCGCCGCCAGACCCACGGGACGGAGCCCTTTCGGCGCGCCGTAGCGGAGCAGAAGGTCCCAGAGCAGGGGCGCCCAGTCCGGATGGACGAAGAGTTCAAACGCCATCGGCTCGCCGGTGTAGCCGGTGCGAGCGATGATGAGGTCAAAGACGCCGCCGGGGGCCTCCGGCCAGGGCCAGCGGACCTCTATCAGTTCGGTGCGCTGCATGCCCAGGAGTTGGCCGCGAATCTCATCGGTGGCGGGGCCGCGGGGGCTGGCGTCCAGCCAGGCCAGCAGGATATCCCGCGCGCGCGGCCCCTGCAGCGCCAAGTTCACCCGCCAGAGATGTTCCCGGTCGGGCGCGCGCAAGTCCACCAGTTCGGCCCGAAACGGCGAACGGACCCAGGGCCGGTCTGAATTTATGAGGGCGGCCCCCTCGTTCACCGCGTTCAGCCAAGCCCAGTCCTTCGCGGTATTGGCCGCGTTGACGACCATCATATACCGTCCCGGCGCGCGCATGTAGACCATAATGTCGTCTATGACGCGCCCTTCGGGGTCCAGCAGAAAACCGTAGTGAGAGCGCCCCGGCCGGAGGCGGTTGACATCGTTGGTGGTCACCAGGTCCAGGAAAGCCGCCGCGCAGGGGCCGGAGACTTCAAAGATGCCCATATGCCCCACATCAAACAGCCCGGCTGCGCCCCGGACGGCGCGGTGTTCGTCCAGGACCGGGCCGTAGCGCAGGGGCATCTCCCACCCGGCAAAGGGGACAAAGTTTGCGCCCAGCCGCGCGTGGGTCTCATAGAGGGGCGTGCGCCGCAGGGGCTCCTCCGACGGCTCCCATTCAAAGGGCGGGAGCGGCTCGCCGCGCGGCTCCGTCGCACGGTGCGCGGAGAGGCCCACGTAGTACGGCTTGAGGGAAAGCGGCGGCGCGAAGGGCTCTTCGGACAGGGAACCGTTCGGCAGCGCGGTCGGCCCCAAGTTGCGGACCACCACCGGCCCGGGCAGTTTGGCCTGCAGGTCCTGGGGGTCAAAGAGGACATAGCCATCGGAGAGGGCCCGCAGCCAGGCCAGGACCCGCTGAAAGGCCGCCGACGGCACCGCCAGCCGGTACCGCTGATGCCCATAGGTGGGCCGGAAGACGTAGCCCCGGGCCATCAGCCGCCCATCCGCTTCCAGCAACGTCACCGGGCGCCAGGTGTCCGGCGGCAGATCGCTCAGGTCTTCCACCAGGACGCAGCCCAGGAAGGCGACCAGGGCGTTCCCTTCCAGTTCTATCAGGCCCCCGTCGCCTGCCGGAGGTTGCGTGTCGGTGAGCAGGCAGTGATGGGGGTAGCCTGTACAGCGGACCTCGTAATCCACCGCCGCGCGGGCCGCCAGTTCAGCGACCGCCAGGCGGGCCTCCTCCAGCGCGTCAAACTCCACCTTCCCCCGGTGGACGGGCCCATGGCGGCCCGGATAGGCGTAGGGCCGGATAGATTTCAGGGTCTGGGCGATCAGGCGGGCCAGTTCAGCCATCTCCGGCTCTCCCAGCCCTCGCTGGGTGACCCAGGGGGTGCCCATGCGGATGCCGCTGGCCAGGGCGGGGGACGAGTCCCCCGGCAATGTGTTGCGGTTGCAGACAATGCCCACCAGGTCCAGGACGCGGGCGGCGGTATCTCCCAGGAGCGGCTCGCCGAAGGGGCCCCGGACCGTCTTGCAGTCCACCAGCAGCAAGTGGGAGTCGGTGCCGCCGTAGGCAACCCGCAGGCCCTCCTCGGTGAGCGCTCGGGCCAGCGCCTTCGCGTTGGCGACAATCTGGTGTTGCAGGCGGCGGAACTTCTCGGTGCGGGCGAGGCGGAAGGCCACCGCCATGGCGACAAACTTGTTGACATGCGGACCGCCCTGCAGGCCGGGGAAGACGGCGTGGTCAATCCGGCGGGCCAGGAGCGGGTCGGTGGTCAGGATACAGGCGCCGCGCGGCCCGCAGAGGGTCTTATGGGTGGTAAAAGTGACGACGTGGGCATAGCCCAGCGGGCTGGGGTAGGCTCCGGCAGCGACCATCCCGGCCACGTGCGCAATATCCGCCAGCAGATAGGCGCCGACCTGATCCGCAATCTCCCGGAACTTGGCCCAATCGGGGACGCGCGGGTAGGAAGTATACCCGGCGACGATGATGCGGGGACGGTGCTCCTGCGCCAGTGCCTCTATCTGGTCGTAGTCTATCAGTTCGGTGCGGGGGTCCACGCCGTAGAAGACGGCCCGATAGCGCTGGCCGGAGACGTTAGCGGGCGCGCCGTGGGTGAGGTGGCCGCCATGGGTCAGGCTCATGCTCAGGATGACATCTCCCGGCTTGAGGAGCGCCTCGTAGACGGCGATGTTGGCGGGCGCGCCGGAGAGGGGCTGGACGTTGACGTAGATGCGGTCCGCGGGAACGGTCTCGGTGGCGAAGGCTTCGGCGCAGCGGCGGCGGGCCAGCGCTTCGGCGACATCGGCGTACTCCACGCCCATATAGTAGCGCAGGTCGCCGTAGCGCCGATAGAAGGCCATATGCGCCTCGTAGTCCAGAATCTGATCCTCCCTCATCCAGCGGGTTTCGGGGAGGGGATAGCCCTCGGCGTAAATATTGGTAAACACCGAACCCAGCGCCTCCCGCACCGCGCGCGGGGTGTAACTTTCCGAGGGAATCATAATCAATTTGCGGGCCTGTCGCTCCTCCTCCAGGTCAATGAGATGGGCAACAGCCGGGTCCAGGTCGTCCAGAGATTCGGGAAACAGAAAGTCATTCATTGGGCCTCCGGAACACAAAGCATAGAATAGGAACGGAAGATTAGAGGTCGTGGATGCCTTCTATGTCCAGGCGGGCCTGGTCCAGGGCGGCGCAGGCAGCCTCCCGGGCCGATTGCGGGACGCGAACGCAGACGCCGCAATCAGAACTGAGGTGACGGGGGACGGGGATGAGTTTGCACTCTATGCCCGCCTCCCGCAAGATTTTCTCCGCGCGAATGGCGTGGCTGGTGGAGGGGACAAGGATGACAGTGTACATACGGATTCGGGATGAGCCAAGTTGGTTTTACCACGGATCGCCGACATGCGCAAGTAGCGGGGGATACAAGGGGGACTCAAAGGCCTGCCTGTGCCAGCACAAACGTTGCCCCTTCACCCTCGCGCAGCGGGGGACGGTCCCTCACAGCCCAGTTGCCGCAGGGCCTCTTCTATCCGCCGACGGTCCCGGGCGCGGTGCGGGCGCAGTTGCAGCGCGCGCCGGAGATGCCGGCAGGCCTCCTCCCGCCGCCCCTGCGGGGCCAGAACGTCCATCGCATAGTGGTAGTGGGTGAGAGGGTTGGCCTCGTCCAGGGCCAGCGCCTGGTGAAAGGCTTCTTCCGCTTCCGAAAAGCGCTTCAAACGGGCCAGCGTGCCGCCACGGGTGGAGAGCAGCAGCGCGCGGCCGCGCGGCTCCCTGGCGCGGGAGAGACCTTCGTCCAGGAGTTCCAGGGCCCGCCGGGGGTCCACCTGCTGGGCCTCCATCAGCGCCCAGGCCTGATAGGTCGCTGCACTGGTCGGGTCGGCCTGAACTCCCTGCCGGAAGAGACGGCGAGCCGCCTCGGTCTTGCCCAACTCCTTCTCCATCAGCGCCCAGGCCTGCCAAGTCGGTGCACTGGTCGGGTCGGCCTTTGTGCCCTGCTCAAACAACTCCCGCGCCCGTTCGTACTCCCCCAACCCCTTCTCCATCAGCGCCCAGGCCTGATAGACCGGTGCGTGCGTCGGGTCAGCCTGGACCCCCTGCCGGAAGAGACGGCGGGCCTCCTCGGTCTTGCCCAACCCCTTCTCCATCAGCGCCCAGGCCTGATAGGTCGGTGCACTGGTCGGGTCGGCTTGGACCCCCTGCCGAAAGAGGCGGCGGGCCTCCTCGGTGTTGCCCAACTCCTTCTCCATCAGCGCCCAGGCCTGCCAGGTCGGTGCGTGCGTCGGGTCGGCCTGGGTGCCCTGCGCAAACAACTCCCGCGCCCGCTCGTACTCCCCCAACTCCCTCTCCATCAGCGCCCAGGCCTGCCAAGTCGGTGCACTGGTCGGGTCGGCCTTTGTGCCCTGCGCAAACAACTCCCGCGCCCGGTCGTACTCCTCCAACCCCTTCTCCATCAGCGCCCAGGCCTGCCAAGTCGGTGCACTGGTCGGGTCGGCTTGGACCCCCTGCCGGAAGAGACGGCGAGCCTCCTCGGTCTTGCCCAACCCCTTCTCCATCAGCGCCCAGGCCTGCCAGGTCGGTGCGTGCGTCGGGTCGGCCTGGGTGCCCTGCGCAAACAACTCCCGCGCCCGCTCGTACTCCCCCAACTCCCTCTCCATCAGCGCCCAGGCCTGCCAAGTCGGTGCACTGGTCGGGTCGGCCTGGACCCCCTGCCGGAAGAGGCGGCGGGCCTCCTCGGTGTTGCCCGACTCCCTCTCCATCAGCGCCCAGGCCTGCCAGGTCGCAGCATGCGTCGGGTCGGCCTCGGCGGCCAATCGGAAGAGGGAACGGGCCTCCTCGTACTCCCCCCGGCGCTTCAGCGCCAACGGCAGCAGGGTGCACAACTTGCGCTGGGGATCCCGCAGATGGGCCTGCAGGTAGTCCCCCAGAGCACGGAACAGGGTCTGGTAGAGAAATTTCGCCTCCGGAACCATCCGATGGCCGGTGGCCTGGCGAAAGGCCTCCTCGGCGATGACGGGGTGGCGGGTGTAGAGCCGCTGCTGGTCCGCCTCGGTCACCTCCAGCAGTTCCCCTTCCAACCGCCCCAGCAAAGTGTGAAGGTCTTCGGGCCTCTTCCCCAACGCCTCAGCCAGAAGGTCCCGCCCCAGCCAGAAGCCGAAGCGATGAACGGCGCTGATGAGCGCATGGCCCCTCAGGAGAAACTCGCCATCTGGCCATTGGCGCACCCGCTCCAGAACAGAAAGGACAAAGTGAGAGAAATCGGCCATACCGTAGCGGGCAGTGAGAAGGGCGGGGAGCAACTGACCGGCAGCCTTTTGGCGATCCAGGAAGTGGCGCACCCGCTCCTCGGGGCGCAGATCGGCCAGGCGGTCCAGTTTGTCGACCTCCTCCAGTTTGGATAGCAGGTCCTCCACCTCCTGGCGGTCCATCAGCCCCAGGCGGAAGGGCTGGAAATGGGCCACGGCGCGCAGTCGGCCCTCCAGGCCCGCAGCCCGCCACTCGTGCAGGCGAGCGCTGCACAGCACGACAAACGGCAGGCCGATGTCATGGAGGTCGTTGAGGAGTTGAGGCAGTTCCTCCTCTGTGTCAGCCTGGTCAAAGCAGAGGATGAGAGGGCGCTCCCCGCTCAAGGGCATCTGGCAATGGGAGAATACGGTACCGCTGTGGCGCCAGAGGACGGGGTAGCCGGCTTCGGCCAGGTCCCAAACCAGGCGCATCAGGAGAGTCGTCTTGCCCTCCCCAGCCAGCCCCAGGATGATGCCGATTCGCTGGGCCGGAAGGTCGGTGGCGGTGGCGAACTGCCTGAGGTCCTGATACAGGTTGCGAGGGGCATCGTCTTTCTGGGCGATGTTGGCCCAGTTGGGGCGGGTACCATCGTAGAAGGCGGCGGGCGCCCGCTTTCGCTGGCTCTGGCGGAAATTGTCGTCCAGCAGGTGGAAAGCAAAGGTTCCCTGCCGGGTCAGGGAGATCGTGTTGCCGTTCCCCGTGACAATAATCATCTCACGGGCATCGCCACCGATAGCAACAGCCCCCTGCCCACTGGCCGGGGTGAAGGCGTCGCTCCGCGACGCTCCTGCCGCCATCTCCTCCTCCAGCAATGCTATCCGATTCGGTTGCTGTTGCCAGTGACGATGATGTTTCCGGTCGCGTTGCCGCCAATGGCAACAGCGCGATCGCCGCTGGCAATTACGGTGCGGGTCTCAGCAGGGGCACTCTCCCAGAGGCGAGCCAGTTCCTGGGCCAGCGCGGCGTCCTCGGCCAGGAGTTTCTTCAGTTGCAGGCGCAGGGACGCCTGGGCATCCGCATCGGCGGGCATTGCCGCCACATCCCGCGCGGCTTGCTCCACTGCCGAACGTCCCCGCAGCCGATTCCAAATTTCTCGAGCCAACTCCGGGACCTGCTCACCCAGATGCTCCCCCATCTTCTCGGCAGCCTTCTCCCCTACCTTGACCAGATAGGGCAGAAAGGGAGCCAGGAACTTCACGATATCGCCAACAAGCGCCGGAATGTCCATAAGTCTCCTTATCTTCCCCCGAATAGAAGAACACCCCCATCACTGCCCGGTGCGCACCGGCGGGCCTTCCGGCCGCAGTCGGCCTGCCGGAACCAGGTTGCTCCGACCATCCCGCGCCCCCCGTTCACCCCTCCGCGCCAAAAATCTCCTGGGCCGCGGTGAGAAGGTCGTGGCGGCGCTCTCTGGATACCCCCTTCGCCTCCAGGTAGCGCTCCAGCAGTTGCGGCGGGGTCAGTTCCTCCGGGCGGAGGGTGCCCAGGCGCAGGCGCGCCGGACGCTCCACCTCCCGGCTGATAGAGCCGATGAAGGCCGCCTCCGCCAGCAGGGGGCGGATTTCCACGTCCCGGACCAGCCGCTCCTGCTCGGGGCGCAGTTTTATCTCCACGCGCACTACCGCATCCCGCAAGTCGTGGGCGGCGACGGCGCGCGCAAGCGCTCCCAGCGGGTCCGCCTCCGCCCGCAGGTCGGCCCGGAGGGTGATGAACCGGCGGGCCATCACCTCCACAAACTGCCAGGTGGTCTCCCCGCGCCGCAATTGCACCCAGCAGAAGCCCTTGGGCTCCCGCTCCTCGCCGAAATCTATCCGCTCCAGGCTGCCGGAATAGACCACTGGCGGGTATCCGTCGCCGTTGAGGCTCTGATGCTTGTGGATGTGGCCCAGCGCAACGTAGTCCCAGGCGGGGTCCGCCAGGGCGGAGAGGGAGACCACCGTATCCCGTCCAATCATCACCCCGCGCTCGGAGCCGTAGGTCGCGCCGGAGACGCTGAGGTGGGCCACCAGGACCGCCGGAAGGGTCGGGTCCACCTGGCGGGCCAGGGCCTGGATGTTCTCGGTGACGATACGCCGCAGCGCCTCATCCAGTTGCTCCAGCGAGAGCCCGCGAAACTCCTCGTGCGTCAGGAGCCGCTGCCGCACCGGGAAGGGAACAACGGCCACCTGCACGAGGCCGCGCCGGGTGGGAATGCGGAGCAGGCCCTCTTCCCGGCCCACGTAGACGTTGGGGACAGCCAGCGTATGGAAGATATCCACGCTGGAGGCCCGCTGGGGCATAGTGGGCAGGTCGTGATTGCCCACCAGAAGGACGACGGGAATACCGGCATCGGCCAGCCGCTTGACCCGCCGGGCAAAGGCCCGCTGGTAGGTGGAGTTCGGGTCACGAGTTTTATAGGCGTCGCCGGCAAAGAGGACCAGATCGGCCCCGTGGTTCAGGGCGTACTCCACCACTTCGTCCAGCCGGTCCAGGAAATCCCGCACCCGGCTGTGGACGCCGATGGCGGGGTCCAGACGCCCATAGTTCTCCATCCCGACATGCAAGTCGGCAAAATGAAGCAGGCAGATGGGCTTCATGTCCATTAGCCTGTGCCCCCTATTTCGTCCTTTTGCAGTTTGCGCAGACCGTTCTCCACGACGCGCAGGGCGCGGTGGAGTTCCTCTTCCAGTTGGCAGAGGACGCCGAAGACGTACTCATCGGCCTCGCGGCGGAGAGTGGTCACCTCCCGCTCCGCCTGCTCACGGATGGCAGCGGCCCGGGCCTCGGCGGCGCGGACGATGGCATGGTCAGCCATCAGTTCTGCTGCTCGCTGCTCGGCCTCCCGGACCCGCCGCTCCGCCTCTTCGCGCGCCTGAGCCAGGATGCGCTCCCGCTCCTGATTGACCCGCTGGGCGCGGCGCACCTCTTCGGGGATAGAAATGCGCATCTGCTCCACCAGCGCCAGTATCCGCCGCTCGTCCACCAGACGAATCGGGGAAAAGAACAATCGGCGGCTCTTCCTCACCGTCTCTTCCAGCCGGTCCACCAGGTGCAGGATGTCCATATTCCACCTCGCCGTCAGTCTCTCAGAGAAACCAGAGGGACGGGGCCTCGCTGGCGCTCCAGTTCGGCGCGCTTGCGGGCCAGAGCGGTGACCACGTTGGGCGGAGCCATTTGGGTCACGTCGCCGCCCAGGAGCGCCACCTCTTTCAGAATACTGGAACTGAGAAACGCATGCTCCTGTCGGGTCATCAGGCAGACAAACTCTATCTCCGGAGCAATTTGTCGGTTGGTCAGAGACATCTGGTACTCCCACTCAAAATCGCTGACCACCCGCAGGCCCCGGACGATCACTTTGGCGTTGATGCGGCGGGCGAATTCCGCCGTCAGTTCGCCGTACGGAAGGACCTGGACGTTCGGCACTGCCCTCAGGGCCTCCCGGGCCAGTTCTATTCGCTCCTCCAAAGTGAAGAGTAAACTTTTAGACGGACGGTCATAAATGCCCACAACCAGGTCATCAAAGATTGTTGCCGCGCGGATAGCGATGTCTATGTGACCGAGGTGGATGGGGTCAAAGGTGCCGGGGTAGAGGGCGCGACACATAAAATATCTCCTATTACTCGTGAATTCGGGGCTCGCTTCCATTCAACTGACTTCTCCCTCACCAGAGGCCCAGAGGTCCTCCACCCGACGGGCCAGCAAGCGATGCTCTGGCTGTTCCAGAGAGGAGTCAGCCTCCAGGAAGCGCGCGGCGGCCTCCCGCACCCGCTCCAGAAGCCGCAGGTCGGCGATGGAGGCCATCTTCAGATCCGGCATGCCGGATTGACGGGTGCCCAGAAACTCGCCGGGCCCGCGCAGTTCCAGGTCCTTCTGGGCCAGGACGAAGCCGTCGGTGGTGGCCTCCACAGCCCGCAGTCGCTCCTCCGCCTCGGCGGAGGCGGATTCAGCCACCAGCAGGCAGTAAGAGGGGTGCTCGCCCCGACCGACCCGGCCCCGGAACTGGTGCAGTTGGGCCAGGCCGAACCGTTCGGCTCCCTCCACCAGCATCACCGTGGCGTTGGGGACGTCAATCCCCACCTCCACCACCGACGTCGCCACCAGGATGTCCAGTTCCCCCCGGGCGAACGCGCTCATAACGGCATCCTTCTCATCGCCCTTCATCCGCCCGTGCAGGAGACCCAGGCGCAGGTCGGGGAAGACATCCCGCCGGAGCCGCTCGTACTCCTCCACGGCGGCCTTCGCCTCAATCTTCTCTGATTCCTCCACCAGCGGGCAAATGATGAACGCCTGACGGCCCTTCGCCACCTGGCTGCGGACGAAGGCGTAGGCTCGCTCCCGCTCCCGGGGCATAAGAACGCGCGTGGTGACAGGCTGGCGGCCCGGCGGCATCTCGTCTATGACCGAGACGTCCAGGTGGCCCCAGAGGGTCAACTGGAGGGAGCGGGGGATGGGCGTGGCCGTCATCACCAGCAGGTGGGGATTGTATCCCTTCTGCCGCAGCGCCGCCCGTTGCCGGACCCCGAAGCGGTGCTGCTCGTCAATGACCACCAGGGCCAGGTTGCGGAAGATGACGGACTCCTGGATCAGGGCATGGGTACCCACGGCCACGTCTACGGAGCCGCCGGCCAGGCCAGCGTAGATGGCCTCCCGCTCCGCGCCGGTGACGCTACCGGTGAGCAGACGGACCTGGATGGGCTTGCCGGGGAAGCGAGCGAAGAGGTTGGAGAAAGTGCGGTAGTGCTGTTCGGCCAAAATCTCCGTAGGGGCCATAAGGGCCGCTTGAGCACCTGCAGCCACTGCCAGGGCCATCGCCACCGCCGCCACCACCGTCTTGCCCGATCCGACATCACCCTGAAGGAGACGGTTCATCGGGTAGGAAGAGGCGATGTCGGCAACGATGTGGTTCAGCACCCGCCGCTGAGCGCCCGTCAGCGAGAAGGGCAGGCTCTGCAGGAGCGCCTCCAGCATAGCGGAGTCCACTGGCAGCGGCTGCCCGGGGACGGAGCGCCAGATGTACCGCTGACGCAGGACGCCCAACTGGAAAATGAAGAGTTCGTCAAAGGCCAGCCGGTAGCGGGCCTTCTCCAGCGCCTTCTGGTCATCGGGAAAATGGACCTGCTGCAGCGCAGTGCTCAGGTCCACCAGGCCGTACTCCTCCCGCAGAGCAGGCGGCAGGTGGTCCGGCAGGCGCGGCGCCCAGTACTCCACCGTCCGATGGACCATCTGCCGCAACCATTTGGCATTGACCCCTTCGGTGAGAGGATAGACGGGGACCAGTCGCCCGGTGTGGAGAAGTTCGGGCTGAAGGGGCTCCCACTCGGGGGAAGTGAAGCAGAGATGGCCCAGGTACTCATCCACCCGCCCGCTGACGACAATCTGCTGCCCGGGGCGGATGCGTTCGCTCAGGAAGGGCTGGTTGAACCAGGTGGCTTCAATGAAGCCGGTGCCGTCGGTCAGGATGGCCTTGAAAATGGGCATCCCGCTGCGGCTCTCCCGCGCCCCGGCCTCCCAGACGCGGGCGATGATGGTGACCTCCTCACCGTACTCCAGCCGATTGATGGGCTTGAGGCAGGAGTAGTCATCATAGCGGCGAGGGAAGAAATAGAGGACGTCCCGGATGGTCCGCAGGCCCAGGCGGGCCAGCCGTTCGGCCTGTTTGGAGCCCACGCCCCGGATGGCGGTGAGCGGGGCTTTCAGGCCCGAAGGCTCCTCAGTGGAGGGGGGTGAGGGGCGCCGCTCGGGCGCGCGGGGCCGGGCTGGTGGGGCCGGGGGGGCAGGGGCCGGTTCGGCCAGCGCGCCAGCCGACGGTTCCCCGGGCAGGGAGACGGTCGGCTCCTCAACGGAGAGGTGAGGCGTAGGCTCCACCGGCATTTTCTGAGGGCCGGCCTCCAGCAGCCGCAGCAGTTCCTCCAGAGCCTGCGGCCGCTCCTGGGGAGCACGGGCGCTATAATCCCGCAGCCGCTGAGCGATTTCGCCCACCCAGGCCGTCGCCTCAGGGCCAAAGGTACGGCCCGCATCCCGCAACCAGGTATCGGCAAACCGGGCCAGTCCCCCGATGACGGCCCGGTCTCTGCAATCGTGGTCTCTTTTCTCCAGAAGAAGAATGTTTTTCAGAGTGTCAACAGGTGTAGGCATACAGATTCTCTCAACGACCCAGAATCACCGCTATTCCCAGAGCAGCAGGACCGATGTGGGTGCCGATGACGGGCCCGATTTCGCTGACGGGGACCTCCATATCCGGGAAGAGGGCCTGAACGCGGGCGTGGAACGGCTCCCAATCGGGCGCGCAGGAGTGGATCACTGCCAGCCGCTCCAGCGAGCCCAACCCCTGCAGCATCTCCAGGAGTTGCTCCATCGCCCGGCGGCGGGTGCGCACCTGCCCCACCAGAACGGCTTCCCCCTGGCGGAACTCAATCAGCGGCTTGATATCCAGCAACCGGGCGGCGAACCCCTTCGCCCAGGAGACCCGTCCGCTGTGAACCAGATACTTGACCGTATCCAGCACCGCCAGGAGACGGATGCGCGGCCGGACGTCCTCCAGCATGGCCAGGATTTCGGGCGCGCTGGTCCCCTGGGCTGCGGCCTCGGCGGCCATAATGACCTGCCAGCCGATGCCCATCGCCAGTTGCTGGGAGTCCACAAAATGGACCTTCAATTCCGGCACCTCCCGGGCCCCCAGTTCTGCGACAGAAATCATGCTGCTGAGCGTGCTCGCCAGTGGAATGACGATCACCTCGTCGGCCTGCCCGACCAGGCTCCGGAACGCGGCCGCGAACTCATAGACCGACGGAACGGCAGTGGTGGGCACTTTCGTCAGCGAGGGCAACCGCCGGTAGAACTCCTCGCGGGTGATCTGCTCCCCATCCCGCAGGCTCTGGCCTTCTATCTGGACGTATGCCGGAACGACGGTGATGTTCAGTTGGCGAGCCAATTCGGGCGGCACATCGGACGTGCTGTCAGTAAGAATGCGGATGCGCGGGGTCATCTATTCCTCCCCCATCCCCTCATACACAATCAACCCTACCCCATCCGGGCCGACATGGGATGCCAGCACCGGACCGTAGACCAGTATGGGAAACGGCGCGACCTTCGGGAACATCACCCCCAGCCGTTCCTGCAGGATCGCCGTCTCGTTGGTGGGATAGGAGACCGGTTGCAAAACGGTCATTTCCTGGACTCGCAAAAACTCGCCAGCGAACTCCACCAGTTTATCCAGCCCTTTCTCCCGGCTGCGGACCTTCTCCATCGGGATAATCTCCCCCTCTTCCATAGACAGAAAGGGCCGGATACCCAGCATCTTCCCCAGAATACACTGAGAACGACTGATGCGCCCGCTGCGCTGAAGATAATCCAGCGAATCGGTGAACATCACCACATAGATATGGGGGATCATCCCCCGGATCTGGCGGACAATCTGGCCCAGCGAGTAGCCGGCCCGGGCCATCCGGGCCGCTTCCCGCACCAGGATCCCCAGGCCGAAGGAGATGCATTGGGAATCCATCACCATAATATCGCACCGACCGAGAAACGCCATCGCCGCCTGACGGGCGTTTTCCACGATCGGGCTCAGCGGTCCAGAGGAGTGAATAGAGAGGATGGCATCGGTCGTCCGGCTCAACCGGGCATAGACCTCCTCCAATTCCTCCACCGTCGGCCCAACGACCATCGGACGGACCCGCTCCTGGGCCATCTGGTCCAGCAGGATTTCGTTCCGCGAACCGTCCCGGTCCCGATAGACCTCATCTCCAACCCGAACAGTGAGCGGGACAACGGTGATGTCCATATCCCGCGTCCAGGCCGCGGGCAAATACGCGTCGCCGTCGGTGACCACTCGTACAGACGCCACGACACCTCCTCGTCTGCAGCGCAGGATTCATCTGACACCATCATCCTACTCTGCGGAAAGGATATAGAAATAGTGCGGCTGTCCGCCGTAGACGACCTCAAAACTCTGGTCGGGATACTCCTCCTGGAGACGGGCCGCCAGTGCCTCTGCCTCCTCCTGGGAGACCCCTGCTCCATAATACAGGGTGACGATTTCCAGATCAGCCACGCCCATCCGCTCCAGCAGTATCTCCACCACCTCATCCACCGTCTCCCCTGAGACGACTAACTGGTCATCCTGCAGGCCGATGATCTGCCCCTGTCGCACCGTGACCCCGTTCAGTTTCGCGTCCCGGGTCGCTGTCGTCACCTCCCCAGTGCGGACCTCTTCCGCTGCGCGGGTCATCGCTTCGGCGTTCTCCTTCAGATCGGCCTGGTGGTTGAAGACCAGAAGCGCCGCAACGCCCTGCGGGATGCTCCGGGTGGGCACCACTGCGACCTCTTTCTGGCTGAGTTCCTGGGCCTGCCGGGCCGCCAGGATGATGTTGCCATTATTGGGCAGGATGACCACCTTCGGCGTGGGTATGCTCTCCACCACGCGCAGGATTTCCTCGGTGCTGGGGTTCATCGTCTGACCGCCAGGGATGATAGCGGACGCGCCCAGGCTCAGGAAGACTTTCTCCAGACCATCCCCAGCGGCGACGGCGACCACGCCGACCTCGCGCGGCGGCGCCCCCGAGACAGCCGTCGCTATCGCGGGCCGCGCCGGCTCCCGCGCACGGACAAACTCCTGGTACTGGGCCTGCATGTCCTCCACCACCACATCCCGCAGGGAGCCCATCCGGACGGCGTAACTGAGCGGAACCCCTGGGTCCGGGACGTGAACGTGAACCTTGACGATCTCCGCATCCCCGACGACCAGCGCGGAGGCGCCCATCGCGTCTATATCCCGCCGGATGGCCTCCACATCCAGGTTCTGCCCGACGATGAGGAACTGGACATCGTAGCCGTACTCCTCCTCAGGCACCGCCTCGGCGGCGAACGCCGGGCCCGAGATGGCAGCCGCCACTGCCGCCGGTTCGCCGATCAACTCTCCCCGCAAAGCCCGCGTCATCCCCTCCAGAATTACACAGAGCCCCTGCCCGCCAGCATCCACCACTCCCGCTTCCGCCAGAACCGGCAACAGGTCCGGAGTGCGGGAGAGAGCATCCCAGGCCCGTCGGACCGCCCGTTCCAGCACGACACTGACATCGGTCGTGCGCGCCGCGGCCTGAGTGGCCTCCTCGGCGGCCTCCCGCGCCACCGTCAGAATGGTGCCCTCCACCGGGCGGATGACTCCTCTATAGGCGGTCCGAACCCCTTCTTCCAGCGCGGCCGCCAGGTCAGAGGCCGTCAGCCATTCTTTGTTATCCAGGTAGCGGGCCATCCCGCGCCATACCTGGGAGAGGATGACACCGGAGTTGCCCCGCGCTCCCATCAGCGCGCCGTGGGCCACTCGGTGGGCTACTTTACCCACATTGTTCTCGTCCACACCGGCCACTTCATCCCAGGCCGATTGCATCGTCAACACCATATTGGTACCGGTATCGCCGTCGGGCACCGGGAAAACGTTAAGAGCGTTGATCTCTTCCTGGTGTTGCCGCAGCCAGACCAGACCGGCGTAGACCAGCCGTTTGAACCGTTCTCCATCTACAACGATTGCATCCGTCACCGCAACTCTCCCCTCAATCCAGATCCGAAATGCGAATCTTTTCCACGTGGACGTTCACCTCCTCCACGGGCATACCCAAACTTTTCTCCACCGTGTACTTGACTACGTTCATGGCACTACGGGCCACAGCAGCAATGCGCGTCCCATACTCCACCACAACATAGAGGTGGATGACGACTTTCCCGTCCCGTATCTGGATGACGACGCCCCGGTGAGCCCCACCGGAGAGAGCATCAACAATGCCTGTCGCCAGGTTCTTCGGGACCGTGCCCACAATGCCGTACGACGAAGTAACGGCCTGGTGGACCAGACTGGCAATAGCGTTCGCAGAAACCTCTATCCGGCCCTTAGGTTGAAGCGTCTGTTTCATCCTCACTCCCCTTTGCTTTTTTCTTGTCCTCTCGGTATTTGCACAAAACCCACTCCTGTGGTATGATTGCGCCGCGTTCTCATAGTGAGTGAACGCGGATTCTGAAGGAGGCACGGATGGCAAAGTGTGATATCTGCGGTAAGGGCGCCCAGTTCGGGCACAATGTGAGCCACTCCAACCGGGCCACCAAGCGCCGCTTTGACGCTAATGTTCATCGGGTGCGCATCACCCTGAGCGGGCAGACCCGTCGGCTCTGGGTCTGCACCCGCTGCCTGCGCTCGCTGAGCAAGAGCGCTTAGGGTCAACCGCAAAGGACGCAAAAAGTTTTGCGTTCTTTGCGGTTATATTTTTAATGCCGACTCCCGCAGCGCGCAGATGGCTGCCTCTACCCCCACTCCGGCACCGTAAATCCCCTTTCCGGCCACCAGCACCCGCGCGCCGGCCCGCACCGCCAGCGGCGCCGTCTCCGGATTGATCCCCCCATCCACTTCCAGTTCGGCCGCGCTCCCGGCCTCATCCAGCATCTGCCGCACCTCAGCAATTTTCGGGACCATCGTCGGGATAAAAACCTGCCCGCTGAAGCCCGGGTTGACCGTCATCACCAGCACCAGGTCCAGATCGGTCAACACCTGGCTGATCATCACCGGCGGAGTGGCCGGATTCAGCGCTACCCCGGCCCGCATCCCCAGCGCGCGAATGGTTTGCAGCACCCGGTGCAGGTGGAGGCAGGCCTCTACCTGTACCGTCAGGATGTCCGCGCCGGCATCAGCAAAGGCCCGCAGATGCCGCTCCGGCTGGACCATCATCAGGTGGACGTCCAGCGGCAACCGGGTAACCCGGCGGATCGCGGCCACCACCGGCGGCCCGACGGTGAGATTGGGCACAAACTGGCCGTCCATAACGTCTACGTGGATGTAGTCCGCGCCCGCTGCTTCCGCCTCCACCACCGCATCGGCCAGGTGGGTGAAGTCAGCGGCCAGGATGGACGGCGCCACTTTAATTCGCGGATGCTCCTCCATTAGGGCTTTATGATACACCGGAATGGCCGGAACGTCAATTCAGGTTGTGAGGCCCATGTCGCGACGTATTCTGTGAATCGCGTCAAGTCAAATGATAATGTTACCGGGGCAAGGAGCTCTTCTGGCAGGCCCGATGGCAGATCCAGAGTCTCAAAGACGTTCTCGGTTACCCCTGGCATCGCCCCCGGCAGAGAGAACAGGCGAAGTTCATCTGTTCCTCCGGATGCATACTGACCTCCCGGTAACATTTTCTTTGGGTGACCGTATAGCATCCGGTAACATTTTACGTGAAAGAACGCGGGCTCCTTGCATTCTCGCCTTATCGGGCTAAAATATCATAGAACACGGGAAACCACGGATTTCACAGATTTCACGGATTCACGGATTTCACAGATTTCACGGATTCACGGATCACGAATTCACGGAGCATGCTCATGAAGCGAACTCTTCTTCCCGTCTTCCTGCTCTTGTTACTGGGAGCCTGTACGATGTCACCGCCAGCAGGCCCAGCGCAAAGTATGCCCTCGCCTACGCCGGCCCCCACGGCGCCGCTATCCACACCCACGCCGGAGCGCCCGCTGGCCGCGCGGGTCAACGGTCAACCCATCTATCTGGTGGACTATGAGCGGCAGGTGGCCCAGTACCAGCATGCGCTGGCCGCTTCCGGCGTAGATATCGCCAGTCCCAAAGGACAGGAGCAACTCCGCCGGATGCGGGCACAGATTCTGGAGTGGATGATAGAACAGGTGCTCATAGAGCAGGCCGCTGCCGGAATGGGCATCACCGTCAGCGACGAAGAAGTCCAGGCCGCCATTGCCCAACTGGTCCAGGACGCCGGAAGCCAGGAAGTTTTCCAGGAGCGTCTGGAGCAGAGCGGGATGACGCTGCAGGATTTACAGGTACAATTACGGGCGGAACTCCTGCGGGCACGAGTGCTGGAGCATGTCCAGGCAACGGTGCCCGAGCGGGCTGAGCAAGTCCATGCCCGTCACGTTCTGGTGGACACGCGGGAGCGGGCAGAGGCGCTGCTGGGCCAGATTCAGGCCGGAGCCGACTTCGCCCAACTAGCCCGAACCTACTCGCAGGACGAAAGCACTCGCGACGCCGGCGGTGACCTGGGCTGGTTCCCGCGCGGCGTCCTGCTGGCGCCGGAAGTGGAAGAGGTCGCCTTCAGCCTGCAGGCCGGACAGGTCGGCCCGGTTGTCCAGAGCCAGTTCGGCTACCACATCGTCCAGACCCTGGAGCGGAAGCAGGACGAGCCCATCAGTCCGGAACATCGCCAGTTGTTGCAGGACCGGGCAGTCCGACAGTGGCTGGAGAGCCTCTGGAACCAGGCGGTCATTGAGCGGTTTGCGGAGTGATGGGATGGGGGAAGTACAGGAAGCGAGATGCGGGAAGCGGAAAACGGGAAACGCGAGAGATGAGTGAAACAGGAGCGGAACGTGCGCGGGTCTTCTATCTTTAACCAGTTGAGCCTCTTGTTTCTGGGCTTGACGGGGCTTCTGCTGCTGGCCTACCTGGTCATCCTGATCAACCCGTATGTGCCCTTCAATCCATTTCCGCCGCCCGGGGGACCGGCGCGCCCGGCAAGGACTACGCCGACACCCACTGCAACTTTCACGCCGGTCCTGCCGCCCACCTGGACGCCGACGGCGACGCCCACCGCGACGCCCATTCCCTCACCCACGTCCACCCGTACACCGACCCAGACCCCCTCGCCGACGCCCACCTGGCCGCCCACGGCGACACCCACGCCTCGCGCCACTCGCGCGCCCTACCCCTTCACCTGCGAGGTAACATACCGAGCCAATCTCTACGGCATACCCTGGTCGGGGGTGGCGGGGCATCTGCAAGACCTGGACGGAAACCCATTGCCCGGCTACCACGTGGCGGTAAACTGCCCGGGGATCCCGGAGACACTGGACCAGGTGGCCGGGGCGGATGCCCGCTACAACCTAATGTACGAGAGCAGTGCGGCCTGGGAGCGGGTCTGCGACCCATCGGCGTACCGGGCGCTGGACATCCGGGTGCGCATCTACGACAAATATCCCAGCCCGGACGGCACCTTCCGCCCAGTCTCAGACTGGATTCAGGTCCAGTTGGGAGATTGGGCCACCCGCTCTCTGGGCTACATCACCTGTACCCTGAACTGGGAGGAGTGGAGGAATCGGTAACCGCTCGCGGAGCACAAGGAGCACGGAAACGGAGTGCGGAGCACGAAAGCCACCATCTTAAATGCCCTTGCAGCGATTCTGTTGCTGGCGACAGGCGCGGTGCTCGTCCTTTACCTGCTGATTGCTCTGGAGCCGACCTCCGCGCTGAACCCGTTCCCGCCGCCGACAGCCCGTCCCTCGCCGACGGCGACGGTGGCGATGACGCCGACGCCGATGCCCACGCCCACTCCCTTTCCCACCCCGATGGCCCTGCGTCCGGCCACGCTGACGCCGACACCAGAGTCCGCTTTTCCCTTCACGGCAACAATAGAGATCGGTCCAGTCAGCGAGACGTCGGACTGCCGGCCCATGCTGGTCGGCGTTGTCCTGGACCGGGAGGGGCACGGAATGGAGGGATACCCAGTCCACCTCTGGACAACGGGGGCCGAAATGCAGAATACGGACGATTGGATTCTCTTCTCCGACCAGTCCGGACGCTGGCAGGCCCCTCTCCCCAGAGACGCCTATGGGCTCTGGTACGTCCAACTCCATTCCCCGGATGCCCGTCGGGTCTACCCGCCCCTCTCGGCGGCGATTGCTGTTACCCTTCCTGAGACTTGCCCTCAGGCAATGGTGTCATTCAGAGAACAGTAACGAAATACTCGGCACGTATGGGCACTCTTTACCTTGTCGCGACCCCCATCGGCAACTTGGAAGATATTACCCTTCGGGCATTGCGGGTCCTGAAGGAGGTCGCCCTGATCGCGGCGGAAGACACCCGCACGGCGCACCTGTTGCTGGCTCACTACGGCATCTCCACACCGGTGACCAGTTACTTTGAGGGGAACTGGCGGCAAAAGACGGGGCGCATCCTGCGCCAACTGGAGGAGGGGGACGTGGCGCTGGTCTCCGAGGCGGGGATGCCGGGCCTTTCCGACCCGGGTTACGAACTGGTGCGGGCGGCGCTGGAGCGGGGCTTTCCGGTCACTGCTGTGCCAGGCCCGACCGCGCTGGTTACCGCGCTGGTCCTCTCCGGCCTGCCCACCGACCGGTTTCTGTACGTGGGGTTCCTGCCCCGACGAGCATCGGAACGAAGGGCACTGCTGGCCGAGTTGGCCGGGGTACGCTGGACACTGGTCGCTTTTGAGGCCCCCCACCGGCTCCAGGAATCGTTGGCGGACCTGGAGGCCGTTCTGGGCGACCGGCCCATTGCGGTCTGCCGGGAACTGACCAAAATGTTTGAGGAGGTCTGGCGGGGGACGGTCAGCGGCGCGCGGGCTCATTTTGCGGACAGGGAGCCCCGGGGGGAATTTACTCTGGTCATCGGCGGAGCGCCGGAGGAGGAGCGATGGGACGAAGCCAGAGTCCGCGCAGCGCTGGAGGAACGGCTGAAGGCCGGAGCGTCGCCCGCCCAGGCCGCGCGCCAGGTCGCTGCTCTCTCCGGCTGGCCGCGACGGAAAGTCTACGAATTTCTCATTGCGGAGAACGCAGAGGGCGCGGAGAAAAACAGATGACTTTGTTCCCCGCGCCCGCGGCAAATTCTACAAGGAGGGAAAACAAAATATGGTCAATCTGGACGACCCGAATCTCTACGAGGACGGAGACCCGCAGCGGATGCGGGACCGCATCGCTGAACTGCCGGTCCACTGTGCTGATGCCTGGCACCTTGTACAGGACTTCTCCTTGCCGGAGGAATACCGGCGGGTCCGGCAGGTGGTCGTGCTGGGCATGGGCGGGTCGGCCATTGGCGGCGCGCTGGCGGCGGCGCTGGTGGCCAACGAATGCCCGGTGCCCATTCTCTGCATCGGCGGGTATGACCTGCCGGCCTACGTCGGGTCGGAGACCCTGGTCGTGGGCTCCAGTTACTCCGGCAAGACCGAGGAGACTCTCCTGACATTCGCGCAGGCGCTGGAGCGAGGCTGTCGGCCAGCCGTGATTGCCACCGGCGGCGACCTGGCCGCCATCGCCGAGGAGAGAGGAATTCCCCTGCTTCGCTTCTCCCCCTGCCTGGCACCCCGCGCGGCCATCGGCTACTCCCTGATGCTGCTCCTGGGCATCCTCTGGCGTGCCGGCCTGATCCGGGACCCCGGGGATGACCTGGACGAGGCGGTTGCGGTGCTGGAGGACTGGCAGCGGGAGTTGCGCCCGGAGACCCCAACAGTCCGCAATCCGGCCAAGCGGCTGGCCGGGCAACTCATCGGGCGACTGCCGGTCGTTTATGGCGCCGGCTTCCTGGCTCCCGTGGCCCGGCGGTGGAAGGGCCAGTTCAACGAAAATGCCAAGCAGTGGGCCATATGGGAGGATATGCCGGAACTGAACCACAATGCAGTGGTGGGATTTGGCCTGCCGGACGAAATCCGAGGGCAGGTATCCGTGCTGATGCTCCGCTCAACGCTGGACCATCCGCGCGTTCAGGCCCGCTGGGAGATTACGAAGGAGTTGCTGTTGCAAGAGGGCATTGCGCCGGATGAAATCTGGGGACGAGGGAAGAGCCGTCTGGCCCAGATGCTTTCGCTCATCCACTTTGGAGACTACGTCAGCCTCTATCTGGCGATGCTGAACGGCGCCGACCCCACCCCAGTGAAGCCGATAGACTATCTAAAGAGGCGGCTGTCGGACATCGGTGGCTTCGTATAGCCTAAGTTTCTTTTCCTGAAACTACTGCCACCCAACCTTATTGCCCCTTCTCCTGATGACTACACGAACCGCCTCTTGGTGACTACACGAACTCTTGGTGATTACACAAACTATTGGTGACTACACGAAACGGCCGGGCGCGACCCGTTGATGACTACGCGAAACCCCAGCAGAATTCAAGGCGGATAGCGATACTGGTCGTCTCCCCAAGAGTTGCTGAATTTTCACCTCGGGGGAGACTACCAGCGCTACCCGCCTTGAATCTTATCCACCCTACCGGATCGCCAACTCCGACTGACGGTCAAAGATGTGCATCCGATCCATGTTGAAGATCACCCGGCGAGTCTGCCCAACGCGGGCAGTCGTACGAGGATCAAACCGACCCAGAAACTCATAGCGGTCCGTATCCAGGTAAACGATGATTTCGTTGCCCATCAACTCCGTCACCGCCACGCGGGCCTCCACCGAAGCACCGTGAATGGCCGGCGGAGCGAAGTCTGGGTCGTGGACGTCCTCGGGGCGGATGCCGAAGATAATCTCCCGGCCAAGGTGGGACCGATATGTCTCCTGACGGTCTTCAGGAATGGGCAGGAGGAAGTCGCCCGTGTCCACACAGACCTGGCCGTCCCGTTCCACCAGCGTGGCGTTGAAGAAATTCATCGCCGGGCTACCGATAAATCCGGCAACAAAGACATTGGCCGGAGAGTTGTAGAGATTTTGCGGCGTATCCACCTGCTGGAGGACCCCCGCATTCATCACCGCGATGCGGGTACCCATCGTCATCGCCTCCACCTGGTCGTGGGTCACGTAAATGAATGTGGTGCCCAGCCGCTGGTGAAGTTTGGAAAGTTCGGCCCGGGCCTGCACCCGCAATTTGGCGTCCAGGTTGGAGAGGGGTTCGTCCATCAGGAAGACCGCCGGCTCCCGGACGATGGCCCGTCCCACCGCCACCCGCTGCCGCTGACCACCGGAGAGTTGCTTGGGCTTGCGGTCCAGGAGATTCTCAATCCCCAGGATGCGCGCGGCCTCCCGAACCCGACGGTCAATCTCTTTCCTGGGGACCTTGCGCAGTTTCAGGCCGAAAGCCATGTTCTCGTATACGCTCATATGGGGATAGAGGGCGTAGGACTGAAAGACCATCGCGATATCCCGGTCTTTCGGCGGGACATCGTTCACCAGCCGGTCCCCGATGTATATGCTACCAGAGGTAACCTCTTCCAGGCCTGCCAGAAGCCGCAGCGCAGTGGTCTTGCCGCAACCCGACGGGCCAACAAAGACCAGAAACTCCCCGTCTTCAATATATATGGTCATATCATTGACAGCGATGACATCACCGAATCTTTTGGTAACATGGTCATAAGTTACACTGGCCATTATTGTTCCTCCTTGAGAAAGTCAGAGAATTGTTGACGAGACTGTTATGCGAGAAGGATGCGAACGCCGCATTCAGCCAGGTCCCAGAGGGGAGCCGAATCGGCCTCGCGGGCCGTGACGATCACATCCGCGTCGGTGACCGGGCCGATGTAGGCCGCCGCCACCCGCCCCACCCTCTCCGGCGGGACCAGTACCACGACCTGCATCCCCCGCCGAAAGAGCATCCGCGCCAGTTCGGCCTGAGAGAGACGGTCGTCCGTCAGCCCTTCGGCCGCATCCACGCCCCCCAGTTCCAGGATAACCCGGTCGGCCCGCAGGCTCTCCATCGCCATCCGGGCCAGATGGCCGGTCAATTCCCCCTCCCTGCGCTCCAGTTGACCGCCGGTGAGAATGAGAGTGTAGGGGGTGTGGTCAGCAATCTGGCGGGCAATGGTCAGGGCATTGGTGATGACCGTCAGCGAAGGATAACCGGTCAGTGCGCGGGCCACCTCCAGAGTCAGCGCACCAGGGCCCAGAAAGACGGCCTCTCCGGCCCGCACCAGGCCCGCCGCTGCCTTCCCAATCCGAACGGGGACCGAATCCGGGGATGAAGGGGCATCAGCAGGAGGATGAAGCGCGATAGCGCCGCCGCGCACTCGGCGGGCCAGACCCTGGCTCTCCAGCCACTCCAGGTCCCGACGGATAGCAGGCTCAGAGACCCCGAAACGGGCTGCGAGGTCGGCAACCTGTACGGCACCGTTTCGGGCCAGCAGTTGGGCAATTTCCGCCCGTCTTTGCGGGGTCAGTGTTCCCATACGGTTTGATTATACAACGGAAAAGGAATTTTGTCAATAGGTTTCCGCTCGGAAAATCGTTCGTTTCCGTTCGTAAAGGAATGAAAAAACGCGCCAGGCACTGAAGTACCCGGCACGGGAGGACATGGTTACAGAAGGTATTCTGTGTAGATGGTCTCGCAGGGACGGCCCGGACCAATCCAGGCCCGTCGGTGGGTTACGTCTACGATGATGCTGAAGAGGGTCACGGATTCTATGCCATGCTTGCAGATGGATGTCGGATAGTCGGCATGGTCCGCCAGCATGGTCATAAAGCGCTCCGGTGAGAGTTGCCCAAAGTTCTCCCGCAGGAGCCGCATAGCCCGGTGGTAACGCAGGATGGAGCCGCCGATGTCGTTGCGGTCGGCCTCCAGGTGGCGCATCGCAGGGCTGACGTAGTGATTGGAGTGAGCCAGGATGTCGTCCTCAATATACAAAGCCTCATAGTCCGTGGCAGAGCCTTCTACGCTGTAGACCTCACCCCAGAGGTCGGCGATGATATTGTTGTAGTTGGAGGCGCGCTGGGGCAGGAGGCAGGCATCCATTGCCTCGCCCAGCCGTCGCGCGGCCAGAATGGCTCGGACAATCAGCAGGCGCGGCACGCCGGGCCGCACGTCCCGCGCAGAGACCTGGTTGCCGGTCAGGGCGATGCCAGCAGCGTTGAAGCCCGCGCTGATGCCCAGCCCGTCCAGGGAGACGCCCAGGAACTCCGGCTCGTCCCCAGCCTGGACCCGCAGGATGACCAACCCCTCTGCCCGCTCCGGAGCCTCGTCGTTGGTGTGGGCCAGGAGAGTGGAACCGTCCACAGTAGCCCGGCCGCGCGCAGCGAAATCGGTGCACCCCCGGGCGCGCCAGAAGGCCGGCTCCCATAACTCTTCGCACATCGCCAGGAAGATTTCGTCAAAGGGACAATCGGCTCCTTCGGCAACGCCCTCCAGTTCCTCCACATACTGGGGATAGACGGCGCGAGCGTAGGCCAGGCAGAGCCGAGCCTGATGGAGGGCATTCTCCCAAGACAGTCCGCGCGGGATTTCCCTGCGCAAGTGCTCCAACCAACGCCGAATATGGGGCCGCCACGCCTCGCCAATCTGCCGCCCCACCTCCCGGTGGGTGCCGCGGACCGTCAGGACGGGGATCGGTTCAGTGGCCATAAAACCCCTTAAAACTGAAAAATTAACCTCTCTTACGGCGGGCCTGACGAGGGAGGTCGGCCGGCTCCAACGCAATGGCCTCGCCCGCAAAAAGCCGGGTCGGGCCTACCTTTGGCTCGTCCAGCCCGCGCGCCCGCCGCTCCTCACAGATGCGACAATTCGGCGGGCACTCAAACCGATAATCGTCCGGCTCTGTGTAGCGAGCGATGACGCCCTCGTAATTGCGGAAAATGGCCACCCGGCCGTTCCAGGCGATCAGATAGCGGGGATTGACCGGCGTCTTCCCGCCGCCACCAGGCAAGTCCACCACAAACTCCGGCACCGCAAAGCCCGTGGTGTGACCGGAAAGGTGCTCTATAATCTCAATCCCCCGTGCGATGGTCGTCCGGAAGTGACCGATGCCCAGAGAGAGGTCACATTGATAGAGACGGTAGGGGCGGACCCGGTTCTCCACCAGCCTCTGGCAGAGTTCTTTGATGATCCAGGGGCAGTCGTTGACGCCGCGCAGGAGAACGGTCTGGTTGCCCAGGACGAAGCCGGCGTCGGCCAGTTTCGCCAGTGCCTGCCGCGCGCGGGGCGTCAACTCTTTGGGATGATTAAAGTGGGTGTTGATCCAGACTGGCTGGTACTTCTTTAACATATTCACCAGTTCGTCGGTGATGCGCTGGGGAAAGGCAACCGGGGCAGCAGTCCCGTAGCGGATAATCTCCACGTGGGGGATCTCACGAAGTTTGGCCACAATGTACTCCAGCCGTTCGGTGGAGATAGTGAATGGGTCGCCGCCGCTGAGCAGGACATCTCGCACGCCCCGATGTTCCCGGATGTGGGCGATGGCGACGTCTATCTCCGCCTGGGAGCGCGGCCGGTCCGTCTCTCCCGCGTAGCGGCGGCGGGTGCAGTGGCGACAGTACATAGCACACTGGTCAGTGACCAGCAGGAGCACCCGGTCCGGGTAGCGATGGGTCAGACCGGGCGCTGGGGAGTCTGTCTCCTCGTGGAGCGGGTCCCGCATGTCCTC
Source organism: Chloroflexota bacterium (assembly GCA_014874475.1). Taxonomy (GTDB): domain Bacteria; phylum Chloroflexota; class Anaerolineae; order B4-G1; family DUEL01; genus SpSt-77. The sequence goes on from JADBJJ010000032.1 coordinate 62,705, forward strand.
CGGTCGGATAGCCTTCTCATAAAGGGTGGGCACTGCCCGCTTGCGAATGGGGTCTTCGGGATCGTCCGGGTCCATCAGGCTGGCGTAGTAGGGGGTGATGGCCATCCGCAGGGTACCCAGCGACTCCTCAATCATCGCTTTCTCTTCTTCGGTCAGCGGGATGACTCGGGCCAGTTCTTCCACGGTGGTGATGCGGTTGGCCAGTTGCCAGCGCCAGTCCTCCCATTGTTCCCAGGGCACATCCTGCCACGGAGGTGGCGGGGTACGGCGGTCTTCGGTATGTACGGTCATACTACCTCCTGGAAATGTCGCATGTTGCAGGGAGCCGGACGCAAAAGTCAGGGTAATAGCGGCAGCGGGGCTGGAGCAGGGTAGGCCTGGAGCGCCAGGTCGTCCCAGTAGCCCCGGTTGTTCACGGTGCCGTGGGAAAAGATGGCTTGTCCTCCAGCCCTCAACGCCCGGCTGGCACGGATACGGTTGATGGTATCATCAAAACAGGCGTAGCCGCCGTGGATGCCCGGGAAGACATACCGCCCTCCGGCGTCGGCGACGAAGTCCGCTACCAGTATGTGGAACCTCTCCAGCGTCCAGACCCCGCTATCCGGACAGTCGGAAGAAAGATTTGCCGGATACAGCATCGGTATGACAGCGTCCACCCAGCCCTCGCGCAGCCAGCGTTTGGAGTCCTGGTAGTAGTCGCTGTAGCCCTGGCTAAAGGAGGGCCAGCCCCACGAGTTCTGGTAGACACCCCAGACGGCCGCCGTCACCCAGAGGTCGGGCCTGCGGACTTTCATAACCCCATACGTCTCCCGGACCAGAAGGTTATACCAATTGCGTTTCCAAAGACCGTGCTTTTTGGCTTTCCCATGGGAGGCTTTCAGAACACGATGTTTCATCAGGCAATTGGTATAATGCGGGCAGTCAGGCTACATTCAACAGGCCCAGCGGCCTGCGCTACATCAATGGCGGCAGGGAGTCCATTCCCGCCTGCCGAGCCAGACGTTCCACCATCGCCCGCAATTCCCGTTCCTGGTCGGGGTCTATAGGCGGGCGCTGGTAGACGGCCAGGAGTTCCTGCACGCGCGCCCTGGCCCGCGCGAAGGTGTCCAGCCGACCCGACTCCTCCCAGGCCCGGATGGAGCCCCGGTCCAGAACCGCCGAGGGCAGGTACTGTTCCTTCGGGAAGAGATGGCGGGTCATTTTCTGCTTCAGGAAGTCGCCCCGGAAGCCGATGGATGCAAACATCTCCAGCGCCAGGGTGTCGGTGTGGACTTTGATCCCTTCCACCAGCCGCAGGGCCATACCGATCGCCTCGGCGTCCACGACCAGTTTCTCCGCGCTCTGGCAGGCCAGGAAGTCCAGCATCCCAGCGCCGGAAATCATATTGATGCCGCCCAGGGCGCCGATGACGGCAGTAATGCCGCTCTCCAGGCCAGCCTGAGCATCCACCACTTTGGCGTCGCTGGCGCCCAGGTAGGTGTGGGTGGGCAGGCCCAGAGACTTACCCACCTGCGCATAGGCGACGTCTATCATCGCCGTCTCTATGGCGCCCATAGGGGTGGTGCCGTGGCGCATGTCAAAGATCGCCGGCGCGCCGCCCCAGACGATGGGGGCGCCGGGCCCGGCCAGTTGGTGGATGACGATGCCGCTCAGAGACTCCGCCGCGTGCTGGACAACGGAGCCCAGAATGGTCACCGGCGCCGTCGCGCCCGCCAGAGGCATAGAGACAATCTGTGCCGGGACACGCGCGCGGGCCAGGTCCACCAGGCCGCGAGCACCGAATTCGCTCCAGATAAGCGGCGGCGACGGGCAGATATCAAAGACCGCCAGGGGCTTCTGGGCCAGATTCTCCCGTCCACCGGCAAAAATCGCCAGCATGTCAAACATATAATGGGCCGTGGGGACGGAGAAAGCACCGGTGACAATGGGTTTGGCGGAGTAGAGAAGGACGATGTAGAGCCGGTAGAGGTCGCCAATGGCCTTGGGGACCTCGTTGCAGACGACAGCGGTAGACTGGGCAGCGTACTGAGGAAGCATTTCCGCCACCTGGACCAGACGGGCCAGGTCGGGAGTCCGGGAAGGGCAGTGTTCTAGCGTGTCGGGGTCCAGGATGTGGACACCGGAGGAGCCAGGGTCAAAGTGCACAGCGTCGCCGCCGTAGCGGACGACCGGCTCCCCGTACCGGTTATAGAGGTAGAACTCCCGGGGGACGGTCTCCAGGGCCCGCCGGACGAGGGTCTCAGGGATATAGACCACCTCATTCGCCTCGTCAACCCGTGCGCCCGCCTCCCCCAGAAGACGGCGCGCCTGGGCATCCTGGACTTTCACGCCATGGGTCTCCAGCAGGTAGAAGGCTTCGCTCAGGACATGGTCTATCAGATCAGGGGAGAGAAGTTCCAGTTTGGGTTGCATCGCGCACTCCTGAAAATTGAAGCAGGAACCACGTTTCACGCCCTTAGGTTTCACGCTGTAGCAATAATGTGCTCCAGTTCGGCAGCCAGTTGCAGGTCCAGCGGTTCAGGCTGATGGGTCTCCAGAATCTGCCGGGCCATAGCGCGCGCCCAATCCCGGGCATCGTCCCGCTTCGCCTCCCATTCCTCATAGGGGCGTCGGTCCATAAATTTCGGCACCCACAGTTCCCGCATGTGCTTCCGGGTGTGCTTTTGGGCCAGGAAGTTACCGCCCGGCCCCACCGCGCGGATGACATCCAGCGCCAGTGTCTCATCGTCCACGGGGATGCCCTTCATTGTATTGTAGACGATGTCAAAGATTTCGCAATCCATGAGCATCTGCTCGTAGGACCAGATGCGGCTGCCGTGGAGAAGGCCGACGCCCAGGAGCATGTCGGACATCACGACGCAGGCCATGAAGGTGGAGAGGCTGTTCTCAATTCCGGCCTGCCAGTTGGGCTCTTTGGCACCGGTGGCGAAGGAGCCCATAGAGAGGGGAACGTTGTAAAAGTCGGCCAGGACGTTGGAGGCGGCGCCAAAGAGAAAATCCTCTGGGCCGCCACCGGTGTAGCCGCCGGTGCGCAGGTCCATTGCGGTCTGGGCGGCGGCGTAGAAGACGGGCGCACCCGGGTAGGCCAACTGAATCATCGCCAGCGCGCTGATGACCTCCGCGTTGCCGACGACCAGGTTGCCCGCCAGGGTCACCGGGGCAGTAGTGCCGCAGGAAGTCATAGTCATAAAGCCGACAGGGATACCCGCCTCGGCCGCCACCAGTGCCGCCTCCAGGGTGCCAGGGTCCTGGCCCAGAGGTGGCGCGGTACAGAGGGCATAGGAGAGCACAGGCCGTCGGCGCAGTTCTTCCCGCCCGCCAGCAATCAGGGCCGCCATCTCTACCGACGCCCGCGCTTCCCGTTCCGAATAGATACTCTCGGTCTGGACGTGCTTGGTGGAATTCTCCCAGGCCGCCTTCAATTCGTAGAGGCTCCGGGTCTCGGGGGGACAGTCCTGGGCAGAGACCGGTATCCAAATAAACGCGACCTCTTCCACGTAGTCGGCGACGCGGGCGATTTCGGCCACGTCCTTCAGCGCGGAGAGGCGCCGCTGGCCAGTGTAGAGGTCTATCATCTGCACGCCACAGCCATCGGTACCGACGTAGACGTGGTTGCCATCCAGCGGGAGGTCCTGAGCGGGGTCGCGGGCGGCCAGGGTGTAAACGGGCGGGGCCTTTTTCAGGGCGTCCTCAATCAAGTGGCCAGGGGCACGGACAATCCTCGTATCCCAGTCTACCTGCGCGCCGTGGGCTTCCCAAATCTTCAAGGCTTTGGGGGAAGGAAAGCGAACGCCGACACTCTCAATGACATCCAGGGTGGCAGTGTGAATACGTCGGACGTCCTCCGGGCTCAGAATCTGAAGGCTGAGGCGCGGATCGGTGATGGATTTGATCGGTCGGGGCATGGGACTCCTTAATAGGTCGTATGGCGCAGAACGCAGGAAGCGAGTTGCAAGACACCGGCTGAGACCTGCGCTACTTCGCGAGCAGTTGTTTGGCGACGGCGACGGCACCGATGGCATCCTCGCTGTAGCCGTCCGCACCGATTTCCTGGGCCCAGGCCCGGGTAACGGGCGCTCCGCCGACCATAACTTTGACCTGCGAGCGCAGGCCGGCGTCCTCCAGGGCCTCCACCACATCCCGCTGGCGGACCATAGTGGTGGTCAGCAAAGCGCTCATACCGACGATGTCGGCACTCACCTCGCGCGCCTTCTCCACAAAGGTAGCCACCGGCACATCCACGCCCAGGTCGTAGACGCGAAATCCGCTGACAGAGAGCATGGTGGCCACCAGGGTCTTGCCGATGTCGTGGATGTCGCCCTCCACAGTGCCGATGACAACGACGCCCAGAGTCTGGCGCTGACTGCCCTGGCGGACAATCTCCGGCTCCAGAACGGCAACGGCCGCCTTCATCGCCTCGCCCGCCAGAACCAGGTCGGGGAGGAACATCTCGCCCTTGCCATACTGTTCGCCCACGTAGTCCACGCCGGGAACGAAGCCCTTGTTGATGGCCTCCAGGGGGTCTATGCCCGCTTCCACGGCCTTTTTGGCCAGGTCAGCAGCGGCGTCGGGATCGCCGTCAATGATGCTCCGGGCCATTGCACGGAAGAGTTCGTCGGTCATACTTGCCTCCGGGGTTGGTTTCGCGCTCTATGTTGCGCATTTTGTTCCAATATATCACAGGGCGGAACAGATGTCAAGCGAGAAATTGAAAAACAAAGAAAAACGGTTGTCAGGGATTGAGGTTTGTGGTAAAATGGGCAAAAGATGTTGAAAATCGTATAGAACACGGGAAGATAGGGGTTTAAAAATCAAAGGGGACGCGGATAAACGCGGATGAATGCGGACAAACGCGGACGGACTTACGAATCTATTCGCGCTCTTCCGCGGGTATCTGTGTCTAATCGTGTTTATCCGTGTCCAGTTCAAGGAGGAAAGAGATGTGCGCTGAGTACGTTTTAGAAAAGGCAGTCCTTCTAGGCCCGCAGGCACAGGCGATGGTGGAGCGGAGCAAACGGGTTGTTTCGCCATCGCTGCCGCGAGCATATCCGCTGGCAGTGAAGCGGGCCTACGGGTGTGTGGTGGAGGACGTGGACGGCCATCAGTTTCTGGACTGTATGGCAGGCATCGCGGTCTGCTCCACGGGCCATTGCCACCCGCGCGTGGTGCGGGCGATCCAGGAGCAGGCGGAGCGATGGCTCCATATCTGCGGCGCCGACTTCTATGATCCGCAGTACATCGCCCTCGCAGAGCGGCTGGCGGCTATCGCGCCCGGAGACGAGCCGAAGCAGGTCTTCCTGGGCAATTCCGGCGCGGAGGCAGTGGAGGCGGCTTTGAAACTGGCCCGCTACCACACGGGGCGCCCGTACGTCATCGCTTTCTTCGGCGCATTTCACGGCCGGACGATGGGCGCAGTCTCGCTGACTGCCAGCAAGCCGGTCTACCACCGGGGTTTCATGCCGCTCCTGCCAGGCATCGTCCATGTGCCCTACGGCTATTGCTACCGCTGCGCGTACAATCTGACCTACCCGTCCTGCGACCTGGCCTGTGTGGACTTCATAGAGATGACGCTGATGGGCCGGTCGGTGCCGCCGGATGAGGTAGCGGCGATTTTTGTAGAGCCGGTGCAGGGCGAGGGTGGCTATGTCGTCCCACCAGATGGGTGGCTCCAGAAACTGCGCGCGCTGTGCGACCGGTACGGCATCCTGCTGGTGGCCGACGAGGTGCAATCCGGGATGGGGCGGACGGGGAAATGGTTCGCCACCGAGCACTGGGGTGTGGTGCCGGACATCCTCTGCGTGGCGAAAGCGCTGGCTTCGGGGATGCCGGTCTCAGCGATGATCGCCCGGGAATCGGTGATGACGTGGCCCACCGGAGCGCATGGGAGCACGTTCGGCGGCAACCCGGTCGCCTGCGCAGCCGCCCTGGCGACCATAGAGGTGATAGAGCAGGAGGGGCTGATGGAGAACGCGACCCGGGTCGGGGCGCGACTTCTGGAAGGGCTGCGCGGGCTTGCCCAAGAGGTGGAACAGGCAGGTCGCCCGCCGTTCATCGGCGACGTTCGGGGGCTGGGGCTGATGATCGGGGTGGAACTGGTCCAGGACCTCAAGACGCGGGCGCCCGCCCACGACGAGGCCGAGCAGGTGATGCAGGAATGTTTCCAGCGGGGGCTGCTGGTGCTGACCTGCGGGGCCAGTTCTATTCGCTTCGCACCGCCGCTGGTCATCACGGAGGCCGAGGCGGATCGGGCGCTGGAGATTTTTGCGGATGCGCTGCGGGCAGTGAGCCGCTAAGAAAGCCTGCGCTCCGGAGACACGTTGGGGGCAGGTTGGGGGCGGCTGTGCCGCTCCCAGCCCGCCCCTCTTTTATCGCCGCCACAGGGCGAAGAGGATCAGAATCAGACCCGCCAGGAGGAGAGCCCCGATCCAGAGCCAGTCCAGCAAGCCGCCGAAGCCCAGTCCCAGGGCAGCAGCGAACAGCACCAGAACCAGTGCCGGGACGGAGACCCAGGAACGGCGCGCCAACAGGGCCACCAACAGGAACGTCAGGCCCAGACCCAGGAAGAAGACGCCACGGGTATCTCCAACCGATAGCGTTTCCGACAGGCCAGAAGTAGCCGCCAGGGTTAGCATAACGCCGCCGGGGATAATAGCCCACCAGTTCTGTGGGTTGGTCAGGTAGAAGGCCCAGAAGGCCAGGCCGATGCTCCCCTGAAATACTACCCCGTCCAGCCATTCCGGCAGGAACCCCGCCGTCCCCAGCCCCAGTAATGTGAATCCCGGGATCGCCGCCCACCCTTGGGCGCGGGGGTTGCGGAGGAACGCGTACAAAAAAGCGGCTCCTCCCCCAATGCTGAAAATCCTCCAGAATAAGTTAACTCCCCAGGGAATCACCCCCGCCTTCTCCAGCAGCAAGAGCACCCCCCAGCAAATCAACAACAAACCAACAATGATACGCCAGTCTATACGTTTCATTCGTCCCCCTCATCGGATATTGACGACACTGACGTCGGCCTCCAGGGTGATTTCTACCCGGTATACCGCATCGTTGTAATCAGACGATTGATAGACACCACCCTCTATGAGCGGGAACCGCCCTTGGTCAATGTTGCGCACGGTCAGGCTGTCCTTCAGGCGGATACGAGCGGCGACGCCCTCCGGAATCCGCACGTTCAGGGTCGCCGCGCCTGCCTCCACGTCCAGCAACGCGTTTTCCATACGCGCCGGTGGGATCAGCGTGACGCTACTGGCTCCGGTCTCCAGTTTGCAGTACATGACCGGCAGGTCCCGCAGGTCCAGCATCATCTGACTGGCGCCGCTCTCCACATTCAGAGTGAGCGGAACCTCATCGGTGAGGCAAAAGCGCCAGACCCCGCTTTCTGGTCCGATCACGGGCGCAAGGGATGGACCGCATTCCACCTTCACATCCAGACAGTCCCCTTCCAGGTCGCTGGCAAACTTCATACCAGTGCCCCGACTGACCGTCAGCACGGCGCCCGGCGGGGCTCCACTGGTCACCTCTATCCGTCCGGCCCCACACTCAACCCCCACCCGGGCCTGCCGGGCGCCTTTTAGGTCCAGGATGATGACTTCCTCTCCGGTTACCGGCTGCGCGGGGACCAGCGCGCTGAACACTAGCCCGATGCCTGCCAGCAAGAGAAACCCGGCCCAGAAATAGCCCAGGATATCGCCGATAACGCCCAGAGCCTTGAGAAGAAAACAGAGGGCCAGCCAGATCAACACCGCCCCCCAAAACAGGAGCCAACGCTGTGCAGTGGACATCTTACCTCCTCCTGGAACGCGTCAGGCCCCGGATAATGAACCAGAGGCCCAGCAGGAAAAAGAGACCCGCCAGGAAATATTCCTGGTACGGACGAAGAATGGCCAGTCGGCCAAAGATGGCCGCGAAGATCAGGAACAGAACGGCGCTGATGAGGATCAGATTGAGGCCCTCCCGGACCGACCGCCGGAAATCCTGACCAAGAAGCCCTGCCAGAATCGTCCCCACCCCGACGAAACCGGGAATGAGAACCCAGGCGTAGGCCCAGGATGCCCAGTCGCCCGTTGCGTTCTGGTAATAAAGGATGCCGCCGATGCCGGCAACGATGCAAGCCGGAATCGCCATCCTCGGCGCCCCAACCAGGAGACCAATAAGCAAGATAACCCCTCCGGCGATAACAACCCACATCGGCCAGTCAAAGGGCGGGATGAAGGTACGCAACGGGGGATATAAGCGGAGCGCGGCCAGAAACGCTGCAACCAGAATGAGGAACAGGCCCAGGGCCAGTTGAGTACGGGTACGATCCTCCATCAGACCCTCCTTTCGTAATTATTGATGACGAGTGAAAGGGGTTGAGAGCAGTGGGCCTGGACGCCGCTCTCAATCCTACCCTGATATCTCTACGTTTCGGTCTCCGGAAACGTCGCGGGGACTTCGGTGGTATCCTCTTCGCCGTCCTCCTCAGCCGCCAGCGCGCGGGCGAAAATCAGGAAACCCGTATGGGCTACCATCCGGTCCTCCGGGCGGAAGCGGGCAGAGACAGCCTTATAGGGCCGCAGCAGAATCTCCTCCACCGCCACCAATCCCCACTGGGGCGACTCCAATGCCTCTAACAGGCGCGCGACCTGGTTGGCAGTGGGCAAAAGAGAGCCCAGATACCCACCGTTCGCCAGCGCGGCATGCGCCTGGTCCAGATAGTCCCAGGGATTGGGCAGGTCCAGGAACAGGGCGTCCACACCGACCTCGTCAAATCCCTCCGCGATATCCCGGATTTTGAACTCCACCACATCGGCCAGGCCCAGCCGCTCCAGGTTACGGCGGGCCAATTGCTGCATCTCCGGGCGGACCTCATAGGAGTATATCCGTCCGTCCGGACGGACAGTATGAGCCAGCACCGCCGTCAGTGCACCGCTGCCACTCCCCGCCTCCACCACCCGGGAACCCGGCCCGATGTTCATCTTCAGCAAGATATACCCCGCCTCTTTGGGGTAGACAATCTGAGTGGTGCGACGCAGACGGAGGATCAGGTCATGGAGCGACGGGGTCAGGAGCAGGAACGGCTGTCCCGTATGAGAAACCACCCGGCTCCCCCAGGGACGGCCAATAAGGTCGTCGTGGGCCAGAACCCCCCGATGGGTGTGCACTGCCTGCCCGGGCTCCAGACGGACAATCTGCCAGCGGCGATCTGGGCCGATCAGCAGGGCCAGGTCACCGGCACGGGCACGGGAAACGGGTCTCTCGGCCATTATCCCCCCGCAATCAGATGAATGACCCGTACATCAGCACCATCGGGAATGAGGCGAGTGGGGAACTCCTCCTCGGAAATCACTTCCCCGTTGATGGTAACGACAATGGCCGGGAAGGTGTAGCGGAATCGGCGCAGAAGTTCCGTCACCGTCAACCCCGGCTCCCATTCTATTTCGTCTCTGTTGTTGACGCGAACGAGTCCCATCGGCAAGGCACGGTACAGAATACAGGATGCAGGATAGCAAATTGCTAAATCTGGCGCTGCTCCGCTTAACGGTAAATGAGCAGTTGCGGGAATATTCCCAGGCCTACCGCGCTGAGGGAGGCCAGCGCCAGCCACAGGTCGGTCAACGTCATTGCGCGCCGGGCAGGCACGCCTGCTCTCAGGGCAGCAGGAAGCATCCGCAGAAGCCCCACCACTGGCCCCAGGGAAGCCAGGAGCAGGGCCAGAACCATCAGCGGTTGCTCCTGAAAGAGGAGCCGATACAGCCCCCAACGGGAGACGAACCCCACCGTGGGCGGGAAACCGGCCAGGGAGAGCAACCCCGCAGCAGCCGCCACCGCCCCCCACGGCGACCAGCCCGTCTCCGCCGATTCCTGCCGGACGCCGAGAGCGGCCAATCCGGCGGCCATTGTCAGCACCCCCCAGGTGCGGGTGAGCATCATCGCCCGCTCCAGTCCCAATCCCGCCGCCTCTCCCCTTCCCAGTGCCAGCACCAGCATCCCCGTGTCTACCATCACCGCGTATCCCAGCAGAGCGCCCCACCCCCGCCGGGTCGTGCCCAACAACCCACCAATGAGGGCTGTCCCAACAGCCAGTATGGTCAGGGCCGACGACCAGTACGGGGAGCGGTCCAACCAGGGGTAGGTCAGCAAGTAATCCATCAGGAGGAACCACACCGTTCCGCCAACGGCAGAATAGATGAAGGCAACCGCCAGCGGCGATTCAGTCCGGGCCAGCGCGGGCACCCAGGGGTGAAACGGGACCAGCCCCAGCATCAGAGCAAACGAGAGGCCAATCAGCAGACTGGCGGTGTACAGTAGCCCGGTCTGGTCAGGGGTCAGAGCGTACATGTCCAGCAGCCAGTGGGCAACCAGGGGGCCCGGCAACGCCAGAATACAGAAGGTCAGATACCGCGCCCCCCCCACCCCACCGCGCAGGAGAAGGACGGAAAGAGCCACGGCCAGTTCCAGAAGCAACATCGCGTAGACCAGGGGACGGACGACCAGCGCGGCCGCCAGGAGCCCCAGTACCCCCAAACCGATGGGAGCGTAGAGTTCCCCGGATTCCAGGGGCCATGCCAGCAAGAACAGGGCCGCGCCAATCAGGAAAAGAAACGTCAGCGCCGTCTGAGCCATCGGGCCCACGAGTACGGAACGGCCCAAAATGGTTGTTGCCCCGCCAACGGCAAACTCGCGACCCCACAAGACAAACGTCCGGTCCATCGGGGTCAGGGCAATTCCAAACCCCAGCGCGGCGGAGATCGTCGCGGCCAGCAGAAGCGCTACGCCCCGCCGACGGCGCAGGATATACGTCGGAATGATAGCCAGCAGCAACAGCCCAATTCCGATCAGAGTCAGCATCCTCACCCCTTTATCCGGTCTGGGCCAGCGCCAGGTAGGCCACCGCCAGGGTGATCAAAAACTGCACCAATCCCAGCAGGCCAGCCACCACCAGGCTGGGTTCCAGAGCGCCGAAGAAGAGATCAAACCCGCTCAGAAAGACCAACAGCCCCAAACCTGCCCCCAAAGGCTCCTCCGCCATCCCCGCCAGGAAAAGGCCAACCACTCCCAACAGGTAACACGCCAGGCCAACGAGCGGGGGCACCTGAGGCAGGGGAAAGCGAAGGGACCCCGCATAGGCAACCAGCAGAGCCGCACCCAGGGCCAGCGCCCGCAGAGGGGCATCGTCCGACCACCGGGGAAGCCGACGGAAGAGGTTTCTCCACCAAGAAGGAGGCGCCGCCCCTTCGGTTTCCCTCTTACTCTCATTGCCATCTCCACCCTTGTCGTCTCTGGTCACCAACCCAGCAGCAGCCTGTCCAGTAACCCCCAGGGCCAGGCAAATCACCACACCGATGAGCAGTTTCACCAGAACGACCTCAGGACGAATCACTTGAGTGTGGAGGACGCCCACGACGAAGTACATCAATGCCATTCCGAGAACCTGGAACAACCAACGACGGGCCACCAACACCAGCCCCAGGGCGACAATCAGTACCCCCACCGCAGGAGGCGCGGCGAGAGCAGATATTCGTTCCACCCACTCCAGGAAAGTCCCCATCAGCGCCTCGTCACCACGACCAGAATGAGCAGAAAAGTCGCCAGCGCCCAGAGAACGGCGCCCGGCCCTTCGGCGACGTCAGCCACCGCATCCAGAAAACCCGTCAATCTGCCCAAACTGTTGATCAGGAGTCGTCCAGCCCACTCCGGGCGAAGGGCTTCCGCGACCATCTGAAGCGCTCTGGGGCGCGTCCATGTCCTGAACCTGAGCAACTCCAGCGCCAGCAATCCGCCTCCCAGCAGCGTACCGGCGATCCAGGCCCCCCACCCCATCAGGGTCGGCGCCACCTTCGGCGCAGCGCCCCAGGCCAGGATCAGCGCGACGACCGGAACAGCCAGACCGACCATTTGAGCGATGGCAGGAAGCGAATCGACCGGTTCCTCCCAGGCTATCCGGCGCAGGATTTCCTTCGCCACAGCCGCCGTCAGCAGGGCTTGGCCCAGGGGGAACAAAATCGCCATCAGAACATCTGGCGGAGAGAGAACTCCGCCCGAAGTCAGGGGGGCAGCCAGAAGCGCCAGTCCACCCAGAACGGAAGCCGCCGTCCATATGGGAGCAGTCCTCTCCCACCCCCGCCCCAGATAGAGAAGAGTCAGGCCCAGCACCCAGGCCGCGCCTCCCGCCGCCCAGGCAGCACCCGCCGCGTGACCTGCATGCAGGCCGGCCCAGAATACCCCTCCCGCTGCCGCCATCCCGATCCAGATGGTCCTCTGGTCCGGGTCCGCGGTTGACCAAGCCAGAAATCCGCCGACCACAAACGTCGCTGCTGCCAGCACCTCCAGCACCACCTCGCCCGGGATGGAGATTCCGGCCTGCCAGGACATCCGGGCCAGTAAGCCCCAGGCCAGGAGCGGCTCCATAAGCAGAGCGACGGTCAACGGGCGGCCTCGCCGCATTTCGGTTGGAACAGTAAAATGGAAAGGATAGACACCCAGCCGAACCAGGGCGGCCAGCAGGAGAAAACTCCCCGCCCAGCCATCAGAGGCCATCAGCGACCACGAGAGTCCGTTCCCCATCTTCTCCAGGGACAACGCGCCCATCCACAACGCGGCCGTCGCCACAACTCCGCCCCCGACTCCCCTGGCCACCCGTTCGCCCGGAAGGCCAGCCGACGCCATACCGATCCCCCAGGCCAGGTCAAAGCCTGCCCAGGCCAGCAGAACCGTCAGCAAGTTCTCTCCCCAGAGGGCACCCAGGCCAAAAGCCAGCATGGCCAGGACAGCGGCGCCAATGGCCAAACGCAGGGGTTGCGGGCGGCCCATCTGGACCAGAGCGCTCCCCGCCACCGCACCGGCCCAGGCTAGGGCCAGCGGCCATACTATGCGATCTGCCACCAGAACCGGGAACAGGCCAAAGAGAGACAGGGGTTGCCAGAGGGAAACGAGAAACGGACGGGGGTCCTCCCAGGGGGCAAAAAGGACTCCCAGAAGCGAAAGCCCCGCTCCCAGTGACAGCACATAGCGCCGGTAGGGTTGCAGAGGATGAATGTAAGAGAACCCCATCAGGATCAGCAGCCCGCATAAGGGCGCTGTCAGCGCAAGAATCGGTGCAAAGGGCATAGGTCTTCAGGTCTCCTTAAACTGACAGGTTTCTATTTTAGCATGAGAAAAGGGTTTGGGCAATCCAGTGACCTGCCGACTTTACCCATCTCTTTGGGTAAGACCGCAGAAAACCGGGGTCCGCGGGCGTGACTTTCCTGCCTATCCGGTGTTTCTGTTTACGAGCGATGATTCAACAGGAGTGCAAAATGCGGAAACGAGTGGTTATCACCGGATTGGGAGCCGTCACACCGCTGGGCAACGATGTGCCCACTTTCTGGGAGAACCTGCTGGCAGGCCGAAGTGGCGCCGGGCCCATTACGCAGTTTGACCCCTCGGGCCTGGAAGTCCGCTTTGCCGCCGAGGTGAAAGATTTTGACCCGGTGACCCTCTTTGGACGGCGGGAAGCCCGCCGCCACGACCGATTCACCCACTTCGCGCTGGAGGCGGCCCGTCAGGCCATCACAGATGCAGGCCTCCAGTTTGATCAGGAAGACCGGGATGCTATCGGCGTGATTATCGGCACAGGCATCGGGGGAGCGCTCACGTTTCTGGAGAACCACGACATTCTCCGGGAAGCAGGCCCCCGACGGGTGAGCCCCTTTATGATCCCGATGATGATGCCCAACGCCGCCTCCGCCGTCATCGCCATCACTTACGGCCTGCGGGGGCCCAACATAACGGTGGCTTCCGCCTGCGCCACTGGCTCCCACGCGATCGGCGAAGCCGCAGAGATGATTCGCCGGGGCGACGCGGAGGTGATGATCTGCGGCGGCAGCGAGGCCGTCATCCACCCCCTGGCCATCAGCGGCTTTGCCAACATGGGTGCGCTCTCCGCCCGCAACGACGACCCCCAGAAAGCCTCCCGCCCCTTTGACGCGGACCGCGATGGCTTCGTGTTGGGAGAGGGCGCGGGCGTGCTGGTCCTGGAATCTCTGGAGCACGCTCAAGCCCGCGGAGCGCGCATCTACTGCGAACTGGTAGGCTATGGCGCCTCCTGTGATGCCTACCACATCGCCGCACCAGAAGAGGCGGGAGAGGGAGCCGCGCTGGCTATGCGACGCGCACTGGCCAATGCCGGACTCCCCCCGGAGGCGGTGGATTACATCAACGCCCACGGCACCAGCACCCCCCTCAACGACCGCATAGAAACCCAGGCCATCCGCACTGTCTTCGGCCCCCACGCCGACCGTCTGGTGGTCAATTCCACCAAGTCCATGATCGGCCACCTGATGGGCGCGGCCGGGGCAGTGGAGGCCATCGTCTGCGTCAAGAGCCTGGAGACAGGGTGGGTTCATCCGACCATCAACTACGAGACCCCCGACCCGGCCTGCGACCTGGACTACGTCCCCCATCAGGCCCGGTATCTGAAGCCCAGGGCGGCCCTCTCCAACTCCTTCGGGTTTGGAGGGCACAACGGATGCCTGGTTTTTGTGGCGCCAGAGTAATCTTGCGCCATAAGGAGGATCCATGCCGCGCGCCCACATCGTCGGCTGGGGCAAATATATCCCCCCCCAGGTATTGACCAACGATGACCTCTCCCGGATGGTGGACACTTCGGACGAGTGGATTATCACCCGTACCGGTATCCGAGAGCGGCACGTCGCCGCTGAAGGCGAGACGACCGCCACGATGGCCATCCAGGCCGCCCGCCAGGCACTGGAAGGGGCCGGAATCCGACCGGAGAAGGTGGACCTCATTATCGTCGCCACAGCAACGCCGGACTATCTCTTCCCCGCCACAGCCTGCCTGATACAGGATGCACTGGGGGCAACCCGCGCGGCGGCCTTTGACCTGGCGGCGGGTTGTACCGGCTTTGTTTACGCTCTGGGCGTCGCCGCCGCAATGGTGGAATCTGGCACCGCCCAGACCGTGCTGGTGGTTGGCTCGGAGACCCTCTCCCGCATCACTGACTGGACCGACCGCAACACCTGCGTCCTCTTCGGCGACGGGGCTGGCGCGGTCGTCCTGCAGGCCGGGCCTGAAAACGGCGGCATCCTGGCCACCGTCCTGGGCGCCGACGGCTCCGGCAGCAACCTGCTGATGCTCCCCGCGGGGGGAAGCCGACACCCCGCCAGCCACCGGACTATTGCGGAGCGGATGCACTTCATCCGGATGCAGGGCCGAGATGTCTTCCGCTTCGCCGTCCGGGTCATTCCTGCCGTTACCCGCCAGGCGTTGACAAAGGCCGGCCTTTCTCTGAACGACGTGACCCTCTTCATCCCCCATCAGGCCAACGGACGCATTATAGAGGGCGCGATCCGGGACCTGAAACTTCCGCCAGAGAAGGTCTACAGCAATCTGGAGCAGTACGGCAATACATCGGCGGCATCCATTCCCATTGCCCTCTGCGAGGCGGTGGAGGAGGGACGGCTGAAGCCCGGAGATGTGGTAGTCTGCGTAGGATTTGGGGCTGGGCTGACCTGGGGCGCAACAGTCCTTCGCTGGACACATCCGCAACCGGCGCCCGTGCCGACCTGGCAGCAGTTCCTGCGGCGGCTCCGCTATGCCCTGGTCACCATCCGCTCCTGGCTCCGACACCTCTGGTGGAAAGTGTTTTTGAGATTCGGGCGCGAATGAACACGGATCCACCCGTTCGCTTTCGCTAACCCGTTCAACGAGGGAGAAATATGCGCAGGGACCTGCAACGGCTGGAGGAAATGGATATAGCGGCCCGCGCGGGCGGCGGACCGGAACGAGTCCAGCGGCAGCACGCGCAGGGTAAGAAGACGGCGCGGGAGCGGCTGGAGGCGATGTTGGACCCCGGCTCTTTCGTGGAACTGGACGCCTTCGTCACCCACCGGGCGACGGAGTTCGGCATAGACCGGGAGCACCCCCTGGGCGACGGCGTCGTCACCGGCTGGGGGGAGATAGACGGTCGGAAAGTCTACGTCTTCGCCCAAGATTTCACCGTTCTGGGCGGCTCTGTGGGCGAGGCCCACGGACGGAAAATCTGCAAGGTGCTGGACCTGGCCCTGGAGAACGGCGCGCCCATCATCGGCCTGAACGACTCTGGCGGCGCGCGCATCCAGGAGGGAGTGGACGCGCTGCACGCCTACGGCGAAATTTTCTATCGCAATACCCTCGCCTCAGGTGTGATCCCGCAGGTCTCGGTGATTATGGGCCCCTGCGCCGGAGGCGCCGTCTACTCTCCTGCCCTGATGGACTTCGTCGTGATGGTAGAGAGAACGGCGCGGATGTTCATCACCGGCCCCGACGTCATCCGGGCGGTGACCCACGAGGAGGTGACACCGGAGGAACTGGGCGGCGCAGCGGTCCATTTCGCCAAGAGCGGGGTCGCCCACTTCGTCGCGCCGGACGACCTCTCCGCGTTGGCACTGGTGCGCCGTCTCCTTTCGTACTTGCCGTCCAACAACGCTGAAGACCCGCCCTTCCTCCCACCCACCGACCCGCCAGACCGGGCCGACGAGGAACTGAACACGATCGTGCCCGAAGATCCCGCCGAGCCCTACGACATGTACGAGGTCATCCGACGCGTGGTGGACGATGGGGCCTTCCTGGAAATCCAGGCCAGGTTCGCCCCTCATCTGATCGTCGGGTTCGCGCGGCTGGGAGGCTATCCGGTGGGGATCGTTGCCCAGCAACCGGCAATGCTGGCAGGAGTCCTGGACATAGACGCCGCCGACAAAGGCGCGCGGTTCATCCGCTTCTGTGACGCCTTCAACATCCCTCTGGTTACCTTCGCCGACACGCCCGGTTTCCTTCCCGGTGTTGCGCAGGAGCATGGTGGAATCATCCGCCACGGGGCGAAGATGATCTACGCCTACGCCGAGGCAACCGTCCCCAAACTCTCCGTCATCACCCGCAAGGCCTATGGGGGCGCGTACATCGTGATGAGTTCCAAATCGCTCCGGGGCGACCTCTGCCTGGCATGGCCGACGGCGGAAATTGCCGTGATGGGGCCGGACGGGGCAGTGAACGTTCTCTTCCGAAAAGAACTGGCCGAGGCGGAAGACCCGGAGGCAGTCCGACAGCGGTTGATTCAGGAGTACCGGGACCGGTTCGCCAATCCCTACGTTGCAGCAGGACGGGGGTACCTGGATGGGGTGATCCGTCCCTCCCAGACCCGCTATCTGCTCATCCGAGGGCTGGAGATGCTGAAGGACAAGCGGGTTCGCCGGCCGCCGAGAAAGCACGGGAATATCCCCTTGTAGCAAACTTGCAGAGCGAAGGAGGCAAAATGTACTCGGGTAGAGAGGCTTCGTGGAGTCTGGCAGATGTCCTGGTACGACCACAAGCACTCTGGCAGGAAGCGCTGCTGATCTTGGCCGGGAGCGTGCTGATCAGCCTGATGGCCCAGGTGGCGATCCCGCTCCCCTTTACGCCGGTACCTGTCACCGGGCAGACATTTGCCGTGTTGCTGGTGGGGGCTATGCTGGGAAGTCGGCGCGGGATGTGGGCCGTCGCCCTCTATCTGGCGAAGGGGCTTCTGGGCCTGCCGGTCTTCGCCGGCGGGACCAGTGGTCTTGCTCGCCTCCTGGGGCCGACAGGCGGATACCTGCTGGGATTCGTCGCCGCGGCCGGGTTGACGGGCTATCTTTGCGAGCGGGGCTGGGACCGGCGAATCCCCACCGCTGCGCTGGCTATGCTGGCAGGTAACGCAGCCATCTACCTCTTCGGTCTGCCCTGGCTGGCCGGTTTTGTGGGGCCGGATAAAGCACCAGCGCTGGGCCTCTGGCCCTTCATCCCCGGCGACCTACTGAAAATCGCCCTGGCCTCCTTCCTCCTCCCCACCGGATGGAAGGCCCTTGGGAACACAAAAACCCCAAAGACACCGGGGGCTCTCCATTAGAGCAAAACTTTGCTCATAAGCCAACTGAGCATTTGATAACACCCCTATGATCCAGAAAGTACTGGTTGCCAACCGAGGAGAAATTGCAGTACGGGTATTACGGACGTGCCGGGAACTGGGGCTGGAGACGGTCGCTGTCTACTCTGAGGCCGACCGGGATTCCCTGCATGTCCGCTACGCCGATGAGGCCTTCTGCATCGGCCCGCCGCCGGCGCGGGAAAGTTATCTGTGCGCCGACCGCATCATAGACGTTGCGCGGAAAGCGGGAGCGCAGGCAGTCCATCCCGGTTACGGCTTTCTGGCCGAATCGGCTGCCTTCGCCCGCGCCTGCGCGGAGGCGGGACTGGTCTTCGTTGGCCCCCGGCCGGAGACGCTGGAACTGATGGGGGATAAGGTCGCCGCCCGGCGGCTGGCTCGGCGGCTGGGCATTCCGGTCCTCCCGGGGACGGAGCGCGCGCTGGACGACCCGCAGTTGCTGGCGGCGGCGGACCGGATCGGCTATCCGGTTGTCCTCAAGGCGGCTGCCGGAGGGGGCGGCATCGGCATTCGGATCGCCCGATCGCGGGAGGAACTGGAGACGGCGATCCCGCTGGCCCGCCGGGAAGCAAAGGCCGCCTTCGGCGACGATTCCCTCTACCTGGAGCGCCAGATAGAGCAGGCCCGCCATATTGAGATCCAGGTGCTGGCCGACCGGCATGGCCACGTCATCCACCTGGGGGAACGGGAGTGCTCCATCCAGCGACGACATCAGAAACTGGTGGAGGAGGCCCCTTCCCGCGCCCTGACGCCGGATCTGCGCAAGCGGCTCTCTCGGGCCGCCGTTATCCTGATGCGGGCCGTCCACTATGTGGGCGCCGGAACGGTGGAATTCCTCCTGGACCCGAAAGGACAGTTCTACTTCATTGAGGTCAATCCCCGGCTGCAGGTGGAGCACACCGTCACCGAAGCGATTACCGGAGTGGATATTGTGAAGGCACAACTGCGCATCGCCGCCGGACGGGAACTCCCCTACCGGCAGTGGGAAATCCGACCCCGCGGCTGGACGCTGGAATGCCGCATCCTGGCCGAGGACCCTCAACGGGACTTTGCGCCCTCCGTCGGACGTATCACCCGGTTGCGGGAGCCAGGCGGGCCGGGAGTGCGCGTGGATAGCGGCGTCTGTGAGGGAATGACCATCAGCCCTTACTACGACTCGCTGCTGGCCAAACTCATTACCTGGGGCGAGACGCGCGGCGTGGCCATTGTCCGCATGCGCCGGGCACTGGAGGAGTACCAGATTCTGGGCGTGACGACCAACCTGGACCTGCACCGGGCGCTGATGAACAGCCCTCGCTTCTTCGGAGGGCAAATCCACACCCGCTTCCTGGAGGAAGAGAAACTTGCTCCACCCCCGCCGGAGGACGAAGAAGTCCTGGCCGCCGCGCTGGCCGCCGCTCTGGCGGACTGGAGCCGCCGGGTCGGAAGCCGTCGGGGGGAAACAATCAGCCGCTGGCGCCTGCTGGGCCGTTGGGAGCAACTATCGTCGTAGGAAGCCAGACGCCAGTCGCAGAGGAGCAAAGACCAGACCCGCAGAGAGCATAGATGAAATACTGGGTTGAAGTAGAAGGACGACGGTTTGAGATAGAAATCCGGCCCGACGGAACCATCTGGGTGGACGGGCGTCCCGTGGACGTGGACCTGGAAGGACCAGAGGGCTTTTCCCTCCCTCTGCTGCTGGGCCAGCGCTCCTACGAAGCCTTCATAGAGGAGAAAGGGGAAAAACGCCAAGTAGTGGTGGGAGGACGCACGTACCAGACTATCGTGGAGGCTCCCCAAACAACCCCTTTAGAGCGTGGAGATGCCTGCTCTCCCGCGGCAGGTTCCTGCCAAATCACCGCCCCCCTGCCGGGACTCCTGGTGGAGGTGCCCGTTTCGGAAGGAGAGCAGGTGGAGCCAGGAACGGTCATCGCCGTGATGGAGTCCATGAAGATGCATCTGGAACTCCGGGCGCCCAGGGGCGGCACTATCCGCTCCCTTTCTGCGATGCCGGGCCGGGAGGTCCAGGTAGGAGAGGTGCTGGCTGTTATCGGATAATCTGCCCCCTACCACCGGCCTGCTACCGACATTCCGCAGGCCGGACAGCGCCCGTCTTGCAGAGTACTCCTCACCCGCCACAACCCCCAGCGCCAGATGACCACCTCCCCACAGGACGGGCAATAGGTATTCTCGGCCGGATGACCGGGGACGTTGCCAATATAGACGTAGCGTAGCCCAGCCGCCAGTCCGTCGCCGTGAGCCTGCTCCAGGACCTCCACCGGAGTCGGCGGAGCAGCGAAGCGATAGGCCGGGTAGTACCGGGTCAGATGCCAGGGGGTATCCGGCCCCAGTTCTCCGACAATGCGAGCCGCTATCCCCGCCAGAACCGCACGCTCATCGTTGACGCCAGGAATGACCAGGGTCGTCACTTCCACCCAGACCCCCAGTTCCTGCGCCCGCCGCAAGTTGCGCCAGACCACCTCCACATCCGCCCCGCAGTACTCCCGCACCACTCGGGCATCCCCTTTAACGTCCACGTTCATCCCATCCAGCCCGGCTTCCACCAGAAGCGTCAGCGCCTCCTCGGTCATGTATCCGTTGGTGACGAAGGTATTATATAGCCCAGCCTGGCGAGCCAATCGGAACACGTCCAGCGCCCACTCCAGGCTAAGGGTCGGTTCGTTGAAACTGATGGACGTCCCCTGGCAACTATGCCGGACCGCCTCTCTCACGAAGTCCTCCGGTGAATAGAACTCCCCTCCATTCGGGGAACGCTTGGAGATCTCCCAGTTCTGGCACCAGGGACAGGCGAAATTGCAGGACCAGGAGCCAGAGGTGAGAGCAACCGTGCCGGGATAAAAGTGGTAGAGGGGCTTCTTCTCTATCGGATTGGCCGAAAGGGAAGAGATAATGCCGTAGATCAGCGTGACCAGGGCCCCCTCCCGATTCTGGCGGGTACGGCACCAGCCGACCTCGCTGGGCCGAAGCACACAACGTCGCTCGCAGGTCCGGCAACGCACCCGCCCGGCAGGGGGGTCGCCGACAGGCTCCTGCAGCAATGCAGGACGGACAGAAAGGGATAAGTCACCGGTCCGCATAGCCATTCGGTGAACGCAGGCCGCCGAGCCTGGACGGGCCAAAAGCCCGCGCTACAGTTTTCGCGCCTCCCCGACCAGATGGACCCGCGCGGACGGGGGAATCCACCGTTCCACCCAGAGGGAGAGGCGGTATAAGACCTCGTTGAACGCCAGATAGGTCGGGTCGCCGACAGGAATAATGGCCAGCGGCTCCAGGCCGGCGGCCCGAAGGAGAACCGTCAGGTCAGGGATGGTGTTGACCCGGTAGAGGGCCGGGAAGGTATCCGCCTCCGCCCGCCCGTAGAGCCACCGCACGGCCCGACCGCGCGTCCAGCGCAAGAGACGGTTCAGGGCCAGCAGCGGGTGACGGACATTGGGGGTAAGAAAAACAAAGCGGCCCCCGTAGACCAACACTCGGGCCACCTCCCGGAATGCCCGCTCCGGGTCGGGTAGGTGTTCCAGCACCCAGGAGCAGAAGACCAGATCAAATGAACCGTCGGGGAACGGGAGCGCCTCCGCCCGGGCGGCGGCGCGGGGTAGAAAAATCAAGCGATGTTCGGCCAGCGAGGGCCAGTCCGCATCCACGCCGATGACCCGACCGGCTCGCTCGTACAGTTCCTCTACCACCCCACCCCGCCCACAGCCCAGGTCCAGCATTCGGACCGACGGGCCGAGGTGGGCTGCCACCCGATCCCGGTATACGTGCGAGGCCGGCTGCCAGCCGGGGTGCTCCGCTGCATACCGGCGGCGATAGACTTCCTGTTTTTCCAGAGGGAGAAAAGGCATAGCAGCCAGTCGCAGTAACAGAGGGCCGTCTTTAACACCCCTTCGCTTTGCTCCGTGGCTGACTACGGACGCGGTATCCACTTGCCCCGCGTCCGTTCCATAAAACGTTCCACATCCACCAGCACCCGCTCATGGACGGCCTCACCGATCTTCTCCGCCTCGTCCCACGCTTCTATCTGGAAAGTCAGACGGCGGCCCTCGGCGGCGACCAGTGTGGCGCGAGCGCGCACGCGCATTCCGGGCAAGGTGGCAGCCAGATGGCGGACGTCTATGCGGACCCCGACGGAGGTCTGGCCGGCGGGGAGGCGGCCTTCCAGCGCACGTACGGCGGCTTGCTCCATCAGGGCAACCAGCGCCGGCGTCGCCAGCACCGGCACGGTCCCGCTCCCCATTGAGGGGGCAGTCCAGTCCTCGGTCACCACCCGTTCGGATTCACCCCAGCAGGGAATGGTCAGCAAATCCTCAGACATGTTCTCCTCCGACGAGGCGGCATCCGCTACAAATTGGGGACAATCCCCCAGAAAATTGCGTAGAGGTTCAGCCCCGCCATCCCCAGCACCCAGGCCGCCAGTATCAGGGGGCGGCGGAATCGGAGTAAGAAAAGGGCTGGAAGCCAGAGCGCCGGAAGAAGAATCCCCATCGTCCCCCAGAGCGGGAACGCCGTCCGACGCAGCGTCCATGCGATCGCCAGCGAAATGCCCGTCAGCCCCAGTCCCATCAGCAGAACGCCGGCCCTTCGGTCCGCCCACCATTCCAGACCCAGCGCGCCCGCCAGTGCCAGCGGGACCAGCGCCGGAAAAAGGTAGCGGCCCTGGTGCTGGACAAAGGTCAGGTTGTACCAGAGGTAGGAGAGGACGGTCAGGGTGGCAGAAAGGGTCAAGAGGAGAGCCCCCCGCCGCTGCAGGGGCGTCAGGGGGGGGCGACGGCGGTCCAGCCACCCGGCCAGGAAGCCCACCCCCAGCAGTGCGGAGAGGACCCCCAGGGCCAGGTAGACGGGCGGATGCATCGGGACCCCCATCCATCCGAACTGGCCCCAGAAACTCTGAAAGGTGGTGCGGAGAAACTGCGCGGCCAGTCCGAGGGGACCGTACTGGACCAGCCATTCGGCCGTCCGGGGCTGCCCCACGACGACGGCGTTGTGCCGGGCCAGGCCCAGCGGGTCGGCCCAGCCGTAGACGGTCGCGTTGCGAATCAGCCATGGCCCCGCCAGCAGAAGCGCCGCCAGGAGCATCCGCCCGATCCGAGCAGCAGCCCGGCGGGCATCCATCTTTGCCCCATCCCACCAGAGAGCCAGTAGGGCCACCGGCAGCGCAACGTAGGCGGTGGTCTTGGTCAACAGGGCCAGCCCCACCACGGCCCCCAGCGGCCAGGGACGGGAGTTGGGGCGGACGGCCAGCCAGAGAGCCGTCGCCAGGACCAGTTCCGCCAGGGCATCGTTGTTGACGGCGGCGGTCATGGCGACATGCTGGGGCAGGAGCGCCACCAGGGCCACCACCGTCAGCGCCCGAAAGGGATGGTCTGGGAATAGATCGCGCATCAGGCGATGGATGACCGTCAACAACAGAAGACCCAGCGCCACCGAGAGCAGGCGGAGGGGAATCAGATTGCCGCCAAAGAGGAGGTAGAACGGAACAGCCAGGAGGTAGTAGAGGGGCGGCTGATGGTCCTCGTATCGTAGAGGGGCGATAGAGAGTTCCGGAGGGAATTTCTGGGAAGTCAGACGAGCCAGATACTCCTGGTCGTAGTCCCCCTCCTCTATAACCGGCAATCTCCGCTCTTCAGCCAGAGCCCGGATGTAGTTGTAGTGGGCCGGTTCGTCTGGGGTCTGCCAAGGAGGCGTGCAGATCGCATAAAGGGTACCGAGAACAACGTAGAGAACGAAGAGGAGGACCAGAGCCCAGCGGTACCCATTGCCCATATTTCCTCCAGGGGTGTTATGTCACCGCCGCGCGCACCTGCACGAACTGGGGGTCCTGTTCGGCCCGCCAGATAAATTCCATATTGACGGGGCCTCCCCAGTCCCCAGCGACCCGGTCCACCAGCGCAGCCAGGCGGCGGGCTTCTTCCTCGGTCAGGGGCGGGGCATCCGGTGACGACGCTGGCTCCAAATACCCCCTGGGCCCAGTGATCCGAATCTCCGGCGGAGGTACGCGCTGGATACGGACGGTCTCTCCCTCCACGCTGTACAGGTCTCCGCCATATCCCCTGACGACGGTCTCTCCGGCGCCGCAGGCGGCCTGAATGAGCGCTCCGGGCATAGACGGCACAGGAGATTGGCTAAATGCGACGCCGGAACGGTCCCGAGCCGTAATCGGTTCCATCGGTTGCAGAATGACCGCCATACGAGGCAAGGGAAGGCCCCTTTGAGCGCAGTAGGCGAGCACCTCCCGGCGAAACACCGAAGCCCAGACCTGCCGGATCGCGTCCCAGAGCGGGCGCCCTGAAGGTACCGAGAGGAGGGAGAGGAACTGACCAGCGAAACTCTGGCCGGGGCGGTCTTCTACCGTTGCGGAGGAACGGACAGCCCACTGATCGGGCATCAGGACCAGTCTTTCCAGCACCCGCCCGATGGGGTCCAGGAGCACGGCCTCTGCAACCCGGCCCGCGATGTCCCGACGGCGCGGTTCCACGTCATCCAGCATCTGTTGCAGTTGGGTCCAGTCATCCCCAACGGTCGCCAGGGCACGCCCCAGTTGGGCGATCTCCTCC
Organism: Chloroflexota bacterium; assembly: GCA_014874475.1. Taxonomy (GTDB): domain Bacteria; phylum Chloroflexota; class Anaerolineae; order B4-G1; family DUEL01; genus SpSt-77. The sequence goes on from JADBJJ010000032.1 coordinate 87,173, forward strand.
CCCAGTTCCATTCGCTGAATGGTCAGGTCAAACGCGGCAATAGTCAGCACCCAGGTGGGCGGGGTGGGAAAGCCGCGAGCAGCCAGCCAGTAGAGGCCATAACCTTTCCCTCCCACCATTTCCACGGACGGCAACGACCGTTCAATTCCCGGCTCCCACGGGGGGACAAGCAACTCCGTCATCCCACCACCTCCACGATGCCCGTGCGGCCATCCAGCCGCAACCGCTGACCGTCCCGAATGTGTCGGGTTACCTCGGCAACCCCTACCACAGCCGGGAGACCATTCTCCCGCGCCACAATCGCCGCGTGGGAAATCACCCCACCCAGTTCGGTCACCACCCCGCTCAACCGCGGAAAGAGCCCCGACCACGCCGGATCTGTCAGCCGAGTGACCAGAATAACCGACCCCTCCATCCTGAGCAGTCGCCGCCCCGCCTCCAGCGGATCGTTGGTGACCAGCGCAATGCCCTCCACCGGCCCTTCCCCCGGACTGGCCGGAATCCCCTGAAATCGCTGGAGCATCGGCCCTTCAGTCTCTTCCGCCGCCACCGCCGGACGCCAGTACCGCGTCTCCGGATTGTACCAGATCAACTCGGGAGGCGGGGGTTGGTTCCGATGAAGTTCGTACTCCGCCCGCCGCCGCTCCAGAATGTCCATCGGCACCCGCTGCTCACCCCGGCTGCGGACAAAGGCCAGAAATTCATCCAGGGTGTAGAACATCAGAATGTCGTCGGGCTGATCGGGGTAGAAATGACGGGCCAGCCGCCGGGCCGCCAGGCCGTAGGTGGCCTGCCGAAGGGCAATATTGCTTTTGGAATCTTCCCGCCAGGAAATCAGTTGGCGACCCCATCGGAGGAGACGAGACCACAGCAAGCGCTGGAAGAGATTCGTCTGTCGCAGGGCTTTATAAGCCCGCTTACGGGCGGCGTCGGCCCGTGATTGGGGAGACTGGCCCTCCCGCAATTGCCCGGCAACAGCCAGGAGGATGTGCTCCGGCCGGTCGGCCAGCCGTTCGGTCTCAAAATCGGCCTCAAAGCGAAACCCCCTGTGGCCGTATTGGCGGAGGAAGGCCCGGACACCTTCCACAAGAGAGGTTGCCTCCGGGATGATCTGGTACGCTTCCAGGTCAGCGATACCCTCTTCCAGCATCTGGCGGACCTGAGGAGAAGATCGCGCGGCCAGGTCGCGCAGTTCCCAGATGCGCTGGCCCAGCAGGGAGGTCGCGGTCGCTTCGCCCGCGAAGAGGGGCAGGAGTTCCGGAACCCGCTGACGGAGCATCCCATCCAGTGCGGTGATGGTCAGCGAGACAACGATATGCGCCCGGTCGGCTTCCCGACACCGGGTGTAGAAATTGGGGTCAAAGAGCGCGTCTGTCAGCGAGAGCAGGTCTTCTGCACCTTCCCGGAGCCGCCAGAATATCTCCCGTAACCGCTCATCTATCAGAGGGAGTTGGTAACGATAGAAGCGGGTTGCCCAGCGGTAGATGCGGAGAAATCGCCACGGCAGGGCCAGCATACGGCCACGGGGAACGCTAACGGTTTCCTGAATCAGTCCGGCCGGCGCGCCGACCGATGTCGGATCAAAAGGAAGGACGCGCGCCATATTCCGGGCATAGTAGTGAATGTTGAGATACAGCCATCCCTGGACAACCTGTGTCGGCTTGACGGTGGGGTCAAAATCAGAGGTATCTCCGGCCAGGGTGCCCAGGAACCAGGAAATCTGGGCATCCAGGCCTGCTTCCGTCATTGTCACTGTTACCGGCCGCGCAAGACTGGTGGTCTCCTGAGTGTTATGTCCGCTGAGCAACCATTCGGTCATTCTAACCTCCGTGCCTGTTCCAGGAATCCGGTAAATGGTTCTCCCGTTGGGGAGATAAAACGCGCCGGGCCAAGTTCGTCCCGCAGCAGGTCGCCGGGTTGGGGTATGGTGCGGAAGGCTTCATGACCTGCTGGGCCCAGATATCCAACCAGCGGCTCCGCGATGCGGGCGAACGTCCATGGCTCCAGGCCGGCTTCCCGTTCTTCCACCCGCCAGCCGCCGGGAACGGCCGTGATCTCCGGCCGGTGCAGGGAATGAGCAACGCCGTCAGCAGTGAAAAAGCAGCCAAAACCCGCCGGGCCCTGAGGCGTCTCCACCCGGACGGCGTAAAGACGCTCTGGGACCCATGCGACCGTCCATCCCAGGGCGACCCCCATGGGCCGCACCCCCCAACTATGGTCCCGGTAGCAGAGCCATTCCCCGGTCAGGTCCAAATCGCCGACCTGGATGCGGCCGCGCAACCGACCGTCCTGCTGGGCCTGGGTGTAGGGGCCGAAAGTGTACCGGCCGGGCGACGTGGTGGCCCTAAACTCCATCTGCAGGAGCAGGGGGGCTTCCTGCCCTGTAGGACTCCGAACAGGCCCGGAGAAAGAACAGTTCCAGGCTTCCCACGGGTGCAGACAACGTAACTGGAGCCGGGGACCTGAAGCGTCCAGGTCTGCCCTCTCCGGGCCGGGCATTGCAGCGGAATGGTGAAGCCAGACCGTCCCTTCCGCGTGCAGCACCAGGATTTCCAGGACCGAATCGTGCCCGAAGAGAGTGCGCAGAAGGCCAAATACGGCGCCTTCCGGTGCAGTGAAGGCAAAGTAGAAGGCCTCATGTTCCCCCGGCCGCAACGCGTGACGGGCGTCTTCGTAAGGAGAGAGGAAAGAAGACATCAGAGCATCCTGGAGTGACGTGCCAGGCACTTCGGAAAGCGCCTGGCACGTCCTGCAGGGCCTATTTCTCCCCGCAGAGGAAGAGCAGCCGCTCCCAGCGGCGGTCCACCTCGGCCTGGAGTTCGTCAATCAGGTGGCGGTTCTCCGGGCGGAAGAGATGGCGGAAGCGGCCCTGCCGCTTGAGCCATTCCTCCACCGGCAGTTTCTCCTTTGGCTTGTAGGTCAGCCGCCAGACGCCATTTTCCACCTCATAGAGAGGCCAGTAGCAGGTATCCACCGCCAGTTGGGTGATTTCCAGCGTCTCGTACGTCTCGTGCCGCCAGCCCCGGTTGCAGGAAGCAAGGACGTTCAGGAAAGCCGGCCCGCCGCAATTGACCGCCTTGCGGGTCTTCTCCATCAGGTCCTTCCACTGGGTGGGGGCCGCTTGGGCCACGTAGGGGATGTCATGAGCCGCGATAATGGCCGTCAGGTCCTTGCGCATCTGCTGCTTGCCCGGGACGACCGTGCCGGCCGGCGAGGTGGTGGTGTGGGCACCCAGGGGGGTGGCGCCGGAACGCTGGATACCGGTGTTCATATAGGCCTCGTTGTTATAGCAGACGTAGAGGAACTGATGCCCGCGCTCCAGAGCGCCGGAGAGGGCCTGAAAACCAATGTCGTAAGTGCCGCCGTCGCCACCGAACGCAATGAATTTGACGTTCCGCTCAGGGATTTTGCCCTGCCGGACCAGACTGCGATAGGCCGTTTCCACCCCAGCGATGGTGGAAGCGGCGTTCTCAAAGGCATTGTGTATCCACGGCACCCGCCAGGCGGTGTAAGGGTAGATGGTCGTGGCGACCTCCAGACAACCCGTGGCGTTGGCCAAGACGACGGGATCATCAATGGCCGCCAGCATCTGCCGGACAACGATGGGGGCCGCGCATCCGGCACAGAGGCGATGTCCCGGCGAGAGCCGGTCAGGTTTCTTCGCTAATTCTTTGGGAATCAATTTGGTTGCCATATCCTATCTCCTTCAGAAGCCTCGGGGAACTCAGAGAGAATTCCCGCCCAGATTTCTCCGTTGGAAGCGCCGCGCGGGCGCCGCCCGGCGCAGCAGTTCTATCTGCACCCTGGCGGCCTCCGGCGTCGTATTGGGGCTTCCGGCCAGTCCGACCGGCATCGGGCCTCCTTACTCCCGGACGCTCAAGGGTGTTACCAGTCGCTCCACCCGGCCGGTCTCGGCAACGCGGAGCATATCCCGGTAGACAGATTCAATCTCCGACGGTTTGATGTCCCGGCCACCCAGGCCGAAGACGTAGTCGGCGATGGGGACATGGACACCGTGGAGGGCCAGTGCCGCCGTCAGTTCTATGAAGAGGGGGCCAGCACCGTTCAGGTAGCCAAAGGCGATGGAGCGGTCCATCACCGCAATGGCCTTCAGGTGACGCAGCGCCTCCGCCAGTTCCTTCGCGGGGAACGGCCGAAAGACGCGCGGCTTCAGCAGGCCCACTTTCAAGCCCTGCGCGCGCAGGCTGTCCACGACTATCTTCGCCGTCCCGGCAGTAGAGTTGGCGACGACAACAGCGACATCGGCATCGTCCAGCCGGTAAGCCTCAAAGAGGCCGTAGTTGCGGTTGAATTTACGGTTGAACTCCTCGGTGACCTCCGGGATAACCCGCCGGGCATGCTCCATCGCCTCCGCCTGCTGACGCTTGCTCTCGTAGTAGTAATCATAGAAGTGAAGAGCGCCATAGGTCATAGGGCTATCCACGTCCAGGAGAGAGCGCTCCGGCCGGTAGATACCGACGAAGGCTTTGACGTCGGCGTCGTCGTAGACCTCCACCCGCTCCATTGAGTGGCTGGTGATGAACCCATCCTGGCAAACCATCACGGGGAGCAGAACATCAGGGTGCTCCGCGATGCGGACGGCCTGGATGACGTTGTCGTAGGCCTCCTGGTTATTCTCAGAGAACAGGATGATCCAGCCACTATCCCGCGCGCCCATCACATCGGAGTGATCGCAGTGAATGTTGATGGGGCCGGAGAGAGCCCGGTTCACCAGACTCATCACAATGGGGCAACGGTAAGAGGCAGCGATGTAAACAATCTCCCACATCAGAGCCAATCCCTGAGAGGAGGTTGCGGTCATCACCCGCGCGCCCGCCGCCGACGCGCCCACACAGGCGCTCATCGCCGAGTGCTCGCTCTCCACACAGATGAAATCGGTCGTCACCTCCCCGTTCGCCACGTACTCAGCGAAAAACTCCACGGTCTCCGTTTGGGGAGTGATGGGATAGGCAGCGACCACATCGGGGTTAATCTGGCGCATCGCTGTAGCGACTGCCTGGTCTCCAGTAAGCGCTTCGTATTTACTCATTGGACTCCTCCACTGTAGCACATTGCAGGATAAATCCTGCGCTACTTGGCTTTGCCTTCTTCAATCATTCGGATGCACAGACGGGGGTCATCCCGGCTCAATTGTTCCCCCGCCTGACGGATCACTTTGGCATTGACCGGGCAGACCGAAGCACAGATGCCACAGCCCTTGCAATGCTCCAGGTCAAAGCCGACCATCTTCTCGTTTTCGGCATCCACCAGGATGCTGGAATCGGGGCAGAAAAGCCAGCACTGGAAGCAGTGGATGCACTGGGCCTGGCCAAAGACAGGCCGGAAGGCCCGCCAGCCACCGGTCTTATATTCCACCGCATTCCCGGCCTCCACAATGGCGCCGCCAATCGGAATCTCACGCCATCCCTTCAACTTTGCCATGACAGATGCTCCTCCATAAGGTTGATCAGACGGAACACGGGATACGAAACCCGTTTGCGCGTTGCGGATTCCGTTATCCCTCCTGGATTTCCTGGGCCGCACGCCGCAGAACGCGGATATTCGCCTCCACAATAGAAGGGGAGACTTTCTCGCTGAACCACTCCCGGACCTGGTACTCCAGCGCGTCCAGGTCAAAGAGGCCGGTGGCCCGGGCGAACGCTCCCAACATCGGGGTATTGGTGATTTCCCGCCCCATCTCCTCAATGGCGATGTGGCTGGCGTCCACGGTGAAGACTTTGCCCGTGCGGAAGCCCGTAATCCGGCGCACCTCCTCAGGGCTCATAGAAGTGTTGACAATGAGGATGCCGTCCTCTTTCAACCCCTCCGTCACCGGAACAGTGCCCAGGAGCGTGGGGTCCAGGACCAGGACCACGTCGGGGTTCTCAATCTGGGAGTGAATATTGATGGGCTTGGAACTCAACCGGGTGAAGGAGCGGATCGGAGCGCCCATCCGCTCCGGTCCGAAGTCGGGGAAGGCCTGGAAGTAGTGACCGGCCCCCATAGCCGTTTCGGCCAGGAGTTTACCGGCGGTGACCACGCCCTGCCCTCCCCGGCCGTGCCAGCGGATTTCTATCATCTCTTTGCTCATCGTTCCTCCTATCAGAAAAATGCGCGGGTGAGGGACATCAAGAGAATATTATGCCACAAATCTTGATTTTCGCCAGTGCAAGATGTCAGGTCGCAGGGGGGACAAGTCACAGGTCAACAGGGTAAGTCATCGCCTCCACTGCCGGTTTACACCGGGGATGCCGAAAGAGAGAGACTACCCAACGGGCCCTCTACCGTGGCCGGACAATCTGGAAACGGTCAAAATCGCGGGCGATGACCGTCTCCGGAAAGACTGCCTGCGCCTCTTCCAGTACCTCCCAATCCCGGTAACGGCGGGAGATATGGGTCAGCACCAGTTGGCGGACGTTCGCCTCCCGCGCCAGAAAGGCCGCCTGACGGGCCGTCAGATGGCCGAACTCCCGGGCCATCTCCGCTTCCGCTTCCAGGTACGTCGCCTCAATGACCAGCAAATCGGCCTCCCGTACAAACTCCGCCAGGCCGTCGGTGCGGGCGGCATCCCCGACGTGGGCCAAACAGGCCCCTGGGCGAGGCGGCCCCAGGACCTGGTCGGGATGAATCACCCGGCCGTCGGGCAGAGTAACAGACTCCCCAGCGACCAACCGTCGCCGCTCCGGTCCGGCAGGCACCCCCAGCGCCTCCGCTTTCTCCACCAGGAACGGACGGCGCGGCCGCTCCCGGAAGAGGTAGCCAAAGCACCCCGGCCCCCGATGCTGGACCGGGAAGGCGAAAATTTCCAAGTCGTCCGCTTCCAGAATCTTCCCCGGGGTCACTTCCCGGAAAATCAGTTCCATCGGCAGTTGGGCACCCCGCAGAACGACGCCGAAGATGAGGTCCCGCACCCGTTCCAGCGCGGCCCGTCCACCGTAAATCTCCAGATATTCTATGGTCTCCCAGCGGGCAAAGGTGGAAATCAGACCGCCCAGGCCCAGAATGTGGTCCAGGTGGCCGTGAGTGAGCAGGACGCGGTTCAGTCGCTTGAACCCCAGCCCACTCTGGAGAATCTGCCGCTGGGTGCCCTCGCCGCAATCTATCAGAAACCGATGGTCCTGATAGAGCACCATCTGGGATGGGAGATTCCGATGGATAGAAGGCGCCGATGCGGATGTGCCCAGGAAGACCAGTTCTATCATACCACTGCCTCAGAGGTAGTTTGAAAATTCTGCCACAAAACCCGGAAATACGTACAGGGCCTGTTCCTACAGAGACACGGTCTCCAGAATCACCGTGCCAGGCTTTCCCATCTCGCCCTCCACCGTCGCCCGGATGGAGAGGAAGGACTGAAGGACAGCCAGATTCGTCAGCAAATGCCCTGTGATAGCCGAGGTGGCGATGCGGGAAACCCCGTTCACCAGTGCCATCGGGAGCAGGAGTTGGTCCGCCAAATGGGGATCCACCGGAGCGCCGGTCTCGTGATGGGCCAGCAGGTCCTGGCAGGCCATCTGGGCGACCTGGTCAGCGGGCAGGCCCTTGCGCCCGTAAGCGGTGAAGCCGGCCCGGGCGTGGTCGTACTGGACAAACAGGAAGATGCCCGCTCCTGGTCCGGCTCCCCGTACCACCAGCGGCTGCAGGTCGGCCTTGAGGCCCGCGCGGGCCAGCAGGTTGCGCGCCCGGTCTACCATCCGCTGGGGGATATGGGCCGGAAGGTTGGAGACGACGCCCCGTCCCCAGACCCGCCGGACGGCCCCTCGATCGGTCAGGGTGATGGGAGATAGTGGGCCGGAGCGCCCCCGAATCCGCACCCGGACCTCCCCGCCCCCGGCCGGGTAGAAGCCCCAGGAGACCAGGTCTATCTCCGCCTCCAGGCCCATACGGGCCACGGTGGGCAGAAAAACTTCCCGCAGGTAGTCCACTGACGGAGCCCAGGGGACATGGGTGCCTCCGCGCAGGGTCAGATGGCTCTCGCCCGGAGCCAGCGCCAGCGGCAGGAAAACCGCCTGGAAGACCAGGCCGACAGCGCCGGCGCTCCCCCGTCCGGCCACTTCCGTGACATCAAAGGTATAGGTGCCCGGAATGGGGGGACTCTGGGGCCAGAACCGCAGCGCCTGGCTGCCCAGTCCGGCCCCCTCCACGCGAGCGCGGCAGATGACGGCTGCCGCCTGCACTGCCGTCAGGTGCTGGGGCTGCAGGCCCGGATTGGGCCGACCGGCGCGGATGTTGACGATTTCCACCGGTTGGCCCGTGAGCGCAGAGAGCGTCAGGGCGGTGCGCAGGACCTGCCCCCCACCCTCTCCAATGGAGCCGTCTATGGAGATCATCAACCCTCTCGCGCGATAAATGAGAATATTATTTTAACCCTATCCCCTTACAGAATGCGGGTTGGATTATACCCCAGATGCAGAGGGGAAGCAACCGTTATTGCTCCCAGGCCATCCGGCGGAGCAGACCGTCCAGCCGCAGCAAGTCACTGCCCAGCAAGCGGGCCAGTTCCCGTCCCGCCTCCAGCAGGAACGGTTCCCGCTCCTCGGGCGGACGGGCTGCCGCGGCAAACCGCAAACTGGCCACTAACAGTTCATCCGCGGGGACATCCCGGGCCCCCAGGACCAGCCGGAAGTAATCCAGTCGCCGGGTGAACTCCCGCACCTCTTCGGGCGCGCACTGGTAGAGAAAATCCATCGTCACTGGCGGCTGGGGCGGGATGCAGTGGAGAATGCGATCGCCCATCCGGCAGCCCACTGCCAGGACACTCACTTCAATGGGCACCTGCCGGTTCTCCTGCTGGTCGCGGACGACCTCTTCGGTGGGCTCAGCGACCACAATGTGGCGGACAAACTGGTCATCCCGAAGGGCGACGTTGTAGATCAGGCCATAGACGGCTGCATCGGAGGAGCGAATGTCGGCCCGGACGAACGAGCCGAACACAGGAATCTCCCGTTGCATAGCCCGGCAGCCCACAACGAAGCCCCGGTTGGAGGCCTGCAGAATTCGCCCGACGGGAATCGGAGAGAATATACCGGTCATCGGTTCATTGCTCATCGGTCATTCCTCCGGCGGCTGATAGCCAGGACCGTAGTGATAGGCTGCCCGGCGTGGCGCGTACTTGCTGACAAACACGTTGTGGTAGAGCAGATTCCCTGCCGCATCATACACCCACCGCTCTACCGTCGCCGTGAACCCCTTTTGTGCCGTCTGCCATTCCACCACTGTCCCCGGCGGGAGTTTCTCGTCCAGTTGGTAGATGGGCGGGCCCGGCTCCGTCTCATTGGTGATGACGGGGCCCCTGATCTCCACCCGCCGCCCATCACCAGTGGAGTAGAAGCGGAAAATCAGCCGGTGGTTGGCTTCTTCTATCTCCGTCTCTATCAGCAGCGCTGTCGGGCGGTCGTTGACGAATTTGAAGTCCACCAGGGGCGAGTAGACAGTGGCATCCAGCCCCGGTCCGTGGCCGCGCAGTTCGTAGTAGCCGACCCGGTGATAGTGTGCCCAGCGCTCCACAATGGGATACCCCCCGCGCAGCGCGGCCCGAAACGCCGTTGTAGAGACCTGACAGATACCGCCGCCCACTTCTATGGCTAACTGCTCCCCCATAGTGACGTAGGCTTCGTCGTATCCTGCCTCCTTGCTCACTTCCCCCAGGTAGCGGTTGAAGGAGAACGTCTCGCCCGGGGCAATAACCAGTCCGTCAAATTGACGGGCCGCCAGACGAATGTTGTGGTCGCGGCCAGAGGGGGAGCCGATAAAGTACGAATCCCCTTCGGCGACCAGTTCCCGGATGCCCAGTTCCTCCGCCGTAGCGGTATCGGGGAAGCGAGGAGGAACAGTGCGCACGGAGAGGGGCGCAGTATGCTGACCCGCCGCAACCGCCGCCAGGATGTTCTCTATGCTGGCACCCACATCCAGCGCCCTACCAGGCGACGACGGAGATATGGGGACCAGTTGACCCGTTCGCCGGTCAAAATGGAAGCGGGCGTCCACCGGCTCTATCGCCAGAGAGGGAGCAATTTCCTCTAAAAATACCCGCAACGCCTCCCGGTCCAAGGTGACAGTGAGATGCCCTCCCTGGACGGTAGTGGTGAGCATCCGGGCCAGCCCTTCGGGCGTCAGCGACCAGGGGCCAGGGTCGCCCTGGCGAGGGTTGGGAAAGAGCAAAGTGAAGGGCGCAGAGAGCAGGGCTTCCGCCTGAGCGCGAGCCGCCTCCGCATCAGTCACCTGCGGCGGGGCTTCCCGGACGACCAGTTCCACCCGGGCGCCCCAGGGGTTCCGGATGGACTGGCGGAGGTCCGCCAGAGCGGCCTCTACATCCAGCATACGTCCAGGGCGGGCGGGGGTAGAGACCGGCGTCAGCCCTTGGAGGGTGAACGTCGCATCTACCGGCGGGATATCTATCTCCTTCGCCAGCGCCTGCAGGTAGAGGCGGGCCGCCGACTCGTCGTAGGAAAAGATGGGGGCGACGGAGTGCCCGCCCAAAAGCAGCAACAAATGGGTAACGGGGCCATCCTCCGGCCCCCGCCCTACCCGGAAAGCGGCACGGACGGTAGCATCCGCCAGAAGTCGCAGGCCAATATCGGCAGCGGGGGCATCCCAGGCCCGATCCGGCCCCACCAGGCGGACGGGGGGAACCGTCAGGTGGTCCTGAAGCCGACGGGCTGCCTCCTCCGGCCGCAGTCCGCCGACCGGGATCTCCCCCACCCACACACCAGGGTAGATGCGGTCAGCGCACCAGGCCTCGTAGGCCAGCACCAGGCCGAAGACGCCCAGGAAGGCCAGCAAAGCCACCAGCAACAGCGCCAACCACTCCAGGCCGCTTGCGGCCTGTTTCCCCTCATCCGGCCTACGGGACAGTGACCCGGAGATTGTCAAAGTGAACCTCCACTCCTCCTTCGTAGAAACTGCCCGCATAAAGGCCGATGTCGCCGTGGGAGAAACGGTCATCCTCCACCTGGGCCAATGGCTGGTCGTTGACGATGAAGGTCAACTGTTTCCCCTGGGCGACGACTTCCAGAACGTTGGTGCCGATCCCCGGGTGGATGGCATCGGAGGGGGTCCAGTCGGCCTCCAGGGGCTGACGGACACCGTCCACGAAGCGGCTCACCAGGAAGTAACCGTCTCCGCTGATGGAGAAGGCGTAGAAGTTCCGGGGGTCCTGTACCCGGACCAGAACGCCGTACTCATTATCATTGGGCCCGGCGACCTGAGAAGCCTCCACGGTCAGGCGAAAATCCTGCAAGTCCTTCCCCGCTGAGGCCCAGGCCAGTTGGTTGGAAGCCGCGATGGAGATTCGCAGCACGCCGTTTTCCACCGTTACCTGGGCAGCAGCATCCGACTCCATTTTCCAGGTGGCGGGTGCGGAGAAATCCTCCTCCCAGGGCAGGTCGCTCCTCTGACCGCACCCGCTCAGCAGGAAGACCGCGCAGAGAACAACCAGAGTTCCGTACGAAATCCGCCGGTGGGCTCTCTTCATTATTCCTCCTCCTCGGGCGCGGTCACCTTGAAGTTATCAAAGTGAACGCGAAGGGGGCTATCGGGTCCGGAGCCGACCCCCAGACCCACGTCGCCCTGGTTGAAGGTCTCATCGGCGACGGAGGCGATCAACCGACCATCAACGAACAGTTGGAGGCGCTCCCCCTGGCAGACAGCGCGGAGGTGATAGACGGCCGCGCCGGTCGGGATGTCCGGAGAGGGCAGAAAGCCCGCGCCGCTGAGAATTTTGGGGTGGCTATCCCGGACCCGCATAATGGCGTAGTAACCGTCGTCGGTAACGGCGAAGTAGTAGAAATTAGCAGGTGCCCGGTAGCGGCAGATAAGGCCAAAGTGGCCCCCTGTCCCGGAAACCCGGCGAGCGTCCACCATCACCTCCGCATCGCCGAACCGCTTCCCCGGCCCGGCCCAGACGAACCAGTCGGGCTCGTAGACTTCTATAAAGTACTCTCCATCCTGATAGCCCCGGTCGTAGGACTCCCGACTTTCGCTCCCCCAGCCGCTATCGGGGTTGCCGAAGCGGTCGTAGAAGAGGATGCCCGACGAGGTGCCCCGGCAGGCCGTCAGCAGGATCAGGGCCAGCACCAGCAAGAGCGGGCGCGGGTTTCCGGATATCATGGTTCCCTCCTGGGGATGTCGCCTCCGATCACACTGAAGCAGATTATACCACGAACCCCCATATCCGCACAGAAACCCGCATCGCCCGAACTTGACAAAAGGCGGTTTTGTGATACAACCTTCAATGAGCCAGTAGTGCAAATTCATCCTGCACAAGACCACTTTTCAGGAGGAAAGACCTATGGCCGCAACCAGTGTTCAGGACATCATCCAGCGAATTACTGGCCTGGACCCCTCGCGCCTGACGGGATTCACCGGAGTGGTCCTCTTTGACCTCTCCGGCGAAGGAGGAGGCAAGTGGACCCTCACCATCAGCGAGGGGAAAGCCAAAGTGGAAGAGGGCCAGACCGCCACCCCGAACGTCACTCTCTCCATGAACGCGGACGACTTTGTGGCCATGGCCAACGGCCAGTTGAACCCGGTCAGCGCGTTTATGCAGGGTAAAATTCGCGTGACCGGCGATATGGGGTTGGCTATGCGGCTCCAGAGCATCCTGACGTAACCGGCGGCCCCATCCCACCCTCCCTGCGGTGCGATGCGCCCTACAAGGCGCGTCGCACCTGAATCTATCATTCGGATTTGGTTTTTGCGATAGCGCAGGGCGCCGTCACAGAAACCCAACTCATCATACAGGAGTTTCCATGGGCTATATAGAACGACTGCTGGCCGAGAACGAACGTATTGTATTCGTCACCCGATCCCATTGGATCTCCCTGCTCCCGGTCATCCTGACAGACCTGGGGATTGCCATCGTCATCATCGCCTTCTCCGTTGGTGGCGCCCTCATCGCTCCTCCCCTTCCCCTCCTGGGGCTGCTGCTCCTTCTCTTACCCCTGGGCCATCTCCTGGCCCGCATCATCATCTGGCGCAACCATCAGTACATTGTCACGAACCGGCGGGTGATGGAAGTCCGGGGAGTCTATAATAAACACGTCTCCGATTCCTCCCTGGAAAAGGTCAACGATGTGGTGATGGAGCAGAGTGTGCTCGGACGGCTGCTGGATTACGGCGACGTCCGTATCATCACCGGCGCCGACATCGGTGTCAACATCTTCCGCCGCATCGCCCATCCCATCCGTTTCAAGACCACTATGATGGACCAGAAGGCAGCCTATTCGGAGAGACCCGCTGAGACCCGCCCCGAGGATGTGCTGGACCTGCTGGCTCGTCTGGAAGATTTGCGCCAGCGCGGTGTCATCACCCAGAAAGAATTTGAGCGGGAGAAACAGGAATTGCTGGCCCGGTTGCAGTAGGAGCAGAGCGCAGATTCAAGACGGATTTCCGGTTTAGAGCGAAATGAACGAATTTTTAACGGAAACAGTCATTGAAGCGGCCGCAGATGCCCTCCGTCGCCGCTTTTCCCTCGCTCCCGAAGTCGGCATCATTCTGGGCTCCGGTCTGAGCGCCGTTGCCGAGGCGGTGGAGGCCGAGGCGATGATTGCCTATCCAGATATCCCCCACTTCCCTCGCGCGACCGTGGAAGGTCATGCTGGACGGCTGGTCGTGGGCCATCTGGAAGGACAGCCGGTGATGGTGATGCAGGGGCGCGCTCACTACTACGAGGGCTACTCTATGGCCCAGATCACCCTGCCGGTACGGGTGATGCAGGTTCTGGGAGTCAAGACGTTGATCGTCACCAATGCTGCCGGGGGCCTGAATCCCTCCTTCCGCCCCGGCGATGTAATGGTCATCCGGGACCACATCAACCTGATTGGGATGGCCGGGCTCAACCCGCTGCGGGGTCCCAATCTGGATCGCTTTGGCCCCCGTTTCCCTGACATGTCCTCTGCATATGACCGGACTCTGCGCGCCATCGCCCGCTCCGTTGCCCAGGAAGCCGGTATTCCGGTCCACGAAGGGGTCTACATTTGTCTGGCGGGGCCCAGTTTTGAGACCCCCGCCGACATTCACTTTCTCCGGGTCATCGGAGCGGACGCCGTTGGGATGTCCACTGTCCCCGAGGTGACAGTGGCTTGCCACGGCAGGATGCGGGTGCTGGGACTCTCCGGCATCAGCAACGTAGCCTCTGCGGAGGGGGAAAATATCGCCACCCACGAGGAAGTGCTGGAGGCCGGGCGGGTCCTCGCTCCGCGTCTGGAGACCATCATTCGGGGAGTGCTGCAGCGATTATGAAGGTGATCCTGGGGTGGCTGGCCAGCATTGCATGGATTTTCTACGCCGCCTGCGGCCTGGTCGCGCTGGTCTATCTATCTCGCGCTCTCTTCACCCAGCGGAAACTGGCCAGCAGTATCACCCTCTACGAGCAGGAGGAACTGCGAGAAAAGGTCAGGCGTTTTTGGCGGGGAGCGCTCCTTTTCTTCCTGGCAGGAGTCTTCCTGTTTGCAGGGGTCTGGTATCTGCAACGACTCCCGGCCCTGAGTGCTGACCTCACCATTACCCCAACCCTGCCCCCGGGACTGGTGATCACCCCCAGCCCATCTCCCCGCCCCCCGGCGACGCCCGTTCTGGGCGCGCTGCCGACCATCACTCCGACCGTTGGAACATCCGTGCCGCCGCCTCCGCCCTCCCCTACCCCACTGCCAACAGCCACACCAACCGGCCCCGTGCCTTCCAACATCCTCTACGCCCGATTCGGGGACGTGGCAGAACTGATCGGTTACGACCTGACTACCACAACGCTCAGCCCGGGTCAGAGTGTGGGGGTGACCCTATACTGGCGCGCGCTCCCCGGGGCCGGTAGCCTCAACTATCAAGTTTTCGTCCACCTCCTTCCGCCGGATATCTCCCGCCTCCTGGGCCAGCACGACGGGACACCAGTAGAAGGGACTCGTCCCACCACCACCTGGACGGCGGGAGAAGTCCTGGTGGACTTCCACTCTGTATCGTTGACCGCGACGGACTACACCGGCGAAGCCCGGATCGCCGTCGGCCTCTACGATCCGGCCGCGCCCCATATTCGGGTACCTGTAGCCGGCGGCACCGACTATCTCCTTCTACCAGTAGCCATCCAGGTGAGTGGGCCGTAGCCCCCCAAGGCATAGTCAGTCGCAAAGCGAAGGGGACGATAGGGTAATCCTCCCACCGCCCTGTGCCGCACCCAGGCCAATCCTCAAAGCGCCGAGTCGGTTAGCATCCGCGCGATGCGCCGGTCTGTCACCGGCATCGGCAGCGCGGCCATTTCGTCCACCGTCACCCAGCGGACCTCGTCGCAATCCAGGCACTGGGGGGTCCCGGCGACCAGACGGCAGCGGAATACGTGGAGCGTGATGCGGAAGTGAGTGTACCCGTGCTCCAGCGTGACCAGACGCTCTCCCACCGCCACCTCAATCCCCAGTTCCTCCCGCATTTCCCGCGCCAGACACTCTTTCAGGCTTTCCCCCTCCTCCCGCTTGCCACCGGGGAATTCCCACAGTCCGCCCAGGAAGGAGTTCTGTTTCCGGCGGGCCAACAGGACCCGTCCGTCCGCATCCTGAATGATTGCCGCTGTCACTTCGTAGTGGGGCAAAGGCCGCCGGGGAGAGCGGGTGGGAAACGCCTCCTCCTGCCCCAGTTGGTGAGCCCGACAATCGTCGGCCAGGGGGCAGTCGCTACAGCGGGGGTGGCGGGGCAAGCAGATGGTCGCTCCCAGTTCCATCAGCGCCTCGTTGAAGGGGCCGGGACGGTCTGGCGGCATGAGGGAGCGGGCATATGCTTCCAGTTGTCGGCGGACAGAGAGCCGGCGCGGGTCTCCCTCCAACGCCAGGAGACGGGTCAGCACCCGGCAGGCATTGCCATCTATCGCCACTTCAGGGCGGCCAAAGGCGATGGATGCGACGGCTCCCGCAATATATGGCCCGATGCCCGGCAGTTTTTGCAGGTCTTTGCGGGTATCGGGCAACTCGCCTCCCCATTCCTCCAGCACCTTTTGCGCCGCTGCGTGGAGGAACCGAGCGCGGGAGTAGTAACCCAGCCCCTCCCAGAGCCGGAGAACCTCTTCCAGCGGGGCCCGGGCCAGGCTCTCCAGGGTGGGAAAACGGGCCATAAAGCGCTCGTAGTAGGGCCCCATAGTCTCTGTGCGCGTCTGCTGGAGCATCACTTCGGCCACCCAGACCCGGTATGGGGTGCGGTTCTGCCGCCAGGGCAGGTCCCGGCCGTGGCAAGCGAACCAGTCCAGTAGACGGTCGGCAGGATGCAGAGACAAGTTGACCTCCGAAAAAGAGCCCCGGCCATAGCGGTCGGGGCCCAGGGTGTTGCCAGCCCTCTCGGGGAAAACGGCCTATGGCGCAAAGACCGCGCAGTACGCGTTGATACGCCTCCAGTCCAGTAAGTGTCGGTTCCAGAGATGCGATCCGCGTTCTGTTCCATCCGGCTACGTACACAGGGAGCGGTAGAGCACCTCCCACTCGCCCAGACCAGCCAGGCCAGCGACATGCGGCATCGCCACAGAGATGCTGGTCAGCGCGTCGTAACGGGTGTAGTAGCCGTAAACGGTGTTCAGATACACTGGGGTGTCCGGCATCGTGGAGAGGATGGCCACTCCCGGCGCGGCAACATCTACCCAGGATGAACCGTACTGTAGAGAAGGGACAGGTCCACAATTGGCGGCTATTATACCACAAAACACCCCTGTTTGCCATTTTCCCCATTTCGTGGTATACTTCTTGTTACAATTGATGAACCCGGTGAGGTGCCCGCGCCGAAAGGCAGGGCTTAATAGGGGAAGTCCGGTGATCCACCCGAGCGCCCCCTCGGGCGGAGAGGCCGGCGCTGTCCCGCAACTGTAATCCCGTTTCCGGATGCCCGAAAGGCCGGGGCAAAGGGCCGCATCCGGACCGGGAGAGCCAGGTCGCCTGCCTCACCATCGTTCCAGGAACCTGCGAGGACAGGGGAATGGAACTGTGGTTCGGTCGTTTGGAACCCAGTCCCATCCCCCTTGTCGGCGAGACAAGGGGGTTTTGATTTCCCCCCCCATCGCCTCGGAGGGGGGAAATTTGTTTCCCTCGCAGGTGACCTTCTTGCTGCGCTTTTGCGGTTCCCGCGCCCCTGGGGCGAGGTAGCCATCCGAAATTTCACTCAAAGGAGGTCACCCGATGAAACGCTACACCCGTATTCTGAGCACGCTGCTAATCGCTCTGATGGTGGTGGGCCTGGCCGCCTGCCAACCCACCCCCACACCGGCGCCGCCAACGCCCACATCTCTCCCCCCTACGGCAACGCCGAAGCTTCTCCCTACTCCTACACCGACGCCAGCCCCGTACCCGATGACCGTCACCGATATGGCTGGGCGGGAGGTGACGATCCCGACCGAGCCGCAGCGCATTGTCTCCCTTGCTCCATCCATCACAGAGATTCTCTTTGCGCTGAACATGGGTGAACGGGTTGCGGGGGTCACCAAGTTCTGCAACTACCCGCCAGAGGCCGCAGAGAAGCCTCAGGTCGGGGGCTTCTCCGACGTCAGCATAGAGAAGTTGTTGGAGGTACAGCCGGACCTGGTCCTGGTTGCCAGCATTCATATGGCCCAGGTCCTGCCGGAACTGGAGAAACTGGGGCTCCCAGCGCTGGTCATAGACGCCCGCGATTTTCCGGGAGTCCTGGAGAGCATCCGGCTGATCGGGAAGGTCACAGGTGCGGAGAAAGCCGCCGAGGACCTGACGGCTCAGATGCAGGAGCGGGCAGACAAAGTCGCCCAGGCGGTGAAGGACCGGCCCCGGCCTCGGGTCTACTGGGAACTGGACCCTTCTCTCTGGACGGCCGGCCCGGGTTCTTTTGTCCAGGACTTGATTGAGCGGGCCGGTGGGGAGAACATCGCGGCCAATGCAGAAGCGGCCTGGGTGCAACTCTCCGCCGAGGCCATCATCGCCGCCGATCCGGAGGTCATCTTCCTGGCGGATCACCCTTACGGGGAATCGGCAGAGACTGTGAAAGCCCGCCCTGGCTGGGAGAAGATTTCCGCCGTGGTTAACGGGCGCATCGTGGAACTGACCCAGGAGCAGGGCGATATCGTCAGCCGGGCCGGCCCCCGGGTGATAGACGCACTGGAACTGATTGCGCGGGCCCTTCATCCCGATGCATTCCAGCAATAGTAGCGAACCCTCTCACCCCAACCTGTTCCGCCAGAGGCGCTGGCTTTTCCTGGCCCTGGGCGTCGGACTGTTGCTGGTCACCGCGACGCTGGGATTCGCCTGGGGTGCCGTCTCCATCCCGCCCGGTGTCGCCCTCCGCATCGTCGGACACCAGTTGGGGCAAGGGTCCGGGCCGACGGACTGGCCGCCGGCCTGGGAGACCATTCTCCTGCAAATCCGTGTCCCCCGGGTCGTGCTGGCCGGCCTGGTGGGGATCACACTGGCTGTGGCCGGGGCAGTCTACCAGGCCCTCTTCCGGAATCCGCTGGCGGAGCCGTACCTCATCGGCGTCTCCTCCGGCGCGTCCTTCGGAGCCACGCTGGCCATCGTCCTTATCTGGCGGCTGGGCAGGAGCGGATGGAGCGGCGTCTCGCTGGCTGCGTTCGTGGGGGCTCTTCTGGCGACAGCGGCTATCTATGGACTGGCCCGCGTCGGCGGACGGACGCCCGTCACCACTCTCATCCTGGCCGGGGTGGCCGTCAACACTCTCCTTTCGGCCGCCACCGTCTTCCTGATGTTCAGCATGCAGGACGCCTTCCAGGCTATGCACGTCCTGGGCTGGCTAATGGGCAGCCTGGCACTGGCCGACTGGGAGAAGGTACAGGTCATTCTCCCCTACATCCTGGGAGGACTGGCGGTCATCGCCTGGCACGCCCACAGTTTAAATGTGCTCCAATTGGACGAAGAGCAGGCCCAGTCGCTGGGGGTGGCGGTGGAGCGAACGAAGGGGATACTGATCGTCGCGGTTTCCCTGGCGACCGCTGCCGCCGTTTCGGTCAGCGGCACGGTCGGCTTTGTGGGACTCATCATTCCCCACATTGTCCGGCTGATCTGGGGGCCCGATCACCGATTCTTGCTCCCAATGAGCGGCATCCTGGGGGCGGTGGGGATTATCCTGGCCGATGGCGCGGCCCGTACCCTCTTCGCCCCCCGGGAATTGCCCCTGGGAGCAGTGACGGCCGTCGCAGGCGCGCCGTTCTTCCTGTACCTGTTGCGGCGGCAAAAGCGGGAAATCTTTTAGCGAATACGGATGGACGCGGGCGGACATGGATGCTTTGACTGGGGTGGATGGAGAGGGCCGCACTTTGCGCTCCGCATTCCGTGCCCCGTGCGGCCCGCGACCGGGGAGGTGGATAATGATGCCCCTGGAAGTAGAAAACCTGACCTTCGCCTATGACGGAAGATCCGTCCTGCGGGGAGTATCGTTCCAATTGATGCCCGGGGAGGTACTGGGGCTCATCGGGCCCAACGGGGCGGGGAAATCCACGCTGATCCGGCTGGCGGCGGGGTTCCTCCGGCCCGACAGAGGGACGGTGCGGCTCTTCGGGCGTCCACCGGCCCACTGGCCCCCGCGCCAACTGGCCCGGTGGGTCGCGCTGGTGCCCCAGGGAGCCTACATCCCGCCGACCTTCACCGTCTGGGAGAGCGTCCTGCTGGGACGGACCCCCTATCTGGGCTTTCTGGGAGTCCCCCGGCAGCCCGACCGGGCGGCAACCCGCCGCGCGCTGGAATGGGTGGGGATAGCCGATCTCTCGGAGCGGCTGGTGGGCGAACTCTCCGGCGGGGAGCGGCAACGGGTCCTCCTGGCTCGCGCCCTGGCTCAGGAGCCCCGTTGTCTCCTTCTGGACGAGCCCACCACTCACCTGGACATCCACCACCAGGTCGCGGTCCTCTCCCTGATCCGCCGGATGGCAGTGGAATGCGGCATTGCGGTCCTCATTGTCCTGCATGACCTGAACCTGGCGGCGACCTTCGCCGACCGGCTGGTGCTGCTGGTGGACGGGATGCTGGTGGCGCTGGGCGACCCGAAGGAAGTGCTGTGTCGGGAGCGGCTGACCGCAATCTACGGGGATACCGTCGCGGTCTTTCCCCGCCCCGACGACGGAGGCCGTCCGGCGATCCTGCCCAGGATCGGCCAGGGTAATTTGCCCGCGCAGGGACGGATAACGTGAACAGTATCCTGAAAGCACTGCGGCGCTGCCTGGAAGACGCTGCCCGGCGGAATCCAGCGGAGGTGCTCTTCTTCTCCGGGGGACTGGATACGTCCATCCTGGCCGCCCTGGCCCCTTCCATCCCAGCCATTCACGTCTGCCTGGAGGACGGGGGAGAGGACCTGCCTTACGCCGAAAGGTGGGCCCGGGAACTGGGCCTTTCCCTGACCGTCCGGAAAATCTCCGTGGAAGAAGCGCTGGACGCCCTTCCGGAGGTCATCCGCATCCGACGTACCTTTGACCCCGCACTCCCCAACGACCTGGCTCTCTACTTTGCCTTCGCTGAAGCCCGCTATCTGGGATTTGTACAGGCGATGACCGGCGACGGCGCAGATGAGTTATTCGCCGGGTATTCGTTCATGTTTGACCTGGACCTGGCATCCTACATCCCCTGGCTGGCCGGACGGATGCGTTTCTCGGCCAGTGAGATCGGCGATTGGTTCGGGGTGAATGTCAGCCAGCCATATCTGGACCCAGCGGTGGTGGACCTGGCCCTGACGATTCCCCCTGAACTGAAAGTCCGGGAGGAGAACGGGGTCCGGATCGGGAAGTGGATCCTCCGAAAAGCCTTTGAGGGAGACCTGCCCCCCTATCTCTGCTGGCAGAGCAAACGGCCCATAGAGGTGGGGTCCGGCTTCAGCCGTCTGCGGGAAGTGGTAACGGCGATGCTGAGAGAGGAGGATTGGACCGCACCGGTCCGATTTTTCTCCTGCGACCAGCCCTACTATTATCGCCTCTACCGCCAGGTGGTCGGAGAGATCCCCCCGCCAGGGCCCGAAGAGCGAGAATGTCCGTACTGCGGGGGCGGAATGCCTCTGGATGCTCATCACTGTCGCGTGTGTGGATACTCCACCCGACCTCCTGGGGGGTCTGGACAAAAGGGGGAAACCATCTGAGATGCCCCCAATGGCGGATTACAGGTTGGGGAAGGAGACTTCCCGCCGTATACGATGCCCACAATCTGGCCCTGGCCCGACACCTGGAGGCCAAGTTCTGGACAGCCGGCAGTGGCCCCTTCGGATGGTTCGGGACCGCATCCCTGATATTCATCTGTTGGACGCTGAATGAACTTCTTCATCTCCTGGAGCGGCGGAAAAGATAGCGCTTTGGCAGCCTACCGGGTCCGGCAGGAGGGTCACCGGATATCCTGCCTGCTCAACTGTGCCGCCGAGGACGGAAGCCGCGTCCGCGCCCACGGGTTTCCCGCCGAAGTTGTCGCCCTTCAGGCCCGCGCCATGGGAATTCCCCTGGTGCAGGTATACACTTCCTGGGAGGAATACGAGGCCAATTTCAAAGAGGCGCTGTGGACGCTGAAAGATTCGGGGGTGGAGGGCGGCGTTTTCGGGGATATGGACATAGAGGAGCACCGAGAGTGGGTAGAGCGGGTCTGTGCCGAGGTGGGTATGCGGCCCATCCTGCCCCTCTGGAAGGCCGATCCCTGGGCCCTGCTGGAGGAGTTCTGGGATGCCGGTTTCCGGGCCCTGGTCGTTGCAACCCGGCTGGATCCCACCTACGTGGGGCGGACACTGGACCGGGAACTGGTCACTGAGATGGAAACGCGCGGCGCTCACCCTTGCGGGGAGAGGGGCGAATACCACACCCTGGTCACCGACGGGCCCCTGTTTCAGCGTCCCCTGCAGGTGGAACTCCCTCCGGACGCCCCCGCCGTCTATGAGCACAACGGTATCTGGTATCTGAATTTCGCACCGCGGCTGGGGGGCAAGGTTGGTTGAAGCAGCGCTGACGCTTCTGGGAGCGGTCGCCCTGGACATCGTCTTTGGCGAGCCGCGGGGCCCTTTCCATCCGGTCGTCTGGATGGGCCGCTGGCTGGACGGGTGGTGGCGATGGCGGCCCCGGGAGGGCCGGGTCCGACAGTTTCTCTTCGGGGCGACCGCTGTCCTTCTGGGCGCGGCGCTGTTCAGCCTCCCCTGGTGGCTCCTCTTGCGGGCGCATCTTCCCCTCTTCTGGCTCTGGAGCATTCCGTTTTTAAAAGTGACCTTCGCCGTCCGCGCCCTGCTGCAGGCTGGGGAGGAGGTGCTGGAGGCACTGGAGCGGGGGGACCTGCCGGAGGCCCGGCGGCGGGTTCGCTGGCACCTAGTGGGGCGGGAGACGGAGGGCCTTCCGGAGCCGCTGGTCGTCTCTGCGACGGTGGAGTCACTGGCAGAGAACATCACCGATGGGCTCACGGGTCCTCTCTTCTATTTCGCCCTGCTGGGGCTTCCCGGCGCGTGGGCCTACCGGTTCTGCAACACGGCCGACTCTATGTGGGGCCACCGCCAGCCAGAGAAGGAGTATATCGGCAAATTTGCGGCGCGGGCCGATGACGTGCTGAACTGGCTGCCCGCCCGGCTAAC
Organism: Chloroflexota bacterium; assembly: GCA_014874475.1. GTDB lineage: Bacteria > Chloroflexota > Anaerolineae > B4-G1 > DUEL01 > SpSt-77. The sequence continues at coordinate 109,685 of JADBJJ010000032.1, forward strand.
GGCTCTGTTCATCGTCATCGGGGCAGCGCTGACAGGGGAAGACCCCCGCGGGGCCTGGCGCGCGATGGGGAGCCAACATCGGCGGACCGCAAGCCCCAATGCTGGCTGGACAATGTCCGCGATGGCTGGCGCGCTGGGCGTCACCCTGGAGAAAAGAGGGCACTACCGGCTGGAAGGGGGCAACGGCGCGCTGGATGCGCAGACTATCCGGCGCGCGCTTCGGGTGGTCCGCTGGACAATGGCGCTGGTCGTGGGAGCCTTTGTGCTCCTGACGGGGGTCTCGCACCGCTGGCTTTAACCCCAGAGGAACTATTCGGACGCCGACCAAAGTCACCCTCAGGGTTTGCGGCCATCGGCCGGCCTTTGCTGACCCGCCTGATGCTATGCCCGCAAGAGGGCATCGGCGCAGGCCGATATCGTATTCAGCGCCCAGAGAGCACAATTTCCATCGGGCCGAACAGTTGCCCGCGGAGAACGCCGAGGGCGCGGAGGGCTGGAAATGCCTCTACCAAGAAACGCCATTCAGAACCTGACTTCCGATCAGCACGGAGGGATAGACTATGCCCGCCTGCGGGCCGAAGGTATCGCCCCAGATGAGATACTGGATTTCAGCGTCAACTCCAACCCTTTCGGCCCGCACCCGGCAGTCCGGGAGGCACTGGCGCGCTCGGACATCGCCCGCTATCCGGATCCGGAGGCAGGTCTGCTCCGGGAGCGGCTGGCTGCGCTCTGCGGCCTCCCCCCGGCCCAGGTCCTGGTGACCAACGGCACTGCACAAGCCATCTGGCTGGTCGCCCTGGCCTACCTGGACCCCGGTGACGCTGTCCTCATCGTCGGCCCGACGTTTGGAGAATACCGGGTAGCCTCCCAGTTGATGGCAGCAGCGGTCCATATCCTTTTCGCTCCAGAGGAACAGAGATTCTATCCGGACGTGGTGGAAATTGCCGACTGGATTTCCGTCCATCGCCCCCGCCTGGTCTGGCTCTGCAATCCCAATAACCCCACCGGGGTCTACCTGGGACGGAAGGCCATCCTCTCCATTCTGACGGCATGCCAGACGGCGGGGAGTATGTTGGTTGTGGACGAAGCATATATGAACTTCACGGACAAGCCATGGGACTCTGTCCCTCTCCTGGAAAGCGGGCATCTGCTTCTCCTGCGTTCTATGACCAAAGATTTCGCCCTGGCAGGGCTGCGGCTGGGGTATGTGCTGGGGCCCGAAGAGGGAATTCGGGCCCTGCGCCGCGTCCAGCCGCCCTGGAGCGTCAACGCGGCCGCCCAGGCAGCGGGACTGGCCGCGCTGGACCATCTGGAGGAGTATCGGGAGGCCTGGAGCGTCCTGCATAGGCTAACGGAAGACCTGAGGGCGGCGTTCACCCGTTTGGGTCAGATGGCCCTGCCCACCACGGTGAACTTCTTCCTGGTCCGAACCGGGGACGGAGACGGGACACGGGAAGCGCTGATGCGCCACCGGATTCTGGTCCGCAGTTGTCGCTCCTTTGGCCTTCCAGCCCATATCCGTATCGGGACCCGTCGGCCCGAGGAGAACCGGCGGCTGATGGAAGTTATGGAACGCCTTGCACAGGAAGGCTTTTCCTGGCCGTCGCCCGATGCAGCGGGCTGAAACGCCCGCCCTGCGATGGCCAGGCGAAAAAGCCTGCCTGCGATAGCAGGAAAAACCTACCCCACATCTTGCCCGGAGGTCAAAGATGACATCGTTACAGGAGACTATGGCTCGCATTGGGCCACTCTCCGCCTCTGCGATGGAGGCCGCCAGAACCCGTCAGGACCAGTTGACCAAACCCCAGGGAAGCCTGGGGCGACTGGAGGACCTCTCGGTCCAGGTCGCCGGGATCACCGGGAACCCCCGGCCCGTCATTGCGCGCAAAGCGGTCATCGTCGTGGCGGGGGACCACGGGGTCGCGGCGGAAGGGGTGAGCGCGTACCCCCAGGAGGTCACCGCCCAGATGGTCTACAACTTCCTGCGGGGCGGGGCCGCCATCAACGTCTTGGCCCGCCACGTCGGCGCGCGGGTCGTGGTGGTGGATGCAGGCGTCGCCGCAGACCTGGAGCCCCACCCCGCGCTGAAAATCCGCAAAATCGGTTACGGGACAGGCAACATTGCCCGCGGCCCCGCAATGACCCGGGAGCAAGCCATCCAGGCCCTGGAGGCTGGCATCGCGCTGTTGGAAGAGGAACTGGCCCAGGGACTGGACATCGTCGCGCCGGGGGATATGGGGATCGCCAACACCACCCCAGCGGCGGCCATCGCGGCGGCCGTCACGGGCCTCTCCCCGGCTGAGGTGACCGGTCGGGGCACCGGAGTGGACGACGAAGGGCTGGCCCGCAAAGTCGCCGTCGTGGAGCGATCGTTGCGGGTCAACAAGCCCGATCCGGAAGACGGCATAGACCTGCTGACGAAGGTCGGCGGGTTTGAGATTGGCGTTATCGCGGGGATCATCCTGGGCGCGGCGGCCCACCGCATCCCCGTCGTCCTGGACGGCTTTATCTGCACGGCTGGCGCGCTGGTCGCCGCGGCCATCGCTCCCGCCCTGACGGCGTACTGCATCGCCGGTCACAACTCCGTGGAGCGGGGCCACCGGGCCATGCTGGACCATCTGGGGCTCAGACCGCTCCTGGACCTGAATATGCGCCTGGGAGAGGGAACCGGCGCGGTGCTGGCGATGGGCCTGGTGGAAGCCGCCTGCAAAATTCTGAACGAAATGGCAACCTTCGCCGAAGCGGGGGTCTCTGAAAAGAAAGAGCAGTAGAACAGTAAGCCGTTGTCCTGCGGTTCTGCATATGTTTCGTCCTTTTCTCGTCGCGCTGTACTTTCTGACCCGCCTGCCGCTGCCGCCGAAGGAGATTTCGCTGGAGGAGGTCGGGCGGTCGGCGTGGGCGTTCCCCGCCGTGGGAGTGCTGATCGGCCTCATACTGGCAGGGTCGGACTGGCTCCTCGGCTGGCTGTTCCCGCCGGTCCTGCGGGCCGCGCTCGCCCTGGCCCTGTGGGTGGCCCTGACCGGAGCGCTGCATCTGGACGGTTTCGTGGACTGCTGCGATGCCCTGCTGGCCGCCCGTCCCCCTGAGGTCCGGCTGGAGATTCTGCGGGATACCCACGTGGGCGCGTTCGGGGTCGTCGGGGCCATTGTACTATTGCTGGTCAAATCCGTCGCGCTCTCCACCTGCCTCTCTGCCGGAACGTGGCCTGCGCTGATCCTGGCGCCCGCGCTGGGGCGATGGGCGATGGTCTACGCGATGGCCCACTACCCCACCGCCCGGGCCACTGGTATGGGGAAGGCGGTGCAGGAGTTCATCGGCCGGCGAACCCTGCTGGGGGCCACGCTGCTGGCGCTGCTTCCCCTTCCGACGCAGCCGCTGGCGGGCCTGATCGCTTTCGCACTGGCCTGGCTGTTCACCGTTCTCTTCGCCCGCTGGGTCCTGCGGCGCATCCCCGGTTTCACGGGCGACGTCTACGGCGCCCTTTGCGAGTCCACAGAGGTCGTTATCTTGCTGACCCTGGCAGCGGGGAGAGGATGAGGTTCCGCCTGGGCACCACTTCCTATATCTACCCGGCAGACTTTCTCTTGAACGTCCAGCGGCTGGCCGGGCTGGTGGAGGACATGGAACTGGTCCTCTTTGAGGTAGAGGGGGCCAGCAACCTTCCCGACCAACAAACCGTCGCTGGTCTGAGGGAGGCTGCCCGCTGTTACGGGATCAGTTACACCGTCCACCTGCCCACTGACCTGCGCCTGGGAGCCGAGGGGGAAATCTGGGCGTTCTCGGTGGAGAAGGCCCGGCGGTTCATCCAGACCACCCGTCCCCTGAACCCCTGGGCCTACATTGTTCATCTCAACCCGGACGGGGCTGGAACCCTGGCCCGCTGGCAGGAGCGATGTCTGGAAGCGCTGATGACGCTGGCCCGAGAGGTCGGAGAACCAGACCGCCTGGCCGTGGAGAACCTGGAGAACTGTCCCCTGGAACGTCTCATCCCCCTTCTGGCACAAATGCCCATCAGCCTCTGTATGGATGTAGGACATCTCTGGCTGGCCGGTGCGGACCCGCTCCCTGCGCTGGAAGCCCATCTGGGACAAACGCGGGCCGTTCACCTGCACGGGGTGAACCGCTGGGACCACGAATCTCTGTTATGGGTTCCAGTGGATGCGCTTCGCGCTGTTCTGAAAGCACTGACCTGTCAGGGATACGAGGGTGTGGTCACTTTAGAAGTTTTCTCGGCAGAGGATTTTTTCTCTTCCCGGGAGCGGGTATTCTCTCTACTGGAGGAATTGGAACGTTGGGAGCCAAATTGACCCTGATTTTGGGCGGCGTCCGGAGCGGGAAGAGCGACTACGCCCAGCGACTGGCGACAGAATCGGGCCGGCCCGTCATCTACATCGCGACGGCGACGGCCGGGGACGAGGAAATGGTCCAGCGGATCGCCCGTCACCGGGCTGCCCGCCCGGCCCACTGGCGCACGCTGGAGGTGCCGGTGAATGTCGGACAGGCACTGAAGGCCGTCATCGCCGGGGGCGAAGTCGCGCTGATGGACTGCCTGACCCTGCTGGTCTCCAACTGGATGATGGAAGAAGGCGAAGGAGTGACGGAAGACCTGCTGGAGGCGCGAGTCACAGGTGAACTGGAAGCCCTGCTGGGGGTCTGCGCGGCCGGGGAGGTCGCCCTGATCGTCGTTTCCAACGAGGTGGGGATGGGACTGGTCCCCCCGTACCCGATGGGACGGGTCTATCGGGATGTCCTGGGGCGGGCCAATCAGTGGCTGGCCGCCCGGGCCGACCGGGTGATCCTGATGGTAGCAGGCATTCCGTTGAACCTGAAGGGAAGTTCGGAGCCAGTCGCCGGGTGAGGTCTCCGCCTGGCACTTATTTCCAGGGAATAGTCGATAAGAGGATCCGGTCCCCTACCGGTTCCCCGTCCACAATGACCTTCCATCGCTCCAGAGTATCCAGCCAGTAGGCGCCGGTGACCAGAGTGAACTCCCCCGACGGGGCATCGGTCGGGATAGAGAACCGATGCCGCTGAACAATGAGGTCACCGGGTTGCCAAAATTCGGACGGGAAGCCCATCCCGTCCGCCACCGCGATGGGGGTACCATCCGGCCCCAGGAGATGGCCCATCAGCGAGAGAGGCCGATCCGGTGTCGCTTTGGCCCGCCAGAACGTCCACAACTCCCCCGTCCCATCCGCCCGGCCAGAAATCTGGAACAGGGAATACCCCACAAAATCCAGCGGGCCATCCAAGGTAGCCGTCAGCGGATACTCCGGCATCGGTGCGGTCTCCAGCCGGTAGAGGTTGTATAAGGGACGGCCGTCGGCTCGGCGGGCCGGGATGTCCAGCACGGCGTCGGGTGGCGGCCCCGCTTCCGGCGGCAGGACCAAGACGCCGGGCAGCCCGGGAGCAAGGGACACCCAGGTCTGAGCGCAATCCAGGTAGACCACCCGAATCTCCGGGCGGCCCATGCCGGCGCGCAGAGCGTCGGGGGCAAGTATAGCCGCCACGTCGGTACAGATAGCGGCCCAGCGGGGAGCGGGGCGGGATTCTACGCGGTACAGAAAGAGCGCGTGCCCCAGCCGGGCCAGCGGCGGGCGGGCCCGGAACCATGCGTAGGTGTTGACATCCGACGTATAGACGCCCTGCAGGACCGTCGCGCCGATGGCGTAGACCCCGGGAGCCGGATCCAGCGGTGTAAAGGGAACGGCACGCCAGTTCGGCGGCAAAAAGTCCACAGAAACCCCATAGACTTCTGGCCGGGCGGGGCTATAGTGGGCATAAAAGACCCTCTCTACGTCATTCTTCTGCATCCAATCCCGGAGTTGCCAGAGGTTCTGGCCCCAATCCAGGTTGGAATCCACCAGATAACGGTATCCCCCCGCTGGTCCGCCCGCCAGTTCGTTGAAGAAAGCCAGGTAGTTGGGAGCAACCCGCAGGGTGCCGGCGGCCAGCCAGACGATAAGCAGAACGCAGAGAACGAAATACCCGATCCGCCCGTTTGCCGTTTTCCGCGCCAACCGGCCCGCAAGCACAAAGAGGAAGGGCAAAATCGGCAGCAGGTGGCGGTAGCCGATGTTGACGGTACTGAAGGGGGTAGCGACCAGATAGGCCAGCGGGAAAATCAAGAGAGGTGCCCAACGGCGAGTTTTTAGGGAAACCACGAAGGACGCGAAGGGTCTACATCCAGTTCTAAATGCTCCCTTGTGCCCTTCATGCGCCCTTTGTGACCTTTTGGGTAAAAGATCGGCCAGAACCAGCAGAACGGTGGGCAGCGGAGTTTTCAGGACAAAGGCGACGGGGAAGTAGTACCACCAGCCGTGGTCGCTGTTCTGGCCCATCAGGAAAGCGGGATGGCCCAGGCGGTAGTGTTCCTGAAGGGAGTGGTAAATCTCCATATGGGTTGCGGCGGGCAGGGGGAGCGGGAAGCCAGCGACAGAGCGAACCTCAAACCCGTAGGCAGCCCAGAGGGTCAATGTAGCCAGGGCCGCCCCGCCCAGGATGGCGGACAGCCGATAGCGGAAGCGAACGGGAGCCAGTAAGGCCAGGACCAGAAGGGCCGGGATAAGGGAGAGGGCCGAGACTTTGGAGGCCAGGGCCAGCCCTAGGACAACACCGGCCCCGAGAGCATAGCCCCAACGCAAGCGGCGAAGGGCACGGGCGACCAGGAAGAGCGCCGTCGTCCCCCAGCACGTCACCGCCATATCAGTGGTCACCAGCGAGCCATGGGCAATGATATTGGGATCAAAGGCCAGCAAGAAGAGGGCCAGCAGGCCACTGCGGGGCCCCCAGAGATCGGCGGCCCAGCGATAGACGATGGCTGCCAGCAACAGCGTCATCCCGATAATGGGGAACCGAGCCGTCAGCGCCATTCGGTCCGGATGGGGGTACTGCCAGACCACCCCGTCGGTGACGGCGGAGAGGCTGGCGATCTCCCAGCCATCTATCCGGCGGGGGTCCGGGAGGTCGGGCTGGAGCAGGAGCGGCGCGGCCGCCAGGACGTTGGCCAGCGGCGGGTGGATGTGGATCGGTTGCAGCCGCAGGTCGCCGGTGCGCAGGTAGGCATACCCCGCCGCGATGTGGGGCCCCTCGTCAAAGGTGAGGGAGGAGGCGCGAGCATGGGCGATCAATTGGGCAAACAGAACCAAGATAAGGGAAATTAGAAGTAAGACCTTGCTGTTTCGCATACGGTGTTCTCTGTGCGGGCCGGCGATGCTGTCTTGACAATGCCCGCTTTTTCAGTAGAATCACTTTGCTTTCGGATTTCCCAGGTATTCAACCCAGCAGATCTATGTGACAGGAGGTCAACTATGAGACGCTTTTATCTCATCCTGGCAGGACCCACCGTCCTTGCGGTATTGGGAGTGCTTCTGGTTTCCGGGATCACTTGGGCGGAAACCGAACCACCCGTAGCAGATGTTATCGCCGCAGGACACGCCTCGCTCCACAACCCCGGGTTTGATAACCACGATTGGTATGAATTCCATCTTCGCTACCAGGGAGGATACCCTACGGGCGCCTGGCTCTCCGACGATGATAATAACATCAACAACAACATCCCCGATAGTATCCGGCAGGATTGGCGGCTGTGGTTTCTGCATGGGCGGGACATTGTGGAGCCCGACCCGGAGCAGACCTATGTTCTGTACGACGAAGCCATACAAATGCGTACCTACGGTGAAGGTTCATTCCTGGCCGGTATCTATCAGCCCATCTATACCACCACACCTTGCCTGGTCTATGGCTTCCAGATATACGCTCAATCCCGGCCGGAGGGGAGCAATGATGTGCTTTATGCGCTGCAGGTCGGAATCGACCGGGTGGGCTGGCATCCCAACTCGTACACTGATCCGGCAGTCCATGGCTCTTTCCCCAGCACAACGGTCTGGGGGCCCGCCCGGCAGTACCAGTGGTCCTATGGCCCACTGACGGTGACAGCAGAGGCCTGGAACACCAAAATCACGGTCTTCACCTATGCGGATGCCGGTGGCGGCCGTTCCCACCGCATTCTGTGGGATACCGCCTCATTCTGGGATGCCACACCACCGATGATTCACGACCCCAACAACCTGCCCTCTCCTTCCGGAATCAGCAATCTGACGGTCATTACTGCCGGCACCACAGCCACGGTGACCTGGACGACCGCCGGCACGGCGCTGGGGCAGGTGTACTATCGGCTGATTGCCGCGCCGTCGGGACCAACTCCGCCGGATTATCCCTATAAGGTCTATCTACCTCTCGTGATGCGCCAGACCGGATGGCAGTACACCCCACTGAACAAAACGCCCACCAGCAGCCACCAGGCTGTCATTTCGGGGTTGGTGCCAGGGGGTACCTACGAGTTCATTGCCATCTCCCGCGGCCTTTCCGGCGGGCAATGTGTCACATGGCAATCAGGGACTCAGCAGTTTAGCATGCCTGCACCATAACCGTTCCGTTGCCCTCACTTTGAAATCTGAACGGCCGGCAGGGAGACCCGATCCCCTGCCGGCTTTTCGTTGATTTCTACCGGCCACCGTTCCATAGTGTCTAACCAGTACACTCCGGTGAACGGCGAGTACTCTCCGGCGGGCGCATCGGCCGGAAGGGACAGTCGATGCCGCTGGACAAGGATATCGCCGGGCTGCCACTGGTCTACCGGCACCGCCAATCCATCGCCAACGATGACTGGCTGGCCCCCTGGGCCGATCAGGTGCATCATAATGGATAGCGGGCGAGCAGGGACGGCTTCCACTCGCCACCAGGTCTCTATATCCACTGTCTCCCCTGGTCGGATGGGAGAGGGACCCGGCGAGATCTCTCCGAGAAAGGTGAGCGTGCCCACCTGGATAACGGATTCGGGAATGAAGTGCGGGCCTACCTTACCCGCCGGTTGTTCGTAAATGACAAAGGGGGGAAGAGCGCCAGTCCGTCGCTGCTCAAACGAAAGGCGTGCAGAGGCCAGTTGCCGACGGATGAACGGATCATCAGAGAGCGCCGTCTGGCGGAACAGGGCAAACCGGCCGGGGTACTGACCGCCGGTCGGATAGAGCCATCCAGAGGTACAGTCAAAGTAGGCCAGCCGGAGGTCTCCACGGCCAAACCCCTCAGCAACGGCCTCGGGGGTCAGCGGCGCTACCGGCACAGTGCACTGAGCCAGCCAGTTCGGAGGCGGGTCCTGGGGAAGCACCCGGTAGACAAAGAGGGCAATACCGGGGCGGGCAATCGGCTCCCGGTGGCGGAACCAGTCATAAGTATCCGGATCGTTCAGCATGACCCCTTGCAGAGTCGTTGCGCCAATCACATAAAGTCCCGGCGCTGGATCGAAGCGGGAAGGAAGAGTCGGGGAAGCATACGGGACCGGAGGAATCGGTTCATAAACGATGCCATACAGGTCCGGACCCGCATAAGTATAGAAACTGACAAAGGGCAAAGACATGTCCGGATCCTTCTGCGTTCGGAGCCACTCCTTCAGCGCCTCAAAAGACTGACCCCAATCCAGATTGGAATCCACCAGATAGCGATGTCCTCTGTAAGGCCCGCCTGCCAGTTCGTTGAAAAACGTCAGATAGTGCGGAGCGATTCTCACGGTGCCGGCAACCAGCCAAACCATTAACGGGATATGGAGTACAAGGAAGGCACTCCGTATTCTGTGCTTCGCCCTCTGCATGACGCGGCCCGCGAGAACGAACAGGAAAGGCAAAGCGGGTAGCAGATAGCGGTAGCCGATCGCGATGGTGCTGAGTAGTGTTGCAAACCCGTAGAGCAGGGGATAGAGCCAAAGGTCCCGTTCCTGCCACCAGCGACGGGGAGACCAGCCCGGGATAGCCAGAGCCGCTGCCAGCAGAATCAGTGTTGAAAGCGGCGTTTTCAGAAGAAAGGCCACGGGATAGTAGTACCACCAGCCATAATGCCCCACCTGGCCCATCAGGAAAGCGCTATGGCCTTCGGCTGCGTGCTTTTGCAGCATCTGCCATAACAACAGATGGGTAGCAAGGGGATAAGGTCGGAATTCAAAGCCATATAGAGCCCAAAGCGTCAAGACTGCCAGCCCCACCAGGATGGCCAGCCATCCAGCCCACCGGAGCCCCACTCTGATGCTTTTCTGACGGCGAGCGTCTTCCAGGGCCCAGGTGACCCCCAGCAGGCCAACGATTCCCAGCGGGAAGAAGCCAGAGGTTTTAGATGCCAGTGCCAGCCCCAGAGCAACGCCGCTCAGAACCATCCATCTCCAGCAACGAGTCGCCACCCAACGGGTCGCTGCGTAAACCCCTATAAACCCCCAAACCGTCAGGAGCAGATCGGTGGTCGCCAGGCCGGAGTGGGCCAGGAAGTTGGGATCAAAAGCGAAGAGGAAGAGAGCCAGCCACCCTCCCCAACGCCCGAACCGTTCCCGGGCCCAGCGGTAGATAAAGGCCGCGCCGATCAGCGCCACCAGGGTGATGGGGAAGCGAGAGATAAAGGTTGCCGCTTCCAGGGCCGCGCCCGGCCCATACCAGTGGAGAAAAGCAGAGACAAAGCGAGAATGGTTCCCGTCGGCCCAGCCTTCCAGTTGCTCCACAGCCGGCCCGGGCTGGAGGAGCAGGCCAGCGCCCGCCAGCACATCGGGCAGGGGCGGCTGGGCCACCGCCCAGGCGAAGCGGAAATCCCATCGCGTCCAGTAGACGTAGCCCTGAGCCAGATGAACCGGCTCATCGGCGGTCAAAGAGAGTTGAGGGATGGAGAAGACAACCTGGGCGAAGAACAGGACCAAGAGAAGGTAAGGCAGTCCCTTTTTGGCGATGGATACGGCTTGACGGTCAACTGGCGATACCATCATTGACTGATGAACGGGACTCGGCGAAGGTCACTTTGAGGTAACCTTTACCCGGGCTTGGAATTCTTCACCTCATCGTCCCCTGGCCACCAGTGGCAAGTAGACGCGCGTGATAGGGGGAATGGGGCCTATAGTCACCTGCACAGGGGCGGAAAATTCTGTCACACATATGTTGGTAAGAGGCCGTCGAGAGAGAGCCACGAATTCTATTTGGGCGCCCTCCCACAATCCTCCGATGGCCACACGATGATGGGTGGTAGGTGTGGTATCCAGAGATGTAGCATGGGTGTAGGCCGAAAGACCATAGTTTGCCACCAGGGGAAGGTAGATGAAGTAAGAACCTGTGGGAGTAACGGGAGCCGTTGGCGTTATGAATCGGTACCATACCTGTGTGGATGCTGGTTGCGGTGTGTTCCATTCAATGATCAGAAAATCCAGCACCGTCTGAGTGACCACATTGGTGATAAAACCAGAGGGCATTGCCGAGGCCGGTGGGGGCAGGCGGTTATCGGGAAAGGGTACTTGAATTAGCGAACCCTCATCCCAATAAGTGGATCTCGGTGGTGTTGTCACTCCCCTGGCATCCGTATAGGTCCAGACGTTAATGGTCGTGGAGACCGCTTCGGCAGTAACGCTCAGTGGTTGCCAGTTCCAGATATCCCGATATTCCGGGGACCAGATAATGTTTGGGGGCAGTTCATCCAGTGTGTCCAATCCCGGGTTGGGGCATTCGGAACGGTAATCCGGTGGGCAGTTCATCGGGTATTCATAACGATCCTGCTCATCGTGAGGGGGCAGGTTCTGGCCCGTAGGGTCGATTCCGACTTTGCTGATGTAGCCGGGATCGGGTTGATTTTTGTGGTAGATTTGGAACTGGTACAGGGTACAAGGAGACACCGAGACCGGCTGATAGATGCCACCGATGTAACCTGCACCCCATCGGATATAGCCCTGGGAGTGGTTGCCCTCATCGTGGCAGTCTCTACCGGGCGCGGGAGGCGGATAGCATTCGTTGTGATGGGGATGTCCACCGTCTATAAACTCGGGAATGGCGGCCGTCCAGAACCATTCATACCACATCCCGGCGACGAAGTGGTTGGTGGGCCGCCAGTAGAAGGGGTATCGCGGGTCGTCCATATCGCCGTTCACCAGCAGATTGGGCTCTCCGGCGGGCGTGGAGAGCGGCGAAAGGAAGGTCTGCATCTGAAAGGGACCGACCAACGGCGAATCAAAGGGGTTGGTCCTGGCAAAAGTTTTCCCCGCCATCCCTAATAACCCAGTGAGGGCGGCGAGGAAGAGGATAAGGATCAGAAGCCATAGCCTTCTAAATTGCATACTTTCCTCCCATTAATATAATATTAAATAGTCAGGCCCACCAGTAAAAACTGCGTGCCGGATTGCGAACCAGCCCGTCGCGCCTCAAACGAGGAAAAATCTGTCAATGGGATCGCAGTTCAACCTCCAGATTCACGTAAAGGGCATCTATTTTTGATGCTTCGGTCACAGCCCACCGCTCCATCGTATCCAGCCAGTAGACACCGGTACGCAACCGGAGAGATTCGCCGGCAGGGGGCAGGGAAAACCGGTGCCGCTGGACAATAACGTCCCCCGGCTGCCAGATGACCGGCGAGACACCCAGGCCGTCGTTCTGGCCCAGCACTTCGCCCGTCGCTGAAAGCAAATGCCCCATAATGGAGAGCGGGCGGGTAACAGGCCCTTCGGTCACCTGCCACCAGGTCTCCACATCCAGTCCGTCGTCATCGGTATAGGCTGTCGCACCCAGAAAGGCCAGGGGGCCATCCAGGCGAACCGGCGGAGTGCTCCCCTCGGGTAGCATCAGACGAAGGGACGAAGGCGACACCGGTGTGCCGGCCGACCATTCGTAGATGCGAAACGGCGGCGTCCAACCACTCCGCTTCTGCTCATAGGAAAGGCGCGCCTGCGAGAGATGAGGACGAGCCAGAGCAGTCTTCATCGCAGTGTCCCGGTAGAAGACATACCACCCCGATGAGTGTCCCCCTTCCGGATACAGCCACGCTTGCCTACAATCAAACTCTGCCAACCGGAGGTCATCCCGACCGAATCCTTCGGCTATCGCCTCAGCCGACAGGGGCGCCACCGGTACTGTGCACTGGGCAACCCACCGGGGTGGCGGGTCCTGAGAGGAGACACGGTAGTAAAAAAGAACGTGGGCGATCTGGGCATCCGGCGTGCGCTTACGGAACCAGTCATATATCTCCGGGTCTACCAGAGGAATCCCATCCAGCGTCGTTGCACTGATGACATAATCCCCCGGCGGCGGGTTGAACCGGGAGGGGAAAATCGCCGGGGTGTTTCCCCACATCGGGGTCAGCGGTTCATAGCGCACGCCGTAGAGAGCAGGGTCATAAGCGGGAAGAAAAGCGGAGAGGCGCACTTTCTCCAGCCCTCGCTCTCGCTGGAAACGGGCCAGGTCCTTGTAGCCCTGCCCCCAATCGGTGTTGGAATCGGCCAGGTACCGCCAGCCGTTATCCGGCCCCCCCGCCAGTTCGTTGAAGTAGGCCAGGTAGTGGGGAGCGACTCGCAACGTGCCCACAGCCAGCCAGGCAAGGGAAAGGAACAGCAGAATACGCAATGGAGAGTACGTGCGCCGTATCGCGCGTTCCGCTTTGCACATTCCATAGCCCGCCAGGAGAAAAAGGCATGGGAGCACCGGAAGCAGATGGCGGTAACCGATATTCAACGGGCTTGCCAGCGTGCTGACCCCATAGAGGAGGAAGAAAAGGACCATCGGCCCCCACCGGGCGATGAGACGGGACAGGTCCTTAGGGCGGCGGAAAAGGGTGAGGGTGGCCGAAGCCAGCAAGATGACAAAAAGCAGTTGAGTGGGCAAGGGAGTCTTCAGGGCAAACGCCACCGGGAAGTAGTACCACCAGCCATGAGTCCGGTTCTCCCCCAGCAGAAAAGCCGGATGGCCATCGGCAATATGGCGGCGCAGGCGGAGAAACGGGATAGCATGGCTGGGGGCTGGAACGAGAGCGTCGGTGCCCGGAAGCGGGCCGTACTCAAACCCGTAGAGAGCCCAGATGACCAGGCCCGCCAGAGCGAAGAGCCCCAGCAAGGCGACGAAGCGCCGGGGGTGAATCAGCAGTCCCACCAGGAAGACCGTCGGGAGCAACAAGATGGCCGATGTCTTGGTGCCCAGGGCCAGCCCCAGCGCCAGGCCAGCAGCCAGCCAGCGGGTAGCCGCCGGTCGGCGGAGCCAGCGGGCGAAGATAAAGAGGGCCAATGCCGTCGTGGTGGCTGCCCCCAGATCAGTTCCCGCCACCGATGAGTGGGCCAGGATATTCGGATCCAAAGCCAGCAGGTACAAAGCCAGCAGACCGCATCGCTTTCCACCGAGATCCGTTCCCCAGCGGTAGACCGTTGCCCCCAGCAGAAGCCCCAGCAGAGCCATCATCGCCCGGGCCGGAAGGAGCAGACGGTCAATCAGCCAATACGAGGTAATCGTCTCCCGGGCAATCGCCAGCAGGGCAATGCTATCGGTCAGGTCCAGAGGAGCCTCCTCCCAGGCCGGAAACCCCCGAGGGTCCGGAAGATCGGGCACAAATAGCGAAGGAAGAGAGGCCCATATCTTGACAAAAGGCGGATGCTCCTCCACCAGCCGATAATCGCCGGTCCGGAGGATACTGTAGCCGCTGGCCAGGTGCAGTCCTTCGTCAACCACCATAGAGGTAGACCGGGCTGCATAAAGGGCCAGCGTCCACAACACCAGAAGTAGAAAAACGACCAACCAGTAGAACCGGGGAGATTTCATAAAGTCCGAGTTCCGATTTTATGGCCGCTCCGGCCAGATCGGGATTGCGGCATCCGGTATCCCGTTGCCCCCGATGGTCACCGGCAGACGGACACCGTCCTCCAGCCGGTAGAATCCTACTGCAATGCGTTTTCCCTCTACCAATCGGGGCAGGCGATGAACATCCAGAATCAAGTCTCCTGGCTTCCAGAGGGAGGTAGGGAACGCCCCACCCATTGGCGGCCCATCACCCGCTGCCAGCAGCGCACCAGAGGCATCATAGAGATGGACAAAAACGTGGTAATCTTCGGCCAGTGGAGCCAGGCTTTGCCAACACAGGGCAACCTGTATACCGGTCTCATCGGTTACCACATTGGCATGGGTCAGCGCTACGTTCTCGCTCAGGCGGACCTCCGCAGTCAGACGGCCAGATTCGGGGCAAAGCGGACTCTTCCCTGAAAGGCGAAGACGGTCTAATATCAGCCGATCGTCCGCGGGTACGCCGTTCAGGTATACCGGCAATCGCTGCGTACTATTGCCCTCGTAGATGACCAGTTGCAGGTTCCAGCCCTGAGTGGGGAAGTCCATCGGTGGCAGGCGGAACCGGTAGCGGTCCCGGATGACCTCACCGGTCCGCCAGGCAGAGGTGGGATAGTTCCCGCGGCCAGGCCAGGAGTCGTAGGTCCAGCGCAGGGTATCGTCGCCGGGGACCGGAGAGACCAGTTGAAGAGCCACGATGTAATCGTCCGTTATCGGCGCCGTGGCCTGCCAGTAGAGGGTAACATCCAGAAGATACTTCTCCGGTCGGGAGTTCAGGTCGTAACCCAGAAAACGGATGGCATTGCCGAAGCGCGCCTGAACGGAATGCTGGGGGTGCACGGCATCGGGATCCGCGTATCGGGACGGTGGAGCATAAAAAGCGGGAAAGATGTCGGCAACCGTCCAGAGGGCCAGAAGAGCCAGGGGAATAATCAATAACCGAATGACAAATGATGGAACGCGCAATGACTGATTCAGCAGAAAGGAAATCCCCAGAGCGAGGAGAGTGGCCACAGCCGGCAAGGCGGGGAAAAGGAGACGGCCACCAGGCGCCGGGGTCATCATATTCCAGCGGATCCAACCGACCAGGACCAGAAGGAACCAAGCCGCGAGGAAAACAGTTGGCCAGCGCTCCGCAGAGCGAAGTTTTCGCCAGTTCCAAAGCAGACCACCGATGCCGGCCAGAGTCAGGAAGGCGTAGAGGACGTAGAAGCCAGCAGGATAGAACGAACAGGGAATCTGTCCCCAGAACGAACGAAACACCAGTCCGGCCTCGTTCCACGGGTAAATCGGATTCTGGCGCAGGCCAACCAGTTCCAGCATAGGCGCCAGTGCGGTGGGATCGCCATAGAGGCGCCAGTTCCGCCAGAACCACCAACCGGAGAGAACAGCGGGCATGAGAATGACCAGGGCCCAATGACCAGCGAGCGAAGCCCATGCTCGGAGACCAGCGCCCTGCCTGAAACGGTAAAAGTTGAACAGAACGACCAGCAGGGAAATGGGCAGCAGCAGCCAACCGCTCAGTTTGGAAAGCCCTGCCAACCCGATCAGGGAGCCCAGTAAGAGGGTACGCTGGACCGAGAGATTTTCCTGCCCGATTCGGACCAGCAGGTAGAGGCTCCAGGTCGCCAGAGGAGTTATCAGGTTGTCATTGTTCACGCCGCTGGCGACGAAGAGAAACTGGGGATTAAAGGCCACGATGGCGGTGGCAAGTGGCGCAATTCCCGGATAGGCGGGAAAGACTCGTCTTGCCAGTGCCCAGGTACCGAGAACAGTGAAGACCTGCAGGAGGGTAGACTCGATGCGCAGGATGTGAAGCATCAGGAGGGTACCCTGCCAGGGAAAATGCTCCCGATGGGGATTATGGTAAAAAATAGCCCGATTATCGTACAGGGAAGGGGCATTAGGCCCGCAGGCCACGCGAGGGTTGAACCGGACGTACATTTCCATATCCTCGGCCTGGAGCCCCAGAAGACGCACCAGCCCAGCGGATAGAAGATAGTACAGAGGGGGCTGAGATGCCTCCTGCCGATAGTGGTACACCTCAGCCTCAGAAGTCCCATGAACAGGGAGGTGACCCGTCTCGGCCACATAGCGGACAACACCAAAATGTTCTATTTCATCCAGATTTTCAAAAGGAGGAACGATGATCCCGTAAGCCAGGCTAAGTCCGATAAATGCGATCACCAGCGGGAGAACTTTCAAAAAAGAACGTTTCATTTATCCTCCGGGACAATGGACTGCGGAGAAATATTCTATCCCAGTTCTCTAAGATGACAAGCCCTTGACGGAATTAATACGGCAGTGTAATATTAGCCAGAAAGTCCTCGCTGCAACCTGGTGTCGTGGAATGAATCGCTTCTCATTTATCCGCATCCATCTGCCTTCCACCACATCCACCAACGACGTGGCCCGAGACCTGGCCGCGCAGGGGGCACCGGAAGGGACGGTGGTCACCGCCGATTATCAGACCGCCGGACGGGGCCGCCTGGGCAGGCGCTGGCTTTCACCACCGAGCACCTGCCTGCTTTGCTCCCTCCTTTTTCGGCCCGCGTCCGATGCGGGGCTCCTCGCCCCGGCCACCGACCTGACCATGCTCTGTGCGTTGGCTGCCGCAGACTCCGTAGAGGCCACCGCCAGCCTCCCCGTCTCCCTGAAGTGGCCCAACGACCTCATCATCGTCCGGGGAGAATCCTGGCGGAAACTGGGGGGCATCCTGGCCGAAACCGGTTTCTCCGGCGACCGGTTGGAGTTCGTGGTCGTCGGAGTGGGGATCAACGTGAACGTCCCGGCGGAGGCTCTGCCTGACCTGGCCCCCGACGCCACCAGTATTCTGGCCGAAACAGGCCGAATGACCGACCGGGATGCTCTGCTGGATTGGTTCCTGAACGAGGTAAAAGGCCGCTACGAGCGGTGGAGGGCCGGAGAACGCCCTCGAACCGAATGGGCCGCCCGTCTGGCCACTCTGGGCCGGCCCGTGCGAGTGATCACGGCAGAAGGGGAACAGCACGGAATAGCCGAAGGAGTGGACGAGGAAGGCGCGCTTCTGTTACGCATCACCGACGGAAGCCTGCATCGGATTCGGGTCGGGGATGTCCTGCTAGCCCATTAATCTGTAGCACAGGCCGCCAGGCCTGTCCTATTCCAGGTTAACAGCCGTCTCCTGGGGATGTGGCATTCCGAGAACCGGAGGTTATTATGCGCGTGCGGCATGTGGACGGACAGTTTCTCATCCGACTGGAGGCCGAGGAAGAGGCGATAGCCACCTTGCGAGCATGGGCAACAGAACAAAGGGTAGGCTTTGCCGTGTTCTGGGCCATTGGCGCTATGCGTCGGGCCACACTGGGATACTTTGACACCACCGCCGCCCTCTACCGGCAGATTCCAGTGGAGGAACAGGTGGAAGTCCTGAGCATAACCGGCAACGTGGCTCTCGGAGAAGACGGTGCCCCCATCGTCCACGCCCATGCCATCCTGGGACGGGCCGACGGGAGCCTCGTGGGTGGACACCTGATAGAGGGTTGGGTTTTCCCCATGTTAGAGGTAGTGGTTCGGGTGTTTCCGGAACCCGTATACCGCCGGGCCGATCCCACCACCGGCCTGACCCTCTGGGACCTGTAGAAGCGACTCCCGTAAATTGCCTTATCGCTTCGGCACCACCTTCAGAATCGCACCGGGGTGAATGGTGAAATCCGGCCCGAGGTTGTTCAGAGCCGCCAGTTCCTCCACCGTCATCCCGAAGCGATGAGCGATGGAGTAGGCCGTATCGCCGGGCCGGACATAGTAGCCGTATCCTCCGCCAGGAGCCGGCACCGGGACCAGCACCATCGTCCCCGCCTGGACCTGCCGGGGGTCGGCGATGTTGCTGGCCGCGGCGATCGCCTGAGCCGTCGTGCCAAACTTCAGCCCGATCCGGAAGAGATTCTCTCCCCGCCCCACAACGTAGTAAATGCCTCCTGTCCCCGACGCTACAGGGGTCATCGCCGGCGCCGGCTGAGGGGTCGCCGGAGGTGGAGTTTCCTCCGTTGGCAACGGCGCCGCACCACTGATAGTGATAGACCCGTCCGCCAGGGGGACCACCGAAACCGGGTTGCCGTCCCCGTCCTGAGCCACCGCCGACTCAATTCTGAGCGCGGTGGTCCCCGGCGCAATAGCCTGCAACGACAAAGAGACCAGGATGCCCACATCCTTTGCTTCTGCATCGGGTATGACCGCCGCGTGGTAAATCAGGCGATTCCCCTCCACCCTGTTCTCAAGAACCAGGCCCATCAGATCGCCTGGAGTGGCCTGAATCCCCTCCGCCGCCGGGTCTGCGTCCACCATCTGGACCAGCAGCGGATCAAAACTCACCTCCAGAGAGAGCAAACCCACTCCTCCCACCCCATCCGCCCAGACCTGGATAGTGGCCATCTCCCCGACCTCCAGCGAAACACTGGCCGGATTCAGGTATAAACTGGGGGAACGCTCCGCTGTCGGTACTTCTTCAGAGAAGATGTCAAGAGGGACGGAGATGGTGACGGGGGGCGGCAGTTCCTCCTCCGGAATAGCAGTAGGGGCAGGGGGCGATCCGGCACAACCGGTCAGAATGAGGAGCCCCAGCCCTCCAATCATCCAGCGAACGATGACGCGAGACACGTTATCCCTCCTGTAACTCGTTGCGGGTCAACACGCGGGACAGTCGGGCCCAGTCCTCCAGCGAAAGCCGTTCCGCCCGGGTGCGCGGGTCTATGCCTGCCCTCCGAAGCCCGTCGGCCGCTTTCTCGGAGGGGATACCCAGTCCACCTGCCAGACTGTTGATCAGTTGCTTGCGAGGTTGAGAAAAGCCAGCCCGGACCACCTGAAAGAACCAGGCCACATCTGCCACATCCTTTGGTGGCTGAGGATGACGGTCTATCCTCACCACCGCCGACTCTACCTCCGGCGGGGGGTAGAAGGCGCCGGGCCGGAGTCGGAACAACAGTTGTGGGCGACCGTAAAACTGGACACTGACCGCCAGCAGACTCATCCGTCTGCCCCGGGCCACGATCCGCTCCGCCACTTCCCGCTGGACGGTCACAACCATCCGCCGGGGGGGTGTTTGCGCCTCTAAAAGGTGCCGGAGCACCGCTGACGTAATGGCGTAGGGCAGATTGGCCACGACTTTGTACGGCTCCTCCCCCATCAATTCGGATGGGTTCAGGGCCAGGATGTCCCCTGAGACCAGACGGATGTTCGGTAGATCGGCCAGTTCAACCTCCAGAACGGGGAGAAACCGTCGGTCAATCTCCACCGCGACGATCCGTCTGGCTTCTATGGCCAGAAGCCGGGTCAGATTCCCTACTCCCGCCCCAATCTCCAGGACGGTATCCTCCGCCGTCAACTCTGCAGCGGCCACGATGCGGGCCAGGGCCCGCGCGTCCACCAGAAAATGCTGGCCCAGTTCCCGACGGGGCTCCAAATTGTAGCGGCGGAGGATCTCCCGGACGTCACTCATAGGCATTACCCGCTGCCGCTTGGAGTTTTCAATGCCGCTTCGCTTCGCTCCGGAATACGGCACGAAACGAAGGGCTACCATTATAAACCGTATCAGTTCAGGATGTACGGAATCTGATCGGGGGGCGGTACAGGAGTAAGGATATAGACGTCTACCCAGCGATACCAGAGGATCAGGTCGTCATCGTTGTATCCCAGGTCAATCCGCCGCCCCTTGATGGCACCACCGGTATCCGCCGCAAACCCGATGCCGTAGCCAGGGACGTAGACGCGGGAGCGGAGCGGAATCACGCGCGGGTCCACAGCGACGATGCCCCGCCGCATAGGCAAGCCCAAACGGGTATAGCCGTAGTAGGGACTGGTCTTGGGCACCCCCGCCGTGGACGCACTGTAGGAGGTCGCTAGCATCCGGATGACTCGCCAGTACTCCACCGTGCCTTCAGGGGTATCCAGTTGTCGGACGACGATCTTTGTCCCGTAGCCGATGATTTTATCTGCCGGCGGCACGGCGACGTACTGATCTTCCAGAGAGCGAGCGACCTCTACGCCGTTCTCGTAGCGCACCCGCCAGCGCCGTTGGAGAATGCCCGCTGCGCCCTCCTGGATCAGCCGCCGATGGTCTATCTCCAGTTCGGGGTCTGGCTGCCAGCGCACCGAATAAGGGATCGGTTCCTGCTGGACCAGGAACGCTTCTGCCACCCGAACCACCTGGACGACGGTCTCTTCGCCCAGGGGAGTCTCCGGTGACGGGTTGGTGTAGTCCTGACCGACCAGGACGATGCCCAGGTCGGCCAGCACCTCCCCTACCCCGCTGCGGTGAGTCCGGGTGCGAATGGTCTTTCCGTCTACCAGTACCGTAACCGGTCGGGAGCGCTCCAGGTAGATATGCATCCCGGCGGAGACCGGCTGTCCCAGATCGGGCCGGACGCTGTCGGCCCGATAGAGGGCCAGTCCGAGTTCTTCCAGCGCCTGTCCGACCGTCGGCGCGGCTGTGAAAAAGGAGATAGCCCGACCGCCCTCGTGAAGGGTCACCGGCACCGCGCGGGCGACCTGGATCAGCCGATCACCCACGCAGTCCGGTATGGCTGTTGATTCGCAGGAGGCGACGGTGACCCGGTCAACAGGTTGGAGAGAGATGCCGGCCTCGGTCAAAATCTGGTCGGTAGTGGTGGCATGCATCCAGATCGTCCAGGTCTGCCCATCAGCCTGGATGGTCACCGGGCGGGCCCGGGAGACGGTCACAGACATCCCCGGCTGCAGGATCGTCTCGGGGGCCGGCTCCACAATGTCCTCGGGACGGAGGCTCAGGCCAACGTCCAGCAGCAACGCGCCGACTGTCTGCTGATGGGTACGGACTGGGCGGGCCTCTCCGTCCACGACCAAGGTGACCCGAATCGCATCAGCCTGGTAGGTCGCGGCCAACCCACCCACTAATAGCAAAACCGCCAGGGCCACCGCGCCCTGAATCATCCAGTTCCAGTTCATACTGCGTGGTCTGTCGTCCGTGGTAACAAAAATGGCCGTGCACCTTCTGTCGAGCCTGGCCGCCGGGCCGCCTTCGGCCATTCGGCTCCGGGCAGGCACTCCTGCGGCACCCAGGAGGGACTCCGTACCGTTGCTTCCTCCCAGACCTGGCGGGGTTTGGAGGCTCCTGCCGCGCAGGACCCACCGTTCAGCACCTCTGACCGAAGGGGTTTCCGACGACGTGAGCCCTCGAGAAGGAATTCAACCCCGCTATGGCGGATTGCGGGTACAGGGCACCGCCAGCTCCCCGTCTAGCACGGCCGTTTTCATGTTACCGCAGGATGGGGGATTGTCAAGCGCGACCCCCCTCTTCTGCCGCCGCTCGTTCACGGCAAATCTGACAGGTTGACCATACTCCGATACACATCCAGGGTTATGGCGGCTGTCTGCTCCCAGGAGAAGCGCGCGGCCTGCCGCAGTCCTTTTTCCCTCATCCCCTCCCATCTCGCCTTGTCCTCCAGCAGGTCTGCCATTGCCGTCGCCAGGGCTTGGATGTCGGTGGGGTCCACCAGGAGCGCCGCGTCTCCGGCCACTTCGGGCAGGCTGGAGGTATTGGAGCAGATCACTGGCACGCCGCAAGCCATTGCTTCCAGCACCGGTAGGCCAAAGCCTTCATACAGGCTGGGGAAAACGAAGAGCGTCGCCGCGCTGTAGAGGGCGGGGAGGTCGGCCTCGGGCACAGGCCCAAGCCAGATGACGTTATCAAGGCCGAGCGCCTCGGCGCGCCGGCGGGGTTCGGGATAGCGGTGCTCCCAGGCACCAGCAACTACCAGCGTAAAGCGTAACGCGCAATGTGTAATGCGCGACCAGGCCTCAACCAGGTTGACCAGGTTCTTGTGGGGTTTGTTGCTGCCCAGATAGAGGACATACTGGTCTGGGAGACCGTAGCAGGCGCGGACGGTGGCGATAGTTTCTGGCGGTTGGGGACAAAAGGCAGGGTCTGCTGACAACGGCACCACGAGGACTCTATCGGATGAGATTGCAAAGTGGCGCAGAAGGTCATAGCGGGTCGCTTCCGAGATGGCAATCACACAGCGTGCGGTCTGTAGAGCCAGCATCAGAGCCCAGCGGAACAGCAGGCGAGCCCGGGCTGTACTGTACTGCGGGAACAGCAAAGGGATCAGATCGTACACAGTGAGCACGGTGGGGACGCCGAGACGGTAGGGCATCAGGTAGTACGGGCTATGGTAGAGGTCGGCTCGCAGGCGAGCCAGGAGGCGGGGGAGTGCCCACTGCTGGCGGAAGGAGAAAGGAGAAAGGGGCACATCCACCACCTGCACCCGCTCCCCGGCCAGGGCGGAGAAGTCCCAAGGGGACGGTTGGGTAGGGTCGCGCAGGAGGGTCAGCCGCTCATCCCGGCCCAGGAGCGGGCGCAGCGCCCGGGCCAGATTGACCCCGTACCGGCCAATGCCGGGGAAGTGAGCGGTCACAGTGCGGGCATCCAGGACGTAGTGGGGGCTCATGGGCCTTTCCCGATCAGACGGTAGATCGGGCCGAAAGGCTGAATCTCAAAATACTGGCGGATGCCGTCCAGGTCGTAGTACCGGTAAACGTCGGCCAGGAAGAGATGGGAGCGGTCCCGATACTGCCGGATCAGAGAGACCTGGTCGCCAGCCAACTGGACCAGTTCCACATCTGGACGGGCACCCTCCACGACCTGGAGGTAGCGGACGACGGCCCAGATGCTGTAGTCGGCGAAGAGGACGCTGTTCGGGGGCAGGACAGCCAGAATAGATTCGCCGAACTCCCGCGCGCCGGTCTCCCGGTGCTTCCAGGGAGAAAGCACATAGGTCAGGTTGTCCCGACCAGGCAGCGGGCGAAATCCTGGCAGGTTGGAGACGAAGGGGCGAGCCACCACCGGAGCCAGGGCGTAGAGCACGATAGGGAGAACAACAGTCAGCAGAATGGCGGCTATGATAGCCCCCCTTCGGCTGGTCAGTCGGGGCCAGAGGGCCGAAAAACCGATGGCGACCCAGAGGGAAAAAATGACGTACACTTGCAGATAATAGTGGAGGTTCCACAAGTATTCTCCACCGGTTCGGGGATCAGCAGCAGCCAGGAGGAACAGAACGGTCCCTAACGCAGCCAAGCCCAGCATCCAGGCTTCGGGGCTGGCCTGCTGGCCCAGGCGTCGCAACCCTAGCAGGCCGGGAATGAAGGCCATGGGAAACTGGTAGATGAGCAGAGCCAGGCCGACGCCGACGCCCAGGAGGAGAGCCGACGGTCGGATCGCCACGTATCCCAATCCCCGCAGGAAACTAAGAACGGTGCCCAAAACGCTGCCGGTGGTCCCTGTCTGAGCCAGCAGGAAGAGGTAATGGGCAACCCCTACCCCCCAGGCCAGGGCGGCCAGGATCAACTCTTTCCTCAGGCCCGGCTCCCTCCAGCGGCGCCAGACCATTATGCCGATGTACACTAAAAATCCCGCTGCCGCTGTCCCCATCACCAGGTGGTTGAGCAGGCTGAGACCGTAAAGGAAAGCAAATCCCCAGAGATAGCCGCCCCGTCTCTTCTCCCCCCACAGGAGGAGCAGGTAGATGCAAGCGATGAGGAGGAGGGCATTGAGGGAATAAACTTTGGCCATCACTGCGTAGGTCCAAAAGGTATGGGAGACCGCCAGCGCGGCAGTTGCCAGGAGGGATGCGGGAGTGGACCGGGTGAGGCGGCGGGCAGTGAAGAAAACCAGCACCAGCGCCCCAGCCGCAAAGACGGCCGAAGCCAGATTGGCCCGCCAGGCCGGGTTGTGAATCGGTAGTCGGGTAAAGGGATGGGCCAGGACCACCCACAAAGCGTGACCAAAGATCCCTCCTTCTAACCGGCATAGGTGGGCATCCATCTGAAAACGGGCAAAGTCACCGCCGCCCCAAAGCACATCGGGCGCCAGGGTCGCAATGTAGAGGCCCAATCCGAGCACAAACACAATTAGGGAGATCAGCGAGTGTAAGCGGACATTGCAACGTATATGACTCATTCTACTTCCTTTTAATAAAAAGTCCTGAAATCCCCGATGTTTCCACCGGTTGGTATATCTCTCGGAAACGAAAGTCGTTGACCAGTAAGGTCGTCCCAGTAAAGTTAGTCAGCAATTTGCCATCCCGGCTCACTCCGACAATGTTGACTTGAACAAAACGAGGTTGCTGAGCGAGTACGTAATCAACATCCCATTTGCCAAAGGCGTCTCCCCTTCCCCAAAGACCTCCGGGCAGTTGGACGGGCTGGTGGGCAATATGGGCATCAGTCAGGCCGACCATATCAACAACCCGTACGTCTAAAGGAAGACGATAGGCGATGAAACCGGCATCCGTCAGAGCGATCACGTCTCCAGGTCGGGTGTGTTCCAGCAGATACGTGATGAGAGGGGTGTCTTTGGGAATCAGTGACCCTTCTCCTATCCCTTTTAGAAAGCGCTGCTCCAAGGAGTATCCCAGGAGATACCCGACTTGTCCTACGATCAGAAGGGTTAACCAAACTCTCCGTCCGCGTAGCGGCCAAAGCGCGTTGAGCCGACTTAATCCTGCCTGAACAAGCAGGGCGAGGGGGGGAAGTATATGGACAGCAAACCTTTGCATTGGCATCCAATCCCCACCACCGATCACGATGAACAACGCATATACGCCTATGTTGAGGGACCAGTAAAGCACCGATGCTGACGGGTTGGGGGCAGACAAAGCAGAAAAAAGGGGAAGCCCCATAAAGAAAAAGCCGCCGAGCGCTGTCAGGCTCTGGTATATGTAAAAGATGCCCTCCAGAAAAGCCCGAGGGTGCAACCCCAGCGACTTGGCATAGATGGTATTGGGCAGTATCTGGCCGTAGTACGTCAGACGCCATAAGTGGTACGGAAAGATGACTGCCCCTAATAAGAGCAAACGTGCGAAATCATGGCGTCCAGGACGGGCCTTGATGTGAAATAAGCGCATAGCGCGAAAGATGATGGCCACCAGAGCGAACAGCAAACCCTCCGGGCGGGTCAGAGAGAGAAGGCCAAATAAGAGGCCGGAAAGGCATCCGCGCCCCCGGGTTTCCTCCTGGAGGAAGAAATATCCACTGCATAGGAGCAGGAAGGTAAAGAGAGGGGTTTCCAATCCGCCCATTGCCCAAGCCGCAAAGGGTGCAGAACAGACCAGAAACAGAGGGGCCAGAACAGGCCCTTCAACCTGATGAGACGCCCGCCAAGTCAGAACAAGAGTGAGAAGACTGAACAATATCCCCAATCCCTTCGCCGCATAGGTCAAATCCACTCCCAGGCGGGCAAAAGGGGTCAACAAGAGAAGCCAAAGGAAATTGGAATAGCCTTCCACTCGTTCGCCTTGATTGTATACGATGCCGTGACCGTGAACTGTCTGTTGAACGTAGCGGAAGGTGATGAAGGCATCGTCCACGATGAAGCCCTTAAAGAGGCTAATATGGAGGAGTAGGGAACCCAACAATATGCCGACGAGAATCAGGTTGATCTTTCGTGACATGTCCGAATCTCTCTGCAACTTTGGGGAACCATCACCGCGACATCCCTGACGACTTCCGGTAAACTGGAAGTGCGGGAGCAGATCATCGGCACCCCGCAGGCCATCGCCTCCAGCACCGGCAGGCCGAAACCATCGCCGCTCATTTGAAGGGGCCTATACCGGCGGCAGAACCTCAAAGCCTTGTTCGGCGAAATGCCAGTCAAAGGAGAAAGCAGTACGAAGCCCCAGGCGGCGCATCAACTCAAAACTGGTGCAATCCACAAGGCTCAAGTCCTGCCGGCGAGCGGCCAGCAACGCGGCGACAGCACTGCGATGGATGTCCGGAACGACCCACTCTACTTGAATCACGGGCAAGATATCCTCATAGAACAGGGCAACCGCCTCCATCCCTATCCGTCGCTGAAGCAGGGCAGTGGTCTCCAGTATCACGTAGTTGCTGCTCACCAGCACAACATCCTCTGTGAGCCACTGTTTCCAACCCTCCAGCGCCTTTGGATGAAAGAAATCACCGCCATCCATCACCGCAAGCAGTGCAGAGGTATCCACGAAAAGCCTTTTGCGTCTCATTCCCCGTAAGCCTCTGCCAGATATTCGTCGTGCTTTTCAGCGAGGTCGCCCA
Source organism: Chloroflexota bacterium (assembly GCA_014874475.1). GTDB lineage: Bacteria > Chloroflexota > Anaerolineae > B4-G1 > DUEL01 > SpSt-77. Next base: position 136,372 of record JADBJJ010000032.1, read on the forward strand.
ACCCACTACGAAAGCGGCCGGCTGCTGCGATTGCCCGTCGGCGCCGCTCCTCCTCTGAAACGGCCACGGATGTTTCCAGCAGCCGATCGACCGCCTGGCGGATCAGATCCGCCACAGAGGTGCGCTGACGTGCCGCTAACTCCTTCAGAGCGCGATGCTGTGCCTCTTCTAATTGTATCTGCGTACGAATCATCACACCCTCCGCCAAGGTTGTAATGATTACAACTTTGATGTAATGATAACAAAAATCATCCGGGTCGTCAAGCGCACCTCGCCCAGGTCGATCCAGACGAATTCACGGGATGTCCAATCCGCGGTACACCGCTAACGTCCTCCGGGCCGCCTCCTCCCAGGTAAAGCATCGGGCCCGCGCCAGCCCTCGGGCCCGCAGGGTCGCCCGGAGGGTCTGGTCGGCCAGTATCCGCTCCATCGCCGCCGCCAGAGCCCGGATGTCGGTGGGGTCCACCAACAGCGCAGCATCTCCGGCCACTTCGGGGAGGCTGGAAGTGCGGGAGCAGACCACCGGCACCCCGCAGGCCATCGCCTCCAGCACCGGCAGGCCGAAACCCTCGTAGAGGGAGGGAAAGACGAAAAGGTCAGCCGCGCTGTAGAGAGCGGGGAGGTCCTCGTCGGGGACGTAGCCGGTGAAGAGGACCCGCTCCTCCAGGCCCAGTTCCCGCAGGCGGCGAAAAAAGCCCTCGTAGAGCCAGCCCTTTTTGCCCACGACAACCAGGCGCAAATCGCAGGTCGCAGGTTGCAGGTCGTCACAAATCGCAGGCTGCAGGGCACAAGTCGCAAGGAGGTGATGGAGGGCTTCCAGAAGGACAGTGAGGTTTTTGCGCGGTTCGATGGTGCCCAGGTATAGGATGAAGCGCTCCGGCAAGCCGTACTTGGCCCGGATCGCCTGTACCGTCTCCGGATCGACGGGACGGAAGCGAGAACTGACCCCTTCGTAAATGACGGTGATTTTCTCCTCGGGGATCCCGTAGAATCTCACTGCATCCCGTTTCGTGCATTCGGAGACGGCAATAATCGCATCCGCTGCCCTCAGGAAGCGAGGCATCATCAAGGTGAGAAACCAGCGGTTCAGGGGTTTGTGGGTTTCGGGGTGGAAGAGAAAAATCAGGTCATGAAGGGTGAAGACGGTCCGGACAGTGGAAAGGCGCGGGAGCAAATGCTCAGTAGCGTGAAACAACACCACTCCCGCAAAAAATCCGTCCATATTCAGGCCTAATAGATGGCGAAGCGCAGTGGTCAACCGCCAGCGGTATGCTCCCCAGGGGACGACACGGCGAGGGAGGGCGTCCAGCGGGGGAGGAAGAGGCACAGGGGGACAACAGTTGTAATGAAACCCACTCCATAAGACGTCCGTATCCAGTTCCATTAACTGGAACATTAATTCCCGGGCATACGATGCCAGCCCTGCTTTCTGGTGAACGATCGGAGAGAGGTCCAGGCAAATGTTCATTGCGCTTGCCCACCTTACTGTTATCTCCGCAGCAGGCGATATAGAGTCAGAAAAACCCGAAGTGCACCGGTGGCAAATGGTCCATAATGCTTGGCGTAAAATAGAACAAGGCTCCGATAATAGACCTCGCGGGCAAGATTTCGTTGGGGAAGAGAGACCCCACCCAGATGGATAACCTCAAAACGAGGATTGTAGACAACACGCCATCCGGCTTTCCGCATTCGCAGACACCAGTCATTGTCTTCAAAGTACAGAAAAAAACGTTCGTCCAGCAAGCCAACTTGTTCAACGGCCTCTCGGCGGACCAGCATGCAGGCCCCGGAGACCCAATCCACGTCTATAGGGTGATTCACGTCCCATCGGTGCATCGGTCCAAGGCCCGTGAGAAACTTCAGACCGCGCCGGATCAGATACCATAACGTCGGATCACCCCCGAACGCAAAGGCCTGAGGACTCCCTTCGGGCATCAGCAATCTCGGGGAAAGTACCCCCACATCTGGTTGCGTCAACAGGGCCTCCGTCGCGGCTTCTATGGTTTCCGCTGAGGCAATAACATCGCTGTTCATCAGTACAATCACCTGTCCCGCACCGTGACGCAGACCCAAATTGTTTCCAGCCGCGAATCCCAGATTCCGTTCACTGCGAATCAGTTCCACCCCAGGAAACTGCTCAGCGATGGCATCGGCCGTACCGTCGGTAGAACCGTTGTCCACGACGATGATCTGCCAACCGAGATCCAGAGCACGCCCGCCAAATGCCGAGATACACCGGAGCACCAGGTCGCGAGTATTGTAGGTCAGAATGATTATGGAAATAAGCGGCGTCCACATTTCTGATCCAAGGGAGTGAACAATGACATGCCCCCTTAGATAAAGAGGCTCAAACTTTGTAGACGAATCAATTGTCTACCCGCTCCAGGCGCCGATAAAAACCTACTGTCTGCTCAGCAACTCGCTCTTGGGCATAGAGCGCAGTGGCTCGCTTATGCCCTGCTTCCGTCAGTTGCTCTCGCAGTTCCGGGGAATGAATCAACCTTTGCAGACAGGTGGCCAGCGCCTCCGCATCCCCCTCCGGGAAAATCAGCCCCGCATCCTCAATGACCTCCGGAATCGCCCCGGAATCCGAACCCACCACCGGCACTTTGCAGGCCATGGCCTCCACCACCACCCGCCCGAACTGTTCTTTCCAGACGCGAGTTGTGCGGGAAGGAAGCACGACCACGTCTACCTGCATCAGGACTTCCGGCATCCGTTCGGCCGGTTGGGGAGGTATCCACCGAACACGCCCTTCCAGTCCCAGTTCCTGGGATCTCCTTTCCAGTGCGGGCCGATGGGGGCCGTCACCAATCAGCCACAGTTCCACCTCAGAATCCACGCGGCTCACCGCTTCCAGCAGGGTCTCCAGCCCCTTTTCCGGCACAAAGCGCCCCGCATAGGCGACCCGGAAGCCCGAATGGGAGAGGTCACGCTCCACAGGCCTGAAGATACGGGTATCCACGCCGATGGGCGGGATGACCTCAGCCAGGCCGCGATATCCCATCGCTTGCAACACCTGGACGGCTTCCCGATTGGCACAGAGAATTGCGTCGGCTTGGCGCAGAGAGATTTGAGTAGCCAGCCGGACATACCAGCGCTTGGGGCGGTCAACGTTTTGCCAGGTGTGCAGAACCAGTTTCGCCCGCGGGGCCAACAGCCGTCGGGCCAGGGCCAGTTGCAGCGCGGCCAGGCTATCCGGCTCTTCTTCGGCGTGGATGATGTGGGGCCGGATGGCCAGGAGGCCAAAGGTCAGGGTGCGATAAAGGGCCCGGTGGGGGTCGTTGGGGCTCCCAATCATCGGGATTCGGAGCACCCGACAGCCCGGCACGACCGGATTCACGGCCACCTTCCCATACTCGTCCTGCCAGAAGGCCGGACGGATCAGCCAGAGGGCCAGGTCGGGATGGGTGGCCATCTGTTCCAGTTTGCGCTCCATCGCCGGAGCGCGGTAGCGGGCGACGTGCAAAACCCGAATCACGCCGGACGACAAGCGATAACCTCCAGGGTGGCAAAGATGTCATCCTGCGGATAGGCGACTTTCTGCCATGCCCAACCGAAGAGACGGATGGCTCGCCAGAGGGCCAGAGCGACCGGCCACGGACGGGCGCTGCCATCGGCCAGACTCCGCTCCAAGGGAGCACTGGCCCTCTGTACCCAACGCGGGAGGGGAGGCAATGGAGCCGTCTTCCGGATGTCCACGTCGGCGAAGCCGGCATCTTCTAAGGCCCGACGCAGCGAGCCGGCAATGAAGAGAACCAGATGAAACGGTGGACGGTAACCAGCCCAACGTTCTGGCATCCGGGTGGCTTGCCAGTGACCGGCATTGGGAGTGGAAAGCATCAGGATGCCTCCTGGACAAAGTCGTTCCCTGAGCCGCCTGAGTTCAGCGACAGGTTGGGGGAGATGTTCCACGACCTCCCACATTGTAACCGCATCAAACAGCACAGGCGGTAGGGTATCCAGAGAAGTAGATACCGGCACACTCATCCGCCGGGCGACCTCTGCTGCCTGGCTTTCCGAGACCTCCACTCCGGCGATTTTCCACCCATCATCACGGGCCAGTTCCAGGAAATATCCATCGGCACAGCCAAAGTCCAACAACCTTCCTCGCTTGGGTAACCGCTCCGCCAGAGTGCGCAGCCGTCTCCGAAAATGGGGGGCCAGGGCCTTGTGCATCGCGGCGTAATCCCGGTAGCCACCCTCCCCATTTCCGGCAAAGTAGGTGGGGTCCTGGTAACGGGCCAATATCTCCTCCGCTGCCGGCATCGGATTCAGGTACACGGTCCGACATCCCTGGCAGCGGACATACGTATAGCCCCGTTGGGTCAACACGGAGACACAGCCGGATGCACCGCATATCGGACAGGTGCTCTTCACAGAAGCAACCTCCGGATCAGGCAGGGGAACGCGGCCCAGGCCCGCTGTAAAGGGTCAAGCCCTTGGGCTTTTGCCTCATCCAGCAGTATATCCAGCATGTGCAGGTGAATGTAGATTTTCCGCCGGGCAGACCAACGTTCCTCGGGAGCGGCCGTGCGCATCGGCGCCCGTTGCCGGAAGTTTGGCGCCGTCACAATTTCCAGAAGGCGCGCCATCCGGTGGGGATAAGTATGCTCGGCAAGGGTGCGACGTTGTCCGGCCCGGGCAATGGCTTCGCGCTCCTCGCCGTGGGCCAGGTAGTAAGCGATCTTGTCCAGCAGGTCGGCATCGTCCATATACGTGACGATCTCACGGCCAATGTCAAAGAGTTCGTCCAGGCCGTTCGCTATAGAGTCCGTCAGTACCATTGCCCCGCAGGCTGTCCCTTCAAAGATGCGCATCGTCACATCGCCAGCGATGCTACAGTTGAAGACAATGCGGGACTGGCTGTAGACTTGCCCAACTTCCTCCGGCATATAGACCCGGTAAAAATCGTTGGTGCGAAAGCGGTTGGCGATCAACTTGAGCCTACGAGCACGCGCAGTTTTCCGATGGGCCAGAGCGATATTACCCACGAAGCCGACGTCGTAGATACGAGAGAGATGATGGTCATGGTGGACATCAGGAGCAGCGCCCAGGGGCAGCCAGTAGACCTGGTCGTGGCCCACGGCACGACGGAATTTGTCCAGATAGTCTTTCTGTGCAATAAAGACGGCGTCAAGAAGCGGGCAGCCTGCAGACGCCAGTGGCCCAGATGAACATCAATGAGATAGCAGGCTGTAGGGATAGGTAGGTTCTCTATGCCGGGCGGAAAGTAGCGGCCGGCCGGGTCAATCCAGAGATAGAGGTCGGGTTTTTCCGGCAGGGTCGCGAAGAGTTCACCGATAGACACAGTGCCATCGTAGCCAGGTCGCCCGGCATAGGGAAGGCCAACATAGGTGACTGTGTGTCCCAGACTGCGCAGGGCCCGTTCTAGGTGATAGCCGGCGGCAGTGGGAAACCAGCGATAGCCCAGGGCGACGTGCATATTTAGGCCCTCTGGCGGTAACGACGGATCGCATTTATGATCCCTTGTCGGATCACTTTTAAACCATAAGGCAACTGAGTCGGATCAGTAGCCACTGCACACAAAAAATAGCGGAAAGCAACGGCTTTTGGTTCGACACGCCAGGCAGTCGCAAATCGGTAAAAAAGGAGCCGGGCCCGAAAATGAGAGGGATAAAGGCAGAAACGCTCCCATTCTACTGCGCGTCTACAAGCGATCCGATTTCCAGCATTGATAGACTCCATAAACCTGGTCAAGTTCTTCTCGTGTACCCGGTAGTAGATGGTGGGTTTATGAACATAAACCATGCGGCATACCAGGCTCAGCCGAACCCATGCCAGCCAATCTTCTCCTGCCGGTTCGGTCGATTCATCAAAGCCCCCAATTTCTTCTAGGCAGGCACGACGCACCATTACCGTACTGGTCGTAGGACAATAACTTACAGTCTCCCAGCGGAAGTCTTCCGGGTGGCTTGGCACACCCGATGTGGTAGACTTGACCCCCAGAACCTGGCCAGACCGGTCAATTATGTAGGCATCTGTTGCAACCAGACCCACTTCAGGACGGCTATCTAATATGGACGCCTGAAGGCTCAAACGACCAGGCAGAGATACATCATCGGCATCAAGAAAAGCAATGTATTCTCCATTGGCCACTTTAAGTCCGGCATTCCGGGCAGAAGCAGGGCCGCCGTTCGGTTGTTTTATATAACGAATACGATTTGCAAATAGCGCCGCTACTTCGTCAGTATGATCCGGCGAGCCATCGTTAATGACAATAATCTCTTTGGCGGGATAATCTTGTTCTAGCACACTCTGGATTGCTTCGGCCAGAAACTCTGCCTGTTTATAGCATGGAATGATAACGCTGATCATAGCATTCGGCTCCTTACTTTATGGCACAGCAAGGATATATCGCGCAGTCTCCGATTCTACTGATATTTCATAAAGATGATATCCCAATCCCTGCAGAAACATTCTGACTTCAGACACGGAATAGCCAAATTCCTGTTGGGCTTCCTCAACTTCTTCGTAAATAATAACCGGGTGATCCCGGCAAAGTGTTTCCTTTCCCCCTTTAAAAGCCAGAAGCTCGGCGCCCTCAACATCCACTTTCATCAGTCCGATACCGCTTTCCGGATACTGGGCCATAAATTCATCCAGAGTAATCACTGAAACTTCGCATGATTCGGTAAGGTGAGATGAGTATGGAAGAAGGGAGCCAAGGGTAATTCCCTGAGGGCTCAGGTAAAGTTTCACCTGGCCACTCTGGTCTGCTACAGCGCTCTGAAGCGCGACCAGGTTATTCAAGGCGTTCAGTGCAGCGTTTCGCTGAAGATATTGGAAAGCCACGGGGTTGGGCTCAAAAGCGAAAACCTTTCCACTGCCTACCCGAGATCGTTGGTAGGCAGCCATCACTGCGTAGTAGCCCACATTGGCACCAATATCCAGTACACATCTCTCCGGCGGAAGGGCGCGCAAGTAATGCAGGAAAACCTGCGTGACCCGGCGCTCGTATTTCCCAATCAGGTACGGTAGCAGCATATGACCCGCATTGTCGTTGCCCACCCACATTCGGCCACCGTTTGGAAGCCTCATCGTAGGCTGGTGATAAAGTCCGCATATTCGCACAATCCAGAGAGCCAGGAGCCCTTTCCCTTTGAAGTACGGTAAAAAAGATAGTCCATCCAATAACCTTGAAGCCGTCCATGCAATAAGGTCCATTCCATCCTCCCAGGTTTCGCGGCTTTCATGCTTCGCTCTCTTGCCTCGCCAATCTCCAAACATACCTTACCCGCTCCCACGTCCCTCGCGGTTGCAGGAGGAAGACCAGCGCGTAGAAGGCGGAGAAAGCATATCCGGCCTTGAGCGCCAGCCGCAGGAGCGCACTCAGATTATCCAGCGGGAAAAGCGGAAGGGCCACGAAATAGAGCGCCAGCACCACTCCGCCGGCCAGCAGGGGAAGCCCCAGCACTGAACTCAAGCGCAATTTCACTTCCTGAGAGACGTACCGGTAGGCCAGCGCCACCCCCACAGCCAGAGCCAGTCCCACCGCTCCGCAGGTGCCCAGAGCGCCCCACTTCAATGTCAACGGCAATCCCGCCACCCCGACCACACCGACCTCCGCCCACACCAGGGTTGCTGCCCGCGTCGGTTTACCGATCGCGCCGAACAACATCCCGGCGTTCTCTATCAGAGGCCGAATCACGAAAAAGGCGATCAGGATTTGCAGAAAAACCACACTGGGCAACCACCGCTGGCCGTAAAGCAGGACGACCAGGTCCGCAGCGGCGATGAAAACCGCCAGGGCCAGCGGGATCGCCGCCATCGTGATAGCCCACGTGACCATAGAGGCCGTCTTCTCCAGCCGCGGTTGATCTCCCTGCAGGCGAGCGTAGGTGTAGAAGGCCGAACGGGAGAGTATACTGGTGAACAGCAGTCCCGGCCACTGGGCCATCCGGTAGGCCCGATCGTAGTACCCCAGCATAGTTACGCCCACAAAAGTCCCGATGAAAAAGTTATCCAGTTGAGAAAAAAGCATCCCCGCCATAAACCACAGGCCAATAGTTGCCCCAAAGCGCAGGAAGTGGCGGGCCAGGTCGCGGCGAAACCGCCACTTCATTTGCCACACATGGGGCAGATTCCGTCGCGCCACCCACCAGAGGCCAAGGAATAATACGCTATATGTAGTGGTTTGAGCGACCAGGCTCCATACCCCGCCACCGTGAGTCGCCAGCCAGAAGGCCGGAATATACGATAGGGGGAAGATGATGCCCTGGTACAGACTGGTCGGCCCAAAACGCAACTCCCGCTCCAGCAGGGTACCGGCAATGCTGCTGACTCCTTCTGCCAAGGCGGCGAAGGCCAGGACGATTGCCGCCTGCACGACCAGAATATCGTATCCCAACCGTCGGAGGATGGGTGCCGCCAGCACCATCAACACGAGACCGCCCACGGCTGCGACCCCATCCAGCACGGCATACGTCCCCACCGCTTCCCCGCTGGTCTCCCGGTATTGCCCAAAAGCGTACCCCAACCCCAGTTTGGTCTGCAACCGCAACAGTTGGGCGAAGAACGTCGCCAGGGCAAAAGTGCCGAAGGCCTCCGGGGCCAGCAAGCGGGTCAGCAGGATGTTGGCAACAAATCCGAATCCGATGGTCCAGTACGAACTCAGCGCCACCCACAACCCACCGCGCACGGCGCGGTAGGCCAGGGGAGTCTCCGCCTCGGAAGGCACCGTCGTCACCTTGCCCCCTAAACGATGGCCAAAACAGACCCCTGCGGGGTCTTGGTTACCTCAATCCGGGTGGGGAAGGCGTCCCGCAGTTCCTCCAGATGGGTGATCACCAGGATGCAGGCGAATTCGTCCTGAATGGCGTGGATGGCCTCCACCAGCCGCTCCCTGCCCTGAGCGTCCTGGGAGCCGAAGCCCTCATCTATAAAAAGGGTCTGGAGTTGGGCGCCGGCCCGGCGGGCCAGCAGGCGGGAGAGGGCTATGCGCAGGGCGAAATTGATCCGGAATTGCTCCCCGCCAGAGTAGTTCTCGTAGGGCCGCTCGCCCAGTTCGTCCACAATACGGATGTCCAGAGTCTCGCGGGTTTCGCCTGAGAGAATTTCCTTCTGGGTCTCCAGCCGGATGTGCATCCGCCCACCGGTCATCCGGGCCAGCAAGCCGTTGGCCTCTGCCTCTATCTCCGGCACAACAGCCTCTATAATCATCGCCGGGATGCCCTGGATGCCGAAGGCGGTGCGGAGTTCGGCGTAGAGGGATTCCCGATGGGCCAGTTCGGCCCGCTGCCGGAGACGTTTTTCTTTCTGACGGGCCAGTTCATCGCAGGCGGCCAGGCGCTGCTGCGCCGCACCCAGACGCTGACGGGCCAGCGCCTCCGCCTCCTCCACCCGCCGCAGTTCCTGCTCCAGCACAGGAGCCTCCCTGAGCCGCCCCTCCAGCGTGCGCGCCGTCTGCTCCAGTTCGGCCTGGCGGGCCCGATCGGCGGCCATCTGTTCCTGCTGACGGCGCCGAGCCTCGGCCACCCGGGCCAGTTCCCGCTCCTCCCGCTCCAGGCCCGTGCGGGCCTCCAGTAACCGCTCCCGCCGCTCCCCATAGACCTGGAGTTCCCGAATAGCCCGGCGGGCCTCTTCGTGGGCCTGGGCGTCGTAGCCCAGGGCGGCCTCCTGAGCCCGAACCTCAACCAGCGCCGCGCGCGCCTCGTGGGCGTAGTCCTCCGCCTCCAGAGTGGCCCGGAGACGGTTATGCTCGGCCTGCGCCCTTTCCAGTTCCCGCTCCGCCTCCTGTCCTGCGCGGATGCGCTCCGCCAGCACCGCCATCTCCTGTTCCTGACGGGAGAGTGCCTCCAGCCGGGCCTCGGCAACCCGAATCTCCTCCTCCAACTGCTTGGCCTCGGCCATCATTTCTTTGATTTTATCGGCGTTGGCCCGGTACATATCGCCCTTCTCCCGCCCCTCTCGCCGCATCTCTTCCAGCAACCGCAGGCGGTCCGGCTCCGTCAGCGGACGGCGACAGAGCGGGCAGAGAGCCTCCGCCTGTTCCAGCATGGCAATCCGCTCCTTCAGGACATCCATTTCTCCCTTCAAGGACTGATTGGCAGCCCGGAGTTCCGCCATCTCCATGGTCAGGCGGGAGAGTTGCTCTTTCGCGGCTTTGTTTTGTTGACGGAGTTCATCTAGGGCAGCCGTCTGGGTCCGCAGATTGTCGTACCGGCGCAGGTCGTCGGGGGTCACCCGACGGGACTGGAGCGTCTGCACTTGCTGAGCGGCCCGTTCCAGAAGGATTTCCAGTTCGTGGCGGGCCTGGCGGATCTGGTTCTCCAGCGCGCTGCGCCGCTCCAGGAGTTCAGCCAGAGCAGAGAGTTTTTCGCTGTAGCGCCGCTCCCGCTCCAGCGCGTCCTGATACGCCGCAAACCCGCTCTCTATCTCCTCCGCCTGGTCCAGAAGGGCGCGGTACTCCGCCCGGCGCGCTTCCCGCTCCCGTCGCTCCCGCTCTAGGGCGTCCAGTTCCTGCTGGGCCTGAGCCAGGCGCGCCGTCAACTCCTGCCGCTGCTCCTGAACGCGGCGATAGTCGGCGCGAATCCGCTCCATCTCCCCCCAGGCCTCGCGCAGGCGGCGGAGTTCGGCCCCCCACTTCTCCGCCTCCCGCTGGGCCGCCTCCATCTGGGCTTCATACTCCGGACGGCGGGCCAGTTCCTCATCAATCTCCGCCAGGCGCATATCGTTCAAGCGGGCCTCAGCCTGAACCCTCGCCAGGAGCCCTTTGGCCCGCTCTTCATACTCCTGCCAGATATCCAACCCCAGGATATCGCTGAGGATCCGTTTCCGTTCGGCAGGGGTTTTGATGGTGAACTCGTCGGCGCGGCCCTGGCGGAGAAAGGCGGAGTTGACGAAGGTGTCGTAGTCCAGATGGAGAATCCGGGCGATCTTTTTCTCAGTGGCTAGAATGGAACTTTCGGCCAGGGAACGCCAGCGGCCGCCATCCTGAACCTGAAAGTCCAGCATAGAGGAGCCACGCTTGCCGCCGCGCCGTCGGCGGATGACCTGGTAGAGATGGTCGCTCAGGCGGAAAGTGAAGGCCACCTCCATTTCGTCGGCGCCCTGACGGATGAGGTCATCGTCCCGACGGGCGCGAGCCTTGCCCCAGAGGGACCAGGTGATCGCATCCAGAAGTGCCGACTTGCCGGCTCCGTTCTCACCGCTCAGGCAGGCAACATGGATGCCGGAGAAATCCAATTCGGCCTGGCGGTAGGGCATGAAGTGCGTCAGACGGAGCTTGTACGGGATCATAACCAGTCACCCACTACCGGACCTCGCAACGTTGCACCGGCCTAAAAATTATAACAGTTCTATCTTCCAATCCGTCACTTGCAGGTCGGGGCGGTTGGCTTCTATCCAATGGACGGCCCGCTCCAGAAGAGCGTGGATGTATCCGGCATCGTTGGCAACAGTGACGATAGCGATGACAGCCGATTGCCAAATGTCGTTATTATCCACTTCGGCCACAGCCAGGTTGAACTCTTTGCGCAACCCATTCAGCAGAGGCTTCAGACGGGCGCGCTTTTCCTTCAGGGAGCCGTTACCCGGCAAATAGAGTTGGATACGGCAGAGACCGATGACCATAGGTCGCTGGTAGATCCGTAGACGGACAACGGGTCATTGAAGGTACACCGGGTTGCCCATTGCGCGCATCATCAGCGCGGCCGGCTCTTCTTCCAGAGGCGCTTCCGGCGGGTCTATCACCTCCGGACGGAAGTAACGGGCGCCTTCTGGGAGAATCTCCCAGGTGTAGGTGAAATCGTCGGCGGTGATTTCGGTCTGCAGGACATGCCGGGCGGAGACCAGCCGCAACAGGCACCCCGCCGCCCCCCGGACCCGACAAGTCAGGCGGAGCGGCGCGCCCGGCGGAAGGGGGAGTTCATCGCCCATAATGGCTCGCCGTCCGGCGGCCTCGGCGGTCAGTTCCACGATGGGGCCCGCCGGCCCCTCGGAGAGAAAGACGTGGCCGGCCCGCAGACCGTCCATAATCGCAGGTACGGAGAGTTCCTCCGCCCAGACCCAGGTGGTGGGGTTGCCCAATTCATACCAGCCCAGTTCGCCGGTGAAGGAACCCTGGTGCTTATCGGACCCGCCAACGGCGGTGATGCGATAGCCCGCTCGCAGCAGGGAATCCCAGACCGCCAGCGCCTGGTAATTGGAGATAAACCAGGGCGCGCACCAGACCTCCATACAGTCCGGCTGGAAGAAATCGCCGAAGGTCCAGGGCGGGCCACCGTCTTTGGGATGGTTGACGGAAAACAGCGCACCCCGCTGACGGGCCATCTCCCGGATGCGGCGCATCTGTTCGTCCTGCCGACAGCGGAAATCCACCCAATCCTCCACCGGCCAGAGATTGACGTGACCGTGATAGGTAGAAATCTCCACGCCGGGGATGAGAAGCAGAGGCGGACCGGGCAGTTCTCCCCTGCGGAGCGCCTGGTCCCAACGACGCAGTTCGGGCAGATGGCTGACGGTGTTATGTTCAGTGATGGCCAGGAAATCCAGGCTCTGAGCCCGCGCGGCGGCGAGGAGGTCCTGCAGCGGGGCGGAGCCGTCGGAGTGGTGGCTGTGGGCGTGAAGGTCGCCGCGAAACCAGCGCGGGCCAGCAGAGACCGGCGCGGAGTCGTAAGGGCAGGGCAGGGGGAACGGCGCATCATCCCCCTCTCCCGGTTCCATCCGGACGACGATGCGATAGTCGCAGCCGTCAGAGGCCAACTGGTAGAGGCCCAGCAGGATGTGCCAGGTGCCGGGAAGGATGGGGCCGGGGATGTAGCCCGGGGTGGCGTCGGTGGCGGAGAGGGTGAACTCCCGGCGAGCGGTGCCGCTCCAGCCGCGAAAGCCACGCCCATCCGGGAATCCCGCCCCGCGCGGGTCAAAGAGACCAATATCCAGAATATTCCCCTCCTCCCAACCCGCCTTATCGGCGCTGAGCGCGCGGCTGAACTCGTAGGCGACGGAGAGACGCGCCACGCCTGGCGGCACCTCAAAAGGGATGAGGGAAAACTCATCCCGATCCCGGTCTTCGGGGGAGAGGTTGCCTTGGAGAATCAAATCGGAGAACGGAGAACCAGAGAATTGGGGAAGGTGCATCAGGCCTCCGGCAATGAAAGATGGACGAGTACCCGGTACACCGGCAGATCCTTCCCGCCCAGGCGGTATTTGTAGTCCTCGCTCCCGCGCAGGAAGTCGTAGACCTCCCGACCTTCCGCGATAGCATGCCGGATGAGGAAGGCCGAAAGGACGATGCCCGCGCTCAGACCGGGGTCGGCCCGCCAATCCAGACCGGAGTTGTAGACCATCACCCGGTTACGGTAGACAAAGTTGAGGTATGCGGCGAGTTTTCGTCCGTCCCGCTCCAGGAACGCCAGTTGCAGCCAACCTTCGGCGAAGGCAGCGTGGGCCAGTTCCCGAAAGAAAGCCCTCATCGGCGGAGTGAGGAAAGCCTCTTTGGCGCGGGTACTTTTGGCCATCAAGTCCAGAAAGTCCTCTATTTCAGCCTCCAAATGGTGCTCATGCCCGACGATATACCAGCGCAGCCCTTCCAGCGCTTCCGCCCGGCGCAGTTTGCGGCGCAGTTCGTGCCGGTCCTTCCGGTCCAGAGACGCCAGATACTCCTCCCACGTAGACGGTAGGGAGACGACGGGGCAGACCTCCTGGACCTCCGTCTCCACGAGCCAGCCGCATTGCTGGGCCAGGGCGGGGAGAATCTGGAGGGTCGGAGAGGCTGCCGGGACGCTGCAGAGGTCCATCTGGGCCCACCGGGGCGCGGAGGGGCCCGTCAATGTCCTCAGCGCCGTCTCCCAGACCTCCATCTCCTGCCCAGCCGCGATGACGGCATCCAGATAGTCCGAGACCTCCACGCAGCCGACCCATTGGAGTGTGGGGCCGTCCGGCGGGTGGGACAGGAACAGGGGAATGAGCCCGACCAGTTCGGTGCCGTCCCGGACCGTCATCAAACACAGGTCTCCTCCGCCCAGATGGCGCCACCAGGCCCGCTGGTAGGAAGGGGTGAGAAAGGGCACATCGGTGGACGATCGGCGCAGGAGCGCCGTCCACTCCTCTGCCAGTATGTCAAAGACCGAGGGATGAGAGTGAATTTCGGCGTGGAGAGGCATCGCTGTATATTATCTCCATCCTGGCGAGGTTGTCAAATCCGCCATTTGTGGTAAAATAGTAACACACGGTGGGTGTGGCCCAAGGGTTAGGGCACCTGGTTGTGGCCCAGGAGATTGTGGGTTCGAGTCCCACCATCCACCCACGAGAGGCACGGCGGCGCCGTGCCATTTTTGTATGCCCCCGTAGCTCAATTGGATAGAGCAACGGACTTCGGATCCGTTGGCTGCGCGTTCGAGTCGCGCCGGGGGCGCTCCAGCGGCAATACTGCCGGGTGTGCCGGGTTCGGCATCGCCGCGCCCGAGAGGTAGAGCCGTCGTCTCTCCCAGAAGGAAACATCCCGGCAGAAGCAGACCGTCCAGCGATACGGACGGAATAGAACGGGCCGGGGTGGGCTCAATCAAGCCCGCTCCGGCCCGTTTTTTGGGGGACTGGGGGCCCAGCGCCCCGTCAGAGAAGCCCGCTCCCCCGAACCATCTCCGCTTTATCCCTCTCCTCCCTCCTCTTATCCGGCTGCAGAATCTCCCCCATTTTACCATACTTGAAACAATCACTTCTTTAACCCCACTTGACAGATCATCCGTCCAGGTGTATAATCTTACTTAGTGAGAGTCTATACCAAAAAATGGGACTACCGATGCGCCTCACACTGATCGGCCATATGACGGTCCACATTCTCCTTGACGGGATGGCCCTTCTGACCGACCCCTGGTTCGGGCCGCACGGATGGTTGGAACGCCACCTCGCCCCCCGCATCCTGCCCCCAGCCCTCCCTCCAGACCAGATCACCCCGCTGAACGCTCTGATCGTCTCCCACAACCATCTGGACCACGTAGACGACCGCAGCCTGGCGCTGGCCCGGCAGTCCGGCTGTGTGGTTATCGGCTCTGAGAACGTCGCCCGACGGGCCCGCCGGGCCAGTGTGCACCAGATAGTCCCTCTGCGGCCCGGTGAGCGAACAACCCTCGGGCCGCTCACCATTCACGCGGTTCCCGCCGACCACCCCCTGGCTCCAGACGCGGTGGGGTTCGTCATCGTCGGCAGTCAGGCCATCTATTTCAGTGGCGATACGCGCCGGACGGACGCGCTGGTGGCTGCCCTGACCCCCTTTGACCTGGACGTCGCGCTGGTCCAGGCAGCGTGTGCTCATTACCCCTTCTTCGGTGATGACGGGATGTCCCTCTCCGAAGCCACTGAGCTGGTCCGCGCCGTCCGACCCCGATGGACTGTCCCCCTCCACCTCCACTGCGCCGACAAGTGGCTGGACCGGGCCGCCGGAATCCGGCTCCGGCTGGACAACGCCGACCGTGTGCGGGAGGTGCTGACCGAATGGGCCGCCAGGCTCCAGGCAGAGGGCCTGGGCGTTCAACTGCTGGAACCGGGCCGGCCGTGGGATGCGGAAAACGTACCCGGCGGCTGAGAAAAAAACCTGTCCCCGCCGGGAAACAGCCGGCATAGAAGCGCGCGTTCTGTGCGCCTTTGATTTGAAAGTGCAATCAGCAATCCGCATAAGGAGGCACAAATGGGAGCAAGCATCATTCCTCTGGAAGAGATGATCACGCGCTATAAGCAAGTGCGCACCCCAGCCATCGCCGACATCCTGGACCAGAAAGGGCTCTTCCATCAAATCTTACCACCCCAAATCCAGGCCATCGCGCCGGGGATGCGCCTGGCCGGACCGGCGTTGACGGTCAAAGGAACCCCCACCATCATCCACAAGGATGAGTACCTCCAGATCGCGGTGGAGGCATACGCGGCCCTTCAGCCCGGCCAGGTGGTGGTCTACGACACCTCCGGCGACCCCGGAACGGCCCACTGGGGGGAGATGATCAGCACGACGACAAAGGCCAAGGGCTGCGGCGGGGTGGTCATTGACGGCGGCGTACGGGATGTGGAGGCGATTTTGGAACTGGAGTTCCCTGTCTTCGCCCGATATAAGACCCCCGCCGACATCCGCGGTCGCTGGCGCTATGTGGAAATCAACATCCCCATTCGCATCGGCGACGTCACCATCCACCCCGGCAATTGGGTCATCGGCGACGCCAACGGCGTGGTCGTCGTCCCGCAAGACATAGCCGTGGAGGTCCTCCTGGAGGCCGAGAAGGTGATGGAGGTGGAACGGAAGATTTGGGAGGAACTGCGCGCCGGCGAAAATCCGCTCAACGTCTTCCTCAAGTATGGCCGCTTCTGAGAGGGGGGACGATGAAAATTACCGATCTGATTGTCACCCCCGTCGCCATTCCCTTGGAGGTCCCCCTGGCCCATGCCTGGGGCGTCCACCCCGGCTTCGGGCGGGTCATTATCCAGGTCGTCACCGACGAGGGGCTAGTGGGGTTGGGCGAGACGACGCTCACCCCCAGCGGCCGCCAGATGGAGGAGGTCATCCGCTCCTGCAAACCGCTCATCGTCGGCGAGGACCCCTTCAACCTGGAGCCGCTCCGCTGGAAGGTCTCCAACCCCTTCTACGTTCGGATGTTCGGCCCCAATCTGACCAACGCCTACGCCGCCATTGAGTTCGCCTGTCTGGACATTCAGGGGCAGGCCATCGGGCGGCCGGTCTGCGACCTGCTCGGCGGGCAGATGCGGCATCGGGTCCCGGTCTCCGCCTACATTTTCTACGAGACCCCCGATGGCGCGCGAAATCTCCCCCCGTGGGAAGAGGCCGACACCCGCATCGTGGAGAAGTGCGCCGAACTGGTGGAGGGAAAAGGCTGTCGGGCGATTAAGTTCAAGGGCGGCGTCTACCCTCCCCATCTGGAAGCACAGACTGTCCGCCACCTTCGGGAGCGCTTCCCTGACGTCCCCGTCCGGCTGGACCCCAACAGTTCCTGGGCGCTGACGACGGCGGTGCGCATCGCTCGCGAACTGGTCGACTGCGGCCTGGAGTACCTGGAGGACCCAGTGTGGGGGCTTTCGGGGATGGCCAAACTGAAGCGGATGGCCCCGTGGATGCCGCTGGCCTCCAATATGGCCTGCTTCGGCTACGAAGACATCGCTCCGGCGACGTTGCTGGACGCGGTAGACGTGGTCCTGGCCGACCCCCACTGGTACGGCGGACTGCATGCCACAAAGGCGCTGGCCCGGCTCTGTGAGACTTTCGGGCTGGATATGGGGATGCATTCGGGGACCGAGTTCGGCGTCTCCCTGGCCGCGGTGCTCCACCTGGCTGCTGCCCTTCCCACCATCCACCACGCCCCCGACGTCCACTACCACTATCTGAAGGATGACATCATCCAGGGTGGGCCGCTTCCCTACGAGGACGGCGCCATCCGCGTTCCGGAGGGGCCAGGGCTGGGTGTGAAACTGGACCTGGACAAACTGGCCCAGTACAACCAGGTGTACGAATGGTACATCACCTCGGTGGCCCCACAGCCCCGACATGAGCCCCTCTACCTCAAGGCGAGGTGGTGATGCGCCGACCAAAGATGCCCGCCGGAGGCGCTCGTCCGACGGTCGGGGTTCGCCGACCGATTTCTGCGTCAGCGCAGGTTGACGGGTGGCGCCGCGGTCGCCAGCAAAAGGCCGATCGTCAATCCGCGCGGCTATTGTCGGATTGGCTTGTCGGCCTGCAGGGATCGTAACGAGGAGCGAACGATGGACGGTGACCCTGGAGAAGCAGGCGTGGTACAGGAAGCGCCGCGAGGCTGGAGACGGTTAGTTGCGTTGGGGCCGGGCATTATCTGGGCGGCCAGCGCTGTGGGCGTGTCCGAACTGGTCTTCGCCACGCGCGCGGGTACGCTGTACGGTATGGCCCTCCTGTGGGCTCCGTTGCTCTCGCTGTTCATCAAGTACTTCATGACGGAGATCGTGGGTGCCTATACCATAGCCACTGGTGAAAACGTGGTCACGGCCTTCTCACGGGTGGAGGTCAAGGCAGGAAAACTGAGGCTCCTGCCTCGCGGCTGGATACTCTGGCTGTTGTGGGTATTGTTTGTCTTCAGCATTGCAGGCATGGCTGGCTGCGCGCTGGCAGTGGGGTCTGCACTCTACGCGCTCGTTCCTGCCCTCCCGTTCGCCATCTGGTCGCTGCTGGCCCTGGCACTCGTTGGCATCATCCTCTTCTGGGGGAGCTATGACGCGCTGACCAAGATTTCACGCGTGCTGGTGGCGGTTATGGTCTTCTTCGTTTTCTATGCGATCGCGCAGGCCCCGCCGCCGGTCGGAGATGTCCTGGGCGGGTTGGTCCCCAGAGTGCCAGCAGGCTCACCACCCGAGCTCATCCCCCTGCTGGGCTGGGTGGGCGCCGGTGCCGTGGGTACGGTGTGGTTCTCCATGTGGGCGCAGGCCAGCAATCGCGGTATGGCAGGCAAGAAAGGAGAACTCGCTGCCGCTGATGTGCCGCGCATCAGAAACTGGATTCGGCTCAACCGCATAGACCTGATTATCAGCACAGTGATCACGGCCATCCTGACCACCGGTTTCCTCATCGCAGGCGCTGTGATACTCAGGCCGCTGGGTACCGTGCCGGAGGGCGATGCTCTGGGTATCGTGCTCTCACACATCGCCGGGCAGCACTGGGGCAGAGCGGGCGAGGCGGTTTTTTTGCTGGGAATACTGGGCACGCTCTTCAGCACGCTGCTGGCCAACATAGACGGCATCTGCCGTGTGGCTGCCAGCGCAGTCGGCTTCTACCAGGGCAAGAAGGAGCCGCCGAAGACATGGTACAACATCTTCCTGCTCATCTATCTACTGACTTCGGCTCTCCTGGCCTTCGTCGTCCGCGCGCCGGTCTTTATGCTGCAGATTACGGCCGCGGTGGATACGATGCTCATCCCCATCATCGCGGTGATGGCCATCCACATTTGCCGCAAACACCTACCGATTGATTTCCGTCCCGGCCGCTTCACCCTCGTCATGACGTATGTGTGCGCGGCATTCTTCACCTTCTTCATCATCCTGTTGGTGGTTGCCATAGCCAGCGGTGTGAAGTTCGCCTCGGCGGGGTGATAACACGAATACCCCGTCGTCACCCTGCGCTGCGTAGGTTCCGATAAGGAGGTGAGGATGACATTCCATCTGGTGACTGGTGCCGCCGGTTTTCTGGGTCAATACCTGGTGCGCGGCCTGCGGGCTCGGGGTGACCGCGTGCGCGCGCTGGACCTGCACCGCCCAGACGAGACCGACCCCCGGGTTGAGTGGATTGTGGCCGACATCCGCGATGCCGAGGCCGTACGGCGCGCCTGCGCGGGCGTGGACGTTGTCCATCACCTGGCGGCGCTCATCCCCCAGCGCCGGGCGTCGGCCGAGACGATGCAGGCGGTCAACGTGGGCGGGACGAAGAACGTGCTGGAGGGAGCCCGCGCCGCCGGAGTCCGTCGGATCGTCTTCCTTTCCAGTGTGGAGGTCTTCGGCGTACCAGCCGTCGTCCCCTGCCCGGAGGATGGCCCGCTGGCACCGTTGGGCGAGTACGGGCGGAACAAAATCGCCGCCGAGGCCCTCTGCCGCGAGGCCGTAGCCCAGGGGCTGGAGGTGGTCATCCTGCGGCCGCCGACCATCGTCGGGCCGGGGCTGGAGGAGCCGTTCCTGGTGGGGCTGATGGCCGCTATCCGCGACGGGAAGCCGGTGACCCTTCTGGGGGACGGCCGGAACCGCTTCCAGTTCGTCCACGCCGAAGACGTGGTCTCCGCCTGCCTTCTGACGGCTGACCACCCTGCGGCCGTTGGGGAGACCTTCAACATCGGCAGCGCCGACGTCCCTCCTATCCGCGAAATGGTGGAGGCGGTCATCGCGCAGGTTGGTTCTGCCTCCCGGATACAGCCTATCCCGGTGTGGCTGGCGCGGCTGGCCGTGGCGTTGCTCCATCCCTTCGGTAAAGCCCCCCTGGAGCCGGAGCACCTGGCCATCGCCATCGCCGACTATGTGTTTGATATCGGTAAGGCCCGCCGCATGCTGGGATGGGAGCCCCGCTGGGGAAACGTGGAAGCCGTCCTGGATACCTACCGGGCCGGTTTTGCCGCGACGGTTTCGCCGACGTAGCGCATACTCCCAAATCACCGTGCGGTTGCGCCTGAAAATGAGCTTCCTATGAGCAAAACACGTCCTTCAAAAGGCACTGCTCAGACCATCCTGCGGGCACTGGCATTGCTGGAGGCGGTGGCGGAGGGAATCTACGACCTGGACGGCCTGAGCGCCCATGTCGGCCTGAGCCGCAGCACCGCTCACCGTCTCCTGACCACCCTGGTCCGCACCGGATACCTGCGCCACGCGCCGCGGGCCGGCTACAGCCTGGGCCCGAAACTGATAGAACTGGGGTTCCGGGCCCATGCCGGATTGCATCTGCCCTCACTGGCCCGCTCACATCTGGAGCGGTTATCCGATCTGACCCACGAGACGGTCCACCTGGGCGTCCTTGACGGGACCGAAGTGGTCTACATTGACAAGGTGCCGGGGCATCGCGGGTTGCAGATGGCCTCCTACATCGGTGCCCGAGTCCCGGCTCAGTCCACCGCTCTGGGCAAAGCGTTGGTCTCCACCCTGCCGCGGGAAGAGTGGCTGAAATATTTCGTGTCGGGCCTCAGACGGACTCCGCACACCATCAGTGACCCTGACCGGTTCATGGACGAGATTGCCCGGGTGGCCCGGCAGGGGTACGCTCTGGACCTAGAGGAGAACGAGACCGGGATTCGCTGCGTCGCCGCGCCGATCCGGGACGCGACCGGGAGGGGCGTGGCGGCTGTGAGTATCTCCAGCGCCGTCATCTACCTGAGCGAGGAGCGGATGGAGGAACTGGCCCCGCTGGTTCGGGAGACGGCCCGGCAAATCTCCCAGCAACTGGGATGGACAGGAGATGAAACAACCTGACCGCTCATGCAACGGTAAGGTAGTGACCTTCGGCGAGGTGATGATGCGGCTCTCCCCGCCGGGCCGTCTGCGCCTCTCGCAGGCCAGTGCGCTGGAGGTGACCTACGGGGGGAGCGAGGCCAACGTCGCCGTGGCACTGGCCCTGTGGGGGGTGCCGGTGGAGCATGTCACCGCCCTGCCCGAAAACGACCTCGGCCGGGGCTGTGCCCGTTTCCTGCGGCAGTTCGGGGTCGGGCTGGACCACGTGGTCTGGGGCGGCGAGCGGCTGGGCCTCTACTTCTACGAGCGCGGCGCCGCCCAACGCCCGGACACCGTCCTCTACGACCGAAGTCGCTCTGCTTTCGCCGCGCTGGATCCGGGGATGATTCCCTGGCAGGAGGTCTTTGCAGGCACCGACTGGTTTCACTGGAGCGGCATCTCCCCGGCCGTCTCCGCCTCCGCCGCTATGGCCTGCCTGGAGGCGGCACAGACGGCCCGCACGATGGAGATGACCGTCTCCTGCGACCTGAACTACCGGGAGGCGCTATGGGAATGGGGCCGTTCTCCCGAGGAGGTCATGGCTCAACTGATCCCGTTCTGCGACGTGCTCATCGGCAACGTCGGGAGTCTGGCCGCCATGTTCGGGTTGCAGGTGGCAGACGACGAGGAGGGATACCGGACGGCGAGCCGGGAACTGGTCCGTCGCTTCCCATCCCTCCGCCTTATCGCCATCACCCGGCGGGTCGTCCGCTCCGCCCGGCACCACTTCTGGTCGGCGGCGCTCTGGGAGGGGGATGCCCTCTACACCGGCCCCGTCTGCGAGATTCTGCCGGTCGTGGACCGGATGGGAGCAGGGGATGCCTTCACCGCCGGGCTGATCTACGGCCTGCGGGCCTTCGGGACAGACCGGCAGCGGGCGCTGGACTTCGCCGTTGCCGCCTCAAGCCTCAAGTATTCGGTCTGGGGCGACTGCAACCTCTGCTCCATCGCGGAGGTGGAGTGGGCGATGCGGCATCTCCAGGCGGGAGGGGGATAATGGGACGCTTTCGCAGACTGGAGGTTTTGGAGACGGTTCTTCGGATCGGCCTGGTGCCGCTCTTCTACCATCCGGATGCGGAGACGGCGCGGGAGATCGTGCGGGCCTGCGCGGAAGGTGGCGCGCAAGTGGTGGAGTTCACCCACCGCGGCGACTTTGCCCCCGATGTTTTCCGACACCTCTCCCAGTGGCTTGCGCAGGAGGACATCGGTGTAGTGCTGGGAGTGGGCTCGGTGCTGGATGCGCCGACAGCCGCCCTCTATCTCTCCCTGGGCGCCGACTTCGTGGTGAGTCCGGCCCTTGCGCCGGAGGTCGCCCGGCTGTGTAACCGCCGCCAGGTCGCTTATCTCCCCGGTTGCGGGACCCTGGGGGAGATTCTTCGCGCCTGCGAGTTGGGCGCGGAGATTATCAAACTATTCCCCGCTCAAGTGCTGGGGCCAGCCTTTCTGCGCGCCGTGCGCGGCCCCTGCCCCTGGGTCCAGTTGATGCCCACCGGCGGGGTTCGGGTCGACGAATCTGAAATCCGGGCCTGGTTTGAGGCTGGAGCGGCCTGCATCGGGCTCAGTTCCGAACTGATTCGCAGGGAGTGGGTAGAGGCCTGTGATTGGGTCTCCATTGCCGGGGCAGTGCGGCGGGTTCTGGCGTGGATTGAGGCCGTCAGAAGCGCCGGGGGCTGAGTCGCTGTGCGGCCAGGGGCGCACAACCCGCGGCTATTGTCATTTCAAACACTGGGTTTGCCCTTTGCACCGACCTGGAAGAATCGGTGCTGGCGAGGTTACCTCGCGGGAACAAGCATTCCCAGCGCCGGTTGGGGTGCAACACGCTGCGCTCTTACCGGTGGCGCGGTCAGCAGCCCGAGCCATAGGGCAGTGGAAGGCAAATTTAACATTGTAGAGATAGTTACTAATCCGTGGCTAATCCTGAAAGAGGAGAACCCCCAATGACCGAACCACAGGCAGAAAGCAAACTTCCCCTCTCCACGATGTTGCTATACAGTGTAGCCAGCATGGGAACGGGTTTCTTCTACGCGTTCGGTAACTTCACCCTGCCTCTCTTCCTGCGGGGCTACACTGCCAACGACGCGCTGATCGGCGTCCTGGCCAACACTCGTTCTTTCGCCGGCGCGATCATCCAGCCTCTGGTCGGGATGTGGAGCGACCGCACCTGGACGCCGCTGGGGAGGCGACGGCCCTTCTTCGCCGTCGCTATGCCCCTGACGGCTCTCCTCATCCTCTTCTGCGCGCTGCATCCCCCCTTCCTGCCGCTCATCGGCGCGGTGTTGCTCCTCACGATGCTCTTCAACGTTGGAGTTGATCCTTACATAGCGCTTCTGGCCGACATCACCCCCGCTCATCAGCGGAGCACCCTCAACAGCCTGGCCACGCTTCTGGGGGCAGTGGGCCAACTCACCTTCGCCCTGACCAGTGGTCTGGTCCTGTGGAACCTCAACCCGGCCTACAGTTTCCTCTTCGTGGCCGTGGGCCTGGTGGTCACCTTCGGTGTGACCACCATCGGCGTGCGGGAGAAACAGAAAACGGTGGAGGAGCGAAAGCCGCTGCGTTTCCGGGAGCATCTGAGTACCCTTCTCCGCTACCGGGAGGCGCTGAAGTTCTACATCGTTCAGTTCTTCCTGTGGTTCGGCATCAACGCCGCCACGCCTTTCCTCACCCTCTTTGCCAGCCGGGAGGTGGCCGGGGTGGACGAAGGGATGGCCCAGATGCTGGCCGGGCTTCTCCTGGCCATGACCGCCCTGTGTGCTGTCCCGGTGGGGTTGCTGGGCGACCGCTACAACCGCAAGCGCCTCCTGAGCTTCGGCCTGGGTCTATTCGGCATCAGCGCGCTGGGGGCCGCTCTCTTCGCCCGCAGTCTCCCCGACTTCATCATTGCCCTGCTCTTCATCGGCATCAGCAACGCAGCCCACACGGTGCTCTCCTACCCGCTGCTCACTGAACTGGTACCCCTGACCCGAATCGGGGAGTTCTGGGGGTTCAACACTCTCTTCGCTTCGGTCGCTGCGCTGTTCTCCGCCGCCCTGGCCGGGTGGCTAGCCGACCTCTTCGGCACCTACCGCGCCGTCTTCGTGCTAACTGGGGCCTGTATGCTGGTCGCACTGGTCATCCTCCAGTTCGTCTACCCTCGGCGGGCCCGGGAGCAGGTGGAGGGAGCACATGAACATGTTTGATTTCGCTATCTCGCTTCTGACCTCCCGGTACGTGCCCTCGGCTCTCCTGCGGACCATTGTCCATCTGGCGGTGGCGATTCTGCGCCGACGGCAGGAACAGGAGGACCGCCGTCAGGCCGCCGCTCCCGCTGTCCACCCTGCACCGGCCGGGCCGCTTTATCTAGTGGATGGCTACCACGGCGGCGTGGTCTTCTGGGACTGGCTGGCCCTGCCCGCGGGTGGCCTGTGGTATCTCTACAACTGGCCGCTCTGCCTGGAACCGGCGGTGAGGCGCGCCCTGGCCGACGGACGGTTCCGGGTTGTGCTGGACCTGGACGGCTACACCTACGAGGAGATGGCCCGACGGGCACCAGAGGCCATCCGGCAAATGCGAGAGGCCTGCCAGATGGGCCGTCTGGAAGTGGTAAACGGCACCTACGGCCAGCCACTGGCCCAATCCACCAGCGGGGAGTCCTTCCTGCGACAACTCTTCTACGGCCTGGAGGTGATACGCCGGGCGCTGGGCACCGAGGTGACCGTCTTCTACTCCCAGGAACCGGCCTACTTCCCCCAATTGCCCCAAGTCCTGCGGGGATTCGGCTTCCAGGGGGCGATTTTCCGCACCCAGTGGGCGGCCTTCGGCACCGACCCGGCCTGCGACGCGTCGGTGGTGTGCTGGCAGGGGCCGGACGGGAGCGCCATCCCAACGGCCCCCCGCTACACCTTTCAGCGCTACGACCGCCTGCGGGCCGACCATCCGGGGCTGCCGAACATGTCCCTGGCCGCCGGGGAGCGGGCGGACTGGGAGCCCGATAGTCTGGCCCCCTTTGAGCGGGTTGCTCGGGAACGGGGCATCCCCCACCCTCTGGTCACCGACCTAAAGGAC
The DNA here is from genome assembly GCA_014874475.1 of Chloroflexota bacterium. Lineage (GTDB taxonomy): Bacteria > Chloroflexota > Anaerolineae > B4-G1 > DUEL01 > SpSt-77. Next base: position 161,359 of record JADBJJ010000032.1, read on the forward strand.
GTCAATCTGCCCGATGCTCCGCTGCCGCACGCCCTGGAAATCGCCGCGATGGAGAACGTCCGCTTCGTCACACCCACAGAGTACCTTTGCCTGGTGGGCAACGAGGGGCCCACGGTGAGGTACGGGCCGGACGACATCCCCAGCACCCTGCCGTGGGGATTGCAAGGGGAGGTACTGATGCGGGCAAGAGTGACGGCAGAGAGCGCGCTACTGGTCGCCGAACGGCTGGACGCGGTGACTTACCTTATGGGACGGGAGAGTGCGGAGCAGAGACTGGCGGAAGCATGGAAGAGTTTCTGTCTGGCCCAGCACCATGACCTGCATGTCTGCGGGCCATGGCATTCCCGACAGCACGGCTGCTCTATGGCCGACGTGGGGGTGGAGTACGCCGTCCGGGCCCGGCAGGCGGCAGAGGAAGTGGAAAGAGACGCCCTCGCCTGGCTGGCCGGGCAGACGGACGGCGACCTCCTCGCTTTCAATCCCTCTCCCTGGCCCCGGCGGGAGTACGTGGAGGTCGCACTCGCCGGAACCCTCCCCGCCGACGGGCTGGCGCTGACCGACGGAAAGGAGATCATCCCCTGCCAGGCAGTCCCGGTCGGAGAGGTCGGGCAGACTGTCGGTTTCGTCCTTGACCTGCCCGCGCTGGGGTATCGCTCTCTCCGATGGACCGCACACCAGCCGGTGCCGGAGGGGGACCCTTTCCACAACCCCTGGTACGAGGCGCAGGTCCACCCCGATGGCAGCCTGATGGTGGAGGTGGACGGGCGGCCGCTGGTCATTATGGGCAGTTATCTGACCGCGTGGCGGGATGGGGCCTGGTACGATTCCCGTCAGGGGATGCGGCAGGTGGCGCGGGTGGAGGATGGCCCGGTATACCGTCGCTACCGGATTGAGGGGGAGATTGCCGGGGTGTCGTTTGTCCAGACCCTCACCTTCTACCGGAGGCTGGCTCGGATAGACGGGTGGGTGGAACTGGACTTTGGCGCGGAGGGGGTGTATCTGGGCCCACAGATGGAAGACGATCGGCCCGACCGGGCGATGTCCATCCAAGATGAAAAGAAGTTATGCCTGGCCTTCTGCTCACCGCTGGGCCGGGCGTGGTGCGATTCGCCGTTCCTGCTGGCCGAGGCGCGTACAGACCGAATTGTCGGACTGCGCTGGGTCGGGCTGGAGAACGGGGAAGGAAAAGGGATTGCCTTCCTGAACTTGGGGACGCCCGGCTACCACATGGAGCGCGGAGCGGGCGAGCCGTCGCTGCTGCGCAACGTATTGGCTTGGGGGCCGCGGGAGTGGATTTACGCCAGCGACAACTCCATCACCCGTGGGCGATCCCGTTACACGCCGCTGCGGGGGCGGCATAAGTACACGTATGCGCTCCTTCCCTATACCTCGCGGTTGGCCGCCGAGCGGGCGGCGCAGGATTTCTACCTCCCCTGCCTGTCCTGGCCTCTATCCGGGGCATCGGGCGGGGTGGCGCAGGCCCGCTCCTTCCTGACCGTTGAGCCCGCATCGGTCCTGGCGACGGCCTTCTTTGTTCACGACCGCCGTGTCTACCTGCGGCTGTGGAACCCCTCATCTCAGGAGGCCATCGCTTCCGTTCACGTGGGAGAAGGGAGCCGGGTCGCAGCAGTGGACCTAGACCTGCAGAGCAATTACCGGCTACTATCCGGGGAGGAGGTAAGTCTTCGTCCCTGGGGGATTCAAACTCTGATCATCCAAATACCCTGATACTTGACCACAGATTGCTGATGGCATTCTTTCCCGCAGGCCTGAAGACAAGCCCTGCCCTGGCTATCTTTTAGGGGGCAATTCTGGAAGCCTTGTCAAAAATCGGGGTTCCGCCGGTCGGCCAAGAAGGCCTGAGGGCTATCCAGATGATGTTCGCTGCCAGGGAAGGGTCAACTTCGGGCAGAGAAACCAGGTCCACCCGCGCAACGCCCCGCAGGTCTTCCAGGGCCACCGCCGGGCGAACTTTCTCATCCACGGAGAACCGGCTCCTGGGTATGGGTCTCACGCCGACATCCACATCGGCCGGGCCGGGCAGAAGAGCGGGGAGTTCCCCTCGCATCCAGGCCCACACCTGGCCAGCCCGACTCCCGAAGACGTAGAGGATGTCCATCCGGAATGCTTCGCATAAGGGCCAGCGCGTTGGCCTGATGAGAGGTCACCTCGCCGGCTGTGCCGGGTTCGGCATCGCCGCGCCCGAGAGGTAGAGCCGTCGTCTCTCCCAGAAGGAAACATCCCGGCAGAAGCAGACCGTCCAGCGATACGGACGGAATAGAACGGGCCGGGGTGGGCTCAATCAAGCCCGCTCCGGCCCGTTTTTTGGGGGCTGGGGGCACGGCAGCCCCGTCAGAGAGGCCCGCTCCCCCGAATCATCTCCGCTCTATCCCTCTTTTTCCCTCTCCTCCCTCCTCTTATCCGGCCGCGGAGTCAATGGGAGGTCAAAGGTCTTATGCCCTATCGGGTTGAGTGCTCTTTCAGATATCAGGGGTTCGCTCCAACGCGCTGGTGAACATTGTCGTTATCCAGCGCGTCTACGAAGCGGTCTTAATATCCTATCGGGCTTCGGGGAGTTCGCTCGTGGTGTTCCTGGACTGGCAGGAAGTCCTTGGGGCGCTTATGTCTTAATGCCCTGTCGGGCATTGGGAGTTTGCTACCGACCGAGTAAGGTTTGTGCCTATGGTGAGGTAAGTCTTAATGCCCTGTCGGGCATTGGGAGTTTGCTACTAACAATAGATGTGAAAAACCTTTACGGGGAACAAGCAAAAATAGGTCTTAATGCCCTGTCGGGCATTGGGAGTTTGCTACCCGGGATTGCCGCGGTGGTTCTTGACGAGAGCGTGGAACCAGTCTTAATGCCCTGTCGGGCATTGGGGAGTTTGCTACGTAGCCGTAGCAGCCGCAACGGTCCGGTATCACACAGACAAATGTGCATCCTTCCGGACACCCTGACCCTCCTCCGTCGCTTTGCGCTACTGCTACTGCTCCGGGTGACCGCGTCACTGCGAGTGGCAGCACAAGAATCAGGCACAAAGCAGGCAGAAGCAGAAACCAGAATCCTCTGCGCATACATACCCTCTACTCTTACGGGAGAGATACTCCGTGGACGTACGCCAAGGCGCGGTACTTCGCGCCGTCCCACTCCAGCATCCACCGCGAGATGCCGCGATCGCCACGGGCAGTTTCCACTTCCTGATTATCCGATAGGCGATGGAATATAGTAGTCACTTGACCACTCTCGTAGAAAATCCATACATAGACCCCTGCGGGGTCTTGATAGACGGCTTTCACCTTGTCTGGACTGAACCCGGCGGGATCCCAAACAGACCAGACGGATTTTTCCTCAGCCAATCGGCGGACAATGGTACTCCAAGTCACCTCGGCATACTGCCCTGGGACGAAGTACTCCTCCCGCTCATTGTAGCCGGGCTTGCGCTCGAATGGGTTACCATCTACATTGGACCAGAAGCGGTAGATTTCGGCGAAGTCCCGCAGGGCAATTTCACGGGTGCATCTGGCCGCCTCAATCTTCCACACCCCATCACGGCTGGGCAGGGTATCACCCATCGGAGCCGCCTCCGGCGCAGTACACTCCTCCGGCGCGGCCGTGGGAAGTTCCGCCGGCATCGGCGTCGGCGTGGGCGTGGGCGTGGGAGTGGGCGTGGGCGTGGGCGTCGGTGCTTCGGCGGTTGCCGTCGGGGTCAGGGCCGGGACCAGCGACTGCTCCGGCTCACCTTCCGGCAACGGAGTGAAGGTCAGCACCAAGACCAGTAGGCCCAGCGCCAAGAGCAGGCTCAGACCCACAAGCCCGGCCCACACTTTCAGCCGCGGACTCTTTGGTGGTTTCTTCGAGGCTGACGAGTATTCCGTGTACATTTCTCCTTGTTCTCCTTGTTCGTTTTTGTCAAGGCTGCCGCCTCACCCGCATCTCGCTCGTGCCAGCGGCGCGGATGACGAGCGGGATGCGGGTCAGGCCGGGGATGAGCGGCCGGACGGTGGCCTGCATCCGTACCTCCACCGTCCGGTTGTTGTTATTGAGTCTTAATGCCCTGTCGGGCATTGGGAGTTTGCTACGCAACGTAAACTGCATTGTGCCAATCCCATTCAGAATCGTCTTAATGCCCTGTCGGGCATTGGGAGTTTGCTACGTATATCAACAGCAGGTTGATAGCCGCGGCGGAAGATCGGCTCGGTCTTAATGCCCTGTCGGGCATTGGGAGTTTGCTACAAAGCCTCCCGAGCTACTTAGACCTCCCCGAAGAGTTGTGGGCCTTAATGCCCTGTCGGGCATTGGGAGTTTGCTACTCTGGTTGTCAGTCCGCGGGATACCAGTGGCCGTCCATTGCGCCTTAATGCCCTGTCGGGCATTGGGAGTTTGCTACCGGCGCGACAGATCGCCGAAGAACGCGGCACAAAATGGTACGTCTTAATGCCCTGTCGGGCATTGGGAGTTTGCTACCGAAGGAAAGGGCCAGGATGCTTTTGCCCCCATTGCAGTTAGTCTTAATGCCCTGTCGGGCATTGGGAGTTTGCTACTTCTGCTCTTGCTGGGATCTGACACTACAGGAGGCCAGTGAGAGTCTTAATGCCCTGTCGGGCATTGGGAGTTTGCTACCCAGAAAGTGTTCGGGCGGAGGACGGGACGAAACCTCCAAGTCTTAATGCCCTGTCGGGCATTGGGAGTTTGCTACGGAGGATGCGTACCTCTGTGCCCAGTGCTCCCAAGAAATTGATGTCTTAATGCCCTGTCGGGCATTGGGAGTTTGCTACGGGCAAGGGCAAGAGCGCACATGCGGAGCCCCACTGTTTCGTCTTAATGCCCTGTCGGGCATTGGGAGTTTGCTACGTATGATATACTTGTCAGCGTGAGCGATATTCATTATATGTCTTAATGCCCTGTCGGGCATTGGGAGTTTGCTACCCAATCCCGATTCCGATGCTGGCACTCCCCGGGGTGATGGGACTCTTAATGCCCTGTCGGGCATTGGGAGTTTGCTACCCACCCTCAGTCACTACTGGGATACCCTCATCCGGGATAACGTCTTAATGCCCTGTCGGGCATTGGGAGTTTGCTACGATCCCCCTTAAGAGGGGGACCTTCTACCGCAACGTGGGGGTCTTAATGCCCTGTCGGGCATTGGGAGTTTGCTACCCCTGGATCCTCCCCTGTGTTAGGTGTGGGGAACCCGTCGATAGGTCTTAATGCCCTGTCGGGCATTGGGAGTTTGCTACCGGACAATTAAACTACTGACCGAGGATGGCAGGAAAGTCCGGAAGGTCTTAATGCCCTGTCGGGCATTGGGAGTTTGCTACCGAACGAATTGACAGCAGGACCTTTCGTATCAGAAATGGGTCTTAATGCCCTGTCGGGCATTGGGAGTTTGCTACCGGCCTCGCTGGAAGGGCCCGTCATCTACAGTCCCCGTGAGTCTTAATGCCCTGTCGGGCATTGGGAGTTTGCTACCCATTTTCAAGTCCCTGGCAGACCTCGGAATAGCTTTACGTCTTAATGCCCTGTCGGGCATTGGGAGTTTGCTACGATCGTCGCGATCGTTGCATTCGCGACGATCATCTGGGTCTTAATGCCCTGTCGGGCATTGGGAGTTTGCTACCTAGGGAAGCAAGCTGGGGGCTCCTCGCCCCCTCAGAAGTCTTAATGCCCTGTCGGGCATTGGGAGTTTGCTACCCATTGTCTGGCGGGATCAGGCATTGCAAAAGGCAAGGTCCGTCTTAATGCCCTGTCGGGCATTGGGAGTTTGCTACCGTAATGTGGAGGTTCGCTTCAGGTCTTCGGGGGCAGGCACGTCTTAATGCCCTGTCGGGCATTGGGAGTTTGCTACATTCTTCGCCCAACGAAAGGAGGAACAATGTTCGCTGCTTTACGTCTTAATGCCCTGTCGGGCATTGGGAGTTTGCTACGCTAGACGCTGCCGAATTGCACAACTGGTTCACCCTGAGCGTCTTAATGCCCTGTCGGGCATTGGGAGTTTGCTACCTAGCTGTTACTGTTGGTGCTAGCGCTGGCGATATGACTAAGTCTTAATGCCCTGTCGGGCATTGGGAGTTTGCTACGGAGAGCCCGTTGACAGGCGGATCTCCGCAATAGGTCTTAATGCCCTGTCGGGCATTGGGAGTTTGCTACGTACCACCTGCGTGGCGTCGCAGGCTTGCTGGTGAAAGCAAGTCTTAATGCCCTGTCGGGCATTGGGAGTTTGCTACAATACATAGAAGCCGCCCGAAAAATGGCTGGGCAGGAGAGTCTTAATGCCCTGTCGGGCATTGGGAGTTTGCTACGTACTTGTCCCGATTTCAGGGAGCGGGGGGGGCCCTGCAAGTCTTAATGCCCTGTCGGGCATTGGGAGTTTGCTACTCACGTCAGTGATCTCCCTGATAATGAAGTAACTGGAATAGGTCTTAATGCCCTGTCGGGCATTGGGAGTTTGCTACTTATAGCAAGGGGGTCAGAAATGACACAGGAGAACTATTAGTCTTAATGCCCTGTCGGGCATTGGGAGTTTGCTACCCATAGTGCCGGCTGAGTTTGCTGTACAAATAGACGATAGGTCTTAATGCCCTGTCGGGCATTGGGAGTTTGCTACGTCCGCGACCGCGTGCGTCCGCGTCCGCGACCACGTGCGGGTCTTAATGCCCTGTCGGGCATTGGGAGTTTGCTACCGCACGTCGATTTGGGTCCAGTTTGAGGCCTGGGTAACGTCTTAATGCCCTGTCGGGCATTGGGAGTTTGCTACGAACGACGACTGGCCTCTTTCTGATGCCGTGAGCGAAACGTCTTAATGCCCTGTCGGGCATTGGGAGTTTGCTACTCATCGGTGAGACGTCCAACAACGGGTATCGGGAACAGTTTGCGTCTTAATGCCCTGTCGGGCATTGGGAGTTTGCTACTGAAATGTTGCGGGTGTGGCGAACCGCCGGTGACGAAAAGGTCTTAATGCCCTGTCGGGCATTGGGAGTTTGCTACTGATAAAGATGTTTTAGGAGAGCCGGTAATCATTGTGTTGCCGGGTCTTAATGCCCTGTCGGGCATTGGGAGTTTGCTACTCAAACGCCCCTCAAACGCGAAGTAGAGACAGTAATAGTCTTAATGCCCTGTCGGGCATTGGGAGTTTGCTACTTTACAAACTGGAAGTGGGAAGAGGTTGTGTTAAGCGGAATAGGTCTTAATGCCCTGTCGGGCATTGGGAGTTTGCTACCGCATTACTACCTGTTGCCCAAGCAACCTTGCCCATTCAGTCTTAATGCCCTGTCGGGCATTGGGAGTTTGCTACCCGCACTGGTGAGCGGATGACCGAGCGGGACGTGCAGCGGGTGGTCTTAATGCCCTGTCGGGCATTGGGAGTTTGCTACGTACCACCTGCGTGGCGTCGCAGGCTTGCTGGTGAAAGCAAGTCTTAATGCCCTGTCGGGCATTGGGAGTTTGCTACAATACATAGAAGCCGCCCGAAAAATGGCTGGGCAGGAGAGTCTTAATGCCCTGTCGGGCATTGGGAGTTTGCTACGTACTTGTCCCGATTTCAGGGAGCGGGGGGGGCCCTGCAAGTCTTAATGCCCTGTCGGGCATTGGGAGTTTGCTACTCACGTCAGTGATCTCCCTGATAATGAAGTAACTGGAATAGGTCTTAATGCCCTGTCGGGCATTGGGAGTTTGCTACTTATAGCAAGGGGGTCAGAAATGACACAGGAGAACTATTAGTCTTAATGCCCTGTCGGGCATTGGGAGTTTGCTACCTCACTTCCGGGCGAGAAGAGGGCAAGGCAGGGACAAGTTGCGTCTTAATGCCCTGTCGGGCATTGGGAGTTTGCTACCTCTGACAAAACCGGCAACCGGCGGAAAGGGGAGAAGTCCGTCTTAATGCCCTGTCGGGCATTGGGAGTTTGCTACGCACTTCCGCCACGCTCGCATTACTGAAGACCCCATTTTTGGTCTTAATGCCCTGTCGGGCATTGGGAGTTTGCTACTTGCCCCCTGCGCGCTATGTGGGGAGACGGAGGATGCGTACGTCTTAATGCCCTGTCGGACATTGGGAGTTTGCTACTTCAGACTGCCAGGGCGTCAACGCAGGGAATGGCTGCTGCAGTCTTAATGCCCTGTCGGGCATTGGGAGTTTGCTACGAACCAGGCAACGCCCTTTATGGGTGGCGGTCGGGAGGGAAAAGCTTAATGCCCTGTCGGGCATTGGGAGTTTGCTACCCGCGACATACGTCCCAGGTTGGTTGGAGTACTAAGTAAGTCTTAATGCCCTGTCGGGCATTGGGAGTTTGCTACCGACCTCCTCGCACCTAACTCGAGCGAGTATGCCATAGGATGGGTCTTAATGCCCTGTCGGGCATTGGGAGTTTGCTACTTACTGGTTTTACCTCCGCGCTGTTGTCCCGGCGCTCGAAGTCTTAATGCCCTGTCGGGCATTGGGAGTTTGCTACCAAAGGGTTACGTGTGGCATTCGCCACGCGGAACCATGGGTCTTAATGCCCTGTCGGGCATTGGGAGTTTGCTACGTATGTTATATACCTGAGAGTGGTGATACCGAGCCTGAGAAGTCTTAATGCCCTGTCGGGCATTGGGAGTTTGCTACGGGTCCCACCGTGTGCGCTCTTTGCGGCGGGGCTGGAGAGTCTTAATGCCCTGTCGGGCATTGGGAGTTTGCTACCCAATTGTTGAAGAGGCCGTAGAGGGAGTTGACAAGGGCGTTTTAAGTCTTAATGCCCTGTCGGGCATTGGGAGTTTGCTACCCGCGACATACGTCCCAGGTTGGTTGGAGTACTAAGTAAGTCTTAATGCCCTGTCGGGCATTGGGAGTTTGCTACCGACCTCCTCGCACCTAACTCGAGCGAGTATGCCATAGGATGGGTCTTAATGCCCTGTCGGGCATTGGGAGTTTGCTACTTACTGGTTTTACCTCCGCGCTGTTGTCCCGGCGCTCGAAGTCTTAATGCCCTGTCGGGCATTGGGAGTTTGCTACCAAAGGGTTACGTGTGGCATTCGCCACGCGGAACCATGGGTCTTAATGCCCTGTCGGGCATTGGGAGTTTGCTACGTATGTTATATACCTGAGAGTGGTGATACCGAGCCTGAGAAGTCTTAATGCCCTGTCGGGCATTGGGAGTTTGCTACGGGTCCCACCGTGTGCGCTCTTTGCGGCGGGGCTGGAGAGTCTTAATGCCCTGTCGGGCATTGGGAGTTTGCTACCCAATTGTTGAAGAGGCCGTAGAGGGAGTTGACAAGGGCGTTTTAAGTCTTAATGCCCTGTCGGGCATTGGGAGTTTGCTACTCTAAGTGGCGCTGCTTGATCTGCGGTGCCACTTCAGCATGGGTCTTAATGCCCTGTCGGGCATTGGGAGTTTGCTACCTTAAATTGACGCCACAGGAGTGGCAGACCGCGGCCATTCTGTCTTAATGCCCTGTCGGGCATTGGGAGTTTGCTACTAACCGGCCCAGGGCCGGTGTGGTTGTACCTCGCGGTAGGTCTTAATGCCCTGTCGGGCATTGGGAGTTTGCTACTCACGCGTGGGACTACGCGAATGAGCAGTGGCGCTGTCTATTCGGTCTTAATGCCCTGTCGGGCATTGGGAGTTTGCTACCGGACCACAGGGCGGTGGCGATTGCTGCATCCAGGTACGTCTTAATGCCCTGTCGGGCATTGGGAGTTTGCTACCGAGAGAGATTTGGAGTGGACCCCAACTACTGCTTGTACCCGTTGAAGGTCTTAATGCCCTGTCGGGCATTGGGAGTTTGCTACCCACTGTGCACTGCCTGTGTCTTAGGCCTGGGGGGTCCGTCTTAATGCCCTGTCGGGCATTGGGAGTTTGCTACATATATTATGAGGGCCTGTCAGGAGGATGATGAGAAAGTCTTAATGCCCTGTCGGGCATTGGGAGTTTGCTACCCCCCACAATCGCAGGAAGCCCGCAGATGTCCGTAGGGTCTTAATGCCCTGTCGGGCATTGGGAGTTTGCTACTGGCTGCACGTCATATCCCAGTCCCCGTCTCTGTTGCGTCTTAATGCCCTGTCGGGCATTGGGAGTTTGCTACCTGCCGCGTTCTCACCATTACTGTCCATGAACAGGACCCGTCTTAATGCCCTGTCGGGCATTGGGAGTTTGCTACCTGCCGCGTTCTCACCATTACTGTCCATGAACAGGACCCGTCTTAATGCCCTGTCGGGCATTGGGAGTTTGCTACCTGCCGCGTTCTCACCATTACTGTCCATGAACAGGACCCGTCTTAATGCCCTGTCGGGCATTGGGAGTTTGCTACCCTTCTGTGACGAACTGGCCATTGCTGCCAACAGCAAACGTCTTAATGCCCTGTCGGGCATTGGGAGTTTGCTACGCAAGTCTCCCAAGTTACCTGGACCTCCCCGAGGAGTTGGTCTTAATGCCCTGTCGGGCATTGGGAGTTTGCTACCTGCGACTGTCAGGGTTGGGCGCGGCACTGGAACGGTGGTAAGGTCTTAATGCCCTGTCGGGCATTGGGAGTTTGCTACGCCCCTCATTAGAGGGGCCGAAGAGCATGTACAAAAAAGGTCTTAATGCCCTGTCGGGCATTGGGAGTTTGCTACGGAGAACCTTGTTTTCCACCATATCACGCAAGAAAGGGTCTTAATGCCCTGTCGGGCATTGGGAGTTTGCTACTTCTTAAGAAAGGTGGAAGCAGTAGAGGGAGAAGACCCTGTGCGTCTTAATGCCCTGTCGGGCATTGGGAGTTTGCTACCCCAGCCTGCGCGTATGTGGTAGTCTGGGCCGACTAAGGTCTTAATGCCCTGTCGGGCATTGGGAGTTTGCTACTTCTTAAGAAAGGTGGAAGCAGTAGAGGGAGAAGACCCTGTGCGTCTTAATGCCCTGTCGGGCATTGGGAGTTTGCTACCCCAGCCTGCGCGTATGTGGTAGTCTGGGCCGACTAAGGTCTTAATGCCCTGTCGGGCATTGGGAGTTTGCTACTTCTCGGTTGAGTTTGGTGGCGATCTTCGGATCGTCATTTACGTCTTAATGCCCTGTCGGGCATTGGGAGTTTGCTACATGGCCTGTGGCCTATGGTCTGGCCTGTGGCCTATGGCCTGGGTCTTAATGCCCTGTCGGGCATTGGGAGTTTGCTACTTAGCACGGCACGGCACGGCACGGCATTGGCATTAGCACGTCTTAATGCCCTGTCGGGCATTGGGAGTTTGCTACCACTTGAGAGTGTCCTCCGTCGAGAAAACAGGCGTAGGAAGGTCTTAATGCCCTGTCGGGCATTGGGAGTTTGCTACCATTAGCACGGCACGGCACGGCACGGCACGGCATTGGCATTAGGGTCTTAATGCCCTGTCGGGCATTGGGAGTTTGCTACCTAAGTATCGCCGCAGCTCTCGTAGCCGCGGAGATTTATGTCTTAATGCCCTGTCGGGCATTGGGAGTTTGCTACCCCCATATTGGGGATAATCCACGACTATGCCGGTCACGTTGAGTCTTAATGCCCTGTCGGGCATTGGGAGTTTGCTACCAGATTAGGAGGGAACAGCGAAGACGGTAACAATTACTGAGTCTTAATGCCCTGTCGGGCATTGGGAGTTTGCTACTGACGCAGAGCCGCTTTATTCAGCGACGGGAAGACCGGGTCTTAATGCCCTGTCGGGCATTGGGAGTTTGCTACGAAGAGTCCCTCAAGGCGGAGGCGTTCCGGATTGTACAGTCTTAATGCCCTGTCGGGCATTGGGAGTTTGCTACGTGCCGGCGATGCGGGAGGTCGGGGGACGCGATTGACTACGTCTTAATGCCCTGTCGGGCATTGGGAGTTTGCTACCAAAACTGTTCCGTATGGCTATAAGGGCCCCTATAGGGACCGTCTTAATGCCCTGTCGGGCATTGGGAGTTTGCTACAATTTGTGGAGAAAATCCGGGGCGTCGTCCGGCAGGGCATACATGTCTTAATGCCCTGTCGGGCATTGGGAGTTTGCTACCCACCAGGGGGAAGAGCAGGCCGGGAAGGGCGATGCTGAGTCTTAATGCCCTGTCGGGCATTGGGAGTTTGCTACATCATCACCGTATTAGCGAAGGAAATATGCGAAGATAAAGGGTCTTAATGCCCTGTCGGGCATTGGGAGTTTGCTACGAATGATGCCATTGGTGGGCACCGCGATAGATGAAGGTCTTAATGCCCTGTCGGGCATTGGGAGTTTGCTACGAAATGAAAAACTTTGGAGAGGTCGTAAGGGATATCTACGTCTTAATGCCCTGTCGGGCATTGGGAGTTTGCTACGCTTTCCGTGATTGGCGTAGTACTGACAGCGGAAATATTGTCTTAATGCCCTGTCGGGCATTGGGAGTTTGCTACGATGTTTTGAGGGATGTAGAGAGCGATCCGCAAGTGTTCGTCTTAATGCCCTGTCGGGCATTGGGAGTTTGCTACAAACGGTACCGGGTGTGAAGCGGGCAAAGCGGGGGCAAAGTCTTAATGCCCTGTCGGGCATTGGGAGTTTGCTACTTTAGGGTGCGGGGAAAATGTGCTGTCGGGGTATATCAATAGTCTTAATGCCCTGTCGGGCATTGGGAGTTTGCTACCCTGCAAATCCCTCTGGAATCTGAGCGCTGTAAAGGTGCTCCCACCCCAACTTTCCTCCCTATCATACACCATTACCCCCATTCTGTCAAGGCTGTCATGGGATTAGCCCTCCACTCGGTGAGACGTTGCGAACACCCCCCTCCTGACCCCCTCCTGACGAAGCCCGCCAAAGGGGGGTGTTCGCAACCAGCAGCCCCTCCAGAACCCGGCATAGCGCCCCCAGGCCCGGAGATCAGGAGCAACAAGGCCAGCCCGCAGCGGAAATCCAGTGCCCGCCCGCACCACCAGCAGCCAGCGCCCCAGCCTGCCCTCCAACTACACAATGTAGACCTCCGGCACCTCCACCAGCGGCGCAGTCTGCCCCAACATCTGTATCTCCCGGGCACAGAGGGAACAGAGCCGGTAAATCCGTACCCGATCCTCCCCTCCCATCCGCCGGGCCAGCCCCCGGCGCATTTTCTCCGCCTGAGAAGCCGTCAGCACGCATTCCCAGACGCTGTATTGAACCCGCTCCCCGTACCCGCTCAGGAAACGGGCCACCCTGTTGCGACGCCGGTCGTCCGAAATGTCGTACGTCACCACATACCGGCGCCGCTCCTCTTTCCGTTCCCTCTCCGCAAAATCTCCCTCCATCGTCCACCCTACCGAACCTGAAAGGGGCGAAAGGTCTCGCCCGTCTGAACGGCGTGGGCCAACTGCCGGACCTCCACCTCCAGGCAGCGACGGTAATTCATCCGCTCCCCCGTCTGGGGATGGGTCAACTCCAGATTCAGCCGTCCCTCCCATTCCCGAATGAAACGAGTCCTCCCCTCCTCGCCCAGACGTATCGGGTACGGCCCCTCAGGGCTTTCCTCAAAGTGATCCGGACGGAGAATGCCGTTATTCAGGCAGCGCAGGACCATACTATCCACCAGAATGGGGCGGAAGGGCTCTATCAGGTCCAGGGCCAGGCTGGGGCGACGGTATTCGGCCCGATGGAGGAATCCCAGATACGGGTCCAGCCCCACTGTCCACACAGCCCACTCCATCTGATGGGTCAGAAGGGTGTAGCCGAAACTCAGAAGCGCGTTGACGGGGTCCGGAGGCGGGCGGCGGGCCCGCTTCTCAAAGCGCCAGCCGGGAACGGTGATGAGATGGCGGAAGACGGAGAAGTAAACGGCGGAGCCCCGTCCCTCCAGACCGTTGAGGGAGTTCAAAGTGCGGGCTCGCCCCACTTGAGCGATGAGGTCGGAGAGACGGTCGGCAGCGGCCGAGAGGGCCGCCGCGGTTTGCGGCGCGTCGGTGCGGCGGGCGTAGCGCCGCAGAAGGGTACGCAGGTTGTGCAGTTTGGCCGTCCCCAGAGCCCGCGCCACCCCCAGGGCCCAGTCCGGGTCGTTGACCCGGGCGTACTGGCGGAGCCGGAGGAGGCCGTTGCCCCGCTCCGGCCCCACCAGCCGCCCCTTGTACCGCCCCTCCACCGTCAGAAAGACCACCTCTATCCCCTGCGCTAGCAGGTAGGAAAGGGCGGGCGGAGTGAGGGAAACGTTGCCCAGAAGGACAACCTGGGAGATATGCGCCGTCGGGACGCTGGCGAGAATCTGGTCGTCCTTCTCCACGACCAGGCGACGGGCCCGGCAGGCCAGCCGGGCTCCTTGGGTAGAGACGTACAGCGCTGTCATACACCCCCCCGGATATTCGGTTGTTAAGGTGCGATGGCGGATTCGGCCCCGGGGAACGCGGAAGAATCGGCGATCCCCTGGCGTTCTCCGCCCCCCGGCGGTCAAACCGACCGGCGGACACGGGCGGAATCCCGCTGCGCTTGCAGGTTCATCACTTCAGCAATCTCATAGCGCGGCGGGATGCCCTCCACAGGCCGAAGACGGACACATGGGGGGAAGTAGCCCATGCGTCCATGCAGTTCGGCTATTAGAAGGGCAGCGGCAAAACTGAGCGACGGCGGCACGACCACCAGCGGCAGAGTCTGCCACTCGGCAGGAGATAGCCCGGCCCGGTCGGCCAGTTCCACCACCTGGGGGCCGAATGGCTTGCCGGTGTCCAGGTGGGTGGGGATTTCCACCACCCGCTCCACCGACTGGCCAGTCAGCGCATGTAGTTGGGCTATGTGGTCGGGAGTGAGCGGATGAGAGAAGTTCAGGACGATCATCGGGCCTCTTCCAGTCCCCACCTCCGGGCCAGTTCCTTCAGGGCGGGGAGAATCTCCGTCTGCGTCTTCTGGCTCAACTTACGGGCATCCATCGGATCAGACCTCATCCCGGCGTGGTCCAAGTCGTTGCGGACCGCGGTCAAATGGTTCCACAGGTCGCTGAGGCACTCCGCCTCTGGCCGCTCCATCAGTTCCCGGCCCACTTCGTTCAATTCACTGGGAGAAGGGCGTCTCCGTTTGACCCAGCAGAGGCCCGAAAGCCCCTGTTCTATCCTCTCCCGTTCTTTCTTTTTCAGGACAAAGGCTCCCATCTGCTGCCAGCCGACGGCAGTGACCACCCATTCCCGGGCCAGGGTGACGGCCTGGATAATCCGATCGCGTTCGGCGTACCAGCAGATCAGGCCCAGTTGGCGCTGCAGGCTCTCCCGGACGTTCTGGAGGGGCTCGGTGAGGGCGTGGCGGCCGTATTCCTTTTCTATTCGCCCGATCATCACTTCAAAGGGACGGGCCCAGTAGGGGATGTCCTGGCTGGCTTTTTTGAGGACGTTGCTCAATCGGCCTGCTTTCTCCATGACCTCCAGGGGGCGACAAAGCATAATGGCG
This sequence comes from Chloroflexota bacterium, assembly GCA_014874475.1. Classification (GTDB taxonomy): domain Bacteria; phylum Chloroflexota; class Anaerolineae; order B4-G1; family DUEL01; genus SpSt-77. Next base: position 176,664 of record JADBJJ010000032.1, read on the forward strand.
CGGGAGAAGTCCTCCAGGTCTCCTCCGGCGTTCTTCAGCGCGCCGGAGCCCCGGGCCTCTCCTTGCTGGGCCAGGAGGCGGGCCAGATACCGGGCGTCGCCGGTGTAGATGAACTGATTGGTCGCTGCCAGCCAGTCCAGCAGAGAGACGAAAGGGGTCAGGTCAAAGACGGGGCGAGGGTCCGGGTCTGTCCGGGGCCGGGCCTCGTATGCGCCGTAGACGACGGCATGGATGTGGACCCGGCGAGCAGCCCGCAGGTATGCCGCCGCCAGAAAGACCAGGAAGGGGATAGACCGGAAGGAGTGGGTGATATCAAAGATGACCTGCTCCCCTTCCTCCACCTTCTCCGTCAGCACGGAGAAGATTTGCCAGAGTTCCTCCTCGGACTGGCCGTCCGGTATGGGGACGACCTGGAGCCGCTCCGACGGTATCCGTTCCTTCAACCGCTGGAGGTTAGGATGAGACTGAACGGCCGCCGTGGCGAAGAGGTAGAGAGTCTCCAGGTCCGGGAAAAAGCAAAACAGCGCCTGGGGGAACAGGTTGGTCGTGCACTTCTGTCCCTTATAGACATAGGTGACGGTCTGGTAGTCACTTGTCCCCAGAAAAGAGAGCCCTTTCATCGCTGCTCACCCCTAACGGCCTTCTCCCTCCAGTTCTACTAGAACCCATCCCAGGGGATACTCGGGGAGGACCTGATTCTGGGAGCGGCGGGCGGAGAGGCGGCGGCTGCGCGGGAAGGGACGGGCCAGATTGGGCTGCCAGACCCGACCGGCCCTGGGGGGCTTTCCCAGTTGGTAGCGGCGGCGGAGCGTATCCTGCTCTTGTTGGGAAAGCCAGAAGCCGACGCTCTTCGCCGTCCAGCCAGCGCCCCAGCCGATCTGGAGAAGAAAGGCGCGCGGGCCCAGAGGGGTTCGAGCCAACGGGCTATAGAGAGATACGACTTTCTGAAAGGACTGATGGCGCTTATACCATTCCATCTCCCGTTCAATCCGGGCCCGGCTGATCTTGTTGGCGATCTGGGCCAGATCGGTCAGCCACTGGCGCCGGTCGGTGAAGCGGAGGGTGCTGGCGGCCTCGGAGAAGAGATACTCGTCCAGAGACAGGGTGGTGTGGAAGACAGTATCCGGCTTCACCGCTTCCAGAACGATGGGAGCGCCGGGTTTGCTATCCGCCGTAAAGACCTGGGCGTTCACCAGCATCAGCGGCAAGGGGGAAAGCGGCAGAGGGTCACTATCGGCAATTCGCAGCGCCCGCATCAGGTCCTGGTTGGGGTTTGGGCCGAAGACGGCGCGCTCCCAGGGCTCTCCGGCCCGCTCCCGCCGCTCCCCCAGCGCCTTCAGGTCGGGCTTCCAGTAGCCAGAGCGCAGGGCATGGATCATCAGGACAGTGCGCAGCGCGCCCTTGAGGGAGGATCCGGGCAGGTAAGGGCGGCCGTACGGGTCCTTCAACTGCTCCCGCACCTGGCTCTCGGTCACTTCACCCTTCAGGACATACCGAACGAAAGGGGACTCTTCACTCAGTTCGTGATCCTGAACCAGTTGGCCAGGGGGAACCATCAGGAATTCCCAGGGCTCTCCTGGGCGGGCGCGGTCGTAGGCGTCAACCAGGATGGCATCCTGATTCAGGACCCAGGTCCGGCCCTGGCTGGTCTTGAAGTCGTAATCTCGCAAGAGCACCCGACCGGTCCCGATATGGAGCGGCGAAATCAGAGAGACTTTCAGCCGGTATATCATAGCAGCGCCTCCTGGGCAACGGGCACTGGAAAAGCCAGGCCGTACCGTAGCACGGGGCGGTCGCCGAACACCCCTACGCCCTCCGGCTTCAGGTCGGCAACGGTTCCCAGCGAAGAGCCGTCCCATCGCAAGACGCTCCCCTCACAGACCATCCGCACCTGTTTGCGTCGCCAGGCGTGGCCGGCGTCGTCCTGACACCACCCCCCTATCCAGACCAGTTTATAGGCGGCATGCTCGGATTGAAGGGCAGCGGCGACCTCGGCCTGGCTGGCCGGAAGGTAGCGGGAAAGGGTCACAGCGTAGCCGGAGGGGGCGGGCCAGGCCGGCAGGGCGGTCTCCCCGATGGTGAACGTGAACGCGCCGTGTCCGATGGAGCGCAGGCCGCCCAACCCAGCGTCGGCCAGATAGTTGAGCGCGCGTTCCAGGCGGGCGAAAGCGCCCGAAGCGACGGGCTCCACCACGAACCACAGGCCGCAACCGGGCCCGAAGGTCAACCGTCCGCTGAAGAAGAGGTTAGACGCATTGCTGGCGCGGTCAAGCGCCACACGAGGCACCGGCGGATACGTAGACCAGAACTGGGTCCACTCTGCAAGCCCTTTGGGCGGAGGGGGGAGAAGGGGCATGTCCTCCGGGTGGAACCAGATATCGCCGATAAAGTGCTCCAGTCGGGCCAGGGAGGTGATGTCATCCCCCTGGAGCAGGCGGACAAAGATGCGCTCAGAGCACCAGGCGAACCGGGAGAGTTTCTTGCCCAACTCTTCCCGCTGTTTCTGACCGACGCGGATCCGCACGAAGGGGCGCGGGTAAAGGCGAAGACTTCCCACGCGCGGAAAGGCCGAGGTCAGGCGCAGGGGCGGAGGGACGAAAGGGCCGGGCTCCCCCGCGACGCTCCAGGCGTAGACGAAGGCGGCGTAAAGGGTATCGCTGGGGATATAGGGCAACGTCTCCTCCCGGCCCACGCCCAGTTCCCCCACATGAAACGAGCCGCGCGGATACAGGTCCACCGCAATCATCGGCGGCCTCCTTAATTTATTTTTCGACGTCAAGGGAGTCCTGGACCCATCTCAGTATCTCATCTTTTGCTCCTATGAGATCCGCCAAAGTGGAGTATGGCCCCATCTCTCCCAGCACCTCGTACACCTTGACCCGCTTGATGGTCAGCCTCAGTTCCTCAAAGCGGACTTTGCCGGAGCCCCGGCTCCCCTGCCCGCCCAGGTAGTCATCCTCCAGCAACTGCATCGCGGTGAAGAGATGGCCCAGGAGGACCACATCGTTGCCCAGGTAGAGGTTCAAGACCAGTTCCATCGGCGCAAAGACCGTATCAGCCGGGACGCGCTCCAACGGGCGGGGGACGGCCGCGCTGGTCACCCGGTCAATCGCGGCCTCCCATTTGACCTCGGTGTAGGGCATATCGGTGCGGACGGATAAGAGCCTCCGGGCACTGCTCTGTTCACCCTTCCGCTCATCGTCTTCCAGCGGCACGTCGCGGACGATCAATCGGGTGGGCGCCGGGACGTTAAATTTGACCTCGCCGGGGACGCCGAAGAGAGGGTTGACCCAGTATTCCTCATACTGCTTCTCGTCCTCGGCGACATGGATGTTTACATTGCCGATGGAGCGGTTTTGCGGTGCGCCGGTCACCCTTTCGGCCAGGGAGCGCATCTTCCCCTTGAGGGAGGAGCCGGGGATGTAGGGCCGTCCGGTCACCGGATCACGGATGACGGGATTGTCCACGTTGCCAATGGCCAGAGCGCCGGGCGAGCCGCCGATATGCAGTCCCGTCACAGTGCGGATCTGTCCGGTGATGAAAACTCGTCCGATCAGAGTCAGAGTCTTCTCCTGGTTCATGACTTGCCTCCTAATTTCCGCCGTATGCCTTGTGGAAGGCCACGATGGCCTCAAAGAAGTCCATGAATCGGTTGAAGCGGGCCTCTCGCTCCTTCTCATCTTTGGCCTCGCTGACCATCGCTAGGGCAGGGTCAAGCACCTCACGCAGGTCTTCCATACCCCTCCCTTCCCGTTCCCGTCTGGCGAAGTAACTCAGCTTGGGGCGCAGGAGGACGGCCTCCCGGTAGGCGCTTTCCGGGTCGATGGGCCAGCGCAGTTGAATCTGGCGCGCCGTGCCGAAGACGTTGCGAATCTGGCTGGTGGTCACCCGTTTTTGGGCAATGTCTGCGCCAATTTCTTGGGCATATTTCACCAGCGTCTCCGGGTCGCCCTCAACAATGATGCGCCTGATCGTCTTATCCCGCTCGGATGTGGGAGCCATTTGTTGTTTTTCTGAAGAACTCTGGCTGCGCATTTGGACCTCCTCTTGACACGAAACTCTAAGGATATTGTACCAGTGAATGAGCAATCCGGCTTCGGGTATCTCTTCGTGGTCCCCTCAGTTCCTCCTTGTGGCTGTGATCTCACCGGCTTCGGGCGGAACGGTCTTCCGACCGGATGGGGCTACTCACCTTTTCGTTCACTGCTGGCCTCTCCCTTGCGGATCAGGAACTCAGCCCAGCGGGCGGCCAGGCCGATAATCTGGATCAGGTCCGCCGAATGGAGCAGTTGGTCCCGGAGGGCGATGATGCCCTCTTTGACCTCACTATCTTTGACCCGGGCCGCTGCGCGGGTCAACTGGTAGAAGGAGACCCACATCCACCGGCCAAAGTGAAGCCGGCGCCGCTGGTTCCGTTTTTGGGTGCGCTCAAATTCGGCCGCGATTTCCAGGAGGTTCTGGAGCAGAGCCTTGGGCGTGCTCCGGTTCTCGCACCAGTCGGCCAGTTCCTCGGCGCGCCGTCGGGCCTCAGCGAACTGGTCCCAGGATAACACCTGGCCCAAGAAGGTGACGGCGTTTTTGCCCGGCAAGCCTTTGGCCAACTTTTCGGCATCCCGGGCCTCGCGGGCGGCCTGATAAAGGGGATACTTGAGGTGGGCCAGGCTGATGCCGCCGGAAAGGGTGATCCCCGGATTCTGGGCCACGTAGTCAGCAAAGGAACGTCGCACCCGCTGGGCGAACTGAGGCAGGGCATCCCACGCGCCCACGATAAACAGGTCATCGCCCCCGGCATACTGGAGGTAGAGCCGCTGGCGCATATCTTCAGAGTCCTCCTCCTGCGGACCGGCCAGGTAGGGCAGCCAGCCCTCAAAAAAGAAGCGCAGGCTGGAGGAGAGGGTCGCCAGGCGGGAGAGAGTCAGATTCCGCTGGAAGAGTTGCCCCAGGTCGTCCACGTCCATCCGCAACACCCCCCAGCGCGGGATGCCCCGGGAGCGCTGGCCCAATTGTTCAAAGGTCGGGTAGTCGTCCGGTACCAGTTGGGCCAGAGGACGCACCGTCCACACCACCGGGATCGGGTCCAGCGCGGCGAGAAGCGACTCTTCTTTCTCCCTTTCCGGCACCGGGAATGGGCTGATCCGGGCCAGGGTCACCCCCTCCAGAGGGGGGAGGGCGTTGCGCTTCTGCAGGGGCTGGCGGACATCAACCAGGGCCACCCGGACTCCGAAGGCCTCCAATCCCTCGTTCCAGGTACGGACGGAGGATCCCTGGGAGAGGTTGGGAATCGGGGCCTGAAGCCAGAGGAGATGAGTGGCGTGAGTCAAAGCACGGCCCAGGTCCTCAAAACTGGCGCAGCGCTCACATTTGCGGATGGGCTCGGCGCCAGGCTCTCCCTCTGTATAGAAGCGTTCGTCCTCCTGCTGCTCGGCCCCGCAGATGCTGCAACTCTTATCCCGATCTCCCCCGACGCCCAGCGGCTGGCCGACGAGGGCGAAGAGTTCCTGCTCGGGGAGGGAAGCCAGCGGGCGGTACTTGGCCGGAAGGAGACAGTCCTCGTGGAGCCGCCGCCAGGCTTCAGGGAAGCGCTCGCGATCAAACTCTCCCTTCTTCAGAGAAGTCCAGGCCAGGGACAGGTGGACTGTCCCTCCATGGGCGATGACCAGCCGCCGGGTCACCTCGCGGTGGATGTCCTTCAGGGCCTCCCGCTGGCGGACGCCAGCCAGCAGGTAGAAATTGCCCCCGCCGGCGTAAATCAGATTGGTCGGCGGGAGGCCCAACTGGCGCAGGATGAAATCGGCCACCGCCTCGGTCAGCAACTGGACATAGAATGAGCGGCCGCGCAGGGTCCGGGCCGCGCCTGCGGAGGAGAGGCTGTAAATGAAGTCCTGAACGCCGGCCATATCTCCGGCGACCAGGATAGCCACTTCTTCGTCGTCCCCGGCGGTCCGGCACCATTCCCCGCTGCGGCCGTCCACGGCCAGGCAGACCGCCAGCGCGGCCGTCATCCGGCTATGGTCGTACAGGCTGACATCGGGCACAGCGTTGAAGTAGGCGGAGGGGATACACCAGGTGAACTCCAGCATCCGCTGCAGGAGGACCTCCAGAAAAAGGGCCGGGTCTGAAATCTCTTTCAGCGGCTGGCAGGCGCGCGTAAAATCCTCCCATAGCCCGAAGTATTCATCCCGATGCTCTTTCTTCCACTCCGTTGTCCCTTCCGGTTTGGGGAAAATGACCTGGCGCTGAAATGCCAGACGCCTGAGGGGGAGATACCAGGGCTTATCGCCTTCCTGCAGTCGGCTGAAGATGGAGCGCAGGTAGGGGACGCTCCGGTCATCCTGTTCCCCATCCAGTTCCGCCCGCTCTCCAGCGGAGAGGCCGTCGGCCAGGCGAACCCGTTCGTCGCCCTCGCTGCGCGGAGCGTGATGGTAAACCACTCCGCTCAGTTCCTTCCGGGCTTCTGGGGGAAGGGCGACGGCAAAATCCTGGACGAAGGAGTACCCAGCCAGAGCATGGGCGTATTTGACGTCTCTCAGAGCCTCGGCGTCGGGTATCTCTCGCAGAGGAGCATCGGCCCGCTGGGCAAACTTGCCAATGTCGTGGAGCAATCCGGCCAGGGCAATCCGATAGATGGCTTCTCTTTCTTCCATCACAACCTCCGGGTGGTTGAGTCGCGGGTCGCAAAGTGCAAGGGATTGGGCACTACCATCGCAACCCGGGCCTGAATCATGGGCCTGCACCGTGCAGAAACAGGCGTCCTTCGGTCAGAGAGCGCTTTTTCTCCGGTATCTCAATCCGTCCCCCCCACCCTCCTCCTCACCTGCCCCATTCCAGTCGTCGTCTGATATCCCACTCCGGCGTAGAAGGCGTAGTCCGTCAGCGCCCTCAGGATGCCCACCCAGTAGGGGTCAGCCCGGAGGACGGTATAGCGGCAATAGCCCACAAAACCGATCTGCATCCCGCCCCCCTTCCCCGGCACCGAGCGGGTGGAGAGTTCGTACCGGCTGATGGCCAGGCACTCTTGAGCGAACCGCCGGACCTCCGGAGAGACCGTCGCCGGCGCAAACTCGTTCCACTTTTCCAGCAGGCTCCCGTAGACCAGGTCCGGCAGCGGCAGGGGGACGTTGCGCCCGCCGGAGTGAAAGGCGGTGGGGGAGAAGAACTCCAGTTCCAGGTGACGGGGCAACGGCTCCTCCGTCGGCAAGGTTTTCCTCAGCAGCGCCTGATACGTCGTCTGGCCCGCCCAGGGATGGACAGAAGGGTCCAGCGTCGCCCCCTGGAGGGCCAGCCAGGCCCCCTCTATCTCCACCACTCGGGGCGGCGCCTCGGCCCAGCGAATCAGATGCTCCGAAATCTCCGCAGTCAGCCCGGTGTAGCGCAGAAAGAGGGGACGGCCCGGGACGACCACGGCCTTCAATTCCCCGTTCACCCGCTCCATACGCACCCCCACCAGCGACGAGCAGGTGAAGGGGCGGCGTTCATCCGCGGCGTGCAACCGTTCGGCCAGGGCGGGGTCCCGTTCGGCCACCCCTTTCAGGAACAGAGCATGGCTGGCCCGTCCCAAATGCGGCGGCAAGACCGCCTCCTCCCCCTGAAACATCAGGACGAGACTGGTCAGCATATCACCTCCATTTTACTTACGCCATGCGCCAGGTCAACAGAGAAATCTCCGATTTTGCTCAGAGTTTTCTCGGATGCCAGGATGGGCAAACCAGTGTATACTGGACAATGGACGAGAGACAACCTACCGATGGCTGGCTATCGGCTGATCGCCAACCAGGGGCTGAACTTTTCCCGAAGGAAATGGTACGTGAGGTGAGTGCCATCCGGCATCCCCCAGGCGACGCGGCATTCGGCGAGAATCTGGCTCTTGTGGCTATCCAGCGTCTTCAGCGTCATGCCCAGTTGCTCGGCTGCGTCCTGAAGGGAGGGGGCGAAGACCAGTACCCGCAGGACCTCCCGCTGCCGCTCTGTGAGCCGATCCCAGACGGCAGCACAGCAAGCGGCGTCCCCGGGAGTCAGGGTGGGCGCAGCAGGGGGACGGGCCAAAACCCGCAGGGCCGGGAAGTAGACGCCCCAGGGGGCGAAGGGGATGGGGATGAGGCGGACACCCGCCTCCGGGGGGGCGTGGAGAATGGTTCCTTCGCGCGCCCGTTCCAGGAACTCCGGGGGCGTGTAGAGATGCCAGCAGCGATCCTGATGGTCGCAGTGGAGCATAGCCGCGGTGACCAGCATCAGCGCCAGAAGGCGCGGGCCGCCCGCGATGCAGAGGTGCAGCGCCTGGCCTTCTGCCTTCAACTCCGCCAGCAGGTCGCGCGCCAGCGACCAGACCGCCTCCGCTTCCGCGCCGTTGGTAATCGCCGTCAGCGGTCGTCCCTGGGCGTGCAGGGGAACGCGGCGAAATTCCAGGGGGCGGCCTCCGTACTGCCCACCCGCAAATTCGGCACTCAACTGGGCCAGCGCCCGACGCACCCGGAGATCTTCGGGGGAAAGATGGAGGACCAACACTTGGGAAAGCAGTTCACCCATCGCCAGCAACCCGTCCACAGCAAAGGTGACGACCTGAGCCTGTCCGCCCATCGTCACCAGGGCAACCTTCCCGTCCGGCAAATAGGCAACCGTCCGCATACAATGAGAATTATAGGCCAGAACGTAGAGAACGCAAATGGACTGGTATAACCCGCTGCCCGCCGTTGTCATTGGAGGGCCGCCCCACAGCGGCAAATCGGTTCTGGCGTACACCCTGACCCGCGCTCTGCGCGCCCGAGATATCCCCCACTACCTCCTGCGAGCCTACCCGCCCGATGGTGAAGGGGACTGGTTCCTGGAAGGGGAGCCGGATATCGTCCGCCATCTGCGGGTCAAAGGCGCGATAAGCCAGCGGTGGCTCCCCCTGATCCGGCAGGACATCGCGCGCCGCCATCTCCCCCTCATCGTGGACATGGGCGGCCTCCCCACGCCGGAACAGGAGTCCATCCTGGACGAGTGCACCCATGGGATTCTGCTGACCCCCTCCGACGAGGCCCATCGGGAATGGAGCGACCGTTTCTCCGCCCACGGCTTAGTCCTCCTGGCCGACCTGCGCTCCGACCTGAGCGGGGTCAACCAGATAGAGGCGGTGGAGCCCGTCGTGCGGGGCGTCTTGGCCGGGCTGGAGCGGGGAAGAACGGCCTCCGGCCCCGCCTTTGACGCGCTGGTGGAGCGACTGGCCGCTCTCTTCATACCCTTCGCCGTCAACCTCTACCGCCGCCACATCGCAGCCGCGCCCACAGAACTGGTGGTGGACCTGGAGCGACTGGCCCAGAGGCTGGGCTGTAAACCCACAGATTGGTGCCCGAATGACCTTCCGGCTGTGCTGGACTATCTGCCGGCAGGGGAACCGCTGGCCCTCTACGGCCGGGGGCCGAACTGGCTCTATGCGGCCATCGCTGTCCACGCACTCCCGGCCCCTTTCTACCTCTTTGATGCCCGTCTGGGGTGGACGGCGCCCCCGACCCTTCACATCGGGGCCCCTTCGGTCGGCCCTCTACAGGTGAAAGAACGCCGGGAAAAGGAATCTCCAGTCACCTACATGGAGTTCTCCATCCCCGAGGGCTACCTGGATATCACCGAAGTGGAGGGGCTGGCCATTCCACCTCCCCCAGCGGATGGATTGGTTCTCAGCGGCAAAATCCCCCTATGGCTCTGGACTGCTCTATCCCGCCTCTACGCGCCCCTGACCTCCTGGCTGGCGGTGGTCCAGCCGCAACTGACGGCGCAAGGGGTCGGCTGGGCTGTCGTGGTCCACAGCCGGACCGCTTTCCCCATCGGCTCCTGCATCGGTATGGGATGAGAAGAGTTCTTACAGACCCAACCACAGAGATAGGAGGCTACCATATGAACCGACAACCATTTGCCGATTGGAAATTGGAAACGTGCGCGGTCCACGCCGGGCGCACAGCAGGGCTTGCCCTTATCCCAGGGCTGGTCCCCATCCCCACCATCCCCCCGATTCACCCCTCCGTTACCTATGCCTACGAGCGGATAGAGGACTTGGATGAAGCCTTCGCCAAGGAGGGCTATGTCTACGCCCGACACGGCAATCCCACCGTCGCCGCACTGGAGATGGCGGTGGCCGCACTGGAGGGCGGGGAGACAGCGGTCGCCTTCGCTTCCGGCATGGCGGCCATCCACGTCGCCCTTCTGGCCGCAGGCGCGCGGGCTGGGGCGGCCGTGGTGGCCGCCCGGGACCTCTACGGCGCCACCTATCTCCTGCTGGACCGCCTCCTCCGCTCCCAGGGGGTGACGATCCGCTTTGTGGACGTGACCGACCTGGCCGAAGTGGAGACGGCCTGCGCGGAGGTCCGGCCTATTGCCCTGCTGGTGGAGACCATCTCCAATCCCTTGCTGAAGGTCGCTGACATCCCCGCGCTGGCAGAAATAGCCCACCGGTACGGCGCTGCACTTCTGGTGGATAACACCTTCGCCACGCCGTACCTGGTCCGCCCGCTGGCCCTGGGCGCCGACGCCGTCATCCACAGTGCCACCAAGTACCTGGGCGGCCACGGGGACGTCCTGGCCGGCGTTGTGGTCACATCGGCAGCGCAACGGGAGGGACTGCTGGAAGTCCTGAAGACGACCGGGGCCAACCTGGGGCCCCTGGAGGCCTGGCTCCTGCTGCGGGGCCTGCGGACGCTCGTCCTGCGGGTGGAGCGGCAATGCGCCAGTGCCCTGGCCCTGGCCCGCTGGCTGGAGAATCATCCCCACATCCGTCGGGTCTTCTACCCCGGCCTCCCCTCCCACCCCCAGCACGAACTGGCCGCGCGCCTCTTCGGCGGACAGGGCTTCGGCGGCATTGTCACCTTTGAACTGAAAGACGCCGGGCAGGAAGAGGTGTTCCAGTTTATGGACCGTCTCCGCCTCTGCATCCCCGCCACCTCCCTGGGGGACATCCAGACGCTGGTGCTCTACCCCGCCCACTCCTCCCATCGGGGCCTCAGCCCGGAAGAGCGCGCGGCCCTGGGCATCACCGCCGGAATGGTGCGCCTCTCGGTGGGGATTGAGGCCATAGAGGACATCCGGGCCGACCTGGAACAGGCTCTTTGAGCATCCGTCTGTGGACGATGAGCTGAAAAAGACCGGCGCCGCACTCCCGCGGTCCTTTCACAGGCCGGTTATCTCCGGTAGGCCCCCCCTCCTGAGTGTGCTGAAAATATTCCCCGCCGACTCAAGGACGAAGTCGGTGCCGGCAAAGACGGGGGGCCCCTATCGCCCCTCCCATCCCCTGGGCCCCCTTATCCCCTCACCCCGCGAAACCCTGAAGGGCCAGATCGGCTTGACTTTCTCCTATTGTGGACTACAATATCCATCGGATGAAGGCCCAAGTTCGTCACGGGTTGAAAGGGCTGGCCCGGCATCTCATCCAGGCCCTGGTGCCAGTGGAAGCCAGCGGCCTGGAGCGAATTCCCGCCTCAGGCCCCCTGATCCTGATCAACAACCATGTGAACTTTGTTGCAGGAAATAATGTGGCAACTGGCCGCCCTGCTCCCCCCACCCTATCGGGGCGTCTATGCCCATCTGGAGGAGGCCACAGAACGATATCTGATCTTCCCGGCGGGTTCGGGAAGCAATTTGCGCTTCGGGCAGTAGGGTCGCAGAGACGCTCCCGCAGGAGAAGCGCGAACTATTGTAATTCCTGGATACACCCTGAAAGGAGGCACTATGAAAGACCGCAAGTTGCTCATGATCCCTGGCCCCATAGAGTTCACTCCTGAAGTCCTCCAGGCAATGGGGCTTCCGACCACCAGTCATCTGGCCCCCAACTTTGCGGACGTCTTCGGGCAGGCCATCGAACGGCTGCGGGAAGTCGTTATGGCCCCTCGGAGCCAGCCTTTTATCGTCGCCGGCTCCGGTACATTGGCAATGGATATGACTGCGGCGAACCTGATGGAGCCGGGCGACAAGGCGATAGTGGTCAACATTGGCTACTTCAGTGAGCGTTTCATCGCGATCCTGGAGCGCTACGGTGCCCAGGTAACCCGGATTGACCCTCCCGTGGTCGGCGATACGCCCCGGCTGGAGGCTGTGGAAGCGGCGCTGAAGCAGGGGGACTTTAAACTGATGACGATTACCCAGGTGGATACTTCCACCGGTGTGCTCGCCGATGTCCGCAGCCTGGCCTATCTGGGGCAGCAATATGGCACGCTGGTGGTGGTGGACGGCGTCTGCAGTGTGGCTGGGGAGGAACTGCGGGCCGAGGAGTGGGGAGTGGACCTGGTCCTCTCGGCCTCCCAGAAAGCGCTGGGCGTGCCGCCGGGACTGGCGGTCGTCATCGCCGGGGAGCGGGCGATGGAGGCTTTCCGGCGCCGCAAGACTCCGGTGCAGAACTACTACGCCGACTGGACGAACTGGCTGCCGGTGATGGAAGGGTACGAGGCCCGTAAGCCCATCTACTTCGGCACTCCACCGGTGAACTTGATCTGGGCGCTGAACGTGAGCCTGGGGCAGATTCTGGAGGAGGGGATGGAGGCCCGCTTCGCCCGCCACCGGCAGATGAGCGCCGCATTCAAGGCCGGGATGACGGCGATGGGATTGCAATTGGTGCCGGTCAGTCTGGAGAAGGCGGCACATACCCTGAGCACGGTCTACTATCCGGATGGCGTGGACGCCCGCCTGTTGGGACTGATCAATCAGGCCGGGATCATCGTCGCTGGAGGGCGTCACCCGGCCCTCGGCGATCGGTACTTCCGGGTCGGCCATATGGGTGCAGTGACGAGGTCCGATATCCTCGCCACAGTGGGGGCGGTGGAATGGGCCCTGGCCCGCAGCGGCCACCGCTTTGAGGTGGGCGCCGGGGTGGCCGCCGCGGAGCGGGTCCTGGCAGAATAGCGCAAAAAGCCGGGCACTGCAGGGTGCCCGGCTTCTGTTTGGGGAGTAAGATGTACAACAAAGTCACCCCGTCCATTCTCACCAATCTGGCGGAGATCGTTGGCGAGAACAGCGTGCGCACCGACGCCGAGGCGCTGACGAAATACGCCCACGACGAGACCGTGGGCCTCTGGGCCCAGCCGGAGGTTGTTGTCTTCGTCCGCTCTGCGCAGGAAATCGCCGCCATCTTTCGGCTGGCGACACAGGAGCGGATTCCCGTCACCCCGCGCGGGGCCGGGTACGGCCTGAGCGGCGGCGCCGTTCCCGTCTTCGGTGGCATCGTCCTCTCCACCGAGAAGATGAACCGCATCCTGGAGATTGACAAACAGAACCTTATGGTCACCGTGGAGCCGGGAGTCATCACCGGCGACATCCACCGGGCGGTGGAGGCGGAGGGGCTTTTCTACCCACCCGACCCCGCCAGCCTGGACTCCTGCACCATCGGCGGGAACATCGCTGAGGGGGCCGGCGGCCCCCGCGCCGTCAAATACGGGACGACGAAGGACTACGTTTGCGGCCTTGAGGCCGTCCTCCCCTCCGGCGACATTATCACCTGCGGCGGCAAACTGGTCAAAAACGTCACCGGCTACAACCTGATTCAGTTGCTCATTGGCTCCGAGGGGACCCTGGCCGTTGTGACAAAAATCATCCTGCGCCTGCTCCCCCTGCCGAAGTTCCGGGTGGACCTGCTGGTCCCCTACGACGACTTTCAGGCCGCCGCCGACACCGTCTCCGAAATCATCGCCGCCCGCATCCTCCCGGCGACCATAGAGTTTATGGAACAGGATAGCATCCTGGCAGCGGAGCGGCTCCTCCAGAAGACCGTCCCCTACGACGACGCGGTGGCCCATCTGTTGATTCAGTTGGACGGGAACCGGCCTGAGGCGGTGGATGCGGACTTTGAGGCAGTGGGGGAGATTTGCCTGGCTCACGGGGCGCGGGATGTGCTGGTGGCAAAGGATACCCGCACCCGGGACCGGTTGTGGGAGGCCCGGCGGGCCATCGTGGACGCGCTCAAGCACGAGAGTCCGATCAACCATATGGAGGACGTCGTCGTCCCGCGCGCCGAAATCCCAGCCCTCCTGCGGGGAATCAAGGAGATTGCCCGGCGGCATGGCGTGCGCATCGTCTGCTTCGGCCACGCCGGCGATGGCAACGTCCACGTCAACGCGCTGAAGGACGCCATGCCGGAAGAGGAATGGCAGGCCCTGGTCCCCGTCCTATCCGAAGAAATCTACCGACTCACCCTTTCCCTGGGCGGGACCATCACCGGAGAGCACGGGGTCGGCGCCACCCGTCGCCGCTATCTGCCGATGGCGCTGGACCCGGCCCAGATTGCGCTGATGCGGGGGATCAAGGAAATCTTTGACCCTCACCACATCCTCAATCCGGGGAAGATTTTCCCGTAGCCCAGGGGCAAGATTTACTCCGGCGCTGTGGTGCTCTCGCTGACCCACGCCAGATACGCCTCCAGCCCCTGCTGGATGGGCACCTGGACGATTTCCGGCACCTGGTAGGAGTGGTGCTCCCGGATGAAGGTTTCCACATCGCCGTAGCGGGCCGCCGTCGTCTTGATCAGGAGCAGCCATTCCGGGTCCTGGTGGAGTCGCTCCTGCCAGGTATAGATGCTGGTGACAGGTAGGATCTGCACACAGGCCGCCAGTCTACCGGCGACCAGCCCCTCTGCCAGCCGCCGGGCTTCTTCCTCTGCGCCAGCAGTCGTCAACACCACACAGTACGCTTCCACTATATCTTCTCCACAATCTCCCGAAATTCCTCAAAGGGGATAGCAGTGAGCGTCTGGGTTGTACAGTGGCCGAAGACGTTGGCCAGAAGGGCCACCCGGGCAGCAGATTTCGCGTCCGGCGCCTCAAAGATGTGCAAAAAGTCGTATTCCCCCAGCAGGGCGTAACTGGCGATGCGCCGCACCTCCGGGCACTCCTCCCTCAACCGCCGGTCAAACTCCTGGTCCATCGTCGAGAGCGCCCGCACCTCACCCGGGCTGCGTAAGGAGATTTTGGAGAGAAGGATGAACGTTGTCATCGCTCACCTCCTGACAACTGACCATTGCTAACTGACCACTACCCCCTAACGGCTACTCATGTTATCCCCGAAAAGGGCCCCGTTGTCAAGTCCTTTGACAAATCCCCCATCTGCGTTATACTGATACGTTGAAACACCTCTGACTTGCGCACCGATGACCAATGTATCCCCTCTCCTAACGATAGATGACATCTTTTCCCTGGTCCGGGAGAGCCCCGAGGCCCGGGGGTTGATCGCGCGCGCCTACGAATTCGCCCTCCAGGCCCACGAGGGCCAGTACCGCAAGTCCGGTGAGCCCTATATCCAGCATGCGCTGGCTGTCGCTGTGCTGCTGGGCGAACTGCGGATGGACGCCGAGACCATCGCAGCCGGCCTCCTCCACGACGTGGTGGAGGATCGGGGCATCCTCCTGGAAGAACTGAAAGCCCGCTTTGGCCCGGAGGTAGCGCGGATGGTGGACGGAGTGACCAAACTGGGGCGGGCCAACGAACTGGGCAAGATGCGGGAAGGGGAACGGGACGAGCGAGAACTGGAGAGTCTGCGCAAATTCTTCCTGGCAACAGCCCAGGATGCGCGGGTCATGCTCATCAAACTGGCCGACCGGCTGCACAATATGCGCACGCTGGACGCCCTGCCCCCAGAGCGCCAGCAGCGCATCGCCCGACAGACGATGGACATCTACGCGCCGCTGGCCAACCGGCTGGGCATCTGGCAATGGAAGGGGGAACTGGAAGACCTGGCTTTCCGAACCCTGGAGCCCGAACTGTATCACGAGATTGTCACCGAACTGGAGGCCCGGGCGCCAGAGCGGGAAGCGGATATTGAGCGCCACATCGCCATTCTCCAGCACCACCTCCGGCTGGAAGGAATCAACGCCCAGATTACCGGCCGTCCCAAGCACATTTACAGCATCTACCGTAAGATGCAGCGCAAGCAAATCCCTCTGGAGCGAGTCTACGATATCCGCGCCATCCGGGCCATCGTAGATACCGTCCCCGATTGCTACCACGCGCTGGGTGTCGTCCACAGCCTCTGGACCCCTATCCCCGGCGAATTTGACGACTATATCGCCCGTCCCAAAGAGAATATGTACCAATCCCTCCACACCACTGTGGTGGGCATCGGCGGGAAAGTCCTGGAAGTCCAGATTCGCACCCACTACATGCACCGGATTGCCGAGTACGGTATCGCCGCCCATTGGCGGTACAAAGAGGGAGCCCGAGAGGAGCGACTGTTTGAAGAAAAAATCGCCGCCCTGCGAGCCCAGATAGAGGCCCGCAGCGAAGCGGAGGATGCCGGGGAGTTCGTAGAGGCAGTGCAGACCGACATTTTTGAGGACCGGGTGTACGTCTTCACGCCCAAGGGCATGGTGGTAGACCTGCCTGCTGGAGCGACGCCCATAGACTTCGCCTACGCCATCCATACCGAAATCGGCCACCGCTGCCGGGGGGCCAAAGTCAACGGGCGATGGGTGCCCCTGGACTACGTCCTCCAAACCGGCGACCAGGTAGAGATTATCACTGCCAAACGGGGCGGCCCCAGCCGGGACTGGCTCAATCCGGCGCTGGGATATGTCAAGACGGCCCGCGCCCGCAACAAAATCCGTCAGTGGTTCCGACGGCAGGACCGGGAGCAGAATATCGCTTCGGGACGAGCCATTCTGGAGCGGGAACTGAAGCGACTGGGGTTGAGCGAACTCTCCCACGAAGCGGTGGCGGCCCTGTTCAACTACGATAAAGTGGAAGACTTTCTAGCCGCCGTCGGCTTTGGGGACATCAACAGCCAGCAGATTGGGGCGAAAGTGGTAGAAGCCCAGCAACAGACCCAGCCGGAGCCGGAACTCCCGCCCCCGACCCCCATTCCGGCCCCGGTCTCCCACGAAGTCCACGTTCTGGGGACCGGTGGCCTGCTGACTCGGCTGGCTCGTTGCTGCCATCCCCTCCCCGACGAGCCCATCATCGGGTATGTCACCCAGGGGCACGGGATCACCATCCATCGGCGAGATTGCCCCAACGTCCTCAACCTGCGCCGCCCTGAGCGGCTGATAGAGGTAGCCTGGGGTCCCCAGAAGCAGACCTTCCCGGTGCTGGTCTCGGTGCTGGCGTATGACCGATCGGGGCTTCTTCACGACATCAGCGGGGTGCTGAGCAAAGAGGGGATCAATATTGCCGGATTGAGCATCAGCCGACAGCAAAATCTGACCACCATCTATTTCACCCTGGAAGTCACCGACATCGGCCAGTTAGGCCGGGTGCTGGCCCGCATCTCCAAGATTCCCAACGTCATAGAGGCCCAGCGGGAGACGCGGTAGTGCAAGAGGAACGTGCCGGGCACTTCTGGAAGCGCCGGGCATATTACTGGGTGCCCCAGAATGGGGGCCGCTCCAGCCGCCACAGCCCCCAAGCCCCCACCAGTGCGGCCAGGCCTCCTACGATGTACCCCTCCACCACCGACGCGCGGGTCACAAAAACAGCCAGCAGCCCCAACACGAACGACACAATATAGAGAGTCAGCACCGCTTCCCGCTGGGAGAGTCCCGCCGCCACCAACCGGTGGGAGGCGTGGTCTTTGCCCGGTGTCGTCAGCGGGTTCAGCCTTCGGCGCAGGCGGGAGAGGGTCACCAGCGCAGTGTCAAATATGGGCAATCCCAAAACCAGCACGGGCACCATCCAGGTGACGAAGGTGACATTATCCGGGAAGCGGAGTTTGATCCCGATAGCCGCCAGCATGAAACCCAGGAAGAGGGCCCCTGAATCACCCATAAAGATGCTGGCGGGGTTCAGGTTATAGAAGAGGAAGCCCAGACAGGCCGCCAGGACCGCCATCGCCAGCGCCCCCACCAGATACTGCCCGCTAAAGGAGCACATCAGCGCAAAGTAGGCGGCGGCGATGGCCGCAACTCCGCCTGCCAGCCCGTCCATATTGTCCAGCAGGTTGATGGCGTTGGTGATATAGACCACCCAGAAAACCGTCAACAGGAAATCCACCACCGGCTGGCCGAACGTGCCCACGCGAACGCCCGTTGCCCAGAGGAGAAGGGCCGCCAGCACCTGCCCAACCAGTTTGACAACGGGGCGTAGCCCCCATCGGTCATCCACCAACCCCATAAAGGAGACAGCCGTCGCGCCGACGATGATGGAACCGAATTGGGCAAAGTTGTACCGTTCCCCCAGCGCGATGGCGGCCGCCAGCACAGCCAGATAGATAGCGATGCCACCCAGCCGCGGGACAGGAGAACGATGCACCTTACGGACCGAGGGCTGGTCCATCACCCCCAGGTGGGGCGCCAGATAGCGGGCGAGGGGGGTCAGCGCAATGCTCAGCACCAACGCTCCAGCGAAGACGAGAAGATAGGCAGTCATAGAATGGCCCCCGTCAGATGGTGCCAGAGCGATTTACCCACCCCCTACAGGGGGGAACATGCCGACCTCGTCGCCATCGGAAAGGATGTAGGATTCGTCCCGGGCGATGCCGTTGATAAAGACCACCCGCACATGGTCGGCGGGCAGGCCCAGGCGGTTGACCAGTTGCCCCACTGTCGCTCCGTCTGGAAGTTCTATTTCCATCCCCTCACCCACTCCCAGTTCGGGGTAATATCGCCGCAGAGTTGCGAACAGTTTTACTTTGATCCGCATCGTTTCACCTCCTCATTCACTGACTCACTCTGAAGCCGTCGCGCCGAAGGCGCTATCCGCACCAAGCGCAGGTCGGGCCGCTCACCTTTTCACGCGCTCCTCCTGGAGCAATTCCCGCTATACATCCTGGGGCGTTCGGCCTCCCCACTGCGCCACCCTTTTCTGCCATCATCCCAATTCCGCGCCAGAGGGTGGAGTTCGGTAATCGCTCCGAATAGTACTTGACCACAATGATTATTGACGGTATAAGCGCTTCAGCCAATCCCGCGCCTCCGCAGAAGTAAAGCGCCATTCCACAGTAGCCTGCGCCTCATTCCGTTCTCTGGCCCAGGCCTCCACTTCCCGCCGCACCGTTTCTAACTGAACCCGATATCGTTGAGGTCTTGGCATGGTCTCCTTCCCTCCGCAAGAATGTCTCGGAAGAAAGGATACCACCCAAAACCGGAGTGGTCAAGTACTATGAACCGTCCGCCGCTTTTCTCTGCTTTACGGCGGGCGCGCTCCATGATCTGGCGAATAGTCTTTAGATCATCTACAGCCCGCTCTCGATTCATTTCTCTTCTCATCGGCTTTGGTGCACAAATCTGGACAATTGGGCAAAAGAAGGCTATGATTGGAGTATGAAGGGGAAAAAGTGTCGGACGGTTATGTGGTGACCTGAACCGGTCACCCAATGGAGCCGGCAACAGTTATCAAGAAACAGAGAGTGCTGCTCCCGTTTGTTTGTAGCGCAATTTATGCACCAAAGCCGTTTATTTACTAAATGGGTCTGGGGCTGTTGTTTCCATTGAAGTACCTCTTAAATACATTAATTGATTAAATTCCGCAGGGGTTAATTGGTCTTGATAGCGCAAAAGAAGAAGATACGCAAGATAATGAGAAAGATTTTCTGTCATAACTACTACATCACGAGCGGCATTTTCCGGTTGTGTTTTTGGCCATATCTCTCTCATTAAGTAGGCGGCTATTGGCACAGATTGGCTTTCTTTATATAAAAACAATTTCTTAAGAGTTTGGTGTAGGTTGTCCTCTGGAAATGAACCAAGTTCAATATATCCTGTTCCCTCGCCCCTTTCATTAATATTAGCCGCCCAACAGGTGGTATAACAGTCGTGCAAGGGCCCAATATGCCTGATTTTTCGGAAACCATCCAAAGGATCGTGGCTGATACTATCCAATACCATCTGTATGGTTATGCCATAATGTCCCCATTGGGTGTTCCAGTGATTCTGAAATTCCCCATCAAACATATCAAGGGTTAACTGATAAGGGGCTTTAGCAATGACTTCTCGGATGTAGTCTTTTACTCTCTCGTTCTCTTCAGGAGAAAATCTAAAATCAATCCTGCGAAGAACTTTTTCCACCTCCTGGGCTCTTCTCTCCTCAGGAGAAAGGGTTGGTTGGGGAGTGTCAGTTGGACGAGGGGTTTTAGTGGGGCCAGGTGTTGCGGTTGGCTTTGGTGTTGGTGTTTCAGTCGGTGTTGCGGTTGGTGTTTTAGTTGGTGTTGGGGTTGGTGTTGGTGTTCTAGTTGGTGTTGCGGTTGGTGTTGGTGTGTCGGTTGGTTCGAGGGTAGGGGCGGGGGAAAGGGTTGGAGTAGGTTCTGCCAGAGATGGGGGCAAGGGGCCACACCCGCTCAGCGACCCCAACAGCGTGACGGCTACGATTAGATTCAAAACATCCCGCCGCGTGATTTTTTGTTCTGGCCGCTCCATTTTGTCCTCTTTAGGATACCCATCTCCCGCCACGCTGTCAAGCAAACCATCGTTGTAGTATTAGGGGCTCATCCGCAATCCCAGTCGACGTAGCACCCTATCAGGTGTCAGTCGCCGGAAACGCCGCCGCTGCCGCCGTACCCACCGCCGGAACGCGTTCCAGGGCCTGCGCCGTTGGCTCTCCACCATCGCCCATCTCAGAAACCTGTAGTCCTGCCCCCGAATCTTCGGCTCCGTGGGGTTCCGGCGATAAGAGTCGTAGTCGGTAATGCGACTCAGATCGTGCTCCACCACGAAGTCGTAGAGGTCGGTCCCGGGATGCGGCGTGAAGAAGGCCGGACTATAGTAATCCGGGTCTATCTCCTTCATCATCCGCACCGTCTCCATCACCTCTTCCTTCGTCTCCGTGGGGATGCCCATCATATAGTTGGCCCAGATGGCAATGCCGTACTTCCGGCAGATCCGGGCCGCTTCCAGATTCTGAGCCACTGTGGTGCCCTTGCGGATGAACTTAAGCACCCGGTCGCTGCCACTCTCAAAACCAATAAAGTATCCCCGCAGACCGGCCCGCACCATTCGCTCCACCATGTCCTCGTGCTTCACCACAATGTCGGCCCGGGTCTGACAGAAAAAGGGAAGGTTAAAACCCTCAGCGATGTACCGCTCGGTGAACTCCATCACCCACTGGCGGTCCTCGGTCAGACAGTCGTCGTGGAACATAAAGGAGACCAGGTGGTAGCGGTCCACGAGATAGCGCAACTCGGCCAGGACACTATCCACACTCCGACGACGAACCCGTTTGCCAAAAAGGTAGTCCTCACCAGGCTTACAGAAGGTGCAGTTGTAGATGCAGCCCCGTCCGGCGATGATGGTGGCAAAGGGAGGAGGAAGTTCCTCCACGAAGGGGACCTCCGGGGAATCCAGGTCGTACCCCCATCTCTTCCACTCGTCCAGGAAGAGGTCCCGATCGCTGAAGGGGAGGGCATCCAGGTCCGGCGGCTCGCCACGCAACACCCGATGGGGTGGACGACGGCCCTCTGCAATGGCCTGGAGCAACTGGGGGAAGGTGATTTCGCCTTCGCCGGTTATCAGGTAGTCCACATGGGGAATGCGCAGGCTGTCCTGCAGGGCGATGGTGACATGCGGCCCACCGATAACGGTGATGACGTCCGGCAGGACCTCCTTGGCGATGGCGATGGCCTGACGAGCGGGGTTGTAATCCACACTCATCATCGTGACCCCGATCACATCGGGAGCCCGCTCCGCCAGGACCTCCCGGAACTGGTCCCAGCCGGATAGAGCGCGCAGGTCAATCAGGTCCACCTCAAATCCCTGCGCTTTGACCGCCGCACTGATAGAAGCCAAACCGTGAGAAATCCAGCCGGCATCCATTCCCTGCTTAAGGGAATTCCAGCCGCGACCGGCAATTCCAGGGTAAATAAAAGTGGTTTTCAGGCTCATAGGCGGAAACAGGGTTACCGTGAATCTCTCTGGCTTCGCTTTCTCCGCCCGTTACGATGGGAATTGCGGGCAGATGGCTTCGCCATCCGCCCGAAATTCTCTAACGATAAGAAACGGCAAGACCGCCCAACGAAGCAGAGACCATCCCCGGCAGGGAGTGAAGCCCCTGCGGCAAACCACAACCCGATCCCACAGGGAGAGCAAATGCCTGTGTTTGTCAGAGGCACCCCAAACATCAGCCCTGCGGCAGAGCGAAGCGATAGATGCAATGTTCGTCGCCCGCAGCGATTTGCTGGATGCGCTCTGGCTCCACGCCGGTCACCAGGGCAATCAGGCGGCTATCCACTTTGCAGGGAAAGTCGTGGCGTCGGGCAACCCGTTCGTAGGGGCAGTTTGCAACTACGATCCGGTATCCGCCCTCTTCTTCGTGAACCGTCGCCAGATAGCCCAGCCCGTTCAGGAACTCCATAAGAGCGCCCAAGCGAGCGTTCGTGTCCCCTTCAGCCCGCACATAGCGGGCCATCCGCTCAGCAACCCCGTTGATGACGGCATCCAGATCCTCGGGGGACATCCGGGCTTCCAGTTCCTCCAGCAAGGCGTCGGTCAGCCGGTCGTATTTTTTGGGGAACAGTTCCTCCGCCTCACCAGCCAGCCGGTAGACATGCTGGGGGCGACCCGGGCCGGGTTTGCGAAGAATCTGCGGCGGCCCGATCAACCCAGCCCTGTGGAGAACATCCAGGTGATGCCGGATAGTCACTGCGGTCAAACCCAACTCGCGGGTCAGTTCATTCACCGTGGCCTGACCGCGCATCTTGATAATTTCCAGGATTCGCTGTCTGGTCTCTTGCATGGTCTACCTCCTAATTTTCATGATACCATATTGCCAAAATTTTGTCAAATTCCAAATCGTCATTATACGGAGGTAGTAGTCCGGCAATCCCATAACATTGAACGTGCCGGGCACTTCCAAAAGCGCCCGGCACGTTACCCTTGCCCGGCCAACTGTGGGACGCTAAACGATCACCTCCAGGCCCTGGGGAATCACCTCCAGGTCCAGTTCCTGCACTTCCAGCGCCAGTGTCTCACCGTCAGCGTGGACGACCTGCGCCCCATCCCGAACAGTCACCCGGACCCGACGAGAGCGGGCCATCGTCACTCGGGGATCCCCGACCTGAGTCCCCTTCATAAAGCGGGGGACAAAGGACAGCATCTCCAGTTGGCTCATCCTCCCCCCGATGCAGAGATCAAAGAGGCCATCATCAGGCCGGGAGAAGGGAGTCATCAGGAAGCCGCCGCCCATCCGCCGCCCGTTCATCACTGAAATCATCAGCGCGGGCAGTTCCAGAGTCTGATCATCCAGTTCTATCCGGGTCACAGGAGCGCGGTAGTAGAAGATGAGGGTCCGCAATACAGCGATGAGGTAGACCAGAAAGCCCCGCAGCCGCCGCAGGCGGGAAGCGACAACGTTGACAGCGGCATCAAAGCCGATGCCAATTCCGTTGCCAAAGTAACGGAAGCCCCGCGCATGCCCCACATCCACCCGACGGGTCCGCCTTCGGGCCAGCGCAGTGCATCCCTCCTCCAGGTCCAGGGGGATGCCCATGCCATAGGCAAAGTCGTTGCCAGTGCCGACACAGAGCACCCCCATAGCGGCCTCGCCCTCCCCGGCATCCCGCGCCGCCATCAGCCCGTTCAGCACCTCGTTGGACGTGCCGTCCCCGCCCACGGCAACAACGGCCCGGTAGCCGCTCACGACTGCCCGGCGAGCCAGTTCCGCCGCATGCCAGGGTCGCTCCGTCTGCACTAAGTCAAAAGAGAGACCATGCTCCCGAAGCAACCGGAAGAGCCGGGGAATCACTCGCTCCCCCGCCCCCCGACCAGCAATGGGGTTGACGATGAGCAGATAGTCCACCATCACTGCCACCTCACCTCAAGGGATCATAAAATCATGACATATAACATCCACCCCTTCCAGAAGTTACGAACAATAAAGAGGGGTTTTGTAGCGACAATCTCGCCGCCACAAAACCCCGTTCTCCCACCCTCCCCTGCGCCCTACCGATAAATATCCAGGATGTCCCGCAGCATCGTCGCCGCCGAGGGGAGCGGCGTGGGCTCGTCAATCGCAGCCATCAGGGTACCGTAGATGTCGGTGTGATACATCACGCCCATCTGTTTGCGGCCCAGACGGGCAAGGAAATGGTCGCCGGGCAGAGGGACAGGGGCCACCCGCATCGCCACCGACCCATCGGGAAGCCGGTCTGCCGTCGCCAGGAGTTTATAGAACCGCCCCTCCTGCCGCGCCGCCACCATGTCGGCGCCGCTCAAGGCCGTGATGCCCGTCCGGTCCACGTCCTCCAGACGGGCCGGGTACCCCATCACCCCGTTGACCAGGATGACCAGTTTCGCCGCCGCGTCCCAGCCCTCCAGGTCAAAGGACGGGTCAGCCTCTAGGACGCCTTCAGCACGAGCGCGGTCCTGCGCTTCTTCCCAGGAGAGGCCGTCCGCCAGCAGTTCCAGGATGTAACCGGTGCAGAGGTTGGGGACCGCCTCTATGCGATGGACGATAGCACCCCGCAGGTCGCGCTGGCCGATGTAGATGGCTGGAAGCCCGCCGGCGACGGTGCCGTCAAAGCGGAGTTGGACGCCCTGCCGAGCCGCCCGGTCGTGGAGTTCCTGATAGGCCAGCACTAGGGGCCCTTTGTTGGGAGTGACCACGTGCATCCCCCGCTCCAGTGCCAGCCGGATATGGGAAAGGCCTGGTTCGGCCCCCTGCCGCAGGTGAACCGGGGAGGCCTCACAGAGGAGATGGGCGTCGGCCTGGGCGATGAGTTCGGCAGCCGGCCAGCCGGGCCGGCCCACACCGGGCAGGTCGGCGACGGAGCCGCCGGCCTCTTTCAGAGCAGCGACGCGGGCCGGGTCCAATCCGCCGGGGTCGTACGCGGCGCCCCGGCTATCGGCCGCACCGACCAGGAGCAACCGCAAGCCATAGCGGGCCTCCACCTCCGGCCCCTTCTGCGCCAGCAGGTCACAGAAGCGCCGCCCCAAATTCCCCAGGCCGACCAGGAGCAAGCGGATAGTATCCATACCGTGATGTTCATAACCGCAGGGCGGCTTCCCGACCCAGACGGAAGGCAATGCGGTTCGCTTCGGCATAACGCGGAGGGACGCGCCGTACGATGGCCTCCTCCCACACTTCCGGCGGGGTTTCCAGCAGGGCAGAAAGCGCGCCCAGAATGGCACTGTTGACGGCGCGAATCGTCCCGCTCCGCTCGGCCAGGCCCAGCCCGTCCACCAGAACCACCCGCGCAGCCCGGCGGCGGAGGGCTTCCAGAATGGCCGCTTCGTCCGGATAGACTGCATTGCCCACCGTCACTGACATCGGGGCCATCTTCTGACGGTTGACAACGACGCTCCCGCCCGGCCGCAGCCACTCTATCCAGCGCACGGCCTCCAGAAGTTCAAAGCCCACCAGCACGTCCACCGTTCCCTGCTCGGCCAAGGGGGCCCCAGCCCGCTCCCCCCAACGGACGTGGCTTTCCACTACCCCACCCCGCTGGGCAAAACCGTGGACCTCCGATTTTTTGGCTTCTAGCCCCAGGTCCAACCCAACCTGGGCGGCGATGTCCGAAGCAGTCAGCACGCCCTGACCGCCGACACCGACGAACAGGAAATTGAGCGGTCCAGCCGACATATTCGCCTCCTACCGATAATGGGTCGCCAGATACTCCACCAGCACAGCCCGTTCCGCCTCTGTCAGTCGTGCTCCCCGCCGGATCATTCGGTCAACGGTCTGGTTCCACTCCTCCGCGGTTTTGCGGGCGCTTTCCACCCGCTCCAACCCATGACAGACCGCACACCGCTCTCGGAGCAGAGTCGCTCCGTCGGCCACCGGGCGGGCAGAGGGAGTAACTTCAGGAGACGGAGCGGCCGTCGGGAGAGTCGGTGTCTCCGTCCGACCGCCGCCGGCCTCCGGGCGGGCAGAGGGAGTAACTTCAGGAGACGGAGCGGCCGTCGGGGGAGTCGGCGTCTCCATCCGACCGCCGCATGCCGAAACCATGCTGACTACCACCAGGGCCAACACAAAGAACCAGAGATATCGTTTCCCAGCCATTGTTAGTAATACTGTCTGCGCGCCATCGCCGGGACATCGGTCAGAACTGCGCCGACGACCCGTAAGTGCGCTCGTTCCAGCAGTTCCCGCGCCTGGCGGGCCTGCTCGCGACGGGTGCGCCCGGCAGCAATCACCAGGAGGACCCCGTCCATCTTCATCCCCAAGACGGCCGCATCGGTGACCGCGAGGACCGGCGGCGCGTCAAAGACCAGAAAATCGGCCCGGGAACGGAGAAGAGCGATAATCTCTTCCATCCGGTGGGAGCCCAAGAGGTCAGCAGGGTTGGGTGGAAGCGGCCCGCTGGGAAGCAGCCACAGATTCTCCACGCCGACATCCACCAGCGGCGGCTCATCCCGCGCCTGGGAGTCCACAAACATCGTCGTCAGGCCGCGTTCGCCGGAAACACCGAAGATTTCATGCAGGACAGGTCGGCGCAGATCCGCATCCACCAGAATGGTGCGGCGCTCCCCCTGGGCCATCACCACCGCCAGATTCGCCGCCACAAGGGACTTCTCTTTCTCAGGGGACGGTGAGGTGACCACCAGCATCTCCACCGGTTGATCCAGGCCAGCAAAGGTCAGGTTGGTCCGCAACGTGCGGTATGCCTCCGCAACCGGTGAACGGGGGTCGGTGAGGGTAATCAGTTGAGGTTTGCTCATAGCATTGTCTCCCATCGGTTATTCGGCCGGAGGAACGGTCCCCAATACAGCCAGACCCAACCATTGTTCCACGTCCTCAGGGGTGCGGATGGTGCCCGCTTCGGCCCATTCCAGGAAGAAAACGATGACGAAGGCGATGATCAGGCCGAGAATGAGGCCGGCAATGCCCATAATGGAAAGGCGGGGGGGCCAGGTCTGGGAATAGGTTGGCTCGTCCCGCAGTTCGGCAAAAACCCGGTCCTCTTTGCGCTGTTTTTGGTTTTCCTGATCCCGCCACTCTACCAGAAGGGTCGCCCAGGTCTTGGCAATGCGATTGGCCTGCTCGCCGTCTGTATCCTCAATCTCAATCCGGATAATCATCCGGTCATCCTCGGCCGCGAAACGGGCATTGGCCCGCAACTGCTCCGGTTTCATGTCCAGGCTCAGCCGGGTGAGCACCTCCTGGGCCCACTTGTTGGAGTCGGCAACACTCATATAGGAGCGGAGGAGCGTCTTGGCAGACTGGGTGAGGCCGAAATCAGGCCGGGCAGGCTGAATGATGACCTCAGCGGTAGATTGATAGACAGGAGTCTGGAGACGGCTGAAGGCAATAGCGCTGGCGGCTGTCGCCAGCACCGCCACCAAGATAATCCACCACCGCTTACGCAGGATGCGGAGATAGAGGGAAAGTTCCATCGGTATCACCTCCTTCCAGGTGGGTTTATTTTACCACGAGAAGAGATGAGCGCAACATCCAGTTGCCGCATTCGGCATTCTGCGGTATACTCTCTCCACGATGGAATTCCTGGGTAAGATGTGGGCCATCGTCGTCAAAGATATGGCAGCAGAGTGGCACACCCGCGAGATCGTCAGCGCCATGCTGGTCTTCGCGGTGCTGTCGCTCCTGGTCTTCAGTTTCGCCCTGGACCTGCGCGGGGCAACGGCCCGCGCTGCGGCGCCCGGCGTCCTCTGGGCCACTGTCGCCTTCGCCGGCACCCTGGGCCTGAGCCGCTCCCTGGTCCGGGAGCAACAGACCGGCTGTATAGACGGCCTGCTGTTGGCGCCGGTGGACCGGACGGCCATATTCTTCGGCAAAGCGCTGGGGAATCTTCTCTTCATCTTCATCGCGGAAGCCGTCCTGCTGCCCCTGTTTGCCGGGCTGTTCAACGTCCCGCTGCTGCGCCCGGAAGTGTTGCTGGTGACCCTCCTGGGGACAGTGGGGTACGCTGCCGTGGGGACGCTGCTGGCAGCCATTGCGGTGAACACTCGGGCCCGCGAGGTCCTGCTGCCCGTCCTGCTCCTTCCCCTGGCCTTCCCTGTCCTCATCGCCGCTGTCCAGACCATCGGCGCGCTGCTGGAAGGAGGGACTCTGGCAGAAGCGGGTGGCTGGCTCCGCCTCATTATCGTCTACGACTTGGTGATTCTGGCTGTCGCCATGCTGACATTCGGGTACGTTCTGGAGGAATAACGCGCCAGGCACTCACAGAAGTGCCCGGCCCATTTCTGACCATCGGGAGGAGGATATGAACCGTCATCGCGACATTCCCGGTTTCATTCTGGCTCTGGCCTCTGCCGTTGTCGTCCTGACTGCCCTGGGGATGGTCTTCCTCTACGCCCCCCGGGAGGCCACGATGGGAGATGTCCAGCGCATCTTCTACTTCCACGTCTCCTCGGCGTGGGTGGGCTTCTTCGCCTTCTTCGTCACCTTCCTGGCGGGCATCCTGTACCTGATCCGGGGGGAGCGTCGGTGGGACATCCTGGCCCTCTCCTCGGTGGAGGTCGGGCTGACCTTTATCACAATGGCCGTGATAACCGGCTCTCTGTGGGCGCGGCCAGTCTGGGGGACGTACTGGACCTGGGAGCCCCGGCTGACCATCTCGGCGGTCCAACTGCTCATCTACATCGCCTACGGGATGTTGCGCCGGGCGGTGGAAGGGCCGGAGCGCCAGGCCCGTTTCGCCGCCGTCTACGGCATCGTCGCCTTTGTGACGGTGCCACTCTCCTGGTTCGCTATCCGCTGGTGGCGCACTATCCATCCGGAGATTCTCAGCGGCGGAGATATGGCCCTCACCCCCCGCATGGTGCAGACGCTGCTGGTCTCGCTGGCCGCGTTCACCCTGCTTTACGCAACACTCCTGCGCCAGCGCATCCGCCTGGAGCGCTTCGCCGATCGGCTGGCCCTCCTGCGCCGGGAGTGAGGGGACTTCTGCATCTCTGCGTGAGCGCCAATCTCTTCAGGAGGAGAGAAATGCTGATTTATCTGGCTGCTGCCTATGCGGTTTTCTGGGTGCTGACATTCGCTCTGGTTTTCTCCATCTGGGCCCGTCAGCGGCGGATGGAGCAGGAGTTGCGGACCCTACAGGAAGCGCGAAAGTCGGGAGCCGACCGCCCGTCCGGACTGCCGGGCTAATATTCCGCCCACTGGGATCGTTGGACTTGGCGGCCTTTCACCCCCAATGGTGTTTCTATAGTTAGGGGTGAAGGGAGGGAGCAACCTCTGTGTCTAAAGATTCAGATTGGAGAGAGCGGGAGTCCGGTCAATGAGCGGTAGTCTCCCTCCCGAGGGTTATGGTGCGGCGTGAAACCCAACTCCGGTCGCGACGACCGGGTACGAATACGGGCGACGGCGCATAAGGTGCGCCGCCGCCCGCATCCCCGCTCTCCATTATTCCGGCAGGCCGGAAATCTCAAAGACGTAGCCCAGAATCGTCACCACACAGGACGAGGCTCGGGGCCGAGCAAACTGCAATTCCACCTCCCGCTCCTCGCCCGCCCCGATCTCCCAGGGCAGCGGCGGCGCCGCCACCTGCAACTCGCCCGGCCCAGCGCGCGAACTCAGCGCGATCTCCCTCTCGGTCACTCTCAGCACCGCCGTCCCCCGGTTGCGCACCCGGGCGACGACATGCAGCACCTGGCCTCCCTCCCCCAGAAACGCCTGGGTGACCTCCACCTCCGCCTCCGCCATTCCGGCAGGCGGCGGGGTGTAGGGAAGGGAGAATCGGGCCCGTAACTCAGACGCCGCCTGAGGGCTGAAAACCCAGGTCAGCGCAGGTCCAGCGATCGCCTCGGGAACCACGTAGGCAAACGTCCCCTCCGCTGTCCCCCCTGCAGGAATCTCCTCCGGCAGCGAGCCGTACCTTCCCCTCCCAGCCAGAGAAGGGGAAGGGAGATACCGGTTGCCATCCCCGTCCAGCAGTTCGGCCACAAAATCGCGCGGGAAGAGAGAGACTGTCCCGTCGTTCTCCACCGTCACTTCCACGAAATAGGCCACCGTCCCCGCCGGCAGGTCGGGCAGCCCTCGCTCCGCGTGCCCTTCCGCGACCGTCACCCGCGCAGTCCCCACCTGTACCGGCTGCCCGGAGCCAGCCGTAGGACTGCCCGCCGGGGGGGTCGGTTCTATCAGTTCCTGAAAACCCGCCTCCACCGCCAGACGTCCTTCCCCTTCATCCAGCACCACCATCGTCAGGCCGGGACGGGACTGAGAGAAGAGGGACGGGTCGTCCGGAGTGACCGTCTTCTGCTGGACCACCCGGAAGGTCAAACGGGCCCCGCTGGAGAGACGAAGCCCAATCTCATCCCCCTCTCGTAGCCCATCAACCAGGGCCCGGTTTTCATCCGTCGGCTCCAGGCCCAACACGTAATGGATGACCGTACCATAGGCCCAGAAAGCCACTCCGGTATCGGACTCTGGAACATTCCAGATGCCCTCCTCCACCCGCACCGACTGTACCGGGAAAGTGCGCCCCCCCACCTCCAGGGAGATGGGGACAGGCAGGGAGACCTGAGTATTGCCAATTTCGGCCACCGGTGCTGCAGGGACGGGCAGAGGGCTCAGGCCTGGAATGATCCGTGTGACGGAAAGGGGAATCCCCCCCGGATGGCGAGGGAAGAGGACAGGGCGCAGGGCCAGCAGGGTCACCAGCGTGATGAGCAGAATGGCCACCCCGATCCCTCCCAGCCAGAGGGCAACGGGAGGAATGCGCGCAATATATCTCTTCCGACGGGAGGGCGAGGGAGCAGGGGAAACAGGACCGGGTTCTTCCATTACGGGCTCCCCGCGGGTAATGCGATGCGGATATAAACGCTGGCCCCTTCCCCTTCAACAACCCGGCTGATGCCCAGGTAAGGGACGACAATGCGGACAGCCCCCCGGACGGCAGCAGTGAACCGCAGCCGTCCCATCTCGTCGGTCACCCCTTCGGTGACCTGCTCGCCGGTGAGGGTGTCGTAGGCCAGGATGCGTAATCCTGCCACCCCCTCTCCGGCCCCGGGACTCCGGTCGTTGTTGGTGTCGTAGTAGACCAGAATATCCAGCGGGACAAACCGGGGAGAAGGAGTCACCCCTGGGGGCGGAGGCGTGGGAGTGGAGATCAACCGCACGGAGAGATCCGCGCCCGTAGACGGAGTGGCCGTGGGGGGCGGAGAGGTGAACGTCTCCGGCGTGGGCGTCCAGTCTTTCGGCACCGGCGTGGCTGTGGGCGGCCGGGGCGTCGCTGTGGGCGCCGGAGTCGGCAGTCCGGGGACCTCTACCGTACATCGCAGGCTGTAGGTGCTGTTCTGGACCTCGGAGTATGGGAACCGTCCGCCGTGTCCCACCAGAACGTAGAGCCACC
Source organism: Chloroflexota bacterium (assembly GCA_014874475.1). Classification (GTDB taxonomy): domain Bacteria; phylum Chloroflexota; class Anaerolineae; order B4-G1; family DUEL01; genus SpSt-77. Next base: position 207,780 of record JADBJJ010000032.1, read on the forward strand.
CCTCATAGGTGGAGAGGTAAGAAATCCGGCTTCGGTAGTCCCCTGGCGTCACATCGTCGTTGCCACCCAAGCCATTGCGGTTGTGGTCATAGATGATGATGTTGGTATCCAGACCGGGGGCCAGGTTCAATGTCTCGCAAGTGTAGAGGAGACCCGGTTTCACCCAGAGTTTAAAGAAGTCGTTGTCCTGGGTCGTTCCGCCCCAGGGGATAAAATTCAGATTGTCGTAGGTGACGCCAGCGGCAATAGTGGCAGCGCGATCAAAATCGTAGTTGGGCTCAAAGCGATCCACACCAGACAATGGGGTAGGAGGTGGCGGGGTAGCGGTTCCCGTTGGCGTGGGCGTCGCCGTTGGCGTGGGCGTCGCCGTTGGCGTGGGCGTCGGCGCGGCAGCGTTCGCATCCAGACGGTATGTGCCGCCGCTGCACTGATGGCTGATCTGGAAAACCTTGAAGTAGAACGGCCCGGTAGACCCAGCAACCATCGTGACGCGCGCCAGGTTGCCATCCAGGGGATTGGCGTCCGTTATGATGGGCGTCCGAGCCGCATCGTAGACAATGATGCCCAGGTTGTAGTTTCCCAAGCCATCCGGGGCTGCAATGACCTCGTAGGTCCAGCCGAGGACGGCATTATCCAACCGGAAGTAGTCTTCGCTCGGATTTTTCGCCTCTCCGGGGACGCCCTGCACCAGGGCCAGGCCAGTATAATCGGCCAGGATGGCTGCCGTATCAAAGGAGTTGTTGCCGGGGATACTATCCGTCGTGGTAACGGCAAGGGTGCAGGTAATAAGATTCGCGTGGAGAGCGGGCTGGAAGCGTAAGGGGTCCACCTGGTCAGGCCGAGCCGCCAGAGAATCGGTTGTACGGAGGGACTGGAAGGTGAGAAGCAGGAGAAAGAGAGCAGTTATCCCCAGAACCACTCCCCCCAACGACAACGGACGAACTCGTACCATCGTTCTCCCTTCGGCCAGGCAGAGTCTACCAACCAGCCGGGCCACTTTTGTTATACCACAAAACCGGTCGGCGTCAAGTTTTATAGCCGGTCGCCGGGAAGTCGTCGGCGATCAATCTTCAGGAGCCCCAGCGCAACGGCGGCAGCCATTATCCCCAGGCCAGCCCACTGGAGGGCCGAGAGGCCGCTAACCAGAGGGGGCGCGTCCCTTCGCAGAAAACCCAAGGCAAATTCCCCCAGGCCGTAGAGAGCCAGCCACATAGGAGCCACTCTTGCGGTTGCCCCACCGGTTGCCCATCCCCGCCGCGCAGCCCAGAGGGTCAGGGCCAGCATCACGGCCCCCCACCCCATCCCCAGTACCGGCACGGCGACGCGCGGGGCCCGCAGACCGTAGAGGTCGGGAAGGTCCGCGCTGAAGACCCAGAGCAGGCCGTCATCGGGCCAGGTCTCCCGGCCGCAGGCGCACCCGGCCCGCAGACAGCCCAGATAGGCCGCGATCAGTACCACCGCCGCGCCCGGCGCCAGCGCATCCCAGAGGAGCCCAGGGGCTCGCCGACGGATGCAGGCCAGTATCCCCGCCCCTACCACCCCGCCGACCACGACCCCCGGGGCGGAGAGGCCGCCCTGCCAGAACGCCAGCGCTGCCATCGGCTGCTCCCGGAAGTAGGCCAGATGCGCCGCGACGTAGACCAGGCGCCCCAAGAGCAACCCGCCGATCGCTGCCGCCAGTGCGCCGTCCAACACAACGGACGCAGACAATCCACTCCGACGTCCGACCCAGAAAGCCAGCGCCGTTCCCAGCAGCACCCCAGCCGCCAGCGCGGCCCCATAGTCGGGCAGGGACAGGCGAGAGAGGAAGTCAAGGGCCATTTTTCGTATTCCGCATTCTGTCAGCGGGTTTAAAGAATATCATCACATATTCGTGCTTGAAGATGTAATAACCGCCGGCCAGCGCGCGATAGCGCCAGAGGTTGTTCGTCCGCCCCTTGCCCCGTTCGTTGCCAGTGATGTTTTTGACCACGATGGCCTTAGACCGGAAGCCTGCCCGCTGACAACGCTCCAGGCAGTAGAAGCCCAGGGGAACCAGTTCTCCCCGCTCATACTTATCGCCAATGACCAGGACGGCGAAGCGGCCCGGCGCCAGCAGGTCAAATCCGTACCGGGCGACGGTCTCAAACCGATCCAGAAAGGTCTCCAGGTCCGGCGCGTTGGAGAGATCGGCAGCGCTCCCGGAGAAGCGGATAATGTCGTGATAGGGCGGGTGCAGGATGAGCAGATGAGCGCAGTCAGTGCCCATCGTCCCCAACACATCCCGCACTCGCTGGACTGTCTCCGCCTGGGTGCTATCGCCCGGCAAGATGTGGATGTTCCGGTCCAGCAAGTCCGCGGGGATTTTCCTCCGGACGGTCTCCACCAGTTCCGGGTTCAATTCCACGCCGACGAAGCGGCGGTTCAGCCGCACTGCCTCTATCGCACTGGTCCCAGAGCCCAGGAAGAGGTCCAGCACGACCTCGCCCTCCCGCGTGTAGCGCAGATAGGTCTGGGTGGCAATCTGGGGGACGAAGTTGCCGTGGTAATCCAGTTGGTGGCCGCCCGTGCGATCGCGCGCCTCAATGATCCAGAGGGAGTCTGTCCAAATGCAATCGTACTCCCGCCAGCGGGTGAGGTCAATATCAGAGTGGGGAGCGCGCTTTGTCATCGGTCCCATTCCGTTTTACGTACTCCGCCTTCCGTCTCCCTCGGCTTTCCAGAGCAGGAATCCCCCGACGGTCAACAGCAACAGGGTGATGGCGGTCCGGGCCAGGAAATCCTCGCTCGCGTCGGAGACCAGGCCCCCCAGGCCGATTCCGCCCAGGCCAACCAGCAACCAGCCGGTTCCCGGACACCAGGCGCGCCCAAGGATTCGCAAGTTCTCCCGACGCGCTGCGCGCACCCTGGCAGGGAGATACATCTTTCGCTCCCGGATCATCGCCAGATTCCGCTGCATAGCCTCATCGCCGAAGGCCCGGGACGTCTCCTGCAAGAAGCGGAAGCCGCCATAGAGGACACCCCCTAACCCCGCCAGGACCATCAGGAATCCCGCCATTGCCCAGAAAGCCTCTCTCCACGCCATCCGCCGGATCAGTGGGCCCACCGTCTCCCTCCAAGCCGACCCGACCAGCGAGGCCATAAACAGGAGGACCACCCCCCAGGCCAGGAGCCACTTAACCGTTCGCGGCCGCCCCCGGACACCCAGCAGGTAGAAGGCCGAGAATACAAACACGTAGGCCAGGATATAGGTCACGAATTCTTCCAGCATCTCCTGCTCGCTAACACCGTAACTCCCTCAGCAACAGCACCCGCACCTCCGCACCAGCGGGCAGGTGGTCTACGTCCTCAGGGATGACGGCCAGACCGTCGGCCTGAACCAGCGAATATAGGATACCAGAGCCCTGGTCGCCGGTGAGGGTCGCCTCCCACCCTGTGGGCGTCTCCCGCAACTGTACCCGCAGGTAGTGGCGACGGCCATCTTTGCGCAGGATCGGGTCGGCCAGACGGGCTCGCACTTCGGGCCAGGGCCAGCGGGTGAACCCCTGCATCTTCAGCAGGGCTGGGCGGACGAAGAGTTCCGTCGCAATCATTGCCGAGACGGGATTCCCCGGCAGGCCGACCAGCGGCACCCCTCCGACGACGCCGAAAGCCATTGGCCGCCCCGGCTTCATACTCAGCGACCAGAAGCGCATCTCCCCTTCCGCCGCCAGTACCTGCTTGACCAGGTCAAAGTCGCCGATAGAGACCCCGCCGGAAGTAACGATGAGGTCGGCCTGCTCCGCCAGCGCGCGGCGGACTCCTTCCCGGATGAGCGCTTCTTCATCGCGGGCGACGCCCAGGAGGAGGGGGATGCCGCCGTACTGGCGCACCTGCGCGGCGACGGTGTAGGAGTTAGCATCCCGAATCTGGCCCGGGCCGGGAGTCTCCCAGGGCGGGACGACCTCGTCGCCGGTGGCCAGAATCGCCACCCGGGGCCGCCGGACCACAGCGACCTCTATCCGGCCCAGCGCGGCCAGCATGCCGATTTCCTGGGGGCGCAGGACATGACCCGGGGAGAGGACAACCTGACCCGCCCGCACATCCTCCCCGGCCTCCCGGACGTTGGTTCCGGAGCGAGTTTCCCGCAGGACCTCCACCCATTCGCCATCCAATCGGGTATGCTCAAAGGGGACGACGGTATCGGCCCCCGCCGGAATCGGTGCGCCGGTCATGATGCGGACTGCGGTGCCTGGCCCCACTTCCAACGGGCAGAGGCGGCCTGCTGGCGCCTCCCCGATCACCCGCAGACGGGCTGGCGCCTGTGTCACGTCGGCGGCGCGGATAGCGTAGCCATCCATCGCCGAGTTGGGAAGCGGCGGGATGTCCCGGTCTGCCGTCACCTCCTCCGCCAGCACCCGCCCCAACGCCTCCAGAATCGGCACCTGCTCCGACTCCAGCACCCGCACCGTCGCCAGAATCTGCTCCAGCGCCTCCTCCACCCTCAGCACCGGTCTCCGCTCATCCTGCACCCTTCCATCCACGCTTCCCCTCCACCGTTCACTTCTCACATCTCACTTTCCACTTTCCACGTCTCACCTTGTCTCACCTTTCACTGTCCACGTTTCACGTTCTTCACCCTTCACGTGCTCCGTCTCCTCCCCCCGGGCCATCTGGACGGCATGGGGAAGAACGGGAGCCAGCACCTCCATTCCCTCCTGCACTGCCCGAGGGCTTCCCGGCAGGTTGATGATGAGAGTCCGGCCGCGCAGCCCGGCGACGCCCCGGGAGAGGACGGCCTGGGGGGTGCGGCGATACCCCTCCCAGCGCAGCACCTCCGCCAGTCCTGGCGCCTCCCGCTCCAAGACGCCGAGCGTCGCCTCAGGGGTATGGTCGCGCGGGGTGAAACCGGTCCCGCCGGTCGTCAACACCACATCCACCTTCAAGTCGTCGGCCAGGTGGACCAGCATCCGCTGAATCTGCTCTGGCTCGTCCGGGACAATGGTCTGGGCCACCACTTCGGCGCCTGCCGAGCGCAGCAGGTCCGCCAGTAGCGGCCCGCTGACGTCCTCCCGCTCCCCGGCGTAGCCCTTATCGCTGACGGTCACCACAGCAGCACGAAACACAGGCACTCCCCCTGAAGATGATCAACGAGAGACTCCAGATCAGGTTCCCCTATCCGCAAGTTGATTATATCCGTACTGTCCGGTTCAGCAAGTACAAATCATGCCTCACTTTTCACCCCTCCCATTTCACGTTTCCCCCTTTACGTCTCACGCTTCACCCTTCACCCTTGCGGCAGCAGAATCGCTATAGAAAAACATCTGGCGGGCCTCTTGACAATTTCCCGAGACAATGTACAATTTTCTCCGATGGAGACGAACCTGCTGATCCGATTGTCGCAGATTTTTGGACTCGTCCATCGGACGATGATTACCACTACCACGACTGAGCCGCCGCCCGACGGGTGAGCGGACGGCAGGTCGTGTAAGCCGTACTGGGTATAGAACAGGCCTCCGAGACCGCTCTCGGAGGCCTTTTTTTATCCGTTCAGGAGGAAGCCATGTCCGAATATCAAGGAGTCCTTCACCGATATAGCGAGATGCTTCACCTGCCCCCCGGGACTCGTCCGATTACATTATTGGAAGGAAATACGCCCCTCATCCCTGCCCCCCGTCTGGCCGAACAACTGGGAGGAGGATTTGAGTTATATATCAAATACGAAGGCCTGAACCCCACTGGCTCATTCAAAGATCGGGGAATGACGGCCGCCATCAGCGCTGCGGTCGGGGAGGGAGCGCGGGTGGTCATCTGTGCCTCCACAGGCAACACCGCCGCCTCCGCTGCCGCCTACGCTGCTAGGGCCGGTCTGCGCGCCGTCGTCCTGATCCCTCAGGGTAAGGTCGCCGCTGGCAAATTGGCCGGCGCGATCGCCTACGGTGCCCAGGTCCTTCAGGTGGAGGGCTCCTTTGACGACGCCCTACAAATAGTCGTTGAAATATCCCAAAAGCACCCGATTTGTCTGGTGAACTCCCTGAACCCCTATCGGATTGAAGGGCAGAAAACGGCTGCTTTTGAAATCTGCGACCGGCTGGGCACGGCGCCCGAATGGCTCTGCCTGCCCGTGGGCAATGCAGGCAACATCACTGCCTACTGGGCCGGATTTCGGCAGTACGATGCCCTGCGCGGCACCGGCCTCCCCCACCTGTTGGGTGTCCAGGCTGCAGGCGCCGCCCCTTTGGTCCTCGGCCACCCAGTGGAGCGGCCGGAGACGGTCGCAACGGCCATCCGCATTGGCCGACCCGCCCGGGGGGAACAGGCGCTCCAGGCTGCCGAGGAATCGGGGGGACGGATCATCGCGGTGACGGACGAAAAAATCCTGAGCATGCAACGCCTTCTGGCCGCCACTGAGGGTATCTGGGTGGAACCGGCTTCTGCGGCAGGTCTGGCAGGACTGGCTCACGAAATAGCCACCGGACGGTTGAGAGTCCGAAGCCAGCGGGTGGTCGCCGTCTGCACCGGCCACGGCTTGAAAGACCCCGACATCGTCATCCAATGGGTCAGCAAGCCCCTGAGCATCCCGCCCCGCATAGACCTTCTGGAGGAGGTGCTGGCGCTATGAAAGTTGTCCACGTTCGTGTACCCGCCACTACTGCCAACTTAGGACCGGGCTTTGACGCTCTCGGTATGGCGCTGAGCCTGTGGAATGAGGCGAGTTTCATCCAGACTGGCGACTCTTCTATCGGCATTCAGGTACATGGGGAAGGTGAGCAGACCCTGCCCTCCGACGAACGGAATCTCGTCCTGGCCGCGGCTCTCCAACTGTATGCTCTGGTGGGGGCATCCCCAGCAGGGATTCGGGTTTATTGCTTCAACCGCATCCCTCTGGCTTCGGGCCTGGGCTCCAGTTCTGCCGCTATGCTCATCGGCCTGCTGGGAGCCAACCACCTGCTGGGTCAACCTCTATCGCCTGAAGAAGTGCTCATCCTGGCCGCTCAAAACGAGGGCCATCCGGATAACGTGGCTCCGGCCTTGATGGGCGGACTGGTCGCCGCCGTCCTCCAGGGAGAAAAGGTCATCGCGCGCCGATGGCCGGTCAAACCTATGGCAGTGACCATTGTTCTCCCCGATTTCCCTTTTCCTACCCGGGTCGCGCGGGCCGTTTTGCCCTCTTTGATCCATCTTCAGGATGCGATCCACAATTTAGGGCGCGTCCCTCTGGTGTTGTGGGCACTGGAGAAGGGAGACCTGAGCCTGCTGAGAGAGGTAATGGACGACCGGCTCCACCAGCCGTATCGGCTACCGTTGATCCCCGGAGCGCAGGCCGCGATGGAGGCCGCTCAGGAAGCAGGAGCGGCGGTCGCCCTTTCCGGCGCCGGCCCGGCTCTCATCGCCTTTTCCGCCCAACATCAGCCAGCCATCGGCGAGGCAATGCAACGCGCGTTCTGGCAGGCTGGTCTTTCATCCCGTGTCTTCCACCTGCGGGTCAGCCATCAGGGTGCAGTGGTGCAGGTGAGAGATTATCCCCACGTGTCGGAGAAAACTCCGCCCTACCTGTTCCGCACCTCTCGGCTAACCGAATAGCCGATTTCCTTAAAACATTGGCGCAGTCGCCAAAACACGGTATAATTATCCCGCAAGCCGGGCTCATATGCCCCACTTGTCCACCTGGTCACTTGCCCGCGTGCAGGAGGCATCAATGGGAGAACGAATTCGGGTTCTGATTGCCAAACCCGGCCTGGATGGCCACGACCGGGGCGCCAAAGTGGTCGCCCGCGCCCTGCGGGACGCCGGTATGGAGGTCATCTACACTGGCCTGCGGCAGACGCCGGAGATGATTGTGGAGGCTGCCCTGCAGGAGGACGTGGACGCGGTGGGACTTTCCATCCTCTCCGGCGCCCACATGACGCTGGTCCCGCGCGTCATCCAGGGACTGAAGGAGGCCGGCCTGGACCACATTCGGGTCTTCGTCGGCGGCATCATTCCCGATGAGGACGTCCCCGCACTCAAAGAGGCTGGCGTGGAGGCCATCTTCGGCCCCGGCACCTCCACCCAGACCATCGTGGAGGCTGTCCGTCGGGCCTGTGGTGAGGGTTGACTGTGGAACTGGTCCCCCGGATTCTGGAAGGCGACCGGCGAGCACTGGCGCGCCTGATTTCGCTGATTGAGGACAACGGCCCTCCGGCCCAGGCAGCCCTGGCGGCCCTGCACCCGCATACCGGCCGCGCGCACATCGTCGGCGTCACGGGCGCCCCTGGCACCGGCAAGTCCACCCTGGTCAACGAACTGGCCAAGGGCTTCCGCCGGCGCGGAGCGACGGTGGGCATCGTCGCTGTGGACCCCACCAGTCCCTTCACCGGCGGCGCGCTCCTGGGCGACCGGGTGCGTATGCGGGACCTGGCCGGCGACCCCGGCATCTTCATCCGCAGCATGGCAACCCGGGGAAGTCTGGGCGGACTGGCCCGCGCGACCGGCGACGTGGTTAAAGTCCTGGACGCCGCCGGTTTCGCCGTCGTCCTGGTGGAGACGGTGGGCGTCGGGCAGGCCGAAGTAGATATCGCCCGCACTGCCCACACCACGATCGTTGTAGAGGCCCCGGGCCTGGGCGACGACGTCCAGGCCCTGAAGGCTGGCCTTATGGAGATTGCGGACATCCTGGTGGTGAACAAGGCCGACCGGCCCGGCGCCGCCCAGACCGCCCGCGCGCTGGAGGTGGCGCTGGAACTGGGCCGGAATAACACCGGGCCCGGAAAGAGCGCGGGCTGGAGGCCCCCCGTCCTCAAAACCGTCGCACTGGACGGGAACGGCGTGGCGGAGGTGCTGGAGGCCATCGCGGCCCATCGGGCCTACCTGGAATCCAGCGGCCTCTGGAACTACCGGGAACAGGAGCGGGCTCGCGCTGACCTGATCGGCGCCCTGGAGCGGGAAATGCTGGCCCGCCTGCTGGCCCGGATGGGCGAGGCAGCGCTGGAGGAATGGACCGCGCGCATCGTCCGCCGCGAAGCAGACGTCTACACCGCCGTCCAGGCTATGCTGGAGAGCCTCTGACGGCCAGAAAGCCCTTGTATACGAACTGCATCAATCCTGAATTTCTGAATCGGTTAAGACACCCCATTACCCGTTTACCCGTCTACCTGATGCTATGAACATCCTCATCTCCGTTGACATGGAAGGCATCTCCGGCGTCGTGGCGATGGACCACGTCCGCGCGGAGCATAAAGAGTACGAGCGTTTCCGCAAACTGATGACTGCGGAAGCCAACGCGGCCATTGAGGGCGCCCTGGAAGGCGGCGCCACCCGCATCGTCGTCAACGACAGCCATGCCGGAATGACCAATCTCCTCATTGAGGACCTGCATCCGGCAGCAGAACTCATCTCCGGCAGCCCCAAGCCGCTGGAGATGATGCAGGGTATCGGCCCGGACATAGACGCCGTCTTCCTGATCGGCTATCACGGCGCTTCGGGCCTGGCGGGCGCTGTTCTGGAGCACACTTGGAGCCGGCGCGTCGTGGAGGCGCAGTTGAACGGCCGACGGGTAGGAGAAGCGGGCCTGAATGCCGCCCTCGCGGGCAGTTTCGGCATCCCAGTGGTCCTGGTCACCGGCGACCGGGCTGTGACCGAAGAAGCCCGGGCCCTGCTGGGCGACATAGAGACCGTCGCCGTTAAGGACGGCATCACCCGCACCGCCGCCCGCTGTCTGCACCCGGAGACGGCCCGCCGCCTCATTCGCCAGGCGGCCGCGCGCGCCCTGAACCGGACCATCCCCCCGCTGACGCTCCCCACGCCGATCACTCTGCGGGTGGTCTTTCTGAGCGCGCTCCACGCCGACATGGCCCTGCTGGTCCCCGGCGTCCGCCGGATAGACGGCCGCACCGTAGAGTGGACCGGCGACGATATGCCCACCGTCTACCAGGTCTGGGTCGCTATGAACGCCCTCGCCTCCACCGTAGACCGATAGAGCGCCCCAGGGCCAGAAAAATCGCCGATGCTTTGATCCCGGTTCCTATGGAAATCGGCACCATCCAACCCATCACCATAGAAGACGAGATGCGCCGCGCGTACCTGGACTACGCGATGAGCGTTATCGTCGCGCGGGCGCTGCCGGATGTGCGCGACGGCCTCAAGCCCGTCCAGCGGCGCATCCTCTACGCGATGCACGAACTGGGCCTGCATCCCGGCGCGCCCTACAAAAAGTCCGCCCGCATCGTCGGCGAAGTGCTGGGCAAGTACCACCCCCACGGCGACGCCGCCGTCTACGAGGCTATGGCCCGTATGGCCCAGGACTTCTCCCTGCGCTATCCCCTGGTGGACGGACAGGGCAACTTTGGCTCCGTGGACGGCGATAGCCCTGCCGCAATGCGCTACACCGAGGCCCGTCTGGCCCCCATCGCCACCGAGATGCTGAACGATCTGGACAAAGAGACGGTGGACTGGGTGGATAACTTTGACGGAACGCTCCAGGAGCCCGCCGTCCTTCCGGCCCGACTCCCCAACCTGCTGGTCAACGGCTCTGCGGGCATCGCCGTTGGTATGGCCACTTCCATCCCGCCCCATAACCTGGGCGAGGTCTGCGACGCCATCATCTACCTGGTGGACCACTGGGAGGAGCGGGACGAGGTCACCGTAGAGGACCTGATGCAACTCCTTCCCGGCCCGGACTTCCCTACCGGCGGCGTCATCCTGGGCGGCGAGGGATTGACCCAGGCCTACGCCACCGGTCGCGGCCTGATCACCGTCCGGGCCCAGGCCCATATAGAAGAAACCAACAGCGGGCGCTACCGCATCGTCATCACCGAAATCCCCTATCAGGTCAACAAGAGCGCTCTCCTGGAACGGATTGCCGAACTGGTCCGGGACGGCCGTCTGGAGGATATCTCCGACCTGCGGGACGAATCGGACCGGCGGGGGATGAGCATCGTCATAGAACTCCGGCGCGGAGCCCAACCGAAGACCGTCCTCAACCGCCTCTTCAAGTACACGGCCCTGCAATCCACCTTCGGCGTCCAGTTGCTGGCGCTGGTGGACGGCGAGCCGCGTCTCCTCACCCTCAAGCGGATGATGGAACTCTATGTGGAGCACCGGCGGGAGGTCATCGTCCGCCGGAGCCGCCACGAACTGGAAAAGGCCCGGGCGCGGGCCCACATCCTGGAAGGGCTGAAAATCGCGCTGGACCACCTGGACGCCGTCATCCAGACCATCCGCCAATCGCCCGATGCGGAGACAGCGCGGGTCCGGCTTATGGAGCGTTTCGGCCTGACGGAAGTCCAGGCCCAGGCGATTCTGGATATGCCCCTGCGTCGGCTGGCGGCACTGGAGCGCCAGAAGATAGACGACGAGTACGAGGAACTCATCCGCCGCATCGCCTACCTGGAGGACCTGCTGGCTTCGCCGCGCAAGATTCTGGGCGTCGTCCGTACTGACCTGGAAGAATTGAAGAAGGCCTATGGCGACCCCCGGCGCACCCACATCGTCCACGGCGTGGAGGCCGAATTTGAGGAGGAGGAACTGGTCGCCGAAGAGACGGTCCTGGTCCTCATCACCCAACGCGGCTACATCAAGCGGGTGCCGGAGCGGGTGTTCCGGGCCCAGGCCCGGGGCGGGCGCGGCGTCATCGGTATGCAGACAAAAGAGGAGGACTCCGTCCTCTACCTGCTGACGGCGCACACGCTGGACACTCTGCTCTTCTTCACCCATCGCGGGAAGGTCTATGCGGAGCGGGTCTACCAGATTCCCGCCGCCGACCGGACGGCGCAGGGCGTCCTGCTGGCCGGGATGCTCCCCCTGGATGCGGACGAGCGAGTGACGGCGGCGCTGGCGGTGCGGGATTTCTCCGCCGGTTTCCTGACGATGGTCACCGTCGGCGGGCGGGTCAAGCGGACGCCCCTTTCGGAGTTTGCCAGCATCCGGGCCGGTGGACTGGTCGCCATTACCCTGGAGGACGGCGACGAACTGGGCTGGGTTCGGCTCACCCCTGGGGATGCAGAGTTGATTTTGGTGACGGAGCGCGGGCAGGCACTGCGCTTCCGGGAAGAGGACGTTCGCCCGATGAAGCGGCAGGCGGCAGGCGTGAGCGGCATCCGTCTGGAGGACGGTGACCGGGTCGCCAGCGCGGAGGTGGTCGTCCCGGGGGCTGACCTGCTGGTGGTGACAGAGCGCGGCTTCGGAAAGCGGACACCCCTTGCGGAGTTCCCCGTCCAGGGCCGCTACGGCAAGGGAGTGGTGGGCATTGGTGGCAAAGTGGAAACCCGGGGAGTGGTGGCGGCAGCGCGGGTCGTCGGCCCGGATGACGAGGTCACCCTGGTCTCCGCGCGGGGTATCGTCCTGCGGATGCCAGCGGCATCGGTGCCGGTTATGAGCCGCCCGGCCCGGGGCGCCCGCATTATGGAGTTGCGACATAACGACCGGGTCGCGTCGGTGGCCGCTTTAGCGGCAGAGCGCTCGTCGGACTGAAGCCGTCCCGGAACTGCACGAGTCCATTACGGCGCGAATTTCAAAAAGCGCCGGTAAACATAGAAAACACACAACGGTTCAGCCCAAAGGAGGTTATGATGGACGGTCTGATGGAGTGGGGCCTTCAGGTAATCGCCAACCTTCAGCGGTTCAGCCCTGCGCTGGACTGGCTCTTCCGGGCCTTCACGTTTATGGGCGAGGAGGATTTCTTTCTCCTGCTGCTACCGCTGATCTACTGGTGTCTGGATCGGGGGACGGGCGCGCGGCTGACCGTCGTCTTCCTGCTCTGCGTCTACACCAATGCGGTGGCGAAGGCCCTGGCCGCGCAACCGCGCCCGCTGGAGTACGCGCCAGGGCGGGTGAAGGTGCTCTGGGAGGCTGGCGGCTACGGCTTTCCCAGCGGTCACACTCAGAGCGCTACCGTCGTCTGGGGGTACCTGGCCGGACAGGCCCAGCGCCGCTGGTTCTGGATTCTGGCGGGGGTGATAATGTTCTTCGTCCCCCTCTCGCGGGTCTACCTGGGCGTCCACTTCCCTCACGATGTCCTGGGCGGATACGTCATCGGCGCTGTCCTTCTGCTCCTCTACCTCTGGCTGGAGCCGGGGGTGGAGCGCTGGCTAGAGACGAAGGGACTGGCCTGGCAGTTGGGTGCGGCGCTGGCCGTCCCGATCGCCCTGATGCTTCTCTTCCTCACTGAGGACGGCGTGACCGCAGGGGCGACGCTGATGGGGATGGGCGTCGGGTTTGTGCTGGAGCGTCGGTGGGTCCGCTTTGACTCCGGCGGCCCGGTCTGGAAGCGGGTGGTGCGCTTTCTGCTGGGTGCCGTTGTCCTGGTGGGGCTCTGGCTGGGACTGCGCATCGCCTTCTCCGCCCTGGAGCCGGCTCTGCTCTTCCGTTTCGTCCGCTACGGGCTGGTCGGACTGTGGGGCGGTCTGGGCGCGCCTTGGGCCTTCCGCCGCCTGCGGCTGGCATAAATAGACCCCAGACGACGGACTACCGAAAAGGGGGTATCATATGGCTGTGAAGGATGTCATTGCAGTGGTTCTGGGCGGCGGGCGGGGGACCCGGCTCTACCCGCTCACCAAAGCGCGGGCCAAGCCGGCCGTTCCCATCGCCGGAAAGTACCGCCTGATTGATATCTCCATCAGCAACTGCATCAACTCCGGCATCACGCGCATCTTCGTCCTCACCCAGTTCCTCACCGCGTCTCTCCATCGCCACGTCTACCACACCTATCGGTTTGACGTCTTCTCCGGCGGGTTTGTGGAACTGCTCCCGGCCGAGCAGACGCTGACCAGCGAGGCATGGTACCAGGGGACAGCCGACGCCGTCCGGCGGCAACTGCACCGCATCATCCCCCACAACCCCAAGGATGTCCTCATCCTGGCTGGTGACCACCTCTATCGGATGGACTACAGCGAATTCGTCGCCTATCACCGGCAATCCCGAGCCGATGTGACCATCGCTGTCCTGCCCGTGAGCCTGCAAGACGCCCCGCGCTTCGGAATCCTCAAGACCAACGGTGAGGGGCGAATTGTGGCCTTTGAAGAGAAGCCGAAAGACCCCGCCGTCCTGGAGGGCATGGTCAGCCGACGGGGGAATGAAAAGCCCTTCCTGGCCTCTATGGGCATCTACGTCTTCCGGCTGGATGTGTTGACCCAACTACTGGATGAAGTACCCGGGGAAGATTTCGGTCACCACATCATCCCGGCGGCCATCCAGACCACCCGGGTCTACGCCTTCCCGTTTGAAGGATACTGGGAGGACATCGGGACCATTCGCGCGTTCTACGAGGCAAACCTGGCGCTGACGCAGCCGGACCCGCCCTTTGATTTCTATGACCCGCGCTTTCCCATTTACACCCGCTCCCGCTTCCTGCCGGCTTCCCGCATAGACGGCTGCCGGCTCAAGCAGACAGTGGTTGCCGACGGTTGCCGCCTATACGAAGCCGACTTGGAGGAATGCGTCATCGGGCTGCGGAGCATGATTCGGCCCGGCTCGCGCCTGCGCCAGGTAGTGATGATGGGTGCCGATTTCTATGAGGACGAGGAGCAGCGGGCGGAGAACCGCCGCCTGAACCGCCCCAATATCGGCATCGGACACAACGTCTCCATAGAGCGAGCCATCCTGGATAAAAATGTCCGCATCGGCAATGGCGTTATCATCCGCTCCCATCAGGGGGAGCCAGACCGGGAGGAGCAACTCTACGTCATCCGGGACGGCATCGTCGTCATCCCGGAGGATACGACTATCCCCGACGGGACAGTGATTTAGTCATCCGAGTTCGGTTGTCAGATAATCCCCAGCGCGTCGGTCAGGGGGTGCGGGTTTTTGGTCATAAAGCCCTCGCCGTAGGCCGCTGGAATCATCATCCCGAAATACCGGGCGATAATCTCTACCGCAAAGAGGATGGGCCCGTACTGGGACCCATGGGCCTGGAGCGCCTGCTGCTTCAGCCCGTAAACGTCGGTGATATTCAGGACAAAATGCGGGCGGAGTGGCCGCTGGAAGGAGAGAGGAAACATCAGGTGACGGGGCTGGGGGATGAGTGGCTCGTACTGGGGAAACAGAGCCGGGCGGGTCGCCAGGAACGCGGCCCGTTCCACCAGACGCGCTGTCGCCACATGGTCTGGATGATGGTCATCCTCGTGGGGAGAAAGCAATAACCGGGGACGCCATTCCCGTAGAACCTCTACGATGCGCAGAGTGTTCTCATAGTTGAACTCCAGCCGAGCATCCGGCAGGTCCAGAATGCGAAACGCGTCCACCTGCAGGATGCGGGCAGCCGCCTCAGATTCCGCTCGGCGGGTCTCCGGGTCGCCGAACGTCCCCATCTCGCCATGGGTAAGCACGAGAATCCCTGTGCGCAGGCCCCGCTCCTTCGCCTTCAGGAGCAGCCCCGCGCAGCCGATCTCCGCATCATCGGGATGAGCACCGATCGCGAGGATGTCCACAGGGATGTTCGTTGAATGCTCCATCATCGGATCTCCCGCTAAATGTGAATCTCGCTGGCGAGGCTCTCGTCGCCGGAAATATTCTACTTCAACCAGGAGAAAAAGCCAGATTGGGAACAGACGTTCTGATTGCCCTGGTCACCCTTGTCGCTGCGCTGACCCAGCGACTGACCGGATTCGGCTCCGGGTTGATTCCGATGTCCATACTGCCCAGTTTTGTCGGCATCCGCACCGTTGTGCCGCTGGTTGCTCTCATCACCGCTACGGTGGACCTGCTAATGCTGAGCCGCTATCGGGCTGGAATCCGTCCCCACGCCGTCTACCCGCTGCTGGTGGGGATGATTTTCGGCATCCCCCTGGGGATTCTGGCCCTGCGGCGGATAGACGAAGGGATTGTACTGGGCGTCCTGGGCGCCGTAATCTCCCTCTATGCCCTGTACGCTTTGGTGGGTTTTCGCATCCCCCGGCCCAATGGGCGTCCCTGGGCCTGGGGAGTCGGTTTTCTGGCCGGGATGCTGGGCGGGGCCTACAACACCTCAGGCCCGCCGCTCATCGTCTACGGCCAGGCTCAGGAGTGGCCCCCCGATGAGTTCCGGGCCAACCTCCAGACGCTCTTCATCTTCAACGATGTGCTGGTCATCGCGGGCCATTTGCTGGCCCACAATATGACAGGCGTAGTGACCCGGGCCTATCTGCTCGCCCTGCCCGCGCTGGTCATAGGGTTTCTGGTCGGCGGGCGCCTGGATCGGTTCCTGAATCCGGAGCGGTTCCGGATTCTCGTGCTGATATTGCTCTTTATTCTGGGACTGCGCCTGATGCTGGCATAGCGAGGGGATTCGGCAGCGGGCAGCAAAGTCACCTGCCGCCGAACCCCTATCTTTCAGGAGGGCTTCTATGTCCGGATTTCTGGGAAGCGGAACCCCTCTCATTGCCGACCTGAGCCTGGTCAGCCTCTGGGTGCTGGGAGCAGTTGCAGTGGGAGGATGGGTAGTGGCCCGCCAGAGGGCGTTCCCCCGCCACTGCCGCCTGATGGCCTGGGTGACCTTCCTGGCCTGGTTGCCTATCCTTTTCGGGATGGTGGTACCCTGGCTGGGGCTGATCCGGCTGGGCAGCACCGTCTTCGCCCAACCTGCCACCGTTGTCCCCTTTATGCACGGCGTGACCGGTGGCCTGGCCCAGTTGCTGATGACGTACACCATCTTGCGGATGAACTGGCGCCGGAAATGGCCGCCCCGCCGTCCCCTCTGGCTGATGCGCATCAGTCTGGCGCTGTGGCTGCTGAGCATCGTGGGCGGAACCGGGGTCTACCTGCTGCTCTACGGCTGACGCTCGTATTCGTCCAGCAGGGCCGCGATGTAGCGGATGCCCTCTACAAAATCGGTCAGGCGGACGTTCTCATCTGGAGCGTGGACGCGGGAATCGGCGTACCCCACCCCCGCCGTGACCATCGGCGTTCCGAACTGACCACAGAGCAGGTAGACGGGCCCCGTTCCCGCCATCATCGGCAGAAGCGCCGGTCGGTGACCGTAGACCCGCTCGGCTGCCCGGACAGCGGTCTGGACAAAGGGATGGGTGGGGTCTCCGGCGGACGGGGCCTCCCCCTCCCACCAAGCGATCTCCACATCCGAGAACCCCTCTGAGTCCAAATGGGCCCGCAGCGCCTCCAGGACCTGCTCCGGCCACTGGTCGGGGACCAGCCGGAAGTCCAGTTTCGCCACTGCATGGCATGGGAGGACGGTCTTGGAGCCAGGACCGCCGTAGCCGCTATGGAAACCGTCTATATTGCAAGTGGGGCCGAAGAGGAACCGCTCCTTGAGCGCCATCCCTGTCAGTCCGTCCAGGAAACGGTCAATCCCGTAGAGGGCCCGGACTTCCTCCTCGGGGAAGTCCCAATCAGCGAGGGCGGCCCGCTGGGCCGGTGTGGGCGGACGAACAGCCTCGTAGAATCCGGGGATGCGCACCCGGCCGTCGGGCCCCTGGAGGCTGTGAAGGGCCCAGAGCAACCGCCAGGCGGGGTTGACGACGATGGCCGCGTGGGCGGAGTGAAGGTCCCGCGCGGCTCCTCGGGCCCGCAGTTCCACGTAGAGAATCCCCTTGCAGCCCAGGCCGATTTCGTACCGCTCCCGGGCATCCCGCCCGCCGGCTTCCCAGACACACCCCAGGACGCCCCGCAGCGCGTCCTCCCGCGCCGTGACGAACTGGTGGAGGTGGAGACTTCCCACCTCTTCCTCACCCTCAATCACCCAGGTCAGGCTGACGGGGAGGTCGCCCCGCGCGCGCCGGTACGACTCCACCGCCGCCAGGCGGGCGAAGATGGCCCCCTTGTTGTCGGAAGTTCCCCGGGCGTAGAGTTTGCCATCCCGGACGGTCGGCTCAAAAGGTGGCGAGGTCCAAAGTTCCAGCGGGTCCACCGGCTGGACATCGTAGTGATTGTAGAAGAGCAGCCGTTCTGGGCGTCGCCCTTTCATCTGAGCCAGTAGGACCGGCGGCCCATCGGTGGGGACCATCTCCACCTGGAAGCCGACGGCGCGCAGTTCCTCCGCCAGCAGGGCAGCCATCTCGGCGACGCCCGTCCCTTCGGCGGCGATACTGGGTTGGGCCAGGGCCCGCTTCAAACGGGCCAGATATTTTTCCAAATGACCGTCAATATCGGCAAAGATGTCGTCCATTGTCTCCTCCCTGAGTTTGGGTCGCGCCAGCAAGGATACTCCAGATTGTCTGAACCGTCAAATCCTGCCCGTTATTCACCCCCGCTTTTGCAGCAGGGTCGCTTTTCGTTTATAATAGACATCAAACATTGCGTACAGATGAGAAAACAAAAACATCATCCATTGTGAGCCAGCGCTAACCCGCAACATGAAATTCCGAATGATCCGCCGACTGCTGGCCCGCTTCTACCATCTGCGCGGGATGACCTGGCGTCACTGGGGCCACCGCTACAATGACCCGGCGGCCTACTATCGGGCGGAACAGGACTTCACCCGCGCGATAGAGATTCTTCCGACATTTGTGCAGGCGCTGTACGACCGGGGCCTCCTGCGCTGGCGAGAACTGGACGACGGGGCTGGAGCCGAGGCTGATCTGACACGCGTCCTGGAACTAGACCCGAAACGGGCGGAGGCGTGGTTCAACCGAGCACTGGCCCGTGAAATCACCGGCGACTTGACCGGCGCGATCGCCGACTTCCGTCGGTACCTTTCCGAGGGCACTGACCCTCAGTGGCGGGGAATCAGTCAGCGGCAGATCGCCATCCTGGAGGCCAGCAGCGCCCGGGAGGAAAAATGAGCCAGGAGCCAGAAAAACCCCTCCGTCGCCTCCAATCGTTGCTGGGACTGGGCGCGGCGCTGCACGTCTACCGCACCACGTTGCAGGTACTGGGTGAGCAAGCCCTGCAGCCAGACCAGCGGCGAGAACTGCTGACCCTCTGGCGGCCCTGCCAGGAGCGCCTGGACGCCTTGCTGGATACCCTTCCGGCAGCGGCGGCAGGCCCGCTCCGTCTGCTGCGCCAGGAGATAGAGGACGGATTGCTGGACGATCCGCCCAGCCTGTCTGCCATCGCCGACGCGCTGGACGCGCTGGAGCAAGCCTGCGAATGCATGCTGCTGGACCCCGGATGAGGAATGTCCCCGCAGTCGGAAGCAGGAAGGAGGAAAAGGGATGAACCCAGTCTTTGAGGCCCTACACCGGCGATACCAGGACCTGATTGCCCGCAGTACCACCCCGTCACCTGGAGACGAGTTCTGGGAGAGCATCCGCCTCTTTCTGGAAGACGCCCGACAGGCCGGCCGGGTGCTGGCAGACCCCGGAGAACGGGCCCTGCTGCGGGCGTATATGCGCTTTCTGGCCGTTCTGCTTCACGAACACGGGGAGACCCCTCCGCCGATAGAGTTGCTGCCCCTGGACCGGGGGCGGTGGACTGAAACCCCACCGGCCCGCCGGACCGGACAGGGGTTCCCGGCCTGGTTCTGGGTACTGGTGGGAGCCGCCGCGATGGCAGTGATCGCTGGACTGACCGCCGTGCTGGGGGCCTCTGGAGGTTACTTTATCCCTCAACCAACGGCTCTGCCCTCCCCCCTTCCCGCCACCACGCCGGTCATCGTGCCGCCAACTGCCACGCCGATGCCCACCCCCACCCCCTCCCCATCCCCCACCCCCACCCCCTCCCCGTCCCCCACGCCCTCCATACCTCCGACCTTCAGTGCCCTGACCGTCGCTCTGGGCGTACTCCCCACGGGCGAGCCGGTTCTGGTCGGTAACGAGTTTGACTGGAACACTCGGGCTGTATATGCCATCTTTGACTACACCGGAATGCAGCCCGGCCTGCCCTGGTCAGCAATCTGGACTCGCAATGGGCGGGAGATCGCCCGCCAGACCGGCCTCTGGGATCGGGAGGAAGCCGGCAGAGCCTGGGTGGTGTACTTCAATCCCGATGGGACGGTGCTCTTCGGGGGCGACTACACCGTCTCGCTGTACATTGAGGATCAGTTGCAAGCGCAAACATCCTTCCGCATCCGCTACTACGTCCCGCGCACGCCGACGCCGTAACCGTTCAGATTCAGCGCAAGGAAGAGCCACATGACCAAAATCCACATCCGCCGCGCGACACCCGACGACGCGCAGGCCATCTCTGCCATCTGGGAGGTCATCTGCGCCGAACGGGTCTACACCGCCGTCAACCGCCCCTTCAGCCCCGAACAGGAACAGGAGTACATCGCCAGCCTTTCGGAGCGAGAGGGGGTTTTCGTCGCTGAGGTGGAGGGCCGCATCGTCGGCTTCCAATCCCTGGAGCAGTGGGTCCGCTACACCGATTCCTTTGACCACGTGGGAACTCTGGGGACGTTCCTGCTGCCGGAATGGCGCGGGAAGGGGATCGGACACCAACTGGCACAACACACCCTGGACTTCGCCCGCGCCCACGGCTATGAGAAACTGGTCGTCTTCATACGGGCGGGAAATCACCGCGCGCAGGCCTTCTACCGGTCGCTGGACTTCACCCCCTGCGGCGTCCTCACCCGGCAGGTCCGGATAGACGGCCAGTATGAGGACGAAATTTTCATGGAGATGTTCCTGTGATCTACGTCGGCTGTTGCGGATTCCCGAAAGGGCGCGCCGCCTGCTTTCAGCATTTCCCGCTGGTGGAGGTCCAGCAGACCTTCTACAAGCCGCCCCGTTCGGAGACAGCCCGGCGCTGGCAGCAGGAGGCCCCGCCGGGCTTCATCTTCACGCTGAAGGTATGGCAACTGGTCACCCACCCGCCCAGCAGTCCCACCTACCGCCGGTCCGGCCTTTCCATCCCTCCTGACCGGCGAGACCGCTACGGCGGGTTCCGCCTCACCCCGGAAGTTCTGGAGGCCTGGGAGCGGACCCGGGAGGTGGCGCTGGCACTGAAGGCTCCCGTTGTCGTCTTTCAGTGTCCGCCCACCTTCACAGCGACGCCGGAGAACATCGCCGCGATGCGGCACTTCTTCTCCACGGTGGACCGGGCCGGGATGGGCTTTGCCTGGGAGCCGCGCGGCCCCTGGGAAGACGAAACGATCGCGGCATTGTGCCGCGACCTGGACCTGATCCACTGTGTGGACCCCTTCGTCCGCCCGCCCGTCACCTCCGGGACGGCTTACTTCCGGCTGCACGGCATCGGCGGGTACCGCTACCGATTCACCGACGCCGACCTGCAGCAGGTTCTGGAATGGTGTCGGCCCTTTGCGACCGCCTACGTCCTCTTTAACAACATCTCTATGTGGGAGGACGGGCTGCGGCTCCAGCGTCAACTCCCGCAGAGCCTGCGCGGATGGTCGGAAACGTCACCGTGAAGGTCGTCCCTTTTCCGACCTCGCTTTCTACCGCAATTCGCCCCCGATAGCGCTCCACCAGTTCCTTCACAATGGTCAGCCCCAGGCCAGTACCGACGGCATTGACGGCGCGGGCGTTGGGAGCGCGGTAGAACTCCTCAAAGAGGTGCGGCATAGCCTCAGGGGGGATGCCAATGCCCGTATCGGCGACCCGCACCCAGACCTGGTCGCCATCCCGCCCCATGGAGACCGTCACCCGCCCCCCTGACGGGGTGTACTTGATGCCGTTCTCCACCAGATTGACGAAGATACGGTCCAGGCCCTCCTCCGTTGCCCAGACGGCCAGTTCTTCGCAGCATGGCTGGACTGTGAGGGTGATCTCTTTCTCCTCGGCGCGAGGCATCAGGAGAAGAACGGCTCGTCCAACGGAACTATTGACCGCAACCGGCCCCTCTTCCTCGGCCAGTTCCGGCGCCCGGCTGGCGGCCAGGTCCAGCAGGTCGTTGACCAGATGCTCCAGGAAATCCAGCCGGGCGGAAATGCGGGCAAAGAGGTCTTTCTGCTGGTCGGTGAGGGGACCGGCGTAGCCCCGGACGACGTTGCGCACCAGGGACTGAGCCACCGTGATGGGGGACCGGAGTTCGTGAGTGGCCACGTGGATGAAACGGGATTTGGCCACCTCTATCCGCTCCATCTCCGCCAGTCCCCGAGCAGCCTGCAAAGCCGCCGCGCCCAGCGCGGTCAGGGCCAGCAACCGATCAGCGTCGGCGGGGGAGAACGGAGGACCTGCGCGCCGGTAGACCCGCAGCACGCCCAGAGGGCGCGCGGCCAGGGTCAGGGGGATACAGAGGAGATGGGAAAAACCGTCGGGGAGAAAAAGGCCCGGCTGTCCCGCCGTCCCCCAGACCGGTTTTCCAGAGAGCGCCTCCCGGTCGGGCAGGCTCTCCGCTGGCGAGAAATCGTCTGGCAGGCCCCGACGGGCCGCCGCCCACAGGCGCCCCTCATCCCCCAGGAGCAAAATGGCCGCGGCATCGGCGACCGAGATGGTCATCGCCGCGGCCATCAGCCGATCCAGCACACTCTCCTCAGAAATGCTTGCTACGCTCGCCATCCGGCTCGGCGCAGGAGCGCGCAGAACGACTGGCGCCGCCCCCACTCAGGGCTTTCATTGCGATAACCCTGCCCTCGCATAGGCCAGGCACTTTTGGGAGCGCATGGCCCGCGGTTCGGACTTACTTCTGCCCTCGGGACTTCTCAATCAGCGCGCGGACCTTGCTCAGCAGCACCTCCGGGTCTATCGGCTTATCCACAAAGTCGTCCACCGGCAGGTACGCCTCGTCCGGCCCGAAGCGCAGGGAAGTGGTGGTGTGGATGGCTGTCAGGATGAGGATGGGAATATGGCGGTATGGGGCGTATTCCGACCTCGGGTCGGGGCTGCGCAGTTGCAGGGAGACCTGGAACCCAGCAGTGGTTGTCTCCATCATCACGTCCAGAATAACCAGGTCGGGGTTGATCTCTTTGACCTTCTGCAACCCCTCCTGGCCCGAAGAGGCGACGTAGACTTCATAGCCATTGGCTTCCAGGGGCATCCGCAGCGCGGTGACCATATCGGGGTCGTCTTCAACGATCAGAATTTTATCGGGCATGGCCTGCTCCTTGAGATAAGGTGTTGGCAGGGAGTTGTCCCAGAATATCTTCCACCAATCGCGGCAGCGCCGCTTCTACAGCGGGGCTGAGACCCTCCTCCCAATCCATTCGCTCCGGCTGGATGCCGTAGATGATGATATCCGGTAGTCTCCGGCCCAGCGCGCGGGCCAGGGTCAGGACGTCGGCCAATTGGGCCGCGTGGCTGGAGAGGGGAACCAGAGTTCCGAGCAGGTGGGCCTCCTCCGGGGTGAAGCGGACGTACTCGCCGGGATTCCGTCCCAGCATCGCCGCGTCCACGATGATGGCCTGCTCCCAGCCCTCCAGCAGATGCAGCAGGTCCAGTCCCCTGGTCCCGCCGTCCACCACCTCCACGCCGTCGGGCAACCCCCGGCGGAGGAGTTCCGCCACCACTCGGGGGCCGACCCCATCATCTCCCCGCAGGGGATTGCCCAGGCCGAGAATTAGGCAACGCTTCCGTCCCCTCTCACCTATTGACGACATCGCCCACCGCAACCTCAAAGCCGGCCTGCAACAGCGAACAGGCCTGCTTCCCCCCGCTCCATCGGCCTACCGGCTCATAGCCCTTCCCGCCACCGGTAGGTCTCCACCGTCCCAGGCCCCCGAAAAACCGCCCGCCTCTTCCGGCCGTCGCTGGATGTCGGGAAAGGGCCTCCTTTGGCCGTCGCCGCCGCTACACAAACTCCACTTTCAGGAAGTGGGTAGAACAGGAGATGCAGGGGTCGTAGGCCCGCACCAGCACCTCCAGCAGGAGACGCACCTGCTCCTGCGGCCGGTCCAGAATCTGCGGGACCAGCGCGCGGATATCGGCGTTCAGGTTGGCCAAGTTCTGGTTGGTAGGAATAATACAGTTGGCCTCCAGGCAGATGCCCTTCTCGTCGTAGACGTAGTGGTGGAACAGGACGCCGCGCGGGACCTCGCAGGCGCCGACACCCTCGCCGGCCCGCACGGTCACCGGTGCCGGCTTCTCCTCGCGCACCCCCCGACTCAGCAGTTCGTCTATAATGCGGATGGAATCTTCCAGGGAGTGGACCATCTCCACAACCTGCGCGGCCGTGTTCAGGAAGGGATTGTGGACGAGGGGCTTCATCCCCAATCTCGCCGCCGCCTCTTTGGCCTGGGGGTGAAGTTGCTCGTAGTTGTTGTTGAAGCGGGCCAGAGCGCCCACCATGTAGGACTCCCGGTTATGCTTTGTCCACTTGGCCGTGGAGAAGGGGACCAGATACTCGTTGGTGACCTTCTTGTAGTCCTCAATCGGGTAAGTGAAACCATCCGAGGTGACGACGACGCCGTCAATGAACGCGTACTCGTCCTCCTTGCGAAGGCTCACATACTCCGTCTCTCGCTCAAACTGGGGCCAGGGAAGGGAAGCGAAGAGGTCCACCGTCGCGTCCATATCGGCGCGGGCAGCGACCAGCCGCTCCCGCATCTCCCGCAGTTCCCGTTCGGTGGGAGTGTGGGTGAAGCCGCCGACGACCAGCGCGCAGGGATGGGTGTGGCGCCCGCTGATCATCGCGCAGAGGTCCCTGGCCAGTTTCTTCAGCCGCAGCGCCCGCTCCACCACTTCCCGGTGAGTCTCCACCAGCGGGATGACGCTGTGGACGCCCAGAAAGTCCGGCGCGACCAGGTAGTAGGTATGCAGGACGTGGCTATCCAGAATCTCGCCGTGGAAATTCAATTTGCGCAGGAGCCACGCCTGCTCGGAAAGTTCCACGCCCAGCGCTTTCTCCGTGGCGCGGGTGCTGGTAGTGGAGTGGCCCACCGAGCAAATGCCGCAGATGCGGGACGTGATGTGATTAATCTCGTGGTAGGGGCGGCCCCGCACGAAGGCCTCAAAGAAACGGGGCGCCTCCACCACCTCAAACCGACACTCCTTGACCTCGCCGTTTTTCACATCCACGACGATGTTGCCGTGGCCTTCTATACGGGTTACATAATGAACGTTGACGTTCAGAGTTGTCATCGTACTCTCTCCATTCAGACTGATTCCCTCTGCGTTCCTGCTCCAGGTCCTCCCGGCTGCTGGTGAAGAACCGAGACGCCGTACCGGGAAATTTACGGGCCAGCGTGCCCGCTCCGAGAGCGGGGGCAAGCCGTTGGGCCAGTTCCCCCTGAGAGACAGGGACGCAGCCGAATCTCCGCTACCATTTCCCTGTTTCCACTTCCCGATACGCGTTGAACATCGTGAAGCGGTGCATAATGTCGTCCAGGGTGAGGCCGGCCTCGTCCAGCACTTCCTCCATCGCGTTCTCGTTGGGATGGGGGATGATGCCCCGGCAGCCCTCGCAGCCGTCGCCGTAGGTGGGGCAGATGGCCCCGCAACCGGCTCGCGTCACCGGCCCCAAGCAGACCTTGCCGATGTGAAACATACAGACGTTGCCCTTCAGTTTGCACTCCACACAGACCGGGTAATCGGGGATCGGCGGTTTCTTGCCCACCAGCAGGGCCTTCACCACCTCCACAAACTCCTCCTGGTCAATGGGGCAACCGGGGATGACAGCGTCCACTTTGACGACGGCGCTCAGCGGCCGGGCCGCGTAGGTCTCGTACCAATCGGCATGCTCCCCGTAGACGTAGCGGCGGACCTCATCCGGTGGCTGGAGATTCTTCAGCGCGTTGACGCAGGCGGTGTCGGCGCAGGCGCCCAGCGCGACCAGAATCTTGGCCTGCTCCCGAATGCGCTTCAGCCGTTCCTCGTCGTGGGGGCGGGTGATGGAGCCCTCCACGAAAGCGATGTCAAAATCCCAGCCGTTCAGCGTGGCGGCCTCGCGGAAGTTGACAATCTCCACCGCATCCAGCAGGTCCAGGTGAGTCTGCAGCGAATCCACCACGGTCAACTGGCATCCTTCGCAACTGGCGAAGTCAAAAAACGCCACTTTGGGCTTGGCGACTGACGACTTGCTCATCACAACGCCTCCGGCACGTTCTTGATCTGGGCGTAGGTGAAGACCGGGCCCTCTTTACAGGCATAGAGATGATTGATCTGGCAATGGCCGCACTTGCTCACACCGCACTTCATCCGCCGCTCCAGGGAGAGGTAAATCTGGGTCTCGGGGATACCTTTGCCCAGCATCTCCATCAGGACGAAGCGGTACATAATGGGCGGGCCGCAGGTCACGGCGACGGTGTTGCGGGGGTCCACTGTAATCTTGGGGAACAGCGTGGTGATGACGCCGACGTTACCTGTCCAGGTCTCATCTCCCCGGTCCACCGTGACGTGGAATTCCACGTCGTCGCGGGCGGCCCACTGCTCCAGTTCATCCCGGAAGAGGAGTTCCGCCGGACGCTTGGCGCCGTAGAGGATGATGACGCGGCCGAAAGAGCCCCGCTCATCCATGACCTGGTTGATGAGAGAGCGCAGAGGGGCCAGCCCCAGCCCGCCGGGGGCAAAGAGGATATCCCGGCCACGCATCTGTTCAATGGGGAAACCGTGGCCGAAGGGGCCCCGAATGCCCACAAAGTCGCCGGGCTTCATCCGGTGCAGGACCCCGGTCACATCGCCCATGCGGCGGACGCAGAGTTCAAAGTGACCGTTGGACCGGCTGGGAGAGGAAGAGATGGAAATGGGAGCCTCTCCCACGCCAGGGATGGAAAGCATAACGAACTGGCCCGGCTGATGACCGAGGCTACTTCCGTCCGGGAACTCCACCACAAACAGTTTCTCCAGTTCCGTCATCGGACGGATGTCGGCCAGGCGGGCCACTCTGGGAGCGTAAAGGGAATCCGTCATCGGGCTACCTCCTGTGCTGAGAGGCGTGGATGGCGTTAAAGGTGTCCACGATGTTGATGTGGGTCAGGCAGGCGCGGATGCAACGGCCGCAGCCCACACAGCCCAGTTCGCCGAAGCGCTCATAAAGCCACTTCCCTTTGCGGAACATACGGTGACGCTGGCGGGCGGCGCGCGCCTCCCGGAAGTTCTCCCCGCTGGCGACCCGGGCGAACTCGTCCAACTGGCAGGAATCCCACCGGCGCAACCGCACAGCCTCTTTGAGGCTCAGTTCGGGGGAATCAATGACGTTGAAGCAGTAGCAGGTGGGGCAGACATTGGTGCAGGAGCCACAGGAGAGACAGCGGTCGCCCAGTTCGGTCCAGATGGGGTGATCGTAGGCCGTCGCCAGCAGCGCGGGCAGTTCAGCGGCATCAAAGTTCAGCCGGTGTGGGAAGCGGGGCCACTTGGCGCTCATCACCTCGTTGAGCCGGCGAACTTCGGCATCCGCCGCGGGCCGGGCCTGCGGGGCATACTTCGCCAGCAGGGCCTCCCCGGCCTCCGTTCCTACGTAGACCGCGTACGCGTCCCCCAGATCAATCAGGTGCAGGTCGTAGCCGGAGTCCGCCGTCCAGGTGCCCATGCTCTTACAGAAGGAATGTTCATCGCAGGGCTGCAGGCACTCTATGCTGACGATGAGCGCCTGCTGGCGGCGTTCCGTGTAGTGGGCATCCGGGAAGTCTGCGGAGAAGGCCCGGTCCAGAAGCGCCAGGGCATGCAGGTCGCAGGTATGCATGCCGAAGATGACCGTCGGTTCCGCCTCCACGACCGGCTCCACGGTGAACCCGCCGTCCATACGGAAGACTGCGACCCGTTCCTGCGGAGGCTGCAGGGCCACCTTGGGGGAGAGGATGGAGATGTTGTAGTCCAGGCGCATCTCGGCGGGGTCATAGAGGGGTTCAAAGGCAAACTGCGGCCCCTTCGCCTTCGGCCCCCAAACGCGGTAATCCGCCATCAGCGCGCGGACCAGGTCGGGAACCTGTCCTTTAGGTAAAACACGGAGACGCATGCAGGTACCTCCTTGAAGATGTAGGGAGCGAAAAAGATGCAACGCTCATTGCAACAAGGCTTCACCCTCGCACTATCTACCCTCTCACGGGAAAAGACGCCCAGCGAACAGAGCGCCGTTATTCTATCATATCCGCCCGAACGGTCAAGTGCATGTCAGGGGAGAAAACGAGTGACATTTGTTGAGTCTTAGGTCGTGGGGGTGAAAAGTCCCGAACAGTTGTGCCGATTTGCCATCTCTTCCACGATCCCTTGCTTCGGGAATCTCTTACCCCTATATACATCAGAACCTGCAATTGTCAACCATTCACCGGGGCAGGCCACTCTCTGAGGGCTCATTACCCGCTCCTCCCGGACCGTTGAACGCCGGAGGCAGCAGGGAAGAAGTGAGGACGCTACCTTGACAGGTTTGCCGCTTCAATCTATAATACCACCATCTACGTTACCGGAAATCTCATACGGAGGAGTGATAGAATGCCACCAGTTCCAAAACGGAAAACGTCCAAAGGGCGGCGGGATCGGCGGCGCAGCCACCTGGCGCTGACCCTGCCTTCACTGATCATCTGCCCGAAGTGTAAGGAGCCGATGTTGCCGTACCACGCCTGCCCCAATTGTGGCACTTATCGGGGCCACCAGGCGTTCACCCCGAAGGAGACAGAAAAGAAGAGCAAGAAATAACCCTAAGAGGCCACCCTTTCGGCGCGTCTTCAACCGCCGATCGGTGTTTTTGTTTTTTGATGAACGACCAGCCTGCTTTTCAATTCCCTGGACAGGGGTCCCAGCGGGTGGGGATGGGGAAAGAGTTGGTGGAAAAGTTCCCCGCCGCGGCCCGGATTTTCGCTCGCGCTGACGAAGTCCTGGGCTTCCCCCTCTCCCGCCTCTGCTTTGAGGGGCCGGCGGAGGTGCTGAACGACACCGTCAACGCCCAACCAGCCATCCTGACCGCCAGCGTTGCTGCGCTGCGGGTGCTGGAGGAGATGGACGAGAGACCCGCTTGCGTCGCCGGGCACAGCCTGGGAGAGTTCACCGCGCTGGTGGCGGCCGATGCGCTGACGTTTGAGGACGCGTTGCTGCTGGTGCAGGAACGGGGCCAACTAATGAAAGAGGCGGGGGCTCGTCGCCCTGGCGGTATGGCCGCCGTCCTGGGGCTGGATAATGAAGAGGTCGCGGCCATCTGTGAGCGCGTCTCCCAGGAGACCGGTGGCTATGTGGGCATCGCCAACGATAACTGCCCCGGTCAGGTTGTCATCTCCGGAGACGAGAGGACGCTGACCGTCGGGATGGAGGCTATGCAGGCCGCCGGAGCCCGACGAGTGGTCCGGTTAGCGGTGAGCATCGCAGCCCATTCCCCGCTGATGGCTGAGGCGGCTGCCGCCTTTCGGAACGCGCTGGAAAGGGTCGCCCTGCGGCGGCCTCTTGTGCCCTTCGTCGCTAACGCCACTGCCGATGTGCTGGAAGAGCCGAAGTCCATCCGGGAGACCCTGGTTCGCCAACTGACCTCTCCGGTCCGCTGGCGAAGTTCCGTGCGGCACATGATTCGCCGAGGCATCGCCTGCTTTGTGGAGGTCGGCCCGGGGGATGTCCTCACCGGCCTTCTGCGCCGGATTGACGACTCCGTCCACGGCCTGACGGTGGCCCAACTTCTGGGATTGGTGTAGGAGGAGGAATGAGCCAGCCGCTGAGCGGAAAAGTCGCCGTGGTTACCGGGGCATCCCGGGGTATCGGGCGAGCCATCGCCGCCGAGTTGGCCCGCCGGGGAGCGCGGGTCGTCGTCAACTACCAGCAGAATGCTGCGGCTGCGGAGGAGGTCGTCGCCGCCATCCGGGCCGAAGGCGGAGAGGCTATCGCTATCCAGGCCGATGTCTCCGATGCAACCCAGGCCCAGGCCCTCATCCAGACCGCCCTGGACACCTACGGCCGGATAGACATCCTGGTCAATAACGCTGGCGTCACCCGAGACCGCCTCATCCTGATGATGAGCCCGGAGGACTGGGAAACAGTGCTGCGGGTGGACCTGAGCAGTCTGTTCCACACCTGCAAGGCCGCCGCCCGTCCGATGATCCGTCAGCGATCTGGGCGCATCATCAATATCTCCTCGGTCGTCGGCATCGCCGGACAGGGCGGGCAGACCAACTACGCTGCTGCTAAGGCGGGTGTCATCGGCTTCACGAAGAGCCTGGCCAAAGAATTGGGCCCGCGCGGCATCACCGTCAACGTCGTCGCCCCGGGCTATATCCCCACCGACCTGACCGCCGACCTACCCGAGGAACTGCGTCAGGAGGCCATCCGGCGAACCCCGCTGGGAAGGGCTGGGCGTCCGGAAGATATCGCCTACGCGGTGGCCTTTCTGGCGTCCGATGAGGCGTCTTTCATCACCGGCGCTGTCCTGCCCGTGGACGGCGGGTTGGTGATGTCCGGATAACTGGAGGCGTATCGTGGAAGAGGTACCGGCTATCGGCCGTATTACCGTAGATCCGGAAGTCTTGGAGACTATCGCCCGTCTGACCGCCCTGGCCGTTCCGGGCGTGGTCCGCATCGCCCCGGCTCCCAAGTCCCGGCTCCTGGGAGGGAAAGAGGGAGTGCGGGTTGTCCCTCAGAACGGGTCCGTTCTGGTGGACATCTACCTGGTGGTGGAATCCGGCCGCAATCTGTTGGCCCTGGGACGTCAGGTCCAGGCCGAAGTCACCCGGGCCATCCAGGAGATGGTTGGGCTGGAGGTGGAAGCCGTCAACGTTTACATTGAGGATGTGGTCCCCGCGTCTCGCTGATGCGGAGGCAGGAGTGGTTCCTGCCTGACCCTGCGGCAGGGCTGGCTCTCTGCCTATTTCTCGGGAGGAGCGGTGAAGGTTCGCCGACTTGCGCGCACCGTCGCTCTGCAGGCTCTTTACGAAATAGACTGCGCCCATCACGACCCGGCCCAGGTGCTCCAGCACCGACTGGAGGAGACCCCGCTGCCCGAACCGGCAGCGAAGTTCGCCCGCTGGCTTGTCTACGGAGTCCTCCATCACCGGGCGATTTTGGACGCCTACATCCAGAAACATGCCCCCGAATGGCCCCTGGAACAGGTAGCCATTATTGACCGCAACATTCTCCGCCTGGCCCTCTATGAACTCGCTATGGACAGCAAAACTTCCTACAAAGTGGCCATCAACGAAGCCGTAGAATTGGGCAAGATGTTTGGCTCCGATAGCACCCCCCGCTTCGTCAACGGTGTACTGGGGGCTCTGGTACCGATGAGGAAAGAAATCGCCCGTCGGATTCAGGAAAACTCCCCGCCCCCGAACTGACCGAAACAACGTCAACCATATCCGCAAATAAGGAGCGATTGCATGCCGAAACGAGTCATCATTATGGGCGCCGCCGGGCGCGACTTCCATAACTTCAACGTCTACTTCCGCGATAACCCCAACTATCAGGTCGTCGCTTTTACGGCGACCCAGATTCCCAACATTGAAGGACGCCGCTATCCGCCCGAACTGGCGGGAGCCCTGTACCCTGAGGGAATTCCCATCTATCCCGAAGAGGAACTGACCGACCTGATCCGCCGGTATGAGGTGGACGTGGTGGTCTTCGCATACTCGGATGTCTCCCACGAATATGTGATGCACCGGGCATCCCAGGCACTGGCCGCCGGTGCCGATTTCTGTCTGATGGGAACTGGCTCCACGATGCTGAGCAGCCGCAAGCCGGTGGTCGCTATCTGCGCGGTCCGCACTGGCAGCGGAAAGAGCCAGACCACCCGCCACGTCTGTGATGTCCTGCGCCGGATGGGGCGCCAGGTCGTTGTCGTCCGCCATCCCATGCCCTATGGCGACCTGACCACCCAGATCGTCCAGCGCTTCGCCACTTACGAGGACCTGGACCGCTATCGCTGTACTATTGAGGAACGGGAGGAGTACGAGCCCCACATAGAACGGGGGGTGATCGTCTACGCAGGGGTGGACTACGAGCGCATCCTGCGGCAGGCCGAAGAGGAGGCCGATATCATCGTCTGGGACGGCGGTAACAACGACCTGCCCTTCTTCCGCCCGGACCTGCACATTGTCGTTGCCGACCCCCATCGGCCCGGGCATGAAGTCCGTTACCACCCTGGGGAGGCCAATCTGCGGGCCGCTGACGTGGTGGTCATCAATAAAGTGGATACGGCCGACCCGGAGGGAGTCATACGGGTTCGGCAGAGCGTCCAGGAGGTGAATCCCCAGGCCATTGTGGTGGAAGCGGCGTCGCCCATCTTTGTAGAGGACCCGGAGGCCATCCGGGGCCGGCGAGTGCTGGTGATAGAGGACGGTCCCACGTTGACCCACGGCGAAATGGCCTACGGCGCCGGGGTGACGGCGGCCCGCCGCTTTGGTGCGGCTGAACTGGTGGACCCGCGCCCCTATGCAGTCCGCTCCATCGCCGAGACCTTCCAAAAGTACCCGCACGTCGGACCCCTGCTGCCCGCGATGGGCTACGGCGACGAGCAGATTCGGGACCTGGAGAATACTATCAACGCTACCCCCTGTGACCTGGTTCTGGCAGCAACCCCCGTGGACATCCGCCGTCTGCTGAAAGTGCGTTACCCTGTGGAGCGGGTCCGCTATGAACTGCAAGTTCTCAGCCAGCCGACGCTGGAGGAGATTTTGCTCCGCCGGTTTGGCATCCCTTAGCCGGAGGCTCGGACACAGGCCGAGACAGGGAGAACGATAGCGGTACGGTAAAGGGTGACGGATTCCCCAGGTCCCCTAACGACTGCCAGAGTACCGGGCGAGGGCCCCCCCCTCTGCGGGAAACAGTAAGGGCGTTTGTATGCGGCCGCGTTCATCCCCCGCACCCGGTCGATGACGCCGGTCAGGCGGAGAGAGTCAGCATCCAGCCGCCTGACCGATTTCGGCGACCTGATCGGTAGTGGTTGGGTCATCAAAGAGCCGGTCGCGCTCGTAAAGTGACTTTATCGGAGCGTCCCCCCGGATGTCCCGCAGACCACGCCGACACGCACAGCCTTGCCGTGAACAAATGTGAAGAGGTAAAGAGACGGTCTCACTTGGCCCCCTTTCTTCAGAAGATGAGGGCAATTGACAAAATGATACCGACCAGGAGGCAGCAAAAGAGAACAGCCAGTGCAAAGAGGCCAATGGCCTCACGCTCTCGGCGGGCCACTGCGGTGAGAATCAGGCAGAACAACGCCGCAATGAGCCCGATGGCGACGACCACTCCACAAAGAACGTCAAAGAACGGGGTCCCGCCCATCTTGCCCCTCCTTTCAACGAACCGTAACTGAAGCCTCTGGAGCGGCCATCGGGAGAAAGTTCAGGAAATGGCCTCTCCCCCGAAACCAATCCCGGGTGCGCGTCCTGATTCCGTGCCCCCTGGAGCACATATACACGTGGACCCACAAACCGGCCCGGAGAGCCCCGGTGTGCTGGCACTCTCCATCGTTCATCTGTGCCTCAGGGCAATCGCAGATCAATCGGCCGTCTTTGTAGAAGATCAGAGCGGGGATTCCGGTCCCTTGAACCATCACCATCCTTCCTGGGAGCCGGAAATAACATTCCTCCCCCGGTAAGAGGAGGCCACAGGGGAAATCCGGCCTGACTTCCATCATTCTGGGAAGCATCACACACCTCCTCTCCGCAAGGCGTCGGTCAGATAGTGGGTTTGGGGGAAGGGGCCGAATGTTTTCCGTCGCCTCCGCTCTCAGGAGCCGCTCTGTAGACCGAGCGGGGGGCATCCGTAGGGCGCGCGTATCTGACCGACCGGTCCGGAGAGATGGCCCGATGGGCTGGCGGAGCAGGCAAAGATGCGGCGGTGATCTGCCGTGCCCGTGCAACCATCCAGGCCGTCGCTCCGTAGGCCAGCATCATAATCGCCACCGCCCCGGCGACTGCGAGAACTGTTCCGGCCCATTTCATCAGCGCCAGTTTAACCTCCTGCTGCTGCCGCTCCCCCTCCAGGCGAATTTGCGCCTCCTGCCGTTCAATCTCCAG
The DNA here is from genome assembly GCA_014874475.1 of Chloroflexota bacterium. Lineage (GTDB taxonomy): Bacteria > Chloroflexota > Anaerolineae > B4-G1 > DUEL01 > SpSt-77. Next base: position 241,336 of record JADBJJ010000032.1, read on the forward strand.
CGCCTGCCACTCCCGCGCCGCCTGGATTTCCGCTTCTTGCTCTATCACCCGGGCCTGGGCCGGGCCCCGGTAGGGATTCATAATGTCGGCATTTGCCAGGGCCAAACCCAGGAAGAGAGCGATCACTGCGATAACAACCGTGAAGCCTACCAGTGAGTTCCCCCGTTCCATGGCACCCCCCCTTCTTTGGCTGAACGCTATTCCGCTGCGCTTCGGTGCGTAGCGCTTCTTGCCTGACCAGCATTATCTTACCACGAACACCACGGACAGGACCTCTGAATTTTCATAAAAAACCCTCACGGCCTTTTCTGCCGTCACCCAACATCAACCTGACGGACACCTTACCGGATTCTCACGAAATAGAAATTGCTTCGGGCGCCCTGCGCTCTGGCAATGAGAGTGCCGGGCGCGCTTGGGCAGTCCTCCCTTCTGAGTGCTGCTGAAAATATGACACTTATGCTGGATGGTACGCTCGCCCGTATCCAGGAAACGAAACCCGGCATTCTTGCACAGCGGCGAATGTTCGGCAACTCTCTATGGGGAGACTACCCGCGCTTGACTTCTGGCAAATTTGGGGCATAATAAAACCGTCAGAAGGATGCAATCTATGGCATCCCAATATCTCGCCAGGAGGTGGTGTGCGAACTATTTCGGATCAGCATTCGCCGAACTCACCACAAGCCTTCTATGTATCTACCAACAAACCCCAAATCCGATTAATTAAGGAGGAGAAAACCATGCGGAAGTGGGTCCTGACCTTTATTACCTTGATGTTGCTGGCCTCTCTGGTGGCTTGCGGCCCGCAGCCGACGCCGGAAAAGACGTTCCGCGTCGGCATGGTCACCGACGTCGGCGGCATTGACGACAAGTCCTTCAACGCCACGTCGTGGCAGGGGATGGAATTGGCGAAGCAGGAACTGGGCGTGGAGGTCGCCTACCTGGAATCCCAGCAGCCAACGGATTACGCCCCCAACATCACCCAGTTCATTGACCAGGGCTACGATATGATCGTCACCGTTGGTTTCCTGCTGGGCGACGACACCAAGAAATTCGCCGAGCAGAATCCGAACGTGAAGTTCGCCATCGTGGACTTCGCCTATGACCCGACCATCCCCAACGTGCTGGGTTTGACCTTCGCCACCGACGAGGCCGCTTTCCTGGCCGGATACCTGGCCGCTGGGATGACGAAGACCGGCAAGGTGGGCACCTTCGGCGGCATCAAAATCCCCCCGGTCACCATCTTCATGGTCGGCTTTGAGTACGGGGTGAACTACTACAACCAGAAGCACGGCACGAACGTTCAGGTGCTGGGCTGGAACACGGCCAAGGACGACGGTCTCTTCGTGGGCAACTTTGAGTCCACCGATGACGGCCGCCGCGCTGGAGAGGAGTTGATCGCCGAGGGCGCGGACATCATCATGCCGGTCGCTGGTCCGGTCGGTCTGGGCACCGCGGCCGCAGTGAAGGACCATCCCGGCACTATGCTCATCGGCGTGGACACCGACTGGTGCATCAGCGCCGCCGAGTACTGCCCGGTGGTTCTGACCAGCGTGATGAAGAATATGCACATCGCTGTCCGGGATGCCGTCAAGATGGCCAAGGAGGGCCAGTTCCAGGGCGGTGTGTATCTGGGCACGCTGAAGAATGGCGGCGTGGGCATCGCCCCCTTCCACGAATTTGATGACGAAGTCCCCGCCAGCCTGAAGGCCGAACTGGAAGAGGTCGCCAAAGGGATCAAGGACGGCACCATTGACACTGGCTGGAAATAATCCACCGGGTGCCCAATCTCCCCGAAATACGAAGGGGCGACGCAGTGCGTCGCCCCTGTTTTTTACATCGCCCGAAAGGCACAAGCATTTTGTGCCCCTCGTGCCTTTGTGGTAAAATTCTGTTCACATGAATGAAGCACCGTCCGGTCCGCACGAATGGCCAAAAGTCCTGGCCATCTACCTGGCGCTCTCCGAATACCCTATCCTGGCCCGACAGATTCGGGAACGGATGCGCCAGGAGATGTTCGCGCGCGGTGTCATCACCCCAGAGCAGTTTGAATCCGAGGTCCAGGCCAAAGCCATCCTTACCCAGCAAGAAGAGGGACTGACCAACCCTCTGTTCCAGGAGTCGGCGGAAGAGTGGGAGGAGCGGATCCGCATCATCCGCGACCACCTGACCGACTTCTACTTCGCCCTGAATCTCCCCTTCTCGCTATTTGAGGAAATCGTCCGAGCCGCCCTCCGTCCCCGTAAGCCGGAGGAGGAGATCGTCCTCACTTTCAACCCGGAACTGGCGCCCTGGGACCTTCTCTTCCCCCAGGCAGAACAGTATGAGCAGTTGCCCCCCGAAAAGAAAGAGAAAATCATCCACCACCTGCGCCAGATTTACGTCGTCATCATCCGGGGGATGATCAGCGACCAGTTGGGCTTCATCGGCGTGGCGCGAGAGTACTTCAACATCAGCGACCTGGAAGCCATCCGCCGTCGCCGCATCGGTCGGGGCAAAATCGGCGGGAAAGCCGCCGGTCTGCTGCTGGCCCACAAAATCCTCCAGACCGATAGCACCGATGCCCCCCTCCCCCTCCAGGAGCATGTCATCATCCCGGAGTCCATCTTTCTGGGCGCCGATGTCTTCTACGACTTCATCGCCCACAACAATCTCTATCCGTTTTTTGACCAGAAATACAAAACGGAAGAGGAAATCCGGACAGAATACCCGGAAATCCGCCGCCGCTTCACCGAGGGCGAGTTTCCCTCCTTCGTAGTGGACGCGCTAGCCCGGGAACTGGATCGCCTGGGGAACGTACCTTTGATTGTCCGCTCCTCCAGCCTTCTGGAGGACAACTTCGGCACTTCTTTCGCAGGCAAGTACGAGAGTGTCTTCTGCCCCAATCAGGCCACCCCGCGAGAGAACCTGCGGGCAGTCCTGGACGCCATCCGCCAGGTCTACGCCAGTACGCTGAACCCCGACGCCTTGCTCTACCGCCGACAGGTGGGCCTGCTGGACTACGATGAGCGTATGGCCATCCTCATCCAGCGGGTAGAGGGCTTCCGGTATGGGCGATACTTCTTCCCTCAGGTCGCCGGGGTGGCCTTCAGCCGCAATCCCTTCCGCTGGACGCCGCGCATTAACCCCGAAGAGGGCTTTATGCGCATCGTCTGCGGATTGGGCACCCGGGCAGTGGAGCGCGTCGCTGGCGATTACCCCCGCATGGTCGCTCTGAGCCACCCCACCCTGCGGCCTGAGGTCAACCCTGCCGATATTCGCAAGTACTCCCAGCACCTGATAGACGTCATTGACCTGGAGGCGAACGAGTTTCGCACCCTCCCTGTTGCCCAGGTCCTCCGACCGGATTATCCCGGCCTGGAGTACCTGGCCTCTCTCTGGGAGGATGATTATCTGAAGGACATCTTCTTTGCCGGAGAAGTTACCCCCGGCAACATCGTTCTCAATTTTGACCGCCTGCTGCGGGAACGGTCTTTCACCGACCTGATGCGGGCGATCCTCCACCGGCTCGCGCAGGCGTACGGGCGCCCCGTAGACATAGAATTCACCCTGGACCTTATCCCTGGCCGTCCGCGCCCTCGTTTCGCCGTCCATCTGCTTCAGTGTCGTCCGCTATCCAGCCGGGAAGTCGCTATCACACGCTCTCTGCCGACGACGTTGGCCCCCGAGAACATTCTCTTCGTTGCCACCCGGCTGGTGCCCGACGGCGTCGTCTCAGGGGTGGAGTACGTCGTCTACGTGGACCCGCACCGCTACGCGGCCATTCCGGATGACTTCACTCGCTACGAGGTCGGGCGTGTCGTGGGACGGATTAACAAGCGATTGGCGGGGCACCGCTACATCCTCCTCGGCCCAGGACGGTGGGGCAGTTCCAACATCTCTCTGGGCGTCAAAGTGGGCTACGCCGATATCTACAACACCTCTATGCTGATAGAGATTGCCTTTGCCGGCCCCGCCGGTACTCCCGAGGTCTCCTACGGCACGCACTTTTTCCAGGACCTGGTGGAGACCAATATCTACCCGCTGGCTCTCTATCCCGACGAGGGCGACTTCTTCCGCCGCGAGTTCTTTGAAGAGAGCCCCAACGCCCTGCCTGCCCTGCTACCCGCCGACGCGCCCCTGGCAGACGTGGTCCGCGTTATCCACATCCCCACCGTCTGCGACGGACGGCTTCTGGACGTGGTGATGAACAGCCAGGAAGAGAAGGCCATCGCCTATCTGCGGCCAGAATAACGGCGTAGATGGAACACGAACCCCGCGCATAAGGAGAAAGGCCCGATGAATCCCTCCCGTACCCTTCGGCTCTTTCTGTCTACCATCACACTGTTGACAGCGCTATCCGCCCTTCTGGGCGGGTTGATCGGTTGCAGCAGTATGCCCCCCGTCGCCACACCGACTCCCACCCGCACCCCTCGCCCCACAGCAATGGCCATACCACCGTCCCCGACTCCTGCCCCCACCCCCACCCCAACTCCCCTACCTACGCCGACGCCCATCCCGGAGAACGTCAACCCGCTGACCGGCGAGGTGGTGGCAGATAAAGCGCTGCTGGACCGGGTGCCCGTCCTCATTAAAATCACCAACTACCCGCCTCAGCACGTCTGGCCGCAGGCGGGCATTAACAGCGCCGACCTCATTTTTGAGCACTACAACGAGGGCTTCCGCTACGGCACCCGCTGGACGGGCATCTATCTGAGCAAAGAACCTCAACGGGTGGGCCCGGTCCGGAGCGGTCGGCTGATTGATATGGAACTGGCCGCTATCTACAAGGGAGTGCTGGCCTGCTGGGGCTTCAGCGACGGCGTCCGGGACATTATGCGGGATTCCGATCTCTACCCCAACCGCATCGTCTCCTACAGTTTCCCGGAAACGCTGAGCCCCGACCCCTTCTATCGGGATTTCAGCCGGGATGTCCCGCTGGAGCATACCGGCTACACCGACCCGGGGCAGGTGCGGGCCTGGGCAGAGGCGCGCGGAGTCAAAGGGCGACAGCAAGGGCTGGAGGGCATGGTCTTCTCTGGGGAACCGCCGACCGAGGGCGCGCCAGCCCGCCGTCTGCGCATCTCCTGGCATCAACTGGAGGCGGAATGGGTGTACGACAGGGCCTCCGGGCGCTATCTCCGTTTCTCCAACGGCACGGCCCATACCGACGCGCTGGACGGGCAGCAATTGAGCGCGGCCAATGTGGTTGTCCTCTACGTCTCCCAGTGGCTGACGAATATCGTGGAAGAGCCCCATAGCGGCCTGCTCTCTATCCAGTGGGCGCTATGGAACCAGGATAACCCCTACCGGCGCGCGGTCATCCTGCGGGACGGAGTGGCGATAGAGGGCATCTGGAACCGAGAAGAGCGGTGGGATATGCTCACCCTGACCGACCCAGTGGGCAACCCCATCCCGCTGAAGCCGGGCAACACGTTCTTTGAGGTCGTCCCGACGACGGGGCAGTGGGAGATACCGGTGGTGATAGAACCGTAGGGGCATAGATGGCCCCTGCCCTGGACAATCGCGAGAGTTGTCCCCGCAGGGCCAACCGATGGGCTCCCTGTTTTTTGAACTCCGCTATCTTCTGGGAAACGCGCCGTGGGACACCGGGGTCACGCCGCCGGAGGTAGTAGAACTGGTGGAGCAAGGAGGACTGCCGCCGGGGCGGGCGCTGGACCTGGGCTGCGGGACCGGGACCAACAGTCTCTACCTGGCCCGCCGTGGTTGGGAGGTGGTAGGGGTAGACTTTTCCGCCATCGCTATCGGACGAGCGCGACGGCGGGCCCGCCGCGCTGGCCTGCCCGTCCGCTTCTTCCGTGCCGACGTGACCAACCTGGGTTTCCTGACCAGCCCTTTTGACCTGGCGCTAGATATCGGTTGCCTGCACAGCATCCCGCCAGAGGGTCGGGAACGGTACGCTTCAGAGGTTGCCCGACTGGTCCGACCCGGCGGCCTCTACATGCTCTATGCGTTTCTACCCCGACCCGGTCGTCCGCCCGGACGGGGCATCGCTCCAGAAGCAGTCTACCGTCTGTTCTCTCCGGCCTTCACACTGGAACGACAAGAGGGAGGGGAAGACCCTTCTGGTCCCCGCTCCGCATGGTACTGGCTGCGGCGGGCGGGATAAAATCAAAGGCTTGCGGGGCCAGAACGGTGTAAAATCTCGCTCGCTTGAGCGATATCCCGATGAATCTGTTCCACCAGCGCATTGAGGCTGGGGAAGGTCTGCTCGTCCCGCAGGCGGGCGATGAAATCCAGCGCCATCGTCTGGTCGTAGAGGTCACCGTCAAAGCCCAGCAGGTGGGCTTCTATGGTGAGGTGGTCAGGAGCAATGGTGGGGCGAACCCCTATGTTGACAACCGCCGGCCAGGAGCCCACATGCTGAGTGTGCGCGTACCCGGCATAGACTCCGTTGGCAGGGATCAGGCGCTCCGGCGGGGGAGCCAGGTTGGCTGTGGGGATGCCCAGCCGTCGGCCCAAGCCCCGCCCGCGCACTACCTGCCCGGTCAGGCGGTATGGGCGGCCCAGACAACCGTTCGCCTCCTCTATGTCCCCTGCGGTGAGTGCGGCCCGGATGCGAGTGCTGCTGATCACATCTCCCCGCCACTGAAGGGGTTCCACAACCCGGACGACAAACCCTTCCTGTTCCCCCAATTGCTGAAGGAAAGGTACATTCCCCTCCCGGCGGTGACCGAGGGCGAAATCCGGCCCCACCCACAATTCCACCATTTGCAGGTGACGACGAAGCAGGTAAATAAAGCGAGTCGCCGGAGTGCCTGCCATCGTCGGAGTGAAGCGGAGGATGACCAGCACATCTACACCCAAATCGGCGATCAGCGCGGCCCGTTCCTCCGGCGTCGTCAGCGCGGCGGTCGGACTGCGGCCCAGGAGAGCGCCGGGATGAGGGTCAAAGGTCAGCGCGACGGCGGCCCGTCCGGCCTCATGGGCAGCCCGGGCCATCGCACCGATGAGGTGCTGGTGGCCCCGGTGCACTCCGTCAAACGCTCCAATGGTGACATGAGAAGGCGCGGAGAGGTTCAGGAATTCCAGGTCGTGGGTGAGTTCCATAACCGGTCACAAGTTGCCAACCGCAAGATGCAGGTCGCAGGGCCACAAGAGAGTAGGGTGCCCGGTCACCGGTCGCTTTTTCGGGCCAGGGCCAGAGCGCGGGCAGTGGCTTCCTGCGGAGTCCTGGCGTAGATAACGGGCGCGGGCGGATACCCCTCGCGCCGCACTTCCCAACTCCCCAGTGCTACCACCGGTACGCCAAACAGCAGGGCAAACGCCATCTCGCTCAACGTCCCGTAACTTCCCCCGACGGCGATCACCGCGTGGGCCGTCCGGACAATGACGACATTGCGCGCCTCTCCCAGACCGGTGACGATGGGGATGTCCACATAGGGGTTGGCCTCGCGGCGGTCGGGGCCGGGAAGAATGCCGATGGTCAGGCCACCGGCGGATTTGGCCCCCCGGCATGCGGCCTCCATAACGCCGCCGCGCCCGCCGCAGATGAGGACGGCGCCCCCTTCAGCCAGTGCGCGGCCCACCGCCTCTGCCGCGGCTTCCTCCTCTGGCGTTGGCGCCGCGCCTCCAATGACGGCAATGATGGGACGGAACTCTTCCAAAGCCGGTGACTCCTCAGAGATTGTCTAAAAACCCGTTCGTGGGTGGTCTCCCCATAGAGGTTTGCTGAATATTCACCGCCGCGCAAGAAGGCCGGTTCCGTACGTTAAAGCACGAATCCCAGCGAAGGGCCGTTTCGACGCCCCTCCGCTTTGCTTCGTGGCGCCCGTTGTGAACCATCCCCGCCCGGCTACGCGCAACTTCTCAGCCCAGAACCTTGCGCGGATGCCAGACGCCCTGGTCGGGATGAGGCTCCAGAACTGCTATGAGATGGCCATCGGGGCCGTAGGCGCGGGCCAGTCGGACGTCACGGCCCTGCACTTCGTGGCTGGCAGCCAGTGGGATGTCCCGACCGTGACGGACCGCGCGCGCGTCAGCCTCACTCAGGTAGAGCGCCGGATATTGCTGGAGCGCCATGTCCATAGGGAGCAGGAAACCAGGCAAGTTCTCTGGGGTAAGTGATTCCAGGTCAACAGCGTCTTCCAGACGAAAATCGCCGCTGGCCAGCCGGATGAGCCCCGTCAGATGGGCGCCGCACCCCAGCGCTTCTCCCAGGTCGCGGGCGAGAGCCCGGATGTAGGTACCGGGGGAGCAAAGGACTTCCAGCGCCAGTTCCGGAGGCTCCCAGGCAGTCAGGTCCAGGCGGTAGATTTCCACCGGTCGGGGCTGGCGCTCCACCGTCTGGCCCTGGCGAGCCAGGCGGTAGAGAGGGCGGCCTCCCTGCTTCAGGGCCGAGTACATCGGCGGGACCTGCAGGATGGGACCCCGGAACTGCTCCAGCGCGGCCTCCACCGCCATCCGGTCCACTTCTACCGGCCTCTCCGCAATGACCGTTCCCTCGGCGTCGTCCGTGTCGGTGGTGACGCCCAGGCGGACGCGGGCGCGATAGAGTTTGGGAGAATCCATCAGGTACTCGGCCAGACGGGTAGCCCGACCCAGGCAGAGGAGGAGAACGCCGGTCGCCATCGGGTCCAGGGTGCCCGCGTGGCCGACCCCTTGCTGCCGGGCAACGGCACGCACACGCGCCACCACGTCGTGGGAAGTCAGGCCGCGCGGTTTATTGAGGTTCAGGATACCGTCCATCAGCGCGAAAGAGGGCGCAGGGAGTGTAGCCCCGTCCCGGGGGTTAACGGTCATCCAGTTTTCCGGAGCGACGCAGTTCCTCCAGACGCGCGATGGCGCTCCGGATGGCATCCTCCAGAGGTGGGTCTACTTCAAATCCGACGGCCATCTTGTGCCCGCCGCCGGTGGGGAAGGAGCGGGCCAGCGGCACCAGGTTGAAGCCGGGCTTGGAGCGAGCACTCACCCGAATCATCCCCCCCTCAGGCCGCTCCCGAAAGACCAGAGAGATCCGGACATCGGCGGCGTCCAGGATGAAATTGGCCAGCCCCTCTGTATCCTCCATCGCCGTCCCGGTGGCCCGGTACATCTCCCGGGATATGGAGGTCCAAGCCACTCCATCCCGGAGCTCCATGCGGGTCAACGCCTCGCCCCACAGCCGAAGCGCCCTCAACGGATGCTGACCCCGGTAGGCCATCATCACTTCATAAAGGGAACCGCCGCTTTCCATCAGCCGCGCGGCCGATCGGAGCGTCTCCGGGCTGGTATCCGGTATGGCGAAGGCACGGGTATCAAACACCACACCCGCCAGCAGACAGGTCGCAACCATCCGGTCTACGGGAATGCCCAACGTCTGGATGAGCATCAACACCACTTCAGCGGTGGAGGCCACCTGGGGGAAGACGGCGCTGACGCTCCCGTAGCCGGTATTGCTCTCGTGGTGGTCCACCACGACCAGCGGGACGCCGAGGCGGAGGATGGCATCGTACATCCGGGCACCGATCTGGGCGGGTTCTCCGGCATCCACCGCGATCACCAGGTCCGTCTCGGGTCCGGGCAGGTCAGCAACGACAAGGTCCAATCCGGGCAAAAAGTCCAGGCCGAAGGGGACAGGATCAAACAGAAAGACCGCGGCCTCTTTGCCCAGCCGACGCAGGGCATGGGCCAGTCCCAGGCTGGAGCCCAGGGCGTCGGCGTCCGGTCGTTCGTGGGTGACGATAGCAATCCGTCGCGCCCGACGGATATACTGACCGATTTGCTCCAGTAGCGGATGCGAGAGGGGTACAGAAGCGATCATCCTTCTCCTGAGAATTCCTCCTCCCGCAAACGGTCAATCAGGCCCGCGATGCGCTCACCCCGTTCTATGGAGGAATCCCAGTGGAAAACCAGTTCGGGGGTGTTGCGGAGGCGCAGCCGCCGGCCCAATTCCCGACGGAGGAAGCCAGCAGCACTCTGGATCGCCGCCTGCACTTCCGCCTGCCGCTCCAGGTCCCCCAGAGCCGTGAAATAGATGTGGGCCCGGGTCGCGTCCAGGGTCACTTCTACTCCGGTGATGGTCAGCATCTGCAGGCGCGGGTCGTTGACCTGCGTCTGGAGCAGATCGGTCAGATGGGTTTGAATCAAATCGGCAGCCCGTTTCTGATATTTTTTGCCCATGGTTTCGCGGCGCCGGATCAACCCTGCGCCATCCGTTCCTTTACATAGAATTCCAGGATGTCCCCGACCTGGATGTCGTGGAATCCCTCCAGGCCAACGCCGCATTCGTAGCCCGCCCTCACCTCGCGCACGTCTTTGGCGAAGCGCTTCAGAGAGGCCAGGGGACCGTCAAACTTCTGCTCCCCCCGCCGGAAGAGACGGGCGCGAGCGTTGCGGCGTATCTCTCCCTCCAGAACGTAACAGCCAGCCACCCGACCGACTTTGGGAATCTCAAACGTCGCCCGCACTTCGGCCTTGCCGATGGTCTTCTCCACGTACGTCGGTTCCAGAAGACCCTTGAGGGCCAGTTCCACTTCGTCTATCAATTCGTAGATGATGTCGTAGATGCGGACGTCCACTCCCTCGCTTTCGGCCAGCCGACGGGCCGCCGGGTCCACCATCACCTGGAAGCCGATGACGATGGCTCGCGAGGCAATCGCCAGGTTAATGTCAGATTCGGTGACGTTGCCGGCCGCGGCGTGGATGATGTTGACCTTCAGGTCCTCGCTGCCCAGTTTGGAAAGGGAGGAGACAATGGGTTCAATGGAGCCCTGGACGTCGGCCTTGATGATGAGGTTGAGTTCTTTGGCCTGTCCCTGCCGGATGCTGCGGGAGAGGTCATCCAGGGTGAAGTGAGTAGGACGAGCCGCCTGGGCCTCGCGCTCCTGAATCCGCTGAGCGGCAATCGCGCGAGCGACCTTTTCGTTCTCCACCACCTCAAAGATGTCCCCAGCAGTAGGGACATCCGAGAGGCCCAGAATCAGAACAGGGGTGGAAGGAAGAGCCTCGCGGATAGGCTTGCTATGGCTACCCAGCATCCGGCGCACCCGCCCGTACACCGTCCCGGCAACTATCGCGTCGCCTACCCGCAGGGTGCCGTTCTGGACCAGGACAGTCGCGGTGGGACCCATACTGCGGTCCAGTTGAGCCTCCAGGACGGTGCCGACAGCGGGACGGTTGGGATTGGCCCGGATGTTCTGCGCGTCGGCGACTAAGAGGATGGTCTCTAACAGGTCTTCCAGGCCCAGCCGTTTTTTGGCCGATACGGGGATGACGAACGTATCTCCCCCCCATTCGTCCGGGACCAAGCCCAGGTCGCTCAGTTGTCGTTTAACCCGCTCCGGCTGGGCGGTGGGCTTATCTATTTTGTTCAGGGCGACAATGATGGGCACGCGGGCCGCGCGGGCGTGGTTGACGGCCTCCACTGTCTGAGGCATCACGCCATCGTCGGCGGCGACGACCAGGATGGCGATATCGGTGGTCTGGGCGCCGCGCGCCCGCATAGCGGTGAAGGCCTCGTGGCCCGGCGTATCCAGGAAGGTGATGAGGCGCCCGTTATGCTCTACCTGATAAGCACCAATATGCTGAGTGATGCCCCCCACCTCTCCAGCGGCGACATCGGTCTGACGGATGGCATCCAGCAACGAGGTCTTGCCGTGATCCACATGCCCCAGGACCGTGACCACCGGTGGGCGGGGGCGCAGATCCGCTGGGTCCTCCTGAGCGTACAGCCGCTCCCAGAGAGGCGTCGGCCCGGTGAAGGCCGCCTCTGCTTCCGCAACGGCGACCGCTTCCTCGCGCGGCTCAAACCCCATTTCTGAGGCCACGATGGCCGCCGTCTCGTAGTCAATGGTCTGGTTGATGGTGGCGATAATGCCATCGTACATCAACCGCTTGATGACATCAATGGGGCTGACGTTCATCAATTGGGCCAGTTCACGGACCATCAGGCGGGCCGGAATTTCTATCACGCGATCGTTCTTATCTGCCATAAGTCCTCCTTCCAGGCGCGGGCAACTCAAAAGGAAACGACCCCTGGAGAGTGGGGGTCCCCGGCTCCCCAGGGCAACTGCACGAGCCGCCCCTCCATACCCCGGCCCCAGGCTACCCTTCCACTGCGTCGGTCTCCTCCAGACGTTCCGGCAGGGACTGGGCGTAGGCCCTGAGGGCCTCCACCGTGGCCTCATCCAGGGTCGTGCGCAGGGCCGTATCCAGCCGACGCCGCTTCAACGCTTCCTCCCAGCAGACCTGCTGCGCGCAGAGATAGGCCCCCCGTCCGCTCTGTTTGCCCTTTTCGTCCACCCATACCTCTCCCTCTGGAGTGCGGACGATGCGGATGAGCGCCCGCTTCGGGCGCACAGTGCGGCAGGTCACACAGGTGCGCTGAGGGATGTGTTTGCGTCGGCCTCCAGTCTTACCCATACCTCCCACCCGTGATTAAGGACTAAAACTCCTCCCAGTCCTCCCCACGCCGCCGGTGCTTGCGGATGGCAACGGCGCGGCCCAGTTCCTCGTCATAAATGAACTCCCGCCGGGGCTTCTTATGCCGCTTGGTCGGCTTCCGGCCCAGTCTCCGTTCCACTCTCTCTTCTTCCCACTCCTCAGCCTCTTCTTCCTCTGCCTCCTCTTCTACCACCTCAAGTCCGGCGGGAAGTTCCATAGAGACCGCCGTCGGCTCCAGAGAAGGAGCAATCGGCATCCCGCTGGGCCCCTCCACAGCCACAGGTTCGGGCTCCACGGCCGCTGGCGCTTCTTCCTGAACGGGCCACAGTTCGGCCGGAACCGGCTCCTCATGCAGGGAGACAGGTTCTGCCGGGACTTTTTCTTCGGGCATCAAAACGGGCGCTGCGGGAACCTCCTCTTGGGGCCCGGGCTCACCCGGGATAGATTCCTCCGGGAGCACTGAAGGCTCCACTGGGACCGCTTCTGCCAGGGGAGCCGGCACCGGCGAGATCGCTTCCACCACCGGCGGCGCCTCCTCCACGGGGACCGCTTCTGCGACCGGCGCTACCGGTTCAGGGGCAAATTCTGGCGCTGGAGCCTCCTCCGCGGGCGCCGACACTGAAGCCAGGAACGATTCCAGCGCCTCCTGAATCTCCGTCAGCACGCGGGCACCGATACCTTCCAATCGGAGCAACCCCTCCTCTCCCTCTGCCAGCCGCTCCATCAACAGGCCGACACTGGTCAGTTGATGTCGCTCCAGATGCTTCTGGGTCCGCTCGCTCAGGCCCAGTTCCGAAACGGGAATCTGATACGTATGGGCAGGAATACGGGCACGCGCCGCCCGGACCGCTGCCTCCCGTGCCCGGCGCTCTTCTTCAGCCGCCGAGACGCGCACCTTCTGCTCCTTCCGGCGGCCTCTGCGCGTCCGTTTCACCTCCAGAAGATAGTTCCGGACCTTCTCCACGACCTGGCGGATGGTCAGCAATTCTTCAGAGGTATAGGGCGTCTTTTCCTGATTGCGGCGTGCCAGTGCCGCCTCCAACTGCGGCAACAACTCCGCCGTCGGGCCCAGAGCGGAGACAAGGTCCGGATCGGATTTGACCTGCCGGAAGATCCACTGGACCGCTTCGGTGGCACTCTGGATGTCCACGCGCCAGCCCGTCAGTTTGGCCGCCAGACGGGCATTTTGCCCGTTTTTGCCAATAGCCAGCGACAACTGGTCATCGGGGACGACGACGTAGGCGATAGGCTCCGAAGAATCCTCATCCAGCACCACACTGAGGACCCGGGCCGGGCTCAGCGCCTTGGCGATGAAGGTTACGGGATCGGGGCTCCACTCAATGATGTCCACCTTCTCATTGCCCAGTTCCCGGAGGATGGACTGGATGCGCGTCCCTCGCACGCCGATGCAGGACCCCACCGGGTCCAGTCCGGGCTGTCGGGAGGCCACAGCGACTTTGGAGCGGGAACCCGCCTCCCGGGCGATGGCCTTAATCTCTATGGCACCGCTCTGAATCTCCGGTACTTCCAGTTCCAGCAGCCGCTGGAGCAATTTCGTATGGCTGCGGGAGACGATAATCTGTGGCCCGCGCGGGGTCTTGTTGACCTCCAGCACATAGACGCGAATCCGGTTGTGGAGGGCGTACTGCTCTCCCGGCACCATCTCCTTGCGCGGCAGGATGGCTTCGGTACGCTCCAGATGCAGGATCACCCCCTGGGGGGTGATGCTCTGGACGACACCGTGGACCAGTTCTCCCTCCTGCTCCGCCATACGGGTATAACGGACCTCGCGCTCGGCTTCCCGGATGCACTGCATAATCCGCTGGCGCGCGGCCTGGGCGGCGATGCGACCGAAGTCGTTGGGGGTGCTATCCACCATTATCGCCTCACCCAACTGGACGTTCGGATTGATCTTCCGCGCCTCCCCCAGCGAAATCTCTACCTGCGGGTCAGTGACCTCGGCCACGACTCGCCGTTCGACAAAGATGCGTGTCCTTCCGGTCTCCAGGTCAATCTGGGCGGTGACATTCTGATAAGAAGGCGCGCCTACATCCCGCTTATAAGCGGAGACGATCGCCGCGCGGATGGCCTCCATCACCACCTCTCGCGAGAGATTCCGCTCAGCGCAAATCTGATTGAAGGCCAGCAGCAGTTCATTTTTCATACCCGAAAATTCCTCCCAAACGCAAGGCCCTATATGTGAAAGAAAGTGGGTTGGGGCCCACTTTCCTTCTTTCCAATACCCGTTGTCTGAAGAATATTATAGCATACGCAGGGGATTTTCGCAAATCCGCGCCGGCGCCTCCTTTATCCTCCAGCGTCCTTCTCCCGCTCCATTCTCCAGCCGACCCACCCGCCCAGGCCCGAGAGCAAGAAGATAAACGGTATCCGAAGCCAATGGGGCAACGCCCCATCCGGGTCCGCCGCCAGGGATAGCAGATAGCCAAGCACTCCCGCCACACCTGCCCACACGGCCATCCGTATCCCTACCGGCATCCGCTTCCACCACGAGGGCGGGGGATTCAGCGGGTCTATGGCCGGCTGTTCCGCCAACTGGAGGCGCTCCAGGCGGGCACGGATGGCAGCCAGCACTTGGCGGCTTTCATCGCTGCGGGGCATCTTTTCCACCTGCTTGGCCCAGGAGCGCAGGCGGTTGATTTCCTCGCGGCGTGAACCGGGCTCCACCGGAAAAGGAGCGGCAGCGAGAACTTTTTCCAGCGCCTCCGCCGCCACCTGGCCCACCAGCCAATCCTCATCCTTCAGGGCCTGGATGAGGAGCTCCACCGCCCGCCGGTCTCCGATTTCCCCCAGCGCCTCCGCTGCCGCCTGGCGCACCCGCCAATCCTCATCCTTCAGGGCCGGGATGAGGAGCTCCACCGCCTGCCGGTCTCCAATTCTCCCCAGCGCCTCCGCTGCCGCCCAGCGCACCCGCCAATCCCCATCCTTCAGGGCCTGGATGAAAGGCTTCACCGCCCGCGGGTCCCCGATTTTCCCCAGCGCCTCCGCTGCCGCCTGGCGCACACCC